>JANQLM010000033.1 GCA_028280635.1 Halieaceae bacterium | reverse complement strand
TCGAAGAAGAGATCGAAGAAGAGATCGAAGAAGAGATCGAAGAAGAGATCGAAGAAGAGATCGAAGAAGAGATCGAAGAAGAGATCGAAGAAGACTTCGAGCGCGAGATTGAGGAAGACCTCGAAGACGACTTCGAACGTGAATTCGAGGAGGAGCTGGAGGAAGAGTTCGACGAGGAGTTTGAAGACGAACTGGAAGAGGAGCTCGAGGAAGAGCTGGAAGACGACTTCGAAGAGGACTTCGAGGAGGACTTCGAGGAAGACCTGGAAGAGGACTTCGAAGAACGCTACGAGGAACGTTTTGAAGAGGAACTCGAGGACGAACTGGAAGAGGACTTCGAGGCTGACATCGAAGTCGATATTGATGACGAGGTGGAGCGGGCCGTCGAAGAGGCGATTGTCGACGCCATCGCCGACGACATCAGCGAGGGCCTGGAGGCCGAGCTGGAAGTAGCGGAGAGCCGAATCTACACGGACGAATGGCTGGTGATGGCGGAGCCTTCAGCGATTGTCGCCCTGGCCGAAGAGGGCTATCTGTTTGAAACCGTGGATGAACTGACGTCCCTGGGGTTGCAGCTCGCTACGGTGGCGGCCCCGGCCAGCTTCGAGATTACTGACGCGCGCACGGCGGTGCTGGACATAGTCGGTGAGCGCGATGCCCGCGTGGATCGCAATCATTTGTACGCGGCCGGGGATCCGCAGCCCGAGCAGGGCCAGGGCCTGCAGCCCGCGGCGGCGCTGCAGGCGGTCACGTCGACCGCCCCGACCTTGCGCATCGGCATGGTCGACAGCCGCATCGATCTCGATCACAGCGCGCTGCGCGCGGCTGGTATCAGGCAGCGGGATTTCGTCAGGGCGCAGGCTGCGCCGATGGAGCATGGCACAGCGGTCGCCTCGATCCTGGTAGGCGCAAGCCAGCACTACACCGGTCTGGCCCCGGCCAGTGAGCTATACAGTGCCTCAGTGTTTGAATCAGGTACGGATGGCAGGACTGTGGCCACCACCGTCGCCCTCATCAAGGCGGTGGACTGGCTTGCCGGTGAACAGGTAGATGTCATCAACCTGAGCCTGGCCGGTCCACCCAACCAGTTGTTGGGCGCGGTGCTGGACCGGGTTGCAGGCCAGGGTGTGCTGGTGCTGGCGGCGGCGGGTAATGGTGGGCCGGTGGCGCCACCGCGCTACCCCGCCGCACACCCGGGCGTGCTGGCGGTGACGGCGGTGGGCGCTGACAAGCGTGTCTACCGGCTCGCCAACCGCGGTGACTACATCGACATCGCCGCGCCCGGGGTCAACCTGCAGCACGCCCGCCCTGGCGGCGGCTATGGGTCTTCCTCCGGCACCTCCTTTGCGGTGCCTTTTGTCGCGGTGGAGGCCGCGCGCCGGTTGAAGACCTCAAATGCTGAGGCCGCGCGCCAGGCACTGTTTGACACGGCAGAGGACCTGGGGGCGCCGGGTCGCGACCCGGTATACGGCCACGGTTTGCTGAGGGGCTACCAGCGATAGCGCAGCTCGACCCCGGCGATCTGGCGGTCGTAGTCCGCGTTGGGAAAGTTCGACTCGTAGTCGCTGTAGTCGTAGTAGAACTCGGCGGTGCCCCTTTCACCGAAAGGTACCTGCAGTTCGGCGCGCAGGCGATGGCGATCGTCCTGGCGCTCTTCGCCGATGCTGGCTGTCACACCATCGTAGTCGCGGTCTTCGAAGCGCCAGGCGAACTCCGCCCGGCAGGTGCGCTGCAGCCAGTCGAAGCGCCGCACGTACCGCAGCTTGACGCCGTGGGACTGGAAGGTGAAGCGGTCCGCCGCCGCGTCTTCGTCCTTGTAACGATAGCCGGCATTCCAGTAGCTGCGCAGGCCGCGCACGAAGTAGTACACATCAATTTCCGCCGCGTGGGTGTCAGCATCGCGGGCCGGGTTGTTCTCCAGCTCCGTGTCGCTGTACACCCAGGCGCCACGCAGGAACCACTCCCGCGCCAGAAAGCCGGAAACAGACGGAGAGATGCGATGCTGGTTGAGGAACTCGTTGCCATCCAGGCGAGAGTCCACGTAGTAGTAGTCCGCTCCCAACCTGGCCTTGCCCACTTCCACGTCGATATCCGTAGAGAGAATATGCGTCTGGCGGTCGAGCTGGGAAAACTCGTCGTACAGGCTCTGGGAAAAGTTGTAGCCCAGCGACCACTCGGTTTGCTCGGACAGTTCCGCGCGGTACTCCAGCTCCCCGCCCAGCAGCAGGGCGTAGTCGCCCCGTTCGCTGCTGACATCGATCTCGTCCACGGACAGGTTGTTGTTGTACTCGCCCCCCACGCTCAGCTCGGCGGAAAAGCCGGATTCCAGGCCGCTGCTATCGGGATTGGCGGCCTGGCACAGCATGGGTGCCAGCAGGGCTATGCTCAGCTGTTTGCGTCGTGGGGGCATGGAGCAGCGTCGCCAGGGAAAACCCTAGTATAGAGGGATACCGCCAGCGCGTAGCTGCCGATGGCGATCATAGGGAATAATTGATCGCTGCGCCGATGAAGCGTGGCTCGCCGCGACGGCTCACCAGGCCGGCGCCGACGTCGTCCTGGAAGATCGCGTAGTCCTCGTTGGCGAGGTTGCGACCGAAGATGTCCACCCGCCAGTTCTCCGCCGGCGCATACCAGGACAGTCGCGCGTCGTGGCGCCAGTAACTGTCCTGGGAGGCCTCCTCCAGGTTCAGTATCGAGAAGAACACCTGGTCCTGCCAGGCGCTGAGCCAGTTGAGGCCAATGCTGCCCCAGCGGTGGCGGGGCGAGCGCCAGACTGCCGTCAGGCTACCGGCGTACTCCGGGGAAAGCACCGGGCGGTTGCCCTCCAGGTCACCCGTGTCAGTCAGCGTGCGTTTGAACTCGGCGTCCAGCCAGGCGCCTGTGGCGCCCAGGGTCAGCCCCGCCAGCGGCGACCAGCTCAGCTCCAACTCGATACCCTGGCCGTCCACGCCGTCGACGTTCCCGGTCTGGGCGATGCCGTTCTCGATCACCTGGACCTGGTAGTCCTCGTAGTCGTAGATAAAGCCGGTGAGCTGGTAGCGAACTCGCTGTTCGATAAAGTCGCCGCGCAGGCCCATATCGAAGTTCCATACCTCTTCCGGCGCGAACACCGACAGCTCGCGGGTGGCCTCCGGGTCGAAGCCGCCCGCCTTGAAGCCCTTGGCCGCATTGGCAAACCAGGTGTGCTGGGGGGTGATCTGCCAACTGGCATAGAAGCGCGGCTGCCAGTCGTCCCAGTCTTCCTGCAGCGATTCCATGCCGTCCGTGGCATATCCCAGCAGGTTGCCGGCCGGGTTCAGCTCGGTGGCGTTCAGGGTTGCCACAACGCTGGTGACCGGGTCAGCGCGGTAGTTGAACTCCTTGTCGTCGTAGCTGTAGCGCAGCCCGGCGCCAACCTTGATGCGATCGGTAATCTGCCAGTTCACGTCACCGTATAGCCCGGCGCTAAAGTAGTCGCCTTCCTGCTCCGCCACTTCGAGTACCGCGGCCTGGCAGGGTCCGAATACCGGGGTGAAGGCCGGCGAACACAGGGGCGTGCCCGCCAACAGGTTGACGTCGCTGTAGCCGAGTTCAATGGTGGTATCGATGGACTCGTCGAACACAATGCCGCCCACGACCCAGTCGAAGCGACCGTTGGTGCCGGCCAACCGCAGTTCCTGGCTCAGGGTCTCACTGTTGCGGTTGGCAAAACCTGCCGAGGTGAGGAAGGTGGCGCTGCCGTCCACATCGAAATCATTGGGGCTGTCATTCTCATGCCAGGCGGTAATCGAGGTCAGCGTCAGCCCTCCGGACAGGTCCCAGCCAAGCCGCAGGGAGATATCGCTGCTCTCAATGTCGTCGAAGGTATCAATATCGGTGGCGAGCACGCTGTCGAAAGGATTGGCCGGTACCCCGCCTGTAGCCGCCAGGGTATCGTCCAGGGTTTCATAGCCCAGCCCGCCGCTGTGGGTTTCCTGATAGGAGGCCCGCAGTACCGCGTCAAAGCGGTCGCGGCTGTAGCCCAGCGCGAACTGCGCGCCCTGGGTATCCCTGTCGCCGATAGGCTTTCCCGTCACCAGGTTGTCGGCATCGCCGTCATCATCGTAGCTGAACACGGAACCACGCAGAGCCCAGTGTTCATTGAGCGGCAGGTTGGCGGTGGCGTAGCCGCCCAGGTAGTCATTCTCACCGGCTTCCAGCTGAATGTTCACCGAGCGCTGCTGGTTGGGTCGAAAGTGTCGTACCAGGATCGCGCCGGCCGAGGTGTTGCGCCCGAACAGCGTGCCCTGAGGCCCTTTCAGTACTTCCACCTGTTCCACATCTACCAGGGTGATGGCCGTGCTGTTGATGCGCCCCCGGTAGGTGTCGTCCACAAAAAAGCCGATACTGGCCTCGCCACCGATGCCGAAGCTGTTGGAACTGATACCGCGAATGGCGAACAGGGGGGTACTCACGCCCTGCTCCCAGCCGCTGAAATTGGGCGTCGCCAGCACAATGCTTTCCAGGCGCTGCAGGCGGTTACCGGCCAGGAAGTCGCTGTCGAATACCGAGATCGCCAACGGCGTGTCCTTGAGTGTTGAATCCCGGTGCTGGGCGCGAACGATCACCTCTTCCAAAGTGCGGGTGGCGGGCGCCTGCGCCGACGCCTCAGTGCCATGGGCAAGCATCACACAAACGGTGATGGCGGATACTGCTATTCGCACAAACTCGTTTCCCTACTGTGTTGATGCTGACGAGTATAGATAGGCCAGGCCTGATCTTCCCAGCGCACGCCGCAGTTTTGTCGAAGCCAGTTCGCTAGGCCCCCGGCTCCGCGCTGATCATCAGGTACCGCAACAGTTCGTGTCGGTACGCCCAATGCAGAAAGCGCGCGGTCACCGCGTACTTCAGCCGTGAGCGCACCGGCAGCGGACCGGCTTGCTGCTGATACTGTGACCACCAGCCGGCAAACCCGAGCATGACCTCGCGGCTTAAGTCCCGGGTTTCTATGCGGGTGAACCCGGCGCTGTCGAGCTGCGCGGCGTAGTTTTCCAGGCTCAGCAGGTTGTGCCGTGGGATGCGCGAGGCTTGCAGCATGGCGCGCAATGCCGGTTCACGAACGCCGCGGCGGTAGGTCGGTGCCAGCACGAAGTCGGAAAGGCACAGCTTGCCGCCCTGGCTGAGCGTGGTTGCTGCATGGGCGAAAAAGTGCTGCCTGGCCCGGAAGTGGTAGGCGCTGTCCAGGCACAGGATGCGATTGGGTACTGCCGCTTCCGGCGCGGGCCAGCGGTTTTCTTCACTCACGTCCGCCTGCTTCAGGTGCCGGCAATGTTGTCCGTGTCCGCGCTGTCGCAGCCGTGCTATCGCCCTGGCGGTTTGGCTCGCTGACAGGTTTACGCCCTGCAGTGAAGCGACGCCGAAGTGCTCCAGCCAGAGCAGTAGCTGGTCGCCGCAGCCAAAGCCGACATCGAGCACCTGGCTGCTGTTGTCCAGGCCGGCCGTGTCGCCCAGCTCCAGCGCCAGCCTGTGGCAGGCTCCCGAGTAGCTGTCGCCTTCGCGCCACAGGCCGAGATTGCCCCAACACTGGTCGCCATCGTTGAGGGCGATCTCAGCGGTATCGAAAAACTCAGCCGCCACCGGGACTTGACCAGGGCACCCGCGCTCCCAGTCCGGTCGCGACGCGCATGGCAGATTGCACCGCCGCATCCAGCAGGGGCACCCGCTCCGTCATATAGGCACCGCACAACCAGAGCCGGTTGCCGGGCTCAGCCTGGAGGGACTGCAGCGACCTGATCGACCGACGACTGTCTCGGGTGACTACGGGTCGGGTAAAGCTGGCCCTGGCGAGTTGCCGCTCCGCGGGGATATCCAGCAGCGGGTGCCAGGTCTGGTACACCGGGTCCTGCTGGCGAAACCTGGAGAACGCGCGCGTCATATCCACCGACACCTGTGCCCGCTCGCTGCCGTTCGGCAGGGTATAGCCCACCGGTGAGCGCGGCGAGGCACTGTGGGGCATCACCCGGCTATCGGTGTGGATGCACAGTTCGGAGCTTTCATAGGGTATGCGCTCCAGCAGTGCCGCGCGCTCGGGAAAGGGCGCCAGCAAGGCCGCCGCCTGGTGGGCCTGCGTGGCGATCACCACGTGGTCAAATTCCGCGCTGTGGCCATCGCGGTGTTCGATGCGCAGGGCATCAGCCAGCGGAGACACCTCGGCGACCGGTGCATCGGTTTCCAGCCGCGTGCCTTCCAGCAGGCGCGGCACGATATTGTCGACCCCACCCTCGGCGTACATTACTCCGAAGTCGTGGATGCCACCGGCCAGGTAGTCGATCATGATGTCCGCGGGATAGTTGAGGACGCTGGCGTAGTCGCAGGTACAGGTCACTGAGAGGATCGGCAGCAGCACGGTGTCGACAAACTCGGCCGGCGACCGCAGCGAGTCGAGATACTCGGCGAAGCTGATGTCGGCAAAACGTTCGCTGTTGCCAAGGTCTTGCTTCACGCGCCGGAAAAAACGCTGGTTCTGCGCCGCCAGTCGCCAGGCCCGAGGGTTCAGCAGGCTCTCTGGCTTCAGGAATGCCAGCCGGTGGCGGCCCGCGCGCAGCGTGCCGTAGTGCAGCAGGATGCGACCGCCCTCGTCGCTAAACACGCCGGCGTGGTCACTCTCGATAGTGCGCACACCGATGGCCTGGTACAGCGCGAGCAGGTTTCGGTAGTAGCCCCGGCAGAAGATGCGCAGGGGAATATCGATCCTGGTGACACTGCCGCAGCTTTCGTAGTCCACCGTGTAGGCGCCCATGCCCGCCCGCGCACTGGCTTCAAACAGGGTGACCTCAGCTAGTTCACGCAGCAGCCAGGCGGTGGACAACCCGGCGATGCCGGAGCCGATAACGGCGATGCGCGGGGTCATCGGCTGAAACCCTACAGCGTTGCCTGAATCTCCTCGAACTGCCGGCTGAGCGTGCTCAGCCGCTCCAAGGCATCCTGCCCCGGCGCCTGGTCGGCATACTTGAGCATGTCATATAGGTAGTCGACCTGGTCGATCAGGGTGGGCAACTGGTAGGTGCCGTCCGCGGTGACGAGCTGCTCCAGTGCCGCATCGATGGTGCTTGTGCGGGGGTTGGCGTCGTCCATACCTTTGCGCTCCAATTTCAGCGCTGCCGCCAGCCGGCGGGCCCGGTCCAACAGCGCCACGGTGTCGCGCAGGAACACCACCTGCTGGCTGGCCGTGTCGGCGCTGACGCCATTGGCGGTGATCCGCGGGTCCATCACCAGCATCAGGCCGGTCTCGCTGACGGCGTCACCGACGCGCAGTCGCAGCGTATAGCGGCCTGGTGCTGCCATTGGACCGTCATCGTACTGTTCCTCAGCCTCTTCTACGTCTTCATCCGGTGCCCGCCAGGCGCCGCGCCAGCTCATATCCCAGTGAAAGCGATTGAGGCCGGCGTTTGCGGTCAACGTTTCGTTTTCGATGAAGCGCATCCGGTTCATCGCCATGTCTTCGATGACTTCCACCTCTGCGCCGTCTTCGTCATCGGCCAGGCTGCGGAAGGCATTCACCAACTCGCCGTTGGCGTCGAGGATTTCCAGCCGTAGCTGGTCGTCAGCGGTGGCGGGCAGGTAGTAGTCGATGATGGCAGAGGCCGGTGGGTACTGTGGCACTGCATCCTCGTCGCTGGAGCGGTAGCCCTGGCGGTAACGAATTGCCTGTGCCGGCTCGAACAGGGTGAGTTCGGTAGGCGCCCCGGGCCAGGGTGACTGGCGCAGGGTTGCCAGGCTGTCCAGAACCCAGAAACCCCGACCCATGGTCGACAGGACGAGGTCGCCGCGGTGCAACTTGATATCGGTGACCGGGGTGACCGGCAGGTTCTGCTGGAAGGCCTGCCAGGACTCGCCATCGTCAAAGGAAACAAACAGCCCGTACTCGGTGCCGGCGTAGAGCAGGCCGGCGCGCTCGGGGTCTTCCCGTACCACCCGCACCGGATAATCCGCGGGGATGCCGTTGCGGCCATTGGTCAGCAGGCGCCAGCGCCTGCCGTAGTTCTCGGTCTTGTAGACGTAGGGCTTCCAGTCGCCGAGCTGGTATCGCAGCACCGCGATGTAGGCAGACGCCGCGTCATGGGGGGAGGGTTCCACGGAATCCACCCGGCCGCCTTTGGGCAGGCCGCGCGGCGTCACATCGGTCCAGCTCTCGCCGTTGTCGCGGGTGACGTGCACCGGGCCGTCGTTGGCGCCGGTCCAGATCACACCGGCCTGCAGCGGCGATTCCCGCAGTGAATACAGGGTGCTGTAGAACTCTTCACCGGTGATGTCCCGGGTGATGGGTGAGCCGGAAATCACCTGCTTGTCGGCCTCGAAGGCGGTCAGGTCCGGCGAAATGGTCTCCCAGTTACGGCCTTCATCGGTGGTGCGATGCACATACTGGGAGCCGTGGTAGATCACCCCGGGGTCGTGGGGCGAGACATGAATGGGGGCGACCCGCTGGAAGCGGTAGCGCAGGTCTGCCGGGTTGTGGCCGTACATATCCGCCGCGCCCACGTAGTAGCCGCGCTCAGTGCCGGTACGCTTGTCGTAGACGCCGAAGCGGCCTTTGCAGTTGGCATACACGGTGTTGTGGTCGCCGGGTTTGGGCACCGCCGGGCCGGTTTCGCAGCCGCCGGTCTCGATCAGCCAGCGCTGGGGGTGCTGGGCGCCATAGGGCGCGCGGCTGGGTACGGCGATGGTAGACCAGTTGTCCTGCTGGCCGGCATACAGCCAGTAGGGATACTGGTCGTCCACCTCCACCTGGTAGAGCTCGGCGGTAGGCTGGTTGAACTGGGTGGACCAGGTATCGCCGCCGTTGAAAGTGACGTTGGCGCCACCGTCATTGGCCTGGACAAACAGGTCCGGCTCTTCCGGGTTGATCCACATGTCGTGGCTGTCGCCGTGGGGCGGCGTGACCTTGGCCCAGGTCTTGCCGCCGTCTTCGGACTTGAAGTAGCGGGTGGCCATCACCCAGACGATGTCCGGGTTGGTGGGGTCCACGTCGACGTTGGTGTAGTAGAAGGGCCGGGTGCGGATGCCGTTTTCGCTGGAGACCTGCTCAAAGCTCTCGCCCTGGTCCTCAGAACGGTACAACCCGCCTTCATCCCCCGGTGCTTCCACCAGCAGGTAGACGATGCTGGAATCCGCCGGGGAAATGGCGAGATCCATCTTGCCGATGATGCCTTCCGGTAGCCCGGCGGTGATGCGGCGCCAGCTGGCGCCGCCGTCGACGGATTTATACAGGCCGCCGTCCTCCTGCTTGCCACCACTCATGATGGTCCAGGGTTTGCGCTCCGCGCGCCAGGCGGTGGCAAACACCACGTCCGGATTGCCGGGCAGCAGTTCCAGGTCGGAGAAGCCCACGGCGGCGGACTTGTAGAGCACCCGCTGCCAGCTCTGGCCGCCGTCGGTGGTCTTGTAGACGCCGCGCTCCGGGTTGGGGTTGAAGGCCTGGCCGATGGCGGCCACCCACACGGTGTTATTGCTGCGCGGGTCGATTTCCACCGCGCCGATGTGGCCGGTGTCGTCCAGGCCAATATGCTCCCAGCTATCGCCGCCATTCACGGATTTGTACACGCCCTTGCCGGCAATGATGTTGCTGCGCAGCCCGTCGGTGCCGGTGCCCACAAAGACAATATTGGGGTCGCTCTGGGACACCGAGATGTCGCCAATGGAGGGCGTCTTGAAATAGCCGTCTGAGACGTTGCCCCAGGTTTCACCGTAGTCGGTGGTTTTCCAGACGCCGCCGCCGGAGGCGCCCAGGTAAAAAGTACCGCGCTCCTTGACGGTGCCGGCCACCGCGGTGACCCGGCCGCCGCGCAGGGGGCCCACGTTGCGGTATTGGAGTGCGTCCCAGCCCTCTGCCCTGGTAGGGGTGAAAGGCAGCAGCGTCAGGACGGCGAGTAGAGTGGGGACAGTGAAGCGCATAGCAGGGTATCCGGCGATCAGTGAACGGGTGACGTTATCACCCGTACGCGAGGAGCGGAAGATGCGAAGCCCGCGCTCGCGGCCCCGGGCTTCAGAAGGGGCGCGTGAAGGCGGTCAGGAAGAAGAGCTGGGTTTCTTCTTCGACAATCGGGCTGTCGGCGGCGTTGTCGATCAGTCGGCTGGCGCGCAGCAGGGTAGTGACCCGCCACTTGCTCTCCCCCAGGGGGACGCTGATCAGGCCCTGCAGGCCGAGGCGTTCCACGCCGGCGTCGGCGTCGTATTCCGGCAGGCCAGTGGCGATGGACTCCTGGGCGCTGATGTTGAAAAAGGACTCTTTGTAGGTATCGTCCCCCAGCCGCAGTACCGGGCCCACCGCATAGAAGCCGCGCCCGGAGCCGAGCCGTCCGCGGCGGTTCAGGGACAGGTCGAGGTAGGCGCCTTCGTGGCCAGAGCCTACATCCTGGGCCAGGGTGGCGGAGGCCACCCAGCGGCGTGTCCCGGCTTCCACGTAGACCCTGGCCTCCACCGAGATGTCGACCTCATCGAGGCCGTCGATGGAGTCGTCACGCACGTTAAAGCCCGGCGCCAGTGCCGCGCCCACGTTTACGAAGCTGCCGGACTCGGCAATGCGGCTGCGGTAAAAGAAACCGCCCAGGCCCTGGGGCACGTTGGCGAAGTACTTGGTCCCTTTGCCGTCCATGTAGCGGAAGTCGAAATAGGGAATGGGTTGCAGGTTATAGTCATCGCTGCCGACGAACTTGGGGTTGGCAATTACTCCCAGCCCCCACTGGTTGCGCCAGCCTGGCCGTTGCATGCCCACGGCGCTGGGAACGCCGGTGGCGGCCGCCACGGCGGCCCCGTCAGCATCCTGCTGCGCCGCCACCTGCCAGGACAGGGGCAGCAGCACTGCCATTACAAAACTTCTGCGGAGAAAACCCAACATTGCGCGCTACCTCTTACCGCTGTGCGATGCATGTCAGAGGTTTACGCAGGCCAGCGGCAGCTGGCCCAGCAGGATGTGGACAAATTGCCGGATAGTGATCCGGGACCAGCCGATGCCTAGGGGATTAGAGTCGCCTGCCAGGCAACGGCGCGCCACTCGCCGCCGCGGTTCACAAAGGTGCCGGTGTTGAAAAACTGCCGCGTGGGCGAGCCGTCGCGAGGCTCCGCGACCAGTCGAAAGGTCAGGACCGCAGTGTTGCCGTAGCGCTGGATGTTGATATCTTCGCCACGGTATTGATTGTCGGCAAGGCTTGCCGGCTGGGTGCCGGCGGCAAACGCCGCCATGCGTTGGGCTTTGCCACTGCGCTGCCCGCTGGAAGAGGTGTAGACCAACTCGTCAGCCCAGAATCGATCATGGGCCGCGGCCTGGTCGGTGTTGGCGAGAAAGGTCTCGAGCAGCTCGGTGATGTCGGTGACGGCATCCGCTGCGGCAGGCGGGCCAGGCAAAGCCAGTGTCAGCAGGGTCAGCATTATGAACCCGGAAGATCGAAACTGTGCTTTCATGACTGATTCCTCGTGGCGGCAATAGCTTGTGCCGGGCGTGTCCGGGTGGCCCGGTGACAATACGCTTCGGTCCTGCAAGCGTATATAGAGGCCAACTCCCGATTCAAGGCAAGTGCGTGAGAATACCCGGACTATTACTGGCAGCGGCCCTGCTGTCCTCGCTGACATCCTGCGCCGGTCACGATGTCGCAGCGGTGGCGCCGATACTGGCGGGGGCCGACATCGTCATTCTCGGTGAGGTTCATGACAACCCCGCTCACCACGACAATCAGGCGGCGCTGATCACCCGGCTCGCACCTGCCGCGGTGGCGTTCGAAATGTTGAGCCCGGCGCAGGCAGCCACCGTCAATCGTTTGCAGGATCGCGGCGATGCGCTGCGCGACGCCCTGGCCTGGGACAGCAGCGGCTGGCCGGACTGGTCGCTGTACCAGCCGGTGTTTGCCGCATTGGGTGATGCGCGGGCCTATGGTATGGCACTGCCGCGTGAGGACGTCAGCCGCGCGGTCGGCGAGGGCGCAGCGGCAGTGTTCGGCGCGCAGGCGGATACTTTCGGGCTGGATACGCCGCTGCCTCCCGCGCAGCAGCGGGCCAGGGAAGCCCATCAGCAGGAGGCGCACTGCAATATGTTGCCGGCGCAGATGCTGGGCGGCATGGTGGAAGCGCAGCGGCTGCGCGACGCCGCGTTTTCACGCACAACCCTGCAGGCGCTGGCCGAGCAGGGCAGGCCGGTTCTGGTGGTCACCGGCACCGGGCATGCCCGCAGCGACTGGGGTATGCCCGCGGTGTTGCGTGTGGCGGCGCCCGAGGTGAAGGTGGTGAGCCTCGGCCAGTTGGAGGCGGCACCCGAAGCTGATGCCCCCTTCGATGCCTGGCTGGTGGCAGACCCTGCACCCCGTGAGGATCCCTGCGCAGCGTTTGCCGCCCGTGAATAAGCAGCTATCTTGCACGTAGGGCTGCAGTGCCCGGCTATCACGCCACTACGGGGCCCTACCCAATAAGAATAATCCGGGAGTAGCGACTATGGATGCACAGCTCAATACCCCGTCGGACACCGATACCGTGATCACGGAACTCATGGTGCCGGCCTATGCCAATTTCGGCGGCAAGATTCATGGCGGCTACCTGCTCTCGATGATGGATAAGGTGGCCTATGCCTGTGCCACCAAGTTTGCCGGAAATTACTGCGTCACCGTGGCGGTGGACGGCGTGGAATTCCTGCAGCCGGTGGATGTCGGGGACCTGGTATCCATGCAGGCCCGCGTCAACTATACCGGTGATTCCTCACTGGTGGTGGGCATTCGCGTGATTGCGGAGAACTTCCAGGAAAAATTCGTGAAGCACACCAATACGTCCTACTTCACCATGGTGGCCAGGGATGAGGCGGGCAATGCCGCCCGGGTGCCCGGTTTGCGCCTCACGGATACCGAGGATTTGCGGCGCTATTCCGAAGTCCTGATGCGCAAGAAGCTCAAGGCCTGGTACCGGGATTCCATGCAGAAGCAGCGCGATGATTTCGACTCGGTGATCCAGGCAGCGAGCCTGGCCGACGAGAACTGTGTGGTGGATATTCCCGGTCTGGGCGCTGGTTGAGCGCAGCCAGCCTCGCGGGTAGTGGGCGGCTGACGGCCTCGCTGCTAGTATCGTGCACTGCTCGCATTGCTGAACAAGGACACGCCATTATGCGCATACTCTCTGCCATCCTTCTGAGCCTGGCGCTGGTCGCCTGCGGTCAGGAAGCGCCACCGCCTGCGCAGCCTGCGGCTGAGGCGCAAACCATTGTCGAGCGCATCGAGGCCGCTGAAGCGGCGGGAGCGCCCTTCGAGTTTGCCAGCGAGCTCGACCAGATTGCCGCAGAGTATGTACGCCTGGCGCTGCTGTTCGGCACCATTGACGCCAACTACGTGGACGCCTACCACGGCCCGGCCAGTTGGCGGCAGGCGGCCGCCGCGACCTCCCATGAACTGGAGGATGCGCCGCAGGAGCGACTGTTTGTGATCGCCGCTGAGATCGATCGGCTTATCCAGGCCATTGACGACCTGGAGTTTGCTGATGACGGGGAAGCGTTTCGGGCGGTACAACTACTGAAAACCGTGCGCGCACTGGCGGTGCGCTTTAACGTGGTCGCCGGCAAACCGGTCAGCTTCGATGAAGAAGTGGCCGGCATCTACGATGTGGCGCCGCCGAGCTACGACCTGTCCCAGTACGACGCGGTGTTGGCGGAGATCGACGCCCTGCTGCCGGGGGAGGGTTCCACCGCCGAACGTGTCGATGCCTTCCGCAACTCCCTGGCGATTCCCCAGGACAAATTGCAGGCAGTGTTTGATCGCGCCATCGCCGAATGTCGGACGCGTACCGCCGCTCACTTCGACTTGCCGGACGGCGAGCATTTCAGGATGGAGTTTGTGAATGACAAGCCCTGGTCAGGCTACAACTACTACCAGGGTGGCTTTGAGAGCCTCATCCAGATCAATACCGATTTCCCGATCATCATCGACCGCGCCGTGGATCTTGGCTGCCACGAAGGCTATCCGGGTCACCATGTCTGGAACCTGTTTATCGAGGAAGAACTGGTCAACGGCCGCGGTTGGATCGAGTACACGGTGAACCCGCTGTTCGGGCCCTTTGGCCCCATGGCCGAGGGCTCCGGCAACTACGGCATAGAGCTGGCGTTCCCCGGCGACGAGAAGATCAATTTTGAACGCGAGGTGCTGTTTCCCATGGCGGGGCTGGACCCGGCCCTGGCGGACAAACTCGACGCCCTCAATGCGCTGACCGGCAAGCTGTCCCACGCCACCAACGAGGTCTCCCGTCGCTACCTGGACGGGGTGCTGGACCGCGCTGAAGCCGCCGCCATGATGCAAAAGTACTACCTGGCCAGCGCCGAGAAGTCTGCCCAGCGACTGCGTTTCGTGGATACCTACCGGGCCTACGTCATCAACTACAACATCGGCCAGGATATCGTGCGGTCCTACGTCGAGGCGGGTGACGACCCCTGGGGACGTTTTCGCCGCATTCTCACCGCGCCGCTCACCGCCTCGGATATCCAGGAGGACATGGCCGCGCGCTAGCCTTCATTGGCCAGGGCGCTGGCCCAGGCGGCATCCAGCCAGGCCTGGGTACGCTCGCTGGCACGCATCCACTGTTCGCGCAGCGAGGCATCGTGGATGGCGCTGCCGAAATCCTCGAACATCAGGGCCGCGCCGGGATTGGCGGAGGGAATCGAGAGCGTTTCCTTCTTCGCCGACGGCCCCCAGCCGCCACCGCTGAGGACAAAGTCGGCAGAACCGTCCGGGTTTTGGGACAGGAAGTTGTCGATGTGGATAACGGCCTCGAGGCTGGTAATGCGCAAATCCATGACTACCGCCCCGGAGTCGAAGCCGCAGTTCCACGTGGACGTGGCGCCGTTGGAGAACTGCAGCACGCCGCTGCCACCGATGGCCGCGCCGGTCTGCCGGTCTCGCCGCAGGTAGGCGCTGGCCTCCGCCAGCTGGACGTCGGGGGGCAGGTATTCCACCGCCGCGCGCATGTTGTACCAGCCTGCATCACCGATGGCGCCCATGGGTTCCAGCTCGGTATTGAAGCGGATATTGCCCCGGTCCTTGAGGTTGAACTGAAAGGCTGAGGCTACCGACCAGGGATTCAGCTTCCTGGCCTTGATATCCAGGGTGCGAGGGTGGTGCACAAAGTGGGTGCCGTCCATGAAGGCCAGGCCGTTCTCGCGACAGGCGGCAATGATACGACGCGCTGATGCCGCACTGGCGAGGGGTTTCTCGCACAGCACGTGCTTGCCCTTGCCAATGGCGTCCATGCAGATCTCTTCCTTGACGCTGGTGGGCGTTGCGACATAGATCGCATCCACCAGGTCTGAGGCCGCCATGTCCGCCCATGAATCGAAGGTCGCGGCGACGTTGTGCCTGGCGGCGTACTGGCGGGCGGTTTCCATGCGGCGGCTGGAGACCGCCGCCAGCTCGGCATTGCCGGCCAGCTTGATCATCCCCGCCATGGAGTTGGCGATACCGCCGGTGCCCACCACGCCCCAGCGAATGGCCGTCCCTGGAGCTGCGTGAGCGGTGCCCATCAGGCCTGTCAGCGGGGCCAGACCCAGGAACGTTGCCCCTGCGCCTGCCCTGAGGATTGTGCGCCGTGTCAGTTTGCTCATGCCGCTCCCTCCCGCCCTATCGGCTGCGGAATTATGAATACAAGCCTCATTATAGATGCAGGGAGTGTTTGCCACCTGGCTGCCCGGGTAGTGCAAAGACGCGCCGCCGGCCATGTCCCTCAAGGCATGGACCAACCCGCACGCCAAGCCTGGCGCGGCTTGTCCAGGTTTCGTCTGCCGTGTCTCCCCAACTGGATTTGCATTAGCCGTCGCTTCGACTACTTTCAGGTAACTGCAGGTGAAAAAGTAAGCGGCCCTGCACGAGTGACACTGCTCTCTCAAGGGAATGTAAAAGGGAGTGTCGGGACGCCAGGGACATCGGCGAACCCGGGCACAGACGTTTTTTTGAACGTCAGGAATGGCGGCTGGATGCCGACGGTGTGGCTTGTCAGGGGGTTGGCTGAGCGCGAACAGAGCGCGTTCCTGGCCAACTTTCACGAAGGCAAAATTTGATTTGCTGGCTACGTGCGCTGCCCCTAGTGAACCTGCCTACTCGCCTGTCATTTGTTCAACACAGGGGAGCACGTCATGAATCCTTTCTCTTCACGACCGCGGTCGTGGTTATCCGCACTCGCCAGCGGGGTACTGGTCTGCACGGCGCTGAGCGCATCCGCGTCTGAGCGCGTCGACCAGCGCACGCTATACCAGCCACCGCTGGACACACTATCAACACTCAAGCTGGACGCACCGATCCAACTGGATCAGGCTTTCAGGCCCGGCGACCTCTCGACGCTGGATACTTCACTGATCGGCGCCACCGGACGCCAGCGCGTTATCGTACGCCTGAAAACGCCGGCGACAGGCACCCTCGGTGATGTCGACGGTTTCTCCCGGCGCGACCGGAAGAACCAGATCGAATTTGAGCAATACGACTTCGTTTACCGCTGTCAGTCCGAGCACGCGTCTATTCGTGAGCTGGGCCGTGTGCAGCACGTCCTGAACGCGGTATTCCTGGATGTGCCGGCAGAGGCGCTGGCAGGTATCGCCCGCGATCCCATGGTCGAGCGGGTAGCGCCGGTAGGGCACTACAAGCTGAACCTGGAGGAGACGGTGCCCTACGTGGGAGCCGCCGCCGTACAGGCCAGCGGTTTTGACGGCAGCGGGGTCAGCGTCGCCGTGCTGGACAGCGGTGTTGACTACACCCACGCCGACCTGGGCGGTTCCGGAGATCCGGCGGATTACGTCGCCAACGACGGCACCATTATCGAACCGGGCACATTCCCGACCGCCAAGGTAGTAGGCGGCTTCGACTTCCTCGGCAACGTCTGGCCCACGGGACCCAACGAATTTGATGATCCGCCCATGCCGGACCCCGATCCGCTGGACGACCTGGCCCTGGTGCCGGGCGCCTTTGCCGGGCACGGCACCCATGTGGCCGACATCATTGGCGGCGTCAATGGTGTAGCGCCGGGGGCGGATATCTACGCCGTCAAGGTGTGTGCGTCCCTGACTCCGAGCTGCAACGGGATATCGCTGATTCTCGGAATGGAGTTTTCCGTCGACCCGGATGGTGACGGCGATACCAGCGATCGGGTGGACATCATCAACCTGTCGCTGGGCGCCGATTACGGCCAGCCTTTTGACGATGACCTGTCTACCGCCGTCGACAATGCCAGCGCACTGGGTACGTTTACCGTGTCCTCCGCGGGCAACTGTGGCGATTTCCCATACTGCACGGGTACACCGTCATCGGCGCCCACGGCACTCTCAGTAGCGCAGACCAACGTACCCTCGGCCACCGCTTTTGCCATGAATGTGGTTGAGCCGGCGGCCGATGCGGGCCTGTACCAGGCAGTGAAATATGCCTGGACGCCGGATCCGACCTCAACAATCTCCGGCCTGGTCCAGTATGGCGATACCGATGGTGACAACCTGCTGGGTTGTGACCCATTCGATGGCGATCTCACCGACATGATTGTCGCGGTGGATCGCGGTGCCTGTAACTTCAGCCTGAAGATGCAGAACATCGAAGCGGCGGGAGGCAAGCTGGGTATCGTCATGCTGGTGGCTCCCGGAGCGCCGTTTAGCGGTTCCTTCGGCGGGGGCGTGGCTGTGACCATTCCCGGCTTCAATATCAGCCAGGCAGACGGCGATATCCTCCGCACCGGCACTGCGGTCGTAGAGTTTGGCCCGGAATTCAGCTCGCCCCTGGTGGGCATTACGGTCAGCTCCACGGCCCGCGGTCCGGACCTCTCCTTCAATGCCATCAAGCCGGAAATCGGTGCTCCAGGTGCTTCAGTGTCTGCTGAGGTCGCCACCGGTACCGAGCGCACGCCCTTCGGCGGCACATCCGGTGCCGGCCCAATGGTAGCCGGCGGTGCGGCGCTTCTGCAGGAAGCCTGCCGCGCGGATGACGGCAAGAGCAAGAAGAGCAAAAAGAGCAAGAAGAGTAGGAAGAGCGAAAAGAGCAGGAAGGCCAGGGGTTGCTCTCCACTTGAGCTGAAGGCCGCGCTAATGAACAACGCCTTCCGCGATATTGTGAGCGACACCACCGGTGCACTCGCTGAAATCACCCGCATTGGTGCTGGTGAGCTGCGGGTGGATGCAGCGGCGGAGGCAAGCTTCATCGCCTGGTCCCCGGATGACGACCAGCCCTCGCTGAGCCTGGGCTTCGAAGACGTCGACGAGCCGGTCACCATCAAGCGCAAGATCCGCATCAAGAACACGTCGAAGCGGACCCAGCGTTTCACCTTCGAACCGACGTTCCGCTACATGGACGACGCGATGACAGGTGCGGTGCAGGTTGAGGTCAAGAAGCGCCGCCTGAGAGTGCCGGCCGGCAAGAGCCGCTCGGTTCGGGTGGAGTTCACCATTGACCCGACTCTGCTGTCTGGCAACCCCATGAGCTCTGGCCCGGAGGGTGGTAATCCTGCCTCGCTCACTGCAGCGGAGTACGATGGCTATCTGCTGATCCACAGCTCGCGTGGTGATGAAGCGGCACTGCCCTGGCATATCATTCCGCGCCAGGCTGCATCGGTTGCGCCGGATCGCCAGACCATTGAGCCGGTACCGGGCATTCCCGGCGATGTTGTCGACAGCATCGGACTGGTGAACGGTGGGGCGGGCGTGGCCCAGAATGACGCGTACACACTGGTGGGTCTCAGTGATGAGATGCCCCGGGGTGAGCGTGGTGCGCAAATGCCCATGCCGGACTTGCGTTCAGTGGGCGTGACCACCATTCCGGTGGGTGCCGGGTTCTGTTCGGCCAACCCCTCCTTCCTCTGGGCCTTCGCGGTGAACACCTGGGATCGCCAGAGTCACCTGCTCCCGGTCAGTCACCAGATTGACCTGGATACCGACCGTGACGGTACGGCTGACTTCACGGTGCTGAACGCGCCGCTGTCGTTCTTTGCCGACGGCTCACTCAGCGATGCCCGTGAGGCCACAGCAGTGCTCGATCCCTCCGGTGGCGTGACGGTGTTCTTCCTGACCGAGCATGCCACCAACACCAATAACACGGTGTTGTTGATTTGCGCCGAGCAGATCGGGTTTAGCCAGGCTGACTTCTTCCGGCCGGTAGACATTACCGTGAATGCCGTGGACTTCTACAACGGCGGTCCCGGTGATGTGATCGACAGTATTACCGTTGCGCCGCTGGGTGAGCAGTACCTCGGTGTACCCAGTGGTGACCTGCCTTCCGGCGCCTTCGGTGCGCTCGATGTCGTTGACTTCGGCGCACTGCCGGATCTGTCGCCCGAACTCGGTGTGATGCTGTTCACCAACGGTACTCGCGGAGCGGGTGCCTATGGTGGTGCAACAGAGGACACCGAAGCCCTGCTGTTCCTGTTGCCGGGCGTCGAACCGCCGACACCGTTGAGTCCCGAAGAGAAAGAGAAGAAGAAAAAGAAAAAGAAGAAGGACCGCGATGACGACGACGATGACGATGACGATGATGAAGACGACGACGACGACGACGACGATGATGACGACGACGATGACGACGATTGATTCATAGCCGAGTCGCTATTCTCACGGGGCCCTCGGGCCCCGTTTTTATTTTGTGGGCACGAGCCTCGGCTGCTGCAGGGACATATTGCGCTCGCAGAGCATAAAGCCCCCGCGCTGGCTGACCCGGTAATCCCAGCGATCCGAGCCGCTCTCGAATACCACCCGGTAGCCATCGATCAGGGCCTGTGTGTACATGCGACCCGGCTCCGGACAGCCCATGGCGCCGTTCGGCCAGACCGTCGCTTCGGCCAGCACCACGCTGGCGTCGCCAACGCCGCGACTTGCCAGTTCGTCACGCAGCATCTGGAGTATGGCCTCTGGCACCTCGCCGGTGACCGGGGTATCGGACAATTCCACTTTCTGAGGCGATTTGCGTTCCAGGGCCTCTTGCCGTGCCTCCAGGGCGGCGGGTGACTCGCGCTCTGACGCGGGAGGGTCCTCCGCGCAGGCGCTGAGTGACAATGCCGTAAGGCAGGCGGCGAATAGCGTTGTTTCTCGTTTCATAGTGCTCCTCCCCTTCGATTCCGCGAGCTGGGAGTCCTGACCCTATCCCTGCTGGCAGTGGACGTCCAGGCGCGGGGACAACTCTATTAACGCGGGAGCCACAATCTGGTTGACTCGGAAGGCGAGGCGGGGGCCTGTCTTTTGGAAACAGTATGGCCTCAACTCGCGAAACCCGGGCCCAGCTACTGCTCGGGTGGCGTGTACCTGACGATCAGGCTGGGAGCCCCACTGAACGACTCACTGCCAAAGTACACCTGAACGCTCTGCAGCCGCATCTCGTTGCCTATCAGTATCCAGCCGAAGTTGCTGCCCGGGTTGTCTACCCAGTCCTGGACGTCAGCTTGCAGACCCGCACCTGTCCACCGGGTAGTGACCGCGGCGCTGGACACTGCGCTGGGGGTGGCAAAAAAGTCACCGCCGGGACTGCTCCAGAACTCGGTGTCGAAAAAGCGGTGCAGCCAGGTGACTTCGTTGGGCGTTGCGGGCTGGGCCCGGCCCCGACCCCCGCCCGTGCCGACGGTGGTGCCTTCACCCCAGTCTGCCTGCATTCGATGCATACTGATCGTGAAACCGGAGTCATGGGAGTCGCTGACAGTCATCGTCAGCTCGACGGAATCGACAATCGACCCGGTGGGTATTTCGCTGAGATCAAACGCAATGAGGCCGCGCCGAACGCTGCCCGTGCGGTTGCGCCCTATAAACAGTCTGCCGTTTGAAATGCTGCCTTCGGGCGTGTCCGCGAAGATGCTCGCGTCTTTGCTCGCGCCAATGGTGAGTTGCCCGGGTGTTGAATCCCCCGGTGTATCGCGCAGCGAATTGTCCGGCACCACAAAATCCGCGAACGGGGAGGGCGTACCCCGGGGTACGTTGGGGTCGCTTCTGCCGTGGCTGTTTCCCCAGCTCGGATAATTGTCAGTGAACGTTTTCATGAACGCGACGATGTCAGCTTCGTCCTGCTCGCTCAGCCCCAGGTTGCCCATCTGTTCCACGTTTTGGGTCTCGTGGTACTCGCCCCTGGACCAACAGTTGACACCAAAGCCCGGGTTCATCGCATCGGCGGGTTCGACGCATTCGGGCAGTACGTCGCGTGTGTTGTAGTAGTGCACCACTTCTTCCAGCGTCTTCAGCACACCGTTGTGCATATACGGAGGGGTCAGTTCCACGTTTCTCAGGCCAACCGTCTTGTGGAAGCCTTCCACTTCCTCTAGCGGCGTTGGCTCACCGCGGGCGGACTCGAGATTGGGATTGCCAGCCAGGCCCGGGTCTGCACCCTGGTTTATCGGGATCAGCGGGTTGGTGGGCATCCCGACGTTGTCGTAACGGAAGTCGCTCAGGGCGGCGGGCGTGCCCTCGCCACTGATGCCCCGTGTTTTGTGGCACTGGCTGCATAGCGCGGCACCGTTGAAGAGGCCTTCCCCGCGTTGCTCCGAGGCTGTGAAGGAGGTGATGCCGGCGGCAACAAAGTCGAATTTCGACGTAAATCGATTGAAAATCCGTGACCGTTCAAACGCCGCGATCGCCGATGCCATGGCATCGAATGCCTCGGCTGCCTCGGATGTGTTTGGTTCGAGCGATTCCAGGTCGATGCCGAAGACCTCCTGGAACTCTCTCAGATACAGAGGCCGTTCGCGCAGGCGTTCGATCACAGACCACCGGTTGGGCATCGCCATTTCCAGCGGATTTGTGAACGGCCCCTTCGCCTGTTCCACCAGGTCCCTGGCGCGACCGTTCCAGAACTGACCACCAATAAACCTGCTGCCGTTCCAGTGGAATGCCGGGGTCAGCGCCGCGTAGGTAGCGCTGGGTGCATTCAGGCCGCCTACCGCCCGTGGCTGTGAACCATTGGAAACGGGGGTGCCGTCCTGCACGTTGGATAGGTCCACCAGTCCCGCCGAAGGCGCCTGAGTCATCTCGAAGCGTCCTTCATGTCTCTGGACCGGTACCCTGGCGCGGGAAAGCGAATGGCAGCTCTCGCAGGATTGATTGCGGTTTAGTGACAGATTGATATCACTGAACAGTTCATTCCCTAGTCGCTGGGTATCGGTGAACTGTTGTGCACCCGTTTTCGCCGCTAGCAGGCCCGCGAACAGGCCGAAGAGTAACGCCGGATAGTGCATAGCCAGACCTCTCGCTGATCACAGTTTGATCGTGCTCGCGTAGCCTGCCTGCCAATCCCCGGCTGAGTATTGACCTGAAACAAGTCCAATCTGAGATTGACGGCGCTGCAACAAAAAATTCATTCATCGCAGTAGGCGTGTGCCGCGAGCGACCCCTTCGCCTTAGGCCGCCGAAGGGATTTTCGAATCGGCCCTGCGAGAAAACTGCGGAAGCGAAAAAGCGGCTGCCTGGGTGGCGATATTGAGCTATGGCGCGCTGAAAAGACCTGTGGACCCTGCTCACACGGCGACGCGTTGGCCGCAAATGGGTGGTGATCTCCCGCCGGCTTTATTGCGCTCTATCAACTAAAGAAGAGCGGCGGGAGACTATGCTGTGAGGGTAGATAATAAGTACCTCTGCTTATGAAAAAGGTCGTCAGCGTCAGTCTGGGTCCGGCGAATCTGGACTACAGTTTCAAAACCCGGTTTCTTGGTGAGCGCTTCACCGTGTCGCGATTGGGTACCGATGGAAGCTCCCGGCGGGCGGCAAAGCTGGTCCGCGACTGGCGTGACCGGACGGACAGCCTCGGCCTCGGCATGGTGCGCGAGCACTACACCGTGGGAACCGACTGTTTTACCCGTCGCGAGACCCGCAAGCTGGAGAAACTGGCGGAGGATACGCCGGTCACCACCGGCTCCAAGCTGCGGGAGATTGTCCAGGAATGGACCCTGCGCTCCACCCAGGCCGAGCTCGGCAATATATTCACCAATGCCAAGGTGCTGTTCCTGTCCGGCACGCTCAACTACCGGCTGGCCTCCATCATGGCCGAGTACACCGACAACCTGTCGTTCGCTGATCCCATTGTGCAGTTTGGACTGCCCAATATGCTGCACAGCCTCAGCGCGCTGGAGCTGTACGCTTCAGGCAGCCACCCGGTGTTGCGCCTGGAGAGCGGCAAGGACCTGGTCCCTTCGGTGGCCGCGTTCAAGTTCTTCAATCACCTGATGCTGCGTCGCGCCGTCAAGGACGCCCATGTAGTGGTGGCGCTCTATGATCAGCTCCGCCACTACAGCGCGGACGAGCTGGAGGGTAAAACCGTCATCACCTCCACTATCGACGACGAGCGTCTCGAGGAGTTGGCGGAGAAGGGGGTACGGCTGGTGCTGGATTGCAGCGTGCAGCCGTTCGATGAAATTGTCGGCGTCAACGTGGTGGAGGCCATGGTGATGGCTGCGCTCGACAAGCCCGCGGAAGACATCACCCACGATGACTATCTGGAGATATTCACCGACCTGGATCTCAAGCCGCGCATTCTCTACCCCATCGAGGGCCTCAAGCAGATCAATCGCTTCGCCTTCGTGATCCACCCGCTATCGCAGCAGTACCTCAATAACCTCAAGCCACTGGAGCTGGTGTCGAAGGTGGCGCCGGCGCCGGTCATGGATCTGGTGGAAAAAGCGGTGGCCTATACGCCGCCGTTTGTATTCACCAAGATGGAGGGCATCCGCTCCCCCGACGGAGTCGAGGCGGAGGGCTGGCTGATCGTAGTCGGCGGCACGCCGAAGGAAATCATGTCCCACCCCCCGGAGTTCACTTACCGGAAGCTGCTGGACGCCGCCAACATCGCCAAGAAACTGGGGGCACAGATCATGGGCCTCGGGGCGTTCACCAAGGTGGTGGGGGATGCCGGTATCACTGTCGCCAAGCGGGCGCCGCTGCCGATCACCACCGGCAACAGCTACAGCGCCTCCGGCGCCCTATGGGCGGCGCACGATGCCGTGGAGCGCCTCGGCATGTTGACGCTGGAGCGCGGCAAGCGCGTCAAAGGCAAGGCCATGGTAGTGGGCGCCACCGGCGCCATCGGGTCCGCCTGTGCCCGCCTGCTGGCCAGGACCGCCGATGAACTGCACCTGGTGTCGCCCGAGGCCGCCAAGCTCCTGGTGCTGAAAAAGTCCATCCTCAAGGAGTCGCCCGGGGTCAAGCTGGTGCTGTCGTCCTATGCCGACAGCGACGAGGACATCGGCGATATGGATATGATTGTGACCGCCACCTCGGGCGCGGGCAAAAAGATTCTCGACATCACCCAGGTCAAGCCCGGCTGTGTGATTACCGACGTGGCCCGCCCGCTGGACCTGCCGCCGGAAGAAGTGGCCAAGCGCCCCGACGTACTGGTGATCGAGTCCGGCGAGGTATCCCTGCCGGGCGAGGTGCACATGAAGTCCATCGGTTTCGAGGACCGCAATGTGGTCTATGCCTGCCTGGCGGAAACCATCGTGCTGACCCTGGAAGGCCGTTTTGAGAACTTCACCCTGGGGCGCAACCTCGAATGGGAGAAGGTCCACGAGATCTACAAGATGGGCCTGAGGCACGGCATGAAGCTGGCAGCCATTTCCGGGGTCAACGGCGTTTACAGCGACGAGGACATCGCCCAGGTGCGGGAACTTGCCCTCGAAGCGCGCAAGACCTGGAAACCCGCACGCAAGAAACGGCCCACCCGCAAAAAGTCCCCGGTCAGGAAAGCGGCTGGCAAAAAGCCGGTGAGCAAGAAGCCGCCGGCCAGGAAAGCGGCCGGCAAGAAACCCGCAAGCAAGAAAGCCCCAGGCAAGAAAGCCGCGCCCAAACGCGCCACGGCTCGGCGCGCTTGAGTCAGCGCGACATCAGTTTTCCAAGGAGGTTTAGGTGAACTACTTCATCACCGGTGGCACCGGTTTTATCGGCCGATTCCTGGTCCCCAAGCTGCTGGAGCGCGGCGGCACCGTGTACATGCTGGTGCGAAAGGCCTCCATGCACAAGGTCGATGATCTGCGCGAATTGTGGGGCGCGGATGAAAACCAGGTCATCGCCGTGGCCGGCGACCTCAGCAAATCCAAGCTCGGGGTAAAGCCCGCCTGGATCAAATCCCAGGCTGGCAAGATCGACCACTTCTTCCACCTGGCGGCGATCTACGACCTGGAGGCGGACGCGGAGAGCCAGCGCGTGGCCAATGTGAATGGCACCGCCCAGTCCCTGGCGCTCGCCAGGGCCCTGCGCTGCGGCTGTTTTCACCAGGTGTCTTCGATCGCTGCGGCGGGGCTCTACGAGGGCACCTTCACCGAGGACATGTTCGAGGAAGCGGGCCCCATGGAGCACCCCTATTTCCTCACCAAGCACGAATCCGAAGGCCTGGTGCGTGAGGAGAGCAAGATGCCCTGGCGCATCTATCGGCCGGGCATGGTGGTGGGCCACTCCGAAACCGGCGAGATGGACAAGGTCGACGGCCCCTATTACTTCTTCGAACTTTTGAAAAACCTGAGCGCCGTCACCCCCAGTGGGCTGCCGCTGGTGCTGAACAAGGCCGGGCTGCTCAACGTGGTTCCCGTAGACTACGTGGTGGATGCCATCGACCACCTCGCGCATCTGCCGAAGCACGACAACGAGTGCTTCTTTATCACCGACCCCGAGGGTATCCGCGTGGGTGACCTGCTCAAGGTGCTGATGGAAGTCTCGAACGGCCCGCATCTCACAGCGCTGGAGAGTGAGACTCTCGACAACGCCACCAAAGTGGCCGGAGAAGTCATTGGCCGCATCCCCCCGCTGAAGTATGCCGGCGGCAAGCTGGTCTCCTGGCTCGGCATCCCACCGCAGGTGATCGGCTACGTCAATTACCCGACCCGCTTCGATTCCCGCAACACCCGCAAACTGCTGGCCAGGGCGAACATCATCTGCCCGCCGGTAGACGACTATGCTGAAGTGCTGTGGGATTACTGGCTGGAGAATCTGCGCGGGGAAGCTTGAATAGAACCCCAGTAGCACCGGAGCCCCTAGAATTCGTAGGTAGCCTCCACGCCCCAGGTTCGGGGGGGAGTTTGCCAGAAGCTCCTCACACCCAGTGCGCTCGTACTGAAGTTTGTGCCAAAGTCGTAATACACCTCATCGGTAATGTTCTTGCCAAACACCGATAAGGACAGCCCGTTCTCATGACTGTAGGTCAGGCTTGAGTCGATAATAAAGTACCCGTCGGCTGGCGCCTGGTTGAAGTCGTCGCTAAAGGTATCGTCTACGTTCGTGTATGACGTGCGCCATGACAGGAACGAGACCTCATCAATCGGGAAATCGATGGTCGCTGCCGCGCTGTAAGTGAGTTCCGGCACCAACACCAGTTTCAAATCATCCACATCCACGCCGGAAGCAGCCACTGCTGAGTCAAAACTGTCGTAGCTGGCGTCGGTGTAACCAAGGCCGGCCTGCAACACGATGTATTTAGAAACGCCGATAGTGGTGTCGATCTCGAGGCCACGAATCGACGCTTCAGCGGCATTCAGAATCTCCTGGCCGCCGGCATCGTTTAACGATGTACGCTGCAGATCTTCATATTCGTTATCAAACACCGACACATTGAGTATCACGCGGCCGTAGTAAAACATCGATTTAACGCCTATTTCATAGGCATCAACGGACTCCTCGTTATAGGGGCCCGGCGTGCTGTCGGGGTTGGAGGGATTTGTCACGAAGCTCAGGTCGGTGAAACGAACGTTGTATCCACCACTGCGGAAGCCTCGGGTGTAGCTGGCGAACACCAGAATGTCATCGTTGACGTTCCAGTTGATCCCCACCTTCGGTGTAAAGTTGGACCATTCTTCGCCGTCGTCTAGAGCGGCGACACAGTCTGACAAGCTTTGCGGCAAGCTGGAGGCGAGCGGCGGCGCCTGGGTGGCACAGTTGCCCGTTGCGTTTGGATCGCCAATTACACCGATGGCCGCGTCCTTCTCCTCGATCGTGTAACGGCCGCCAAGAATCAGGGACCACGCCTCTGAAAAAGCGATATCCACCTGAGCGAAAACCCCGAATGTCGAATGATCAATGGTGGACACGCCGCGACGGTCCACGGCATCTGTCAGAATGCGGCGCTCGGCGTAGGTATAGCTCTGGTCAAAACCGTACACCCCGGTTGTCAGGGTGGTGCTGTCTGACACGGCGCCGGACCACCTCAGCTCCAGGCTGAGCTGGTCTTGCTCAAGGCTGGTCCCGTTGGCAAAGTGGAAGCGGGCGCCCGGCGCGCCATCTACGTCGGAGTGCATGGACTGCTCGAGATCCCGCCATCCAAAAACGCCGGTGGCCTTGCCGCCCCAGACATCCCAGTTTGCCTCGAGGCTGAGCTGGTTCCAGTCAAGTTCGCTAAAGCCGATTTCATCCTGAATGGTGAGCCTTTCGTCATAGGGGTCGAACAGCACTTCACCATCCACCTCCCAGGTAATCGAACTCAGGCCATCAGCATCGATGCTGCCGTCTTCAAAAATCAGGGTGGCATCAAAGCTGTCGTTCTCAAAGCTGATTGCCGGGCGAATCAATAGCGTCTCTGACCTGCCCTGGTCGCGTAGGTTCAGGGTAGGGTGTTCGTTGTCGTAGTAACCATCACGGTCTTTGCTCAGGACAGAAAACTTTGCCGCAAATTGGTCATTCAGTGGCCCTGAGACCGCCGCTGAGAAGTTTGTCTGGGAATAGTTCCCATAGGAGGCGCGCACCTCGCCCTCAAACTCATCATGATTGGGGCGGCGGGTGCGTATGACGACCGCCCCGCCTGTGACATTCCTGCCGAAAAGTGTTCCCTGCGGGCCCCGAAGCACTTCGATTGACTCGAGATCGAACAGGTCGGTATTTACGCCGTAGATGGTGCCAAATGACACACCGTCAACGACGATACCCACCGCGGGGTCGGCAGACGGGATGCTCTGGCCCACCGTGCCCATGCCGCGGATAACAAAATTTGCCACACCGGGAAAGGTGGGGATTTCTGTCAGGCTGGCGTTCGGCGTCATCAGGCCGATATCCGTCAGGGTCGTGGCGAACATGGCCTCCACCTGATCGCCAGTAAACGCTGAGATGGAAATGGGAACCGATTGAATATCTTCCCCAACCCCCTTCTTCTGCGCAGTGACCCTGACTTCCTCCAACAGGGCTGATCCCTGTGCCGCTGCCGGGGCGGCCGTCAGCGCCCACAGCACAGCAACGGCAAATGCGCCTTTCCCGAGATTGGTTGCCACCACAAAATACTCGCTTATGTGTTTTTGATTTTATTGTTTATAGGAGCCAGGCCATCACCTACCTGACTCTCAACTAGGCTAACCGCAATCTCAGTCGGGCGAAATACAGCACACGGCAACTTACGTGCAGTACTCTGGGAATTCGGGACAGTTTGTGGAATCCACTCGCCGCTCTGGGGTTTTTTGAGCTCGCAGCCCAGTTGGCATGTATGACACTCTAAAAACAACACTCGCAGTTGAGTAGACTGTTTCCAGAACGCCCAGAACTCGAAAGTCTGATATTCGTCCAATACGGATATGGGGTCTGTTCAGGCCTCGCCAGGTTGCGCCAAGACGATCAAGTTGCCGTCCGGGTCTTTCATTCGCACCAGGCTCGTTGAAGTTGCCGGCTCTATAGAGCTGGGTGCGAGGCCAGCCAGCCTGAGCCGTTCGTGTTCTGCCTGAAGGTCGCTCACGATAATGGTGAGTGTTCCGTGTCCGGCATGTTCGCGGCTCTCGAAGAGTTGGAGTCCGCCAGCGCCACGATGATGCCACTCGGCGAGCCCTGCCATGGGTTTGGCGTCGGGTACGCGTCCGAACAGCTTCCCGAACCATGCTTCACTGACGGACAGGTCGGCACAATTGAGCTGGCCGTAGATCTGCTGGATCGATGTACCTGCATTTGCGGCTGCGTGCTTGGCCTCGCTCTCGGAAGGCTGTGCATCAAGTGACCACTTGCCGGTTTGTGGATCGAAGGGAACGGACAGGTGCTCATGCACCAACTGCCAGCCATGCTCTCTAAGTCGGTAGCAGGACGTATGGCGCACCCACATATCGGTTGAACTGCCGGATTTCAAATCCCCCGAATACCGGTTCAGGCTGTGGGCAAACGCCGTATCGCCATCGGCCGACACAACCAGGTCTTTGAGTTCAACGCTGACTGGGCCGTCAAAGCCGTC
This sequence comes from Halieaceae bacterium, assembly GCA_028280635.1. GTDB lineage: Bacteria > Pseudomonadota > Gammaproteobacteria > Pseudomonadales > Halieaceae > JANQIO01. The sequence continues at coordinate 40,703 of JANQLM010000033.1, read as the reverse complement.
GAACCATTCCTGCTCGCGTTGTCGCACGGCCTTCGCGCTGGTGTGACGGAGTGGCTCGACCACGTCGAACATCACGATGTCTTCGATAACCTGGGCCATCGCGGTCTCCGTGTCCTTGAGGCGGATGGCCTGATACCGATCTTCTATCAGCTTGCGAACCATAGCTGCTGCGCGGATGTCGTTGCTTTTCCAGCGGCCATGTCCCGCTGGCGGGTCGCCGAAATACACCTCGACGTGGTAGAGCAGGCCATCGCGGAAGGTGAGCCGCTCGACATTGCGATATGTCTCTCCTGCCGTGGTCCCTAGTTCGTAGAGCACAAACGCCGTCTCGCCATCCGTGCTGACATGTTTCAACTCATGCGCCGTCAGCGAGTGGTTTCCCGGCCAACAACGTTCCATGAAGGCGTCTCGATCGATGGCGTTGTCATAGGGGCTGGTGAACGAGAAGCCCGGGTGCAGTTGTGCCAGGAACGCGTCAGGGTCTCGCGCCAGGTAGGCATCGAACACCGCGCGGACCTTCTCCTGAATTGTCGATGCTTCAGCCATCGCGCACCCTTCTCAACTAGTGCGGGTTTGCAAGTAGTTGGAGAATGAGCTAACTACCGCGATAATGCAAGTGGTTTAAGGAGTGGAGCGATGCCGCCGTGACCGATCAGCGTTCAGGATGTCCGATCAATCTGACCGTCGAACTGCTCGGTGACCGTTGGAGTTTGGTCCTGCTGCGGGACGTAATGTTCGGTAATCGGCGGACCTATGGCACGCTCTTGTCCCAGTCCGACGAGGGGATTTCGTCAAACTTGTTGGCGGATCGGCTGAAAAAGCTGGTCGATGCCGGCATGCTGACGAAAGCAGACGATCCATCTCACAAGCAGAAAGCGCTTTACTCTCTCACCGAAAAATCGATCTCCCTCGTACCGCTCTTCGTCCACCTCGGCGCTTGGGGCCGGCGATGGCTTCATTCAACGCAGCAATACTCCATCCGAGCGCAACTCCTTGAAGAGGGCGGCCCCGAAATGTGGGCGCGATTTATGGAGGATCTGCGCAACGAGCATCTCGGCGCCAGAAGGAGGCGCGATAGACCAACCGTCGCAGAGGAACTTCAAGAGGCTTTTAACGCTTGGGTCGAATGATTAAGCACAGAACGAAATCGCACGTCCAACGAAGATTGTACGAACGTCCGCCTTCGGGGAAGAAAGTGCTGTCACGGAAAGCTCCGAGAAACAGTGACACGCTCCAGAGTATGGTCCGTCCGAGAGGATTCGAACCTGTGTCTCAGGAGGGCCTTGCGCCGGTTAGCGCCGGTGCGTCACTGGCGCTTCCACGGCAGCCGAGGTGGGAAGGCCCACCAGGCTGCTAGAACCAACAACGCGAACACTGTGTACAGCATCACGAATATCCAGGGCGGCGCTGTGTAGTAGAGCAACTCGCCCACCCAGTGCTGGATAAAGCGGCCCTCGTAACCGTCTTGCCCGGCCTGTTTGCGCAGCCACATCTCCAGGATGGTGAGTGGGCAGGTCTGGCCCAGCCAGGCCTGGGCAACCACCACGCAAATGGCGACCAGGTGCGCCAGCCGGAACCAGCCGTTGCGAATCCATTGCCAGCGCATGGCAGCGCCGGTAAGGATCAGCACAAGCCCGATCACAACGAATACAACAAAGCAGAAGTGGAGTAGTAGGACCGCATCAGCCAGCAGCGCGTAGTGACTCATTTCATCGGCACATCTATCTCAGTGAGATCGGTTCGTAAGGTTCCCAGCCCAGGTTGGCCCGCACCGTGTTCATGCGTATAGCAGTGACAGTTTACTCATTCAGAAGAAAAGGGCTCTGACTCCAAATACACAGGCCTGGATGAAGGCTTTTCGTTTGGTTATCGGTCACTCCGTACGTAAGATTGCCTCTTGGTTGGAATGTCCGATCTATCGGAGGAACTCCAAACTGCCCCCAGTAATTCCCAGGTAAACTGCCACCGTCTTTCGGCGCAGCCGGCAAAATTCCAATTTACCTTCCATTGTTTTAAGTACGAATTTTGGTCTTGCTGTTTGTTACATCTGCGCAGGGACGGGTCATTGGGCCACGGTTGCGGGAGCGCCTCGGGAAGCGCTGGGGCAAACCTTATCCTGAACTCGGTTTTCAAGCGCGTTTCATCCTGATGTAGGTGGTATTCTGGCCGCTCAGCTTAACTTTGGAAGACCGTGAAAGTTTTTGATTACATTATCGTGGGAGCGGGTACCGCTGGTTGCGTGCTGGCCAATCGCCTCTCCGCAGACCCTCGTAACCAGGTCCTGCTACTGGAAGCCGGCGGCAAGGACAATTATTTCTGGATCGATATTCCCGCTGGCTATCTCTACACCATCAACAATCCGCGGACTGACTGGTGCTACCAAATTGAACCGGACCCCGGCCTGAATGGGCGCAGCATTGGCTATGCGCGCGGCCGCGTGCTGGGCGGATGCTCTTCCATTAACGCCATGATTTACATGCGCGGCCAGCGCAGCGACTACGATCACTGGGCGTCCCTGGGGAACCGTGGCTGGTCCTGGGATGAGGTGCTGCCGCTGTTCAGGAAGTCCGAGCGCTACCAGCATGGGGCAGATGAATTTCACGGCGCCGACGGCGAACTGCATGTGGAAGAACGCCGGGTCGACTGGGAGATTCTCGACGCCTGGCGCGATGCGGCCGCCGAGGCCGGGATTCCCAGGATCGAGGAATTCAATCGTGGCGACAATTTTGGCAACGCCTACTTCCAGGTCAACCAGCGTCGCGGACGCCGTTGGAGTGCTACCCGGGCGTTCCTGCGTCCTGTGCAGAAACGCTCCAACCTCACCGTGATCACCGGCGCGCACGCACAGCGGCTGCTGTTTGCCGATGGTGCCGACCAGTTGCGCGCTACCGGGGTAGAAGTGCGCACCGGGCGCGAAACTCTCCGCTTCGAGTCGCGCAGGGAACTGGTGTTGGCTGCGGGTGCGATCGGTTCGCCCCAGTTGCTGCAACTGTCAGGTGTTGGACCTGCCTCGCTGTTGAATGAGCTGGGCATTGATGTGGTCCGCGACTTGCCGGGGGTAGGTGAGAACCTGCAGGATCACCTGCAGATACGCACGATGTACCGGGTCAGTAACACGGTGACCCTGAACCAGCGGATGAACTCCCTGTTCGGCAAGCTGGCCATGGGTATGGAGTACTTCACCCGCAGACGCGGACCCCTGACCATGCCACCGTCCCAACTGGGAGCCTTCGCCTATAGTGACCCCTCGCAGCCTTCCGCCAATATAGAATGGCATGTACAGCCCCTGTCGCTGGACAAGTTTGGCGATCCCTTGCATCCGTTCAACGCCATCACGCCCTCGGTCTGTAACCTGCGCCCGTCCAGCCGCGGGCACGTTCGCATCACCTCGCCACGCTCGGAAGACTATCCAGCTATCACGCTCAATTACCTCTCCACGGCAGAGGACAGGAAGGTGGCGCTGGATGGGCTGAAGTTTACCCGGCGCATCATGGCTGCCGAGGCGCTGAAACCGTTCGCGCCGGAAGAACTGAAGCCGGGCCTGGATATCACCTCGGATGAGGATTTGATGCGTGCTGCGGGCGACCTGGGAACGACGATTTTTCACCCGGTGGGAACCTGCAAGATGGGCAGCGATCCCCTGGCGGTAGTGAACGATCGGCTGCAGGTGCACGGCATTGGTGGACTGCGTGTGATTGATGCGTCCATCATGCCCACCATCACCTCCGGCAACACCAACGCGCCCACCGTCATGATTGCCGAGCAGGGTGCGTCGTTCATGCTGGATGGTTCTTTGTAGCGCTGTGGTACTGGCGAAGCATCGGGAGTTGTGCTGCCAACTGAGGTCGCGGGGACGGTTCCGGCGTCAATAGGGAGGCCTCTACTCAAACCCTCGTTTTCTTGAATTGAGTAAACTGCCCCTGGAATTCAGAGTCATATAGAACTGAGTGCCGCTTCGAACTCACTCCTCACTGAGTTGTACGGTAGGCCGGTTTTCATAAAGCCATTGGATTCTAGTTCTAGCCAGAGCTCCAGAGCGGAGCGAATCCCATAGTTTTCAACTTCGGGGTTAATCCCTTCAAGGTATTTGGCTGGCACAAGTGCCATGTCTTCGGGATACCACCTGGCTCCTTTTAAAGAGTAGACGCCATTAGCGCCGCAACCAAGAAAGTTCTCCCCTTCGTTGTACATTCTTACAGTTGCAATATCGGTTTCTCGCCCGGACAGGTAGAAGTCGATACCCCAGGCGATCGCTATGCAAGCTGTAAGGTATGCGCGACTTTTCCAGTAAGAATCCATCCAGTTATTGCAGATGTGGTAGCGATAGATTGGAGTTTCGCCCAAGAAGGCAACCCCTTCCTGGAGGATGATCAGTGCAGTGTCTTCAAACTTCTCTGACTCCGCTCTAAGAACCATGCCAAGAGGGTTCGTCTTCGTGTTGCTTGCGATGGTGCTTACGAACTCTCTGAATTCGCTAGGTTGCTTATAAAAATCGTGAAGTGGGTAGATCTGGTCTGATGCGCCGTCGATCCAATCTCTGCGTACGGAGAACAGGTCGCAAGAGAAATCCAATGCCTCGTTTGTAAGCGCTTTAGTTAGTGACTGTTCAGTCTCGACATCAGACAAAGAGAGAAAGTCTGGCAATAAGCGTGGAATCTGATTTCTGTGTACGCCATGTGCCTCAAAGAGCCGTAGAAAGCGTCCTGCAACCGACAGTTCTTCTTTTTTGCCGCCGGCAGAGAAATAGTTTCGGAGCTTCTCCGCTACGGACAGAAGTGAATCTAGCTCAGAAAAAATCACTTTGCTTTCCGTTTACCGTCCACGTGCAGGCTCCATCATAGAGCTATAGCGGGCGCTATCAACTGCTAATGCAATGACTGTGCAGTTCTCCAGTGATCTTCTATGACGATTAGCCTGCCGAATGCTGTAGTGAACTATTTGCAACATGGTTTCTTCACTAACATCTCAGTGCGGGCAAGCTGGTGCTCTGAGTTAAGTAAACTGTCACCGGAATCACCGCTGCAGAAAGGCGCGGTGAATTGGGGCCTGTTTCAGAAGCCGCGCCCGATGGCGTGGCTTCCTTGGAGTACTGTCAATAACTGTACGACCAGCGAGCTGGCCCCATATTCTGAGGTGCGGTTCAGCTGCTTTCTCTTCGGGCTCCGCCGTCGACTCAGAGTGCTATCGGACGCTGGGCACAAAGGGCTGAACCCTTTACTACTGCTTCAGGTCTTCGTTGTCGAAGTGGTATGGCCAGTTAACGAACGCAAAAGCTATCGCCCAACTCTTCATTTTAGCCCTTCACCACGCCCTGCTAGCGGGCGTTTCCCCCCAATCAGATTTTCCCCGCGCTCTTCATGGGCCTTCAGCATAACGCTAGCCGATAAAAAAAAGCTTTTCCCGCAGACAATTTAAGAAATCCGTGTCAATATATGAGAATACGGGGAGAAATTCCTGTATTCGCGATTATTCGAGGCAACGAGGAGAGGTAGAGCCGCCCCATGGCACGTAGCGATCTTATTCTAAATCTCGTTAAGGCTGGAGTAGAGGGGAATACTTCAGATGCGCGATCAATCGCCGAAGCTATTGCTGCGGACGAGCGAGCAAAAAAGCACGCTGGCGTTGCAGATAGGATATCCCGTGTCCTAGATGCCGCCACGCCAAGCAAGGGCAGTGGGCGGAATTCACCAGCGCCAAGAGTCAGGGATGGGTCTGGGGGTATCCAACGATCTGAACCCCTCTGTTCAATTAATGAGCTTTACCTTGATGCTACGGCACGAAGCGCCTGTGATGAACTGATTGAAGAACAACGGCGTGCGGATGTATTGCGCGCTCATGGAATGGAGCCAAGACATCGACTCCTTCTCGCAGGCCCGCCTGGAAACGGTAAGACATCGCTTGCAGAGGCTCTCGCTTATGAATTGGCACTCCCGCTATTTACTGTCAGATATGAGGCAGTTGTGACGAGCTATCTCGGTGAAACCGCCCAGAGGTTGAAGCGGCTTTTCGATTTTGTGCGCACTGAGCCCTGTGTTCTGTTTTTTGACGAATTCGACGCCATAGGCAAAGAGCGCGGCGATATTCATGAAACCGGCGAAATAAAACGTGTAGTAACTACACTTCTGTTGCAGCTTGACGATCTGCCATCCTACTGCGTTTTAGTCGGTGCTACCAATCACCCGGAGCTGCTTGATCGAGCAGCTTGGCGGCGGTTTGAGTTGAGGCTTAATCTTGATCGTCCTACGTCTCACCAAATGATTACTTACTTTTCTGATCAGCTAAAAAAGTTTGACGAACAGCCAGGTTACACAGCGAAGCGCTTGATAGAAAAAGTAATGCCCACGAGCTACTCAGAGGCTGAGGCATTTTTCCTTGATATTAAGCGGCGCTATGCACTTGCGCAGGGAGAGCGTGAACTGCGTTCTGTAATTGATAGCAGGGTAAAAGTGTTTGCCTCGCGTCGTTACAGGCCGGATAGGGAATATATGGATGACTGACCGACCCATTCTAAAGTTCCCAAACCCAACCCTCTCGCAGAGGCGTACAGGATCACCGCGAACCCCGCCGCAACCTAGTGGGCCAGGAAGAGGAGTTCAGAGTGAGAGGTTCCGAGCGACATTCAATAGACTTTCCACTGCACTGGAGGCTCCGAGCCCTAGAGTCGCGCTTAGCGCCGACCCTGCGGGAATTGCGCCGGAGAGGGCTCTGGTCTTTGTTACAGCTGGAGGTATTCAGAACTTTGCGCGTGTTGCCAGGGATCTCGGCCTCGAGGTGTTTGCTGAGAGCGAACTAGAAACCATCGAAGATTTCCCAGAGGGTTTTTCGCCTCCAGGAGAAGGTGAGGCTCTTTCGCGCACTCTATATGCAACCATGCCCACAATTGCGGTTTTCGAACAATTGATCACGCTGTGGAATGCATATGAACGGGGAGAGACCCCACCACGCGGTGCGGCTCCCTGGTGGAAGACGTTTGACCTCTTACTAGAGCTGCGCTGCTGGAGCCCAGAAGACAGGCTCACGGTCTCTGCTCAGGAAGCCATCAGAGAGCAACTCCCTCTGGATGATTACGAAGAGATGGGGATTGAAATCGAGATATGGCCAACCGCAAGAGCCGATCAGCGCAGAGACTGGCGGGTCCAAACGGAACAGCGCGTCCAGAATCTAGGTGGCCATGTTGTAGACAGTGCCTCGATCTCAGAGAGCGGATTCATATATGAAGCCATACTGGCTTCGTTACCCGCTCACGCAGTTCGGTCAATGCTTGATGACCCATCCGGCATCGAAGGCCTCGCAGTCCTGGAAGGTGTCCAGCTCATTCTGCCACAGACTGTCGGGCAGGCCCCTCCAGGGGATCCATTGGCCGGCCAGGGAGAGCACGAGCCTCTGGCTGGATTCAATTTTGAAACACCAATACGAGGGGCGTTGATTGATGGGACTCCGGTAGCAAGCCATGAGGCTCTAGAGGGTGGAATGGTCATAGAGGATGTTCACGATATCGTGAGACTGTCCCAGGTCAATCAGCGTCAACATGGTACGGCAATGGCTTCTTTGATCCTGCGCGGCGACTTGGACACTGACGGGGTTCCATTGCGAGACACTCGTTTAGTTGGCGTTCCGGTGCTGGTCGATGCGGACACTGGCGCATGGACTCCCGATAATCGTTTGTTTGTCGATCTGGTTCACACCGCACTCACAACTTTGATTTCAGGTGACGAGCCGTTGGCCACTGAAGTGTTTGTCGTGAACTTCTCAATAGGTGTCGCGGACATGCGGTTTACCGGTCGAATTAGTTCCCTGGCTCGGTTGTTGGACTGGTGGGCGGTAAAAGCGGGACTGCTATTTGTTATTTCGGCGGGAAATATTGGAGAGCCTCTACTGCTATCTGGTGTTAGCGCTCTTGAATTCGAGAATTCAGGGGAAGCAGTTCAGCGTGAAGTCGTTCGCGCCGCGATGAAGGCTATGGGATATGGTCGCACTTTGCTAGCGCCTTCTGAAGCACTGAATGGCATTGCTGTAGGCGCGGTATCTGAGGATCTGGCAGCGAACGAGCCTCCCCGGCAGGCTGGAGTAATTTCCCTGTCAGATGAAGGTGAGACGGTGCCACAGCTGACGAGCGCACTCGGTCTGGGAGTTAATCGGTCAGTGAAACCAGACTTCTTGCAGTTTGGTGGTCGACAGGAAGCACGGGTTCGTCCCTCCGGCACTGACGCCATGCTCGGTGCCATCGAGCCGTCACAGAGAACCGGGCTTATTGTTGCCTCACCTCGTGGAGAAGGCCGGGCAACGCAAAAAATGCGTGGGACCAGTCCGGCAGCGGCTCTTACCACGCGAGCAATACTACAGGCTGCAGAGGCGCTAGCTGAAGAGGGTGGCCCTTACGAGGGCCTAGAGCTTCCCAGGAAAACCCTCTCTCTATTGACTCGCGCACTAGCGGTGAATGCCGCTCGGTGGCCTGAGGAAGCACTAGCCTTGTATACGGAAGAATATCAGTTCCTCGGCAGGGGTCAGCACGGCAGAGCAAAAGAGGAGGTGTGTCGGCATTTTGGCTATGGCTCTTTGGTCCCTGAGTTGATGCAACGCTCACCAGATAGCGGCGTTACGATAGTAGGCTATGGCTCCATTCGAAAAGACCAGGCTCAAGTATTTAAGCTGCCCTTACCGGCTTCGATGAGTGGCGATCGAATTCCAAGATCTATGCGCGTGACAATTGCTTGGTTCTCACCGATTAATCCTGCTCGTGCGCAGTATCGTCTCGCAAGCTTGGAAGCAGTCGCTGCAGATGGGGTGGAAGATGCCGAGCTGGCGAGGTGGGGACTGAACCTCAAGGCAGATGGTCCTGATGCGAACCTCATTAAGAGAGGGTCAGTTTGGTCAAAACGACTGATCCACAGTACACAAACGGCTCCTGAGTTTGACGAGGGTTCAGAGATACCTATTTGTGTTCAGTGTCGGGATGCCTCTAGTGGTGGCCTAAGCCAGGATGAGGATATTGAATTCGCAATTGCGGTGACTCTAGAGGTAGAAGCGGACGTGCGTTACGACATTCATAGTGAGGTGGAGCAGCAGCTTCGTTTGCGACTGCAGCGAGGCGTGTAGATTTAAGACTCTAACCAGGTCTTGCGGACAGCGTACGACCTGGTCTTTGACCGTACTGCGATTAATCACAGCTGGGAAAACCTCGGAATTCCGTCTAAATCGTGGACTTAATCTGGACTTAAATACTATTTGAGAACGCTAAACTTTGAAGAGTTTGTTGTAACTCACTGATTTTATGGCCCGCCCGAGAGGATTCGAACCTCTGACCTCTGCCTCCGGAGGGCAGCGCTCTATCCAGCTGAGCTACGGGCGGTCAACTTTGCGGTGACAAGCAGCCATTGCGGCGCTTGCTAATTCTGGCAAGCCTTCGGTTTCCCAGTGCTCCCCGCAAAAGGGACGCGAATCATACCTCTCCCCCCTCTGATCGTCTAGCGCGGTGCAATACCGCGGGCCGATATGGTGCGCGTTGCACTGCGGCGGCGCAGAAATGGCTCGGCGTGGGTGTGGCTGAATTTGCAAACTCCAGTGATTTCAGTGGCTTACTGAAATGGCACGCGCTTTGCAGGGTCTATGCTCGTGCGGCGCTACCGCCGCACACGTGACAATTTGACGGGGTAACAAGGCCCACTGTGTTCTCGCGCTTCCGGCGCGACAACCAGTGGGCTTTTTTTATGGAGGTCGGAAATGAAAACACACATTCGCGCCGTGAGGCTGATGGGGCTCTCGCTGTTGATGCTCTCCATCGAGGCGCTGGCGGAAAAAAAGGTGGTGGACAGTTTTGAGCAGATGGTGACCCAGGGCACGGCGTCGGTGAATTTCCGTTACCGCTTTGAAGGGGTCGACCAGGATGGTTTTGATGAGGACGCGGAAGCGGCGCTGTTGCGCAGCCGTTTAACGCTGTCCTCGGCGGAGTATCTGGGATTCTCGGCGTTGCTGGAGATGGACGACGTGACTTCCATCGGCCCCAACGACTACAACTCCACCGAGAACGGGCAGACGGAGTACCCGGTGGTGGCTGATCCCGAGGGTACGGACCTGAACCAGGCCTGGGTGCGTTATCGCTTCTCGGAAGGCACAGGCACGGTTGGTCGTCAGCGCATCAACCACGGCAACCAGCGCTTTGTCGGCGGCGTCGCCTGGCGCCAGAACGAGCAAACCTACGATTCGCTGCGGCTTGACCTGGCGCCGGTCGAGGGGCTGCGCATCGACCTCAGCTATGTGAACAAGGTGCATCGCATCTTCGGCCCGGACGACGGCGCGCAGCCGGCGGAGTGGGAAGGGGACACGGTCCTCATGCGTGCTGACTATGCGATTAACGAGAACCACTCGGTGGCGGCCTTCGGCTACCGCATTGACGTGGAAGACCAGGGCGGCTTTCCTGCCGGCCGCACGGTGAACAATTCCAATGACACCCTGGGTGTCGAGTACGCCGGCAAGATGGACTGGCTGGGCCTGAAGGCCAGCTATGCCACCCAGTCCGACGGCGGCGACAGTGAGCTGGACTACGACGCGGATTACTACTTCCTCGAGGCCGCGGTGAATTCTGCGCCGGTCACGGTCAAGGCCGGTTACGAGGTGCTGGAGGCCGACAATGGCAAGGGTTTCCAGACACCGCTGTCCACGCTGCACAAGTTCCAGGGCTGGGCGGACAAGTTCCTGGTCACACCGGTGGATGGTATTGAAGATACTTATGTCAGTATCGGTGGCAAGCTCGGGCCGGTGAAAATGGCGGCGATCTACCACGACTTCCAGGCCGAGTCCTCCAGCGCGGATTTCGGCACCGAGTTCAACTTCATCGCCACCTGGCCGGTGAACAAGATGCTGACCCTGCAGGGCAAGTTCGCCAGCTTCGAAACCGATGATGCCGCGCGCTACACGGACACCGACAGAATCTGGTTTACCGCACAGGTGAAGCTGTAAGGTAAAGCTTGAGTACTGCGATATGCCATGATCGACCCGGGAGCTGTGTGGGGCACCGTGATGCAATGAACGAAGAAGCTGAAGCGGCGGGGGCGCTGCGCGTGATGGTGCTCGACGACCACGTCGAGCGCGTGTCCGCCGTGGAAACCAGCCTGGTGGCGCTGGGCTTCAATGTGGTGTCGGTGCTGTCCAGCGCCTCCGGCCTGCTGCACCAGATTGAACAGCAGCGACCCGACGTCATCCTGGTGGACCTGGAGTCGCCGGACCGCGACGTGCTGGACAGCCTGGCCATCGTCAATGCCCATAACCCGACGCCGATTGTCATGTTTTCCGAGACCGACGATGTTGGGTTTATCCGCGAGGCGGTGGAGGCCGGTGTCACGGCCTACCAAGGCCAGGGGCTCAACCCGGAGCGGGTCAAGCCTATTATCGAGCTGGCCATGAGTCAGTTCCGCAGCTTTGAAAGCCTGCGCCGGGAGCTGCGGGAAACCCGCTCCGAGCTGGAAGACCACAAGACCGTGGAGCGCGCCAAGACGGCGCTGGGCGCGCGCCATGGTATCAGCCGCGACGAGGCGCACCGCATGATCCAGAAAATCTCCATGGACCGGAATCAACGCATGCCGGATATCGCCCGCACCATCCTCGCGGCGCTGGACACGGAAGCCCTGGATACAGGAAGCAGCAAGCCATGAGCACGGACCCCGCACAGCTCCCCGCGCCGGAAAAAACAAAGCTGGCGCTCGGCTATATTCGCCTGACCGACAGTGCGCCACTGGTCATGGCGGCGGCGCTGGGCCTGTATGAAAAATACGGTCTGGACGTCAATTTGCACCGGGAAGTGTCCTGGGCCAACCTGCGCGACAAGGTGGTCGTCGGCGCGCTGGATGCGGCCCAGATGCTGGCGCCGCTGCCGCTGGCCACCGCATTGGGCTGCGGCGGCTTGCGGGCCAACATGGTGACGGGCCTGGTGCTCAGCCTGAACGGCAACGCCGTTACCCTGAATCGGGGTATCGCGGCCGCGGTCCGCGAGGAGTCCGATGAGGTGGCGGAGGATGCGGGGGCCTCGGCCAGGGCGTTTGGGAGCTGGCTGCGAGGTGCGGGGCGGGGGCGTTCCATCACCCTGGCCAGTGCACACAGTTTCTCCTGCCACAGTATCCAGCTACGGCTGTGGCTGCGCGCCGGCGGTGTGGACCCGGACCGGGATGTGCGCATTATCGTCCTGCCCCCCGAACAGATGATGGACAGCCTCGCCCGCGGGCTGATTGATGGCTACTGCGTGGGTGAGCCCTGGAACAGCGTGGCGGTGCAGAATGGCATCGGCGAGATCATCGCCACGGGTTATGGCATCTGGAACAACCTGGCGGAGAAGGTGTTGGGTGTCACCGAGCACTGGCACCAGCAGCATCCAACCACCCACCTGCGCCTGCGTATGGCGATCATGGAAGCCTGCCAGTGGCTGGCGGCACCTGAACACCGCGAGCAGACCGTGAGTGAACTGGCGCGCGTGCTGGAGTTGCCCGAGCGGCAACTGGCGCCCTCCCTGCTCGGGCGTATGCAGTTCAGGAAAGATGGCGAGATCGTGGCGCAGCCGCTGTTCCACGTGTTCGGCCGTTTCCAGGCGGGCTTTCCCTGGCGGTCCACCGCCACGGACCTGCTGGAACGCTGCGTGACCATGATTGGCCGGTCCCCGGCCCAGGAGAACATCGCCGCGGTGGTGCAACAGACCTATCGCACCGATCTGTATCGGGATGCCGCGCGGCGCCTGGACCTGCCGCTGCCGACGTCGGATACCAAGCCTTCCGGTGAGCACGCGGAGACCTGGCAACTGGCCCCTGGCCTGGAAATGGGGCCGGATCTCCGCCTGCAACCTGCGGGGGCTGACCCAGCCTAGTGCAGGCTTGCGCGGTTCCAGTGCAAAACTGGCTGCGGCTGTGGGGATGAAAAGAGCACGTTTTTTCTAAGGTATTGAAAGCAAAGCAGTTATTTTTTCTGGCAAGCATTTTGCTGTTCTAATCAGACAAAAAGCAGCATCAGACAAAGAGCAACAACGAAACAAGCAATACGGCAACCGTGATAGCTAAACCGCACGGTGACAACGACCAGGTCCTGGTAACGCCGTTAACAATTTGTGCTTCAGGGGTAATAGAGCCCGCGCACTGGCAGTCACCTGCCAGCCGTCGCGGGCTTTTTTTTGCCCTGTAGAAAGGAGGTGGAATATGAAAATACTGGTCGAGGCCAAGCGAGGTCTTCTCACCCTGCTGGCGGGTGTCTGGGCGCTGGCGGCCATTGCCCCCGGCGTGGCGATGGAGATCGGTGAGCCGGAAAAGGATGAACTGACTTTCGGCTTTATCAAGCTGACAGACATGGCGCCGATCGCGGTGGCCTATGAAAACGGTTACTTCGAAGACGAGGGCCTGTACGTCACGATTGAAGCGCAGGCCAACTGGAAGGTCCTGCTGGATGGCGTCATTGACGGGCAGCTCGACGGCGCCCATATGCTGGCGGGTCAGCCGCTGGCGGCCACCATCGGCTTCGGCACCAAGGCCCACATCGTCACGCCTTTCAGCATGGACCTGAATGGCAACGGCATTACCGTCTCCAATGACATCTGGGAGCAGATGAAGGCCCATATCCCCCATGAGGGGGGCAAGCCGGTGCATCCCATTTCCGCCAGCGCCCTCAAGCCGGTGATCGAGGAATACAAAGACCAGGGCAAGCCCTTCAACATGGGTATGGTGTTCCCGGTCTCCACCCACAACTATGAGCTGCGCTACTGGCTGGCGGCCGGGGGTATCCACCCGGGTTTCTACGCGCCGCACAAGGGCGACATCTCCGGTCAGCTCAACGCTGATGCGCTGTTATCGGTCACACCGCCGCCGCAGATGCCGGCCACCCTCGAGGCGGGCACCATCTACGGCTACTGCGTGGGTGAGCCCTGGAACCAGCAGGCCGTGTTCAAGGGCATCGGTGTGCCGGTGATCACCGACTACGAAATCTGGAAGAACAACCCCGAGAAAGTCTTCGGGATGACCCGGGAGTTCACCGAGAAGTACCCCAATACCTCCATTCGCGTGGTGCGGGCGCTGCTGCGGGCTGCCCAGTGGCTGGATGCCAATGACAATGCCAACCGGCCGGCGGCGGTGAAAATCCTCTCGCAGCCGGAGTATGTGGGGGCGGATTACGACGTGATCGCCAACTCCATGACCGGCACCTTTGAATACGAGAAGGGCGACAAGCGCTCGGTGCCCGACTTCAACGTGTTCTTCCGTTACCACGCCACCTATCCCTATTACTCGGACGCGATCTGGTATCTCACGCAGATGCGCCGCTGGGGACAGATTGCCGAGCCCCAGAGCGACGAGTGGTTCTTCGAAACCGCGCGCAGCGTGTACCGCCCGGACATCTATCGCGCGGCGGCGGAGTCGCTGATCGAAGAGGGCCTGATGGCCGCGGGTGACTTCCCCAACTTTGAGAGCGAAACGGGCTTCCGTCCGCCGCAGTCGGAGTTTCTGGACGGCGTGACCTACGACGGCAGCAAACCCAATGCCTATCTGGAAGCGCTTGAAATCGGGTTGAAGGGTGATGATGTTATCTAGGTTCAGTCTTAGCGGCGCCGAGCTCACCGACAAACTGGTCAGCGTGGCCCTGCCCGTGGCGGGACTGCTGGTGTTCCTGCTGGCATGGAATCTCTCCGCCCAGCGCATTGAAACCTCCCTGGGCCAGTTTCCCGGTCCTGCGGAGGTCTGGCAGCAGGGTGGCAACCTGGTCGAGGAGCATCGCGCCCAGCGGGAAAAGGCGGCGGCATTCTACGAGCGGCAGGAAAAACGCAACGCGAAGAAGCTGGCGGAAAACCCGGACTATGTCCCCCGGCAGCGCCGCTACACGGGCAAGCCCACCTTTTTCGACCAGATTGGCACCAGCCTTGTGACTGTCATGCTGGGCTTTGTCCTGGCGGCCGCCATCGCGGTGCCGGTAGGCATCATGATTGGCCTGAGCCAGTCGCTGTACTCCGCCATCAATCCGCTGATACAGCTACTGAAGCCGGTATCGCCACTGGCCTGGCTGCCGCTGGTCACCATGGTGGTGAGCGCCACCTATGTCAGCGACGACCCCACGGTGCCCAAGTCTTTCCTGAACTCGATGATCACGGTCATGTTGTGTTGCATCTGGCCCACCATCATCAACACCGCGGTCGGCGTGTCCGGCGTCAGCCAGGACCACGTCAACGTCAGCCGGGTATTACGGCTTGGCCCGCTGACCCATGTGTTCAAGGTGGTGCTGCCGTCCGCGCTGCCCATGGTCTTCACCGGCCTGCGTCTCTCCCTGGGCATTGCCTGGATGGTGCTGATTGCCGCCGAGATGCTGGCCCAGAACCCGGGCCTTGGCAAATTTGTGTGGGATGAGTTCCAGAACGGCAGCTCGAATTCCCTGGGCCGCATCATGGTGGCTGTCATCGTTATTGGCCTGATCGGGTTCCTGCTCGATCGCGGCATGTTGTTACTGCAGCGCTTCCTGTCCTGGGACAATAGCGCCGCGCTGCGCTGAGGAGCCAAAGCATGGACCAGCCACATCTCATCATCGACCACGTCAGCATGGCCTTCGACACGCCGAAGGGCAGCTTCCAGGCCCTGGACGACGTGCACCTGAAGATCAACAAGGGCGAGTTTGTCTCACTGATCGGTCACAGCGGTTGCGGCAAATCCACCGTACTCAATATCGTCGCCGGCCTGCTGGAAGCCAGTACCGGCGGTGTGGTGCTCAACGGCAGGGAGGTGCGCGAGCCGGGCCCCGAACGTGCGGTGGTGTTCCAGAACCACTCGCTGTTTCCCTGGCTGACCACCTACCAGAACGTCGAACTGGGTGTGAAGCAGGTGTTTCGCGGCCGCAAGTCCCGCGCCGAGATGCGCGAGTGGATTGAGCACAACCTGGCGATGGTGCACATGGAGCACGCCCTGGACAAACGGCCCGATGAAATCTCCGGGGGCATGAAGCAGCGGGTGGGCATCGCCCGGGCGCTGGCCATGCAGCCGGAGGTGTTGCTGATGGACGAGCCCTTCGGCGCGCTGGACGCACTGACCCGGGCCCACCTGCAGGACTCGCTGATGGAGATTCATGCCCAGCTCAACAACACGGTGATCATGATTACCCACGACGTGGATGAGGCGGTGCTGCTGTCGGACCGCATCGTCATGATGACCAATGGGCCCGCGGCCACCATTGGCGACGTGCTGCACGTGGATATTGAGCGCCCCCGCGATCGCATCGCCCTGTCCGATGACCCGGCCTACAACGGCTATCGCCACGACGTGCTGGAGTTCCTCTATGAGAAGCAGCGCAAGGTGGAAGACCTGGGCGACCGGCGCAGGGCTCCGGCGGCCAGCGAGCCGCCGCCGCGGGTGGCCTCCGCTGGTTAGACCATGGCGGTAGCGATCGAACAGAAGCTGCAGCTCGCCCTGCGATGGCCGGGCGGTGACGTTCCGCCGGCGCTGGAGGACGTTGCACTGGTGCCGGTGGCCGCGGGAGCGCAGGTGGAACTGGATGCGGCCGGCCTCGCAGCAGGGGAGGTATCGATAGACGGCCAGTGCCTGCGCTACACCCGGCTGACCCTGCTGCTCACGGCGGCGGAGCTGCTGGCCTGCGAGGGGCTTGCCCCGCTGCGGAGCCTGGTGGATATCGCCGGGCCGCCGGGCGGCGATTCCGCAACGCCGGTTCAGGTGGTTCTGGCCGCGGGGATCGAGGCGTCACCCGATGGCCTGGCCCGCGTGCAATGGAGCGACGAAGCGCAGGGCGCTGGGCGTGTGCTGCTGTTCCAGGCCGGCGTCCTGTGTGGGGCCTGCCTCATCAACAGCCAGGAGGCGCTGGAGTTTCTCTATCCCGCTGTGGGTAGCTGCAGCGCTGAACCCGAAACGCGACATCTGCTGGCGCTGGGGCCGGAACCCTGGCTG
Organism: Halieaceae bacterium; assembly: GCA_028280635.1. Lineage (GTDB taxonomy): Bacteria > Pseudomonadota > Gammaproteobacteria > Pseudomonadales > Halieaceae > JANQIO01. Next base: position 23,802 of record JANQLM010000033.1, on the reverse strand, counting down.
GCGGCGGACCGACTGACATCCCGAGGTAAACCGATGAACAAGCAAAAGCTGGTGGTGATTGGCAACGGCATGGTGGGCCACCATTTCCTGGAGAGCCTGGTGCAGGCGGGGGGGCTGGCCCGCTTCGACGTCACGGTACTGTGTGGCGAACCCGAGCCCGCCTACGATCGCGTGCACCTGTCTGAGTTCTTCTCCGGCCGCTCGGCCAGCGACCTGTCGCTGGTCACACCGGGTTTCTTTGAAGACAACGGCATAAGGCTGCGCACCAGCGCCCGGGTAGCCTCCATTGATACCGCGGCGCGCTCGGCGGAGCTCGAGAGCGGCGAGAGCCTGGAGTACGACAAGCTGGTATTGGCCACGGGTTCCTATCCCTTCGTGCCGCCTATTCCGGGCAATGACGGCGAGCACTGTTTTGTCTACCGCACCCTCGGCGACCTGGAAGCCATGCGCGATAGTGCCGCCAACAGCCGGGTGGGGGTGGTGGTGGGCGGCGGCCTGCTAGGCCTGGAAGCAGCCAATGCCCTGCAGAACCTGGGTCTCGATACCCACGTGGTCGAGTTCGCACCGCGGCTCATGCCCGTGCAACTCGACGAGGGTGGCGGCGCCATGCTGCGGCGCAAGATCAGTGAGCTCGGCATTACCGTGCACTGCGCCACGGCCACCGAGCGCATTGTGGACGGTGAGTCCGCCCGCTATCGCATGGAGTTCGCCGGCGGCGATTGCCTGGAGACCGACATGATCTGCTTCTCCGCAGGGATTCGCCCCTGGGATCAGCTGGCGCGGGAGGCGGGGCTCGCGATTGGCGAGCGCGGTGGCATTGTGGTGAACAATGCCTGCCAGACCAGTGATGCCGACGTCTACGCCATTGGCGAGTGTGCGCTGTGGGGCGGCAGGATCTTCGGCCTGGTGGCGCCGGGCTACCAGATGGCGCGCACCGCCGCCGCCGTGCTGATGGATGAGGCCGCCGAGTTCACCGGTGCTGACATGAGCACCAAGCTCAAGCTGCTGGGGGTGGACGTTTGCTCTGTGGGTGACGCGCACGGCAGCGGTGAGGGTGCCCTGAGCTACAGCTATACCGATGAAGTCGCCGGGGTTTATCGGCGTATCAATGTCAGCGAAGACGGCAAGCGACTGCTTGGCGCCATCCTGGTGGGGGATGCCCAGGGCTACGAGCAATTGCTGCAGTACTGCCTCAACGGCATCGAGCTACCGGCCGAACCCGACACCCTGATACTGCCCGCCCGGGACGGCGCCGCCGTGGCGCTGGCGCCGGGGCAGCTACCCGCCACCGCGACCGTGTGCTCCTGCCACAATGTCACCAAGGGCGATATCCTGACAGTCCTGGACGGTGGCTGTGCCAGCGTCGCTGAGGTGCGCGACTGCACGGCGGCCAGCACCGGCTGCGGCGGCTGCGCACAGATGCTCAAGGATGTGGTGAATACCGAACTCGCCGAGCGCGGCGTGGAAATCAGCACCGCCATTTGTGAGCACTTCCCCCATACCCGGCAGGAGTTGTTTCATCTGGTGAGAGTGGGAGAGATTCGCAGCTTTGCTGAGCTGCTCGACAAGCACGGCCGCGGGCGGGGCTGTGATATCTGCAAGCCCGCGGTGGCCTCCATCCTGGCCGCCAACTGGAATGACTACGTGCTCAAGCAGGAGCATATCGGCCTGCAGGACACCAACGACCGGTTCCTGGCCAACATGCAAAAAGACGGCAGCTACTCGGTGGTGCCGCGGGTACCGGGCGGGGAGATCACCCCCGAACAGCTTATTGCCATCGGCGAGGTGGGCAGGAAATATCGGCTCTACACCAAGATCACCGGCGGCCAGCGCATCGACCTGTTTGGCGCGCGGCTCGAGCAGTTGCCGGCGATCTGGCAGGAACTGATCGACGCCGGCCTGGAGACCGGGCATGCCTACGGCAAGGCAGTGCGCACGGTAAAAAGCTGCGTCGGCTCCACCTGGTGCCGCTACGGGGTGCAGGACAGCGTCGGCATGGCGCTGCACATCGAGCACCGCTACAAGGGGCTGCGCGCGCCGCACAAGCTGAAGTTTGCGGTCAGCGGTTGCACCCGCGAGTGCGCGGAGGCCCAGAGCAAGGACATCGGTGTGATCGCCACCGAGAACGGCTGGAACCTCTATGTCTGCGGCAACGGCGGCATGAAACCCCGCCATGCCGACCTGTTTGCGGTGGACCTCGACGACGCCACGCTGATTGCCTACATCGACCGGGTGCTGATGTTCTATGTGGCCACCGCGGACCGGCTGCAGCGCACGGCGCGCTGGCTGGAGAATCTGGAGGGCGGGCTCGACTACTTGCGCGCCGTGATCATCGATGACTCCCTGGGGTTGGCGCGGGAACTGGAGCAGCGCATGCAGGCGGTGGTTGACAGCTATCAGTGCGAATGGACCACAACCCTGCAGGACCCGGAGCGCCTGAAGCTGTTCCAGGGTTTCGTCAACAGCGATGAGGCGGACGAGCGCATCGTGTTTGTCGAGGAGCGCGGCCAGATTCGCCCGGCCCGGGACGAGGAACGCGAGTCCCTCGCCGGGGCGGTGGTGGAGGACGTGGCATGACGGCGGCGGAAATCAGCGCGGGATGGGTGCGCGTCTGCGACGAGCAGGCCCTGTTGCCGGGCGCGGGGGTGGCGGCCAGGCTGGCGCACGGCCAGGTCGCCATCTTCCGCTCGGCGGACGATGCGGCCACCCTGTGGGCGGTGGGCAACTACGACCCGATCGGCGGCGCCAATGTGATCAGCCGCGGCATCATCGGCGACCTGGACGGGGAGCCGGTGGTGAGCTCTCCCCTGTACAAACAGCACTTCAGCCTGCGCACCGGTCGCTGCATTGAGGACGACCACCACGCCCTGCCTGTGTACCCCGTGGCCCTGCGCGACGGCGGTGTGTGGATTGAACTCTAGCATCACAAAGAGCACCTGCCCCTACTGCGGTGTTGGCTGCGGTGTGGAGGTGTTGCAGTCCGCGGAGGGTATGCTGGAGGTCCGCGGTGACCGCGATCACCCGGCCAACCAGGGACGCCTGTGCTCCAAAGGCGCCGCACTGGCCGACACCCTGGCCAGCGACAGGAACCGGTTGCTGCGGCCGCGCGTCGATGGCGCCGAGGTGAGCTGGGACACGGCGCTGGAAGCGGTTGCCGGGCGCTGGCGCGGCATTATTGATGAGCACGGCAGCGACGCCGTGGCTTTTTATGCCTCCGGGCAGATGCTCACCGAGGACTACTACGTTGCCAACAAGCTGATGAAAGGCTTCATCGGCACCGGCAACATCGATACCAACAGCCGGCTTTGCATGTCTTCGGCGGTGACGGGGCAGGTGCGCGCCTTCGGCGCCGACACGGTGGCCTGCAGTTACCAGGATCTCGAGGACACGGAGCTGCTGATCCTGGTGGGCTCCAACCTGGCCTGGTGCCACCCGGTGCTCTATCAGCGCGTCAAGCGGGCGCGGCTGGCGCGAGACGACATGCGCGTGGTGGTCATCGACCCGCGGCGCACGGAGAGCTGCGAAATTGCCGACCTGCACCTGCCAATTGCGCCGGATGCGGATGTCTCCCTGTTCAATGGTTTGCTGCGACTGCTGCATCAGGGCGGCGGGACCGACGCCGCGTTCATTGCTGCACACACCGAGGGTTTCGAGCAGGTACTGGCTGCCCTGCCGGACAGGACGGTCCCCGAGCTGGCAGCGGACTGCGGTCTGGCTGTGGCGGATGTGCAGCAGTTGCTGGACTGGATCGACGCGGCCGACAGCACGGTCAGCGCCTTCTCCATGGGGGTCAACCAATCGCGCTCGGGCACCGACAAGGTCAATGCCATTATCAACCTGCACCTGGCGCTGGGCCGCATCGGCAAGCCGGGCTGCGGGCCGTTCTCCATCACCGGCCAGCCCAATGCCATGGGCGGCCGCGAGGTGGGTGGACTGGCGACAACGCTGGCCGCGCACATGGGCTTCAGCGACGAGGACTGCGACCGGGTACAGCGCTTCTGGAATTCGCCACGCATAGCCCGCGCCCCCGGCCTGAAGGCGCTGGAGCTGTTTGAGGCCATTGACAGCGGGGCGGTGAAATCCGTGTGGATCATGGCCACCAACCCGCTGTTCAGCCTGCCCGATGCGGAGCGCTGGCGCCGGGCACTGGCGCGCTGTGAGTGTGTGATCGTATCGGATTGCGTCGATGACACGGACACCCTGGCGGCGGCGGATATCTGCCTGCCGGCATTGGGCTGGGGTGAGAAGACCGGCACCGTGACGAATTCGGAACGCTGTCTGTCACGGCAGCGGGCGTTTCTGCCCGCGCCCGGTGAGGCCCGGCCCGACTGGTGGGCGATTTGCGAGGTCGCCGGGCGGCTGGGCTTCAGCGAGGGTTTCAACTACAGCGACGTCGCCGAGGTGTTTGCCGAGCACGCCCGCCTGTCGGGTTTTGAAAACCGTAGGCGGCGAGACTTCGATATCTCGGCCCTGGGCGAGCTGGCAGTGCCTGACTACCACAGCATGGCGCCGGTGCGCTGGCCGCTGGCCGATGGGCAGGCCTCGCCGGAGGTGTTTCGGGACGGGCGCTTCTACCACGCCGATGGCCGGGCGCGATTTGTTCCTGTGACGGGTTCCGTGCCCGGGAACAAGGGGCTGATCCTGAATACCGGGCGCGTCAGGGACCACTGGCACAGTATGACGCGCACCGGCCGGGCCGAGCGACTCTGCGATCACACGCCGGAGCCCCGCATGGCGGTGCATCCTGAAGACCTGATGGCCCTGGGATTGAGCGACGGTGGGCTGGCGCGTATCGAGAGCCCGCAGGGCATGGCGCTTCTCAGGGTGCGCCGCAGCGAGGCCCAGGCACTAGGCCAGGTGTTCGTGCCCATGCACTGGTCGCGACGCTTTTCATCCGCCGCCTCCATCAACAGTGTGGTAGCGCCCGCGGCGGACCCGCTAAGTGGCGAGCCCGCTTTCAAGCTGACGGATGTTCAAATCACGCCGGTGGAGACTGCCTGGTCCGGTGTGTTTGCAGGGTTTAGCGGGAACGTGCCGCCCACCGGTTATTGGGTGCGGGTGCCGGGTGCGGAGTATGAGCGCCTGCTGTTGATGGCCGAGCCCGGCACAACGAGTCCCGAGGCTGTGGCGGAGTGCCTGTTGCCTGCCAGCGGGCGGAGGCTGCAGCTCGCGGATACGGCGTTGGGGCTGTATCGCTGGGCGGTGCTGGACGAAAACGGCGCCCTGCTGGCGGCACTGTCGATTGGTCCCCGAGAAATTGATGCCGACCAGACCTGGCTGACTCGCCTGTTCCAGCGGCCGACTCTGTCCGCCGCTGAGCAGCAATGGTTGCTGGCGGGTATGACCCCGGACGGTGCCGGCGGCCAGGGTCGCCTGGTCTGTAGCTGCAATCGTGTCGGAGAGACAGTGATTCGCGAGCTGGTGCGCGCGGGCTGCGATTCGCCGGCGGCACTGACCGAGCGCTGCGCTGCGGGCGGCGGCTGTGGAAGCTGCCTGCCCGAACTCCAGACCATCATCGATGAAGAGCAACGGGCATGCCGCATCGCCTCCTGATTGCTGGCCTGCTGCGCACGGCCCGGGACGCCCTGCAGGGTGTGGGCTCAGGTCGGGACAAGCGCACTGGCAAGTCCCGCACCTGGCTGCCCGCCGTCCGTGGCGGCGGACGTCAGCGCGGCTACGGCCGCGTGAGCCTGGTGGGCGCCGGCTGTGGTGACCCGGAGTTGCTGACGCTAAAGGCGGCGCGACTGCTGGACACCGCGGATGTGGTGATTTACGACCGACTGGTGGCGCCAGCCATTGTTGCGTTGGCAGCGCGCGCTCAGTGCATCTACGTCGGCAAGCTGCCCGGCCGGCACAGCGTCCCCCAGGCCGAGATAGAGGCGCTGATTCTGGAGCACGCCCGACGCGGCCGCGACGTGGTTCGACTCAAGGGCGGTGACCCGTTCCTGTTCGGGCGCGGCGGCGAGGAAATGCTCTCGCTCCGCAGCCGTGGCATCGATGTGACTATCTGCCCGGGTGTGTCAGCCGGTCTGGGTTGCGCGGCTTCCAGCGGCATTCCGTTGACCCGTCGCGGCGTTGCCGACGGCTGCCTGTTTATCGCCGGCCGCGACCAGTGGGGCGATATCCCCCTGGCGGCAGACGGCGGCGATCTGACGCGCCTCACCGTCGTCATCTATATGGGGGTCGGGCGCCTTGCCGATATCGTGTCGGTGTTGCGCTGCCGCGGTCTGCCCGGACACTGGCCGATAGCGATTGTTGAAAACGGCACCACGCCCGAAGAACGGCAGCTGTTCTCCACGCTCTCAACGGTGGAAGCGGATGCACGGCGTGAGCACATTGCAGCGCCGGCGCTGCTGATCGTGGGGCAGACGGTGAACGACGCGCAGCCGGTCGATGCAAACCGGCTTGCCCCGCCCGGTGGCAAGGTAGCCACGTCTGAACCGCGCGACTATCGACGGCTCCTATCGCCACCTCTCGCCCCACTGACAGATGGCATTACGCTCAGGGTTTCGGCAGGAGGCGTAGCACGCCGAATACGTCGGCGTCCCGGTAGCCCAGGTTGCGGTCGCCCTCGAGAGGCGCAATGTCCACATCGCTGAGAAAGTGCTCTCTGTCAGCGCCATCGCTGTCGCAGTATGAGACCAGGAAGCCCAACTGCTTGCCAGCGTGCAGCGGCTTCGGAGACGTCGCTTCATTGCTGTCGGCAGGGTGCCGATAGTTATCACCAAATACCGTGATCCGCAGCTCCCAGAACACCCGGAAGGGCGGGACGGGCTCTCGCGACCAGCGGCTGAATACGTGATCCTGGAAGGTTCGTACCACTTCCTTGCCTGCTCGACGGGCACTCTCATTGGGAAAGGGCGAGATATCCACGACGTGGTTTGCCAGGCTGATGTGGTAGGCGAAGGCGTTGTAGCTGAAGTGGTGGTTGCCGCCGCTGTGGTCCTCGTCGATGAACACTTCCAGCGTATCGTCCTCCCAGTAGTTCACCAGCGGGTCCGCGTGGCCGTCGTGCAACACGTCATCGTGAATCTCCGCCAGCAGGTACAGATGCTTGTGATCCCACAGCACTTTGTAGCGCCCGGAAAAGTCCGCGGCGGTAGGTGCGCTGCCTAGAATCAGCTTATCGATGGGCTGCCAGGGTGCCTGCTGCCACTGCGGGTCGTCGTCGGCACCGTCTATGGCTGGTTCATTCACGGTGTAAGGGGCGTCATAGGCATTCGCCGTTCCGGCCAGGCATAGCGCGCAGCCAAGCAGAGTGCCCAGGTTCACGCTGTCATCTGCTCCAGCTCGAGGCCGCGAGTTTCTCTCACGGCGAACAGCACGAACAGTATCGAGAGACATGCGCTGAGGGTATAGAAGCCGTAGGCGCCTCCCAGGCCGATCCCGGTCAGCAGCAGCGGGAAGGTCATGGTGACGACAAAATTGCTGCCCCATTGGAACAGCCCGGCCAGGGCGAGGCCCGAACCGCGTAGCTGATTGGGGAACATCTCACCGAGCATCACCCACATGACAGGTCCCCAGGTCATGTTGAAAAGGAAAACATAAGCATTGGCCGCGACCAGCGCGACAGGTCCCGCGTTGCCCTCGAGCACCAGCCGCCCCGCAGCGCCGGCAGGCGCGTTGCTGAATACGACGGCCAGCGTCATTAACGCTGCCGTCATGCCCACCGAACCGATCAGCAGCAGCGGCTTGCGGCCGATACGGTCGACGACGGTGATGGTGATCAAACAGGCGACGATGCTGATGCCGCCGGAGATGATATTGACCAGCAGTGCGTCCGCTTCGGAAAAGCCGACTGACTGCCAGAGCACGGCGCCGTAGTAAAACACCACGTTGATGCCTACCAGCTGCTGAAACGTGGCCAGGCCAATACCCACCCACGCGATGCGCAGCAGGCCGCCGCGCTGGCGGTCGACCAGGTCGCCGAGGCGCGGGCGATGGTGGTCGCTGGCCAGGGATGCTTCTATATCCGCGCGCATGCGGCGGGCATTGGCGAAGCCAAACAGGTGCCCCAGCACGATGTCCGCCCGGTGGTCCTGCCTGCTGAGTACCAGGAAGCGGGGGCTTTCCGGAATGAACCACAGTGCCGCGAAGAACAGCGCCGCGGGCAGCAGCTCTGCCCAGAACATCCAGCGCCAGGCCTGGAACTCCCACCACAGCCTGGCGGTGGCTGATCCGGCTACCCCGGCCAGCAGGTAGTTGCTGATGAATGCCGCAAACAGGCCGGAGATAATCGCGATCTGCTGAATGCTGGTCATTGCGCCACGATAGCGTGCGGGGGTGATTTCGCTGATATAGGCGGGGGCCAGCACGCTGGCGGCGCCTACCGCCAGGCCGCCGAGGATGCGGTAGCTGACAAATTCCAGAGAGCTGCTCGCGATGCCAGAGCCCCAGGCGCTGGCGAGAAAGAACAGGGCCGCTACCTGCAGCAGACGTCGGCGCCCGTACAGGTCCGCCAGGTGTCCGGCGAAGAAGGCACCGACCGCGCAGCCCAGCAGCATCGACGCCACGTTGAAACCACTGCCGATCGAATCTGATTGCAGGGCGATAGCCAGGCCCTCAACGGTGCCGTTGATCACACCGCTGTCGAACCCGAACAGAAAGCCGCCCAGCGCGGCGACCACGCTGATGAAGAGGATGTAGAGTGTGTTGTCAGTGGCGGGCCGCGCTGACATCGTCGCCTCAGTCATGGCCGCCGTCCTCAACTCCGGGGCAGGGCTGCGGCGCCGCGTCTGCGCCGCGGGGTGCGATACGCAGGTTGGCGATGGAGAGCGCCAGTTCGCCCGCGGTATGCAGGGTCATCGCAGCGCTGACGCGGCTGAAATCGGCGCCCGCCTCTGCCAGGCAGCGCAGGCCGACAGACATTTCACTCCAGGCCGGCGCCGGGGGCAGCCCGGCCAGGAGTGCGGTGATGTCGAGGCTGCCCTCGCACTGCTCGCCGCACCGCGCGGACAGGGTGACAGGCTCCGACGGCGCTTGATCAACGCGCAGATCCACCAGTAGCGATGCGCTCTGGGCCAGGTATTGGCTCAGGTCCTGGGGCTGTGGAGCGCTGAATGCCAGGCTGGCCGGCCCGCTGCCCGACCAGGCCAACTGCCTGGCGTCCTCCTGGGTGTCTTTGTCGATTGAAGCCACGGTCAGCCTGTTGTCCGGGCCGCTGCTGGCGCGATTTGAGGTCACTTGCACCGCTGCCAGGCCGTCACTCTGGAGGAGCAAACGCCAGGGTTTGACCACCCGGTACACAAACAGGCTTTCGTCGTGCAACTCGCCATTGCCAGAGGTTTCGGCGTTCTCATGTAGAACCGCCAGGCGGTCTCCGCCGTCGGCGTAGCTTAGGCCGTAGCCGTAGGGGAACAGCGGGTCGAAATCCGGTTGATGCTGGTTCAGCACATTCTGTGTCACGAAGCGCGGCCAGCTAAAGGACAGCTTGCCGATGAAGTCGTGGCCGGTGTTGCCACCCGATGGCTCCAACAGGACATCGGCAACGCCGCCACCCTCGGTGCCGGGTAACCAGGCGGCGACGAATGCATCTGATGCGTTGAGTTCCGGGTTTACCCACATCGGCCGGCCCGACAGGAATACCGACACGACCGGCCGGCCGGCCGCCTTCAGGGCGCGAAGCATCTGCAGGTCGCGAGCGTCATGTGGCTGGTAGTCGATGCTGGAGATGTCGCCGTGCCACTCGGCGTACGGGTCCTCGCCATAGACCGCAATGATCACATCCGCCGGCGCACCATTGCCGAAACCCGTGCTGTCGATGTCGCCCGACGGGCTCAGCAGAGCCTCACCGCCCGCCGCGGCAGCGACGCTTGCGATGCCTTCATAGATGGTCTCCGCCGCGGGGAAGTCCGCGCGTTCGGTGTCGGTGCCCTGCCAGGTCAGGGTCCAGCCGCCACTCTGTTTGGCCACGCTGTTGGCGCCGTCGCCAACCACCAGAATATTCTGCGCCGCGGACAACGGCAGCAGTGAGCCGTCATTCTTCAGCAGCACCAGCGACTTGCGCACCGCCTCGCGGGCCAGGGCCCGGTGCTCGTCTGTGGCGAGCTGTTCCGCAGCTTTCGGCCCCCGGCGCTCCGACGGCGGTACACCGTCAAACAGCCCGGCGCGCAGCTTGACGCGTAGTATGCGGCTGACGGCATCGTCCAGCCTGGGCAGGGAAAGCTCACCGTTGCGGGCCTGCTCCAGGGTGTTGTGGTACAACGCTTTCCAGTGTTCCGGCACCATGAACATATCCACGCCGGCATTGATGGCCGCCGCGCAGCGGTCAACGCGGCAGCCCGGAATCTGCTGGTGCCCGTTCCAGTCCCCCACCACAAAGCCATCGAAGCCCAGGCGCTCCTTCAGCACAGTGGTCAGCAGGTAGTGGTGGCCGTGTACCTTGTCACCGTTCCAACTGTTGAAGGACGCCATGATGGTCTGCACCCCGGCGTTGAGCGCGCTTAGGTATCCCTGGGCGTGCAGTGCTACCAGATCGGCCTCATTCAGCCGTGTGTCGCCGCGGTCGATACCCCGCTCGGTGCCGCCGTCTCCCACGAAGTGCTTTGCTGTGGCCACGATGTGCCGTCCGCGCAGGAAGCTGTCGCTGCCCGCCTCGCCCTGCAGGCCGCGTACCGCAGCCGCGGCCAGGCGGCTAACAAGCGCGGGCTCCTCTGCGTAGCTCTCGTAGCTGCGGCCCCAACGCGTGTCCTGTGCCACGGCCACCGTGGGGGCGAAAGCCCAGTCGAGGCCGGTGGCTCGCACCTCGCGGGCGGTGGCTTCGGCAATTCGCTGCACCAGCGCTGCGTCGCGGCTCGCACCCAGGCCCACGTTGTGTGGAAAAACGGTGGCGGCACGCACGTTGTTGTGACCGTGCACGGCATCGCTGCCCCACAGCACCGGTATGGCGCTGCCACCGTCCGAGGAGTCGGTGGACGCTTCATAGTAGCGGTCGGCCAGCGCCATCCAGTCGGCGGCGGACGCGTTCCTGTCGTTGTTCGGCGCGGTGCCGCCGCCGTTCAGGACTGCTCCCAGATGATACTGGCGGACATCCTCCGGGCTCACATACTTGATTTCTCCCTGGATAATCTGCCCAACCTTTTCCTCCAGCGACATCCCGCGCAGTAGCTCGGCGATACGGTTTTCGAGCGCATTGCTGGGCTCGACTGCCGGGGCCAGCGCCGGCCAGTGATCCGCTGCCGAAGGCCGCTCGTCGCCGCTGGTGGCTGGCGAGCCGGAGTCACCGCAGGCGTTCAGGGTCATGGGGATACTGACCAACAGCAGCAGAGCGCGCATTTTCTCCCGGTACATGTTTCGCCTCGCGAATGCTTGTGAAAGGAAGCCCGGTCGGGCGGGGGAAAGGGCCCGGGAGACCGCCGGCCTCCCGGGTGGCCGGTCAGAAATTCTTCATCGCGCGCAGGCCGTAGTAGCGGGCATCGTTGAGAAAACGCAGGTTGAGGCCGGAGCCTACCAGCGCTTTCTGGGTCGCTTCCTCGTCGGTGACGTTGTTGCCGAAGGCCTCCACGCGCCAGCCGTCACCAAAGCTGTAACCAATGCCCAGGTTGATTGTTGCGAAACCATCCTGCTTGTCGGGGAAGCCGGCTTCCAGTGCGGACTGTACGGTCCCGTCGAGGAAGGTCACCGGGAGCTCGTTGAACTGGGTGAGATAGAAGTCGCTGCGGTAGTTGACCAGCACCTGCCAGTCCAACTGGCCAGGGCCAATGTTCAAGGTCTGCGACAGCCGCGCCGCCACCTCGATGTCGGATTGCAGGGGCAGGCGATTACCCGACAGGTCGATGATGGGTGTGGCGCCGCCCTGACTGAAATCCTGGCCGCGGACGTCCGCGACAACCCCGTCTTCGATTTCACTGTCCAGGAAGCTGGCCACGATATTCAACTGAAAATTGTTCGGCAGCAGAATATTGGAGTCCAGCTCCAGTCCGTAGAGTTCGGATTCGGCGAGGTTGCGGTTCACCAGCGAGAAGCTGTTGCATTCGCCGGTGTCGAAGTCCACGCCGAGGCATTGCAGGTCCTGCAATACCTGATCGCTGTAGTCGTAGTAGAAGGCGGTGACGTTGAACGTGGCGGGTGCGTTGAACAACTCGAACACGTTGCGGCTGCCGATTTCATACACAAGCACCTCTTCCGGATCGTAAATCTCGGGAATCGGCGCGGTGTCGAAACTGTCGTTGAAGCCGCCCGCCTTGTGCCCCGTCGATACCTTGGCGTAGACCATATTGTCTGTGCTCAGGTCGTACTCCATGCCGATGCGCCAATCGTTGTAGTCGGCATCGGCTGAACCCCGCTGCTGGCCGGGTATGGTCAGGTTGGCGTAGGTAAAGCTGCCGTCTTCGGGGCAGGTGACGAAGCCGTTGTCGATATCGGGGCGGGTGAAGCAGTCGCCGGCGGGGTTGCTGCCGTCGGCGATGGAACCGATCTGTGCAGCCAGCGTGTCGCGCGCCCCCTCGCGGGTACTGCCGTCGATCAGGAACTGTGCCATGCCCTGGTCGTCGGTGACGTTCGACAGGTCGAAGTTGGGGCGGTCCAGGAGAGCGGGTTCATAGCCTTCTGTGCCCAGGCGTGTCGCCACGCAGCAGGCGAAGTCGGCACCGCCCAGTGTCAGCGCCCAGTTGCCGCCGATGCCGAAGCGGTCCTTTTCCTCTTCTGTGTAGCGGTAGCCGCCGAACACGCGGGTGCGGTCATTCAGCGCGAAGGTCATGTCCGCATAGACTGCCCAGGATTCGCCGTTCACCTCGGGCATGGTGAATTCGGTGCCTGAGTAACAGCAATAGCCCTTGTCGACCAGGCTGAAGTAGCCCACTTCCTGGTCTTCGTCGAAGTAGAAAACGCCGGTGGACCAGCTCAGGGCGCCGTCGCCGCTGGATACAAGGCGAAGTTCATGTACCTGGCTTTCTGACTGATTGTTCCAGTACTGGGTTGACCAGACGTCAAGATCCAGCGCGTCCAGGTCCCGGCCCGGATAGTCAATGCCGTCCGAAGAGGCGTTGCGTTGCTCAAAATCGAGGTCGCGGTAGCTGCCCGTGTATTCCAGGCTCATGCTGTCGAACTCGTAAACCAGCTTGGTCTGAATACCCCACAACTCGCTTTGCAGGTCGCCCTCCGGGCCGCGGTAGGCAACGTCCCGCAGATCGAGGTCGTCTGCTTCGCGCCCACTGGAGGTTACCGCACTGTAGATATTGGCGCCGGGGTAGCCGGTGCCGCTTTCTTCGGCGTAGTCGGCCATGATAAACACGCTGAAACGGTCCGTGACCTGTGACAGGAAGGACAGGCGCGTACCGAAGTCCTCCTGCAGACCGGCGGGGTCGTTTCCGGAGCCCGCGACATTGCGGAAATCGTAGTCGCGGTCCAGGTAGTAGCCGGCAAGGCGCAGCGCGTTGCTGTCGTTGATCGGTATATTGACCGCGCCCTCCGCGCCGTAAGAATCGCGGTTTCCGGCTTCGAGCTGGGCATAGCCGCTGATGCCGTCAAAGCTAGGTTTGGCGGTGATCAGATTCAGTGTCCCTGCAAGTGCGTTGCGGCCGTACAGGGTACCCTGCGGGCCCTTGTTGATTTCGACCCGCTCCAGATCGTAGAACATGCCGCCCAGCCCTCTTGGCCGCGGCACGTAGACACCGTTGATATGTGGTGCCGCGGCCGGGTCCCCGAGCTCGGTATTGTTGGCCGAGCCGACACCGCGGATGAATATTTCCACGTTGCCTTCCTGGTTGGCGATGCTGAGCCCGGGAACCATAAGCTGAATCTGGCGTAGCTCGTTGATGCCCGCCTTGCGTAACTCTGCCTGGTTGAGAGACTGCACAACGCCCGACACGTTTTGGATGTTTTCACTGCGGCGCTCGGCCGTCACGATGACTTCTTCCATAAGGCGGCCGGCGAGAGCTTCATCGGTAGCTTGCGCCACAACCCCGGACGCGGGCGTAAGACCCAGCCATAGCGTGATCAGTAAGTAGAGAGCGCGAGAGTATTTACCTGACATGATGGAGAACTCCTGTGTCAGCGCAGAGAGCGGCTCCCGGGACCGGGGCGGGCAGATCTGGGCTGACTCGTTATCATTATGTGGATGTTCAGCGCCACCCAATTGCGGTTTGGCAGCTTCATTCTGGTCCTCGCTTTCGCCTGGCGCGACAAACCTTGCGCATCAGGAGCGAATTTGAACGTTCAAATTCGCGCACCGGCGCGAAGTTGAACGCGGTATACAGCAGCCTGGCCGAGATTGACCAATTGCATGTGCTAGTGTTGTCAAAAAAGCAGCGGCGGCACGGCAATGGGTGTCACTCTCTTTAACTTTCACGACGTAGTCCTCCTGATGACGACATACCAGTGCGCCCTGTTCGCACTGCTCCTGCTGTTCCTCAGGCGTGAAAACCGGCTCAGCAATGCACTCCTGGCGGGCTTTCTGATTACCCAGGCGGCGATACCGCTGGATATCCTGATCAATTTCGGGGCGGAGTTCCGCAGTTGGGCGATCGGCTTTTCTCCCGACATCTTCCCTTTGTTTGGTATGGCCTACTGGTTGGAAGGGCCCGTACTGCTCTGGTACATCCGCTCGCTGATCTACAAGGACTACCACCTGCGCCGCAGCGACCTGTTCTATCTCCTGCCGTTCGCAGCCTACGCCGGCTACCAGGTGGTGGTCTTCTACAGTCTGGACGACGCTGCCAAGGTCGCCTTGTTGAGCGATCACGATGTGCTGCAGGAGTCCGCGCTGACCCATGCCATTGGCTTTGCGCGAGAATGCCTCAGGGTGGCCTTCGGGGTAGTGTGCGTGGTCGAGATACGGCGCTGCCGTCGCGAGATCAAGGACACGTACAGCAACATCGAAAAAATTGACTTCTGGTGGCTGAACGCCCTGATCGTCGGCTTCCTGATATTGCGCCTGTGGGCGGTGGTGGTATCGGTGGGGCTGAATCTTGCGGCCCACTTCGGTGTCGACGCGATAGACTTCGCCGCGCTGGGTCTGACCTCCAACTACACGGTGTTTGTCCTCGTTTCTGTGCTGATTTTTCTGAGTCTCACCTATTCATCGATGTTCGAAGGCATTGAACGCGGCAATCATCTGTCGGTGCAGCGAGAGGCGGACGCGCGAATTGAAATCGACGAGGCGCAGGTGCAGCGGCTTGTCGACTACATGCAAAGCGACAAGCCGTATCTGGCGACCATTCTTACCCTGGAGCAACTGGCGGACCAGCTATCGATGTCCAAGCGGGGCTTGTCCAATATCATCAATCGCCATTTCAAGCAGAACTTCTTCGAATTCATCAATCACTATCGCATAGAAGAGGCCAAGCGCCTGTTGCGCGATCCGGTCTGGTCGCAGCGCAATTTGCTGGAGGTGATGACGGCGGCGGGCTTCAACAGCAAGGCCACATTCAATACGTTTTTCAAGAAGTGCGAGGGCATTACGCCCAGCCAGTACCGGGAGCTAAGCGCAGGGTAGTGCCGTGAGCGAGGCGTGAACACGCGGTCGGTCGCGTCGTCTGCCTGGCCCGCCGCGGTGTCAGCCGTGAATGCGGCGAAGTGTTGTCGTGGCAAGACAAGCGGTATAGCGCGATTGCCCGACTGAACGCAGACTGGTGTTGTCAGGGGGACTGATGACAGGACAACACCATGAACACAATAATTCGCGGCGTCTTGCTGGCGCTGCTGGTGGTAGGTGAGCCGAGCCAGGCCCAGGATTCCGAGTTTGATCTGGACGCGCTGGTCGACCGCGTGGTCGCTGCCTACGGGGGTGACGCGCTTGCCGGGATGCGCAACGTCGAGATTATTGAGGCCTATATCGGGCCCAACCTCGGCCAGAGCTGGGCGCCGGAGCTTTCAGACCTCAGCAAGAACAATTTCCGCTTTGTTCACGACATCGAGAACGAGCGGGCCTACTTCGAGAGTTACTTCAAGGCGCGGGGCGGCATCTTTCCCAACATGATCATCGTCAACGGGGACGAGGCCTGGAATGTGAACCTGGTGATCGGCCGCTACGGGGAGGCCAACTCGGCGGACCCCTACACCTTCGGTGGCGGTACCATGCGCACCACTGACACTCTGCTGGCGCGCCAGCTTCACAGCGCACGTGAAGAAGCTGAGTACCTGGGTCCGACCAGTTGGATGAACAGGCCCCACGAGTTGGTGAAGATTCCCTTCCCCTTGAGTCCGGATCTCACACTCTACATCGATGCGGAAAGCCACCTGGTCACCCGCATGACCCGTGAGAACCCGCAGCTCGGCGCGCTGGATTACGTATTCGGCGAGCATGTGGCAGTCGACGGGCTGATGGCCGCCACCCGGGTGTACTTCTCGGTGGCGGGCGATCCCAACCTGATCGGAACCGGGCGCACGGTGCGCTTCAATCGCGATCTCGATACGGCGCTGTTTGAGCTGCCGGACGGTCTGGCCCCCGAGGCTGAGCGCATCGACACCAGCGAGATGATAGTCAATCGCCTGGCCAGCAACGTCTACCACATAGGCCAGAACGGTGGGTACTCCATCTTCGTGGATACCGGCAACGAGGTGGTGGGCTGTGGCGGCTATCCGGACCTGAGAGGGCGCCTGGCGAAATTCCAGGACGCGATTGGCAGCCACAAACGCCTGGCCTACCAGGTAGTGACCCACCACCACAATGACCACCTGGGCGGCATCGATGAGGCCCTGTCCATGGGGGCAACCCTGGTGACGGTGGAGGACACGGTGGATGTGATCCGTGATACCAGCCAGCTTGAGCCCGAGAGCGGGCGCTTCCTCACTGTCAACGATCGCATGACCCTGGGCGACGGCAGCAGCCGGGTGGAACTGTACGATGTCGCCACCGTGCACTCGCGCAGCAACCTGCTGTTCTACGTGCCCTCAACCCGCACCCTGTTTATGGCTGATCACTTCGGCTCGCCCTATGCCGAGGGCGTGCCGGCGGCCAATCGCAATACCGTGAGCATGGCCGAGGCACTGGAGCCGCTGGATATCAACTACAGCCGCATCGTTACCGCGCACAATGCGCGGGTGTACACGGCGCGGGACTTTGAGCGCTCAGTGGAGAGCTTCCGGGATTTCGATTGCCCGGATGATCGACCCCTGTGCTCGAGGTGAACCGCAGCATCTGCTGATCGCCCGCAGGTTCGCAGCGTGCCCCCATAGCTCCGCTGCGGACCTTTCTGCCCGGCCGGTCCCACCCCGGGGCCCGTGCCGGGCTTTCTTGTTGGTATTATGCGTCCCAGACCGGACGCATAACCATGCCAGACCTGCTCATTGCCGCTATCAGTTTCAGCTTCGCCCAGGTCGCCCTGGGCCTGGCGCTGTTGCTGCGCCAGCCGGGCTGGGGTATCCGCGAGCGCCTGTACGGGCTGCTGATGCTCGCGATTGCGGCCTACCTGTGCATGCCGCTGGTGCTGGGCACGCCCTTCGAGATACCGACAGCCACCCTGCAGACCGCGGCGCCGGGCTTTTTCTACCTGTTCAGCGCCAGCGTCTTTGACGACCACTTCCGGCTGCGGCCCTGGCAGCTTGTGCTAGTGGGTTTTACGGTGCTGATGCCGCTGGTGGGCATGCTGGTGCCCGCGGCCCCGCGCTGGCTGTTTTTCACCCTGCCCCAGGGCGCGGAGTTCATCCTGCTGGGCCTGACCCTGTGGGTGGTCTCCCGGCACTGGCGCACCGACCTGGTGGAAGCTCGCCGCCGGCTGCGGCTGGGCTTTGTGGGCCTCAATGGCGCCTATCTGCTATTGCTGATTTTCTCCCGGGAGGTCCTCTTCCCCGGTGCCGCCTGGCTGGCCACCTGGGAGTACCTGCCGCCGGCGCTGCTGCTGTTCCTCATCAACCTGTCGTTGCTGGAATACCGCAGCGGCCTGCTGTTCCAGCCGGTGGGGAAAGCGGTGACGCCCGAGGCGCCGGTGGTCAGCGTCGATCCCGGCCTGCTGACCCAGCTTGAGAACCATATGCAGGCCGAGGCGGCCTGGCGGCAGATGGGCCTGACCCTGGGTGAACTCGCCAGCCAGGTGGATGTGCCCCAGTACCGGCTGCGCCAGGCGATCAACGGCGGGCTCGGTTACCGGAATTTCAGCGATTTCCTGAACAGTTACCGGGTCAAGGACGCCGCCGCACGCCTCGCCAGCCCGGACGACGCCCAACTGCCGGTGCTCACTATCGCCATGGATGCCGGATTCCGGTCCCTCAGCTCCTTCAACAAGGCCTTCAAGGCGGTGCACCAGCAAACCCCCAGCGCCTGGCGCCGGACGCACCTGGGCAGCGCAGACGCGGCCTGACTGGTCTTATTGGGCCAAAATTCTGCCCCAATCCCGAAAAAAAGCTGACGGATTTTTAAAATTCGGCAGATTTCCCCTCCCAGCGCGCCATACTTTGCGCCATTCGCTCGGGGGAGCGCGTTCGGGAACCGCAAATGACAACTCTGAAAATAGCTTTCGCATGCCTGGTGCTGGCATTGTCGGCCTTCGCCCAGGGGGCTGACCCGGCGGCGGGCAAGGCGAGCTATACCACCTGCATTGCCTGCCACGGCGCTGATGCCACCGGCAACCCTGCACTCAATGCGCCGGCGCTGGCGGGCCAGTCCGCCGACTACCTTGCCCGGCAGATTACGCACTATCAGTCCGGCCTGCGCGGTGCGGATGCCCGTGACACCCTGGGCCGGCAGATGCAGGGCATGGCCGCGACCCTGGCGGGGCCCGAGGCGGTCGCCAATGTAGCCGCTTATATAGCCGGCCTGCCCGCGGGTGACGGCGGCGACGCCGGTGACCACGACACCCGCAACGGTGAAGTCCAGTACAACGCTGCCTGCGGGGCGTGTCACGGCGCCAGGGCCGGCGGCAACCCGTCACTGAACGCCCCCAACCTAGCGACGCTTGACGAGACCTACCTGCGCCGCCAGTACGCCAACTTCCAGCAGGGCATTCGCGGCAGCCACCCGGATGACAAGTACGGCCGCCAGATGCAGATGATGTCCAGCATGCTGGCCACCGAGAAGGATCTGGACGACGTCATCGGTTATATCCTGTCCCAATGAGCTTTCGTCGCAGCACGGTCTTCCTCGCCCTGTTCGCAGCCTTCTGCGCGGGGCAGGCCGCCTTGCTGGCCTCGACCTGGGAGAGGACGTCCGAGACCCCACCGCTGGCGGTGGCAAGCCTGGCGCTGGAAACCCCGCAGGAGGCCCTGTGGGCGCCGCAGGACATTATGCTCTCGGCCCACTGTCCGCCGGGCTTTGAGCATACCGGCCCCGACGGCTGCAAGCTGCGCAACTTCTACCAGTTCTACGATTCCCTGCAGGACCGCGGCGTGGGCGGTACCCAGACCGCGCTGCCCGCGCACCGGGACGGTTTCAGTCCCGAGCAGATCGACCTGGGTCGTTACCTGTTCTTTGATCCGGCCCTGTCGGGCGACGGCAGTCACTCCTGCGCGAGCTGCCATCACCCGGATTTGGGTTTCAGCGATGGCCGTGACCGGTCCATCGGTATCGCCGGCCACCCGGTGAAGCGCTCCTCACCCACCCTGTGGAACGTGGCTTTTCTGGATCATCTGTTCTGGGATGTGCGCGCCAGTTCCCTGGAACAGCAGGCGGAAGGCCCGCTGTATTCACCGGAGGAAATGGGCAATACCCGCGAGCAGCTGCTGGCGACCCTTAACGGCAATGAGACCTACCGGCGCCTGTTCCGCCAGGCTTTCCCGCAGGGCCAGTTGGATGAGATCAGCCTGGGCCAGGTCTACCGCGCCCTGGCGGCCTTCCAGACTTCGCTGATCTCCCTCAACAGCCGCTACGACCGCTACGCTCACGGTTACCATGCGGCGCTGAACCAGCGCGAAATCGAAGGCATGAACGTGTTCCGCTCCTTTGTCGCCCGCTGTGCCGAGTGCCACACGCCGCCGCTGTTCACCAACCAACAGGTGGCGGTGATCGGCGCCCCGGAGCCCGAGGGCCTGCCACTGGATATCGGCGCTGAGGCCACCTGGGGCGCCGCCAAGATGAAGGGCGGTTTCAAGGTGCCGACCCTGCGCAATATCGAGAAAACAGCGCCCTATATGCACTCCGGTCGCTTCGCCACCCTGCGCGAGACCGTGGAGTTCTATACCAAGGGGCGTGGCCACGCGGTGCCCGAGGGTGTGGACATGCACATCCACTGGCATATCTGGGAGCCAAAGCTGACCGACGAGGAGCTTGACCGGCTGGTGGACTTCCTGATGACACTCACCGACGAGACCTTTTCACCACCCATCCCCAATGTCGTGCCCTCGGGGCTGGAACCGATCGGGGTATCACCACTTCATAACAACGCGCCGGCCACTGCGGACCGCGCGACAGCAACAGAAGGAGCAGCATCATGAATATGGGCAAACTGGTAGCCGTGGTACTGGTGCTGGTCGCATTTGCGGCCGGTATGCAGTTCGGCAAACAGGCCGGCGGTTCCGCGCCGGTGGTCACCAGCACCAGCGGGGGCGCGGCCTACGGCGGCAGCACGGCCGGCGGCGCCACGCCAGCGGACGTGGCGGCAGCCAAGGAGCTGATCATGTCCGGCAGCAGCAAGTTTGTGGCTGGCCCGCCGATGAGCGACGTGGTGGTTACCGTCAACGACGGCGAGTCCATCCAGGAGGCGGTGCAGGCGGCAGAGCCCGGCACCACGATTCATGTGATGCCCGGTACCTACAGCGAGACGGTCTACATCGACAAGGACGGCATCCGCCTGATCGGTATTGTGCAGGGCTCCGAGCGCGCCACCATGGACGGTGGCGGTACGCTCAATGACGCCATCCTCTTCTCAGGTAACAATATCGTGATCGAAGGCTTCCTCATTACCCAGTACAAGGGGAATGCGATCATGAGCCAGGCAGGCAACAACTGGGAGATTCGCGACAATATCATCGTCGACACCGGTGTTTACGGCATCTTCCCGCAGCTTGGCCAGAACGGCGTGGTGGAACACAACGTGATCTCCGGTATCGAGGATGCGGCCATCTACGTGGGCATGAGTGACAATGTTCACGTGGCCTATAACGAAGTGTTCGACAGCGTTGCCGGCATTGAGATCGAGAACAGCCGCCACGCCATTGTTGAGAGCAACTTCGTCTACAACAACACCGGCGGCGTGCTGGCCTTTATCACCCCGGGCCTGCCGATCAAGACCACCTACGATGTGATCATCCGCAACAACTGGATCTCGGACAACAACACGCCCAACTTCGGCGCGCCCGGATCTACCGTGGGTGGTATCCCGGCGGGCACCGGTGTCATGGTGATGGCGGCGGACGACGTGGTGGTGGAAGGCAATATCATCACCAATAACAAGACGGTGGGCATCCTGTCCGTGGATCACAACACCGCGGCCCAGCTCACCAATGTGACCGTGGACCCCGAAGCCGACCCCAACTCCGACGGCCTCAAGATTCTTAACAACACCATGCAGAACAACGGCTATGACACGACGCCGGATATTCGCGCGCTCATGTTGGCCGGCCTGAAGACCGGCAATCCGGATATCTTCGTGGTGGGTCCGACCACCGACAGCTGCATTATCAACCGTCACCGCTATGTGCACGCCGGTGTGGATGACTGGCCGGAGTGTGATTTCACCAACACTTCCACCATCGCCAACTACCTGCTGCCGACGGTGGAACCCCGGGTGATTGCGCCTGACGAGCGCGGCAAGATCGCCTATCTGGGTGTCTGTGCCGGCTGTCACACCTACGAAGGCCGCATGATTGGCCCGCCGGTGAAGATCATCCAGGCCCTGTACATGGACAATCCCCACGGCCTGGCGGAGTACATTGCCGCCCCGGTCAAGAAGCGTGAGGACTACCCGGAAATGCCGCCCCAGGACTACCTCGACGAAGACACGCGCCTTGCCGTGGCGGAGTACATGCTCAGCGTTAAGCGCTAGCGCTATTTGAGGGCGACGCGGCGTGCAGCTGCTTTGGCAGGCACGCCGTGGATGCCTCCCCGTGGGCTCGGGGCCCGGGTCGCAGGCCGCGCCATCCCTGGCGGCCACGATCTGCTAAATGCACCTGCACACCACGCCGCTCGATCCCTGAGCGAAGCGGCTGCGCCTGAAATCTCCCCGGCTTGTCAATTTGCTCTACACTGAAGCCGCTGGTGGTGCGTAGAGGGGTTCGTGATGCCGCTGTTTATCGTCTCCGTCTTGATCCAGGTAGCCTTTGTGATTCACGTCGTTCGCACCGGGCGAGACACCAAGTGGATCTGGATTGTGTTGGTGCTGCCGGTGGCGGGTAGCCTGGCCTACCTGTTCCTGGAAGTGCTGCCGGACCTGTCCGGGAGTCGCCGCGGGCGCCGTGCGCGTCGCCAGGTGAAGAAATTTCTCGATCCCAATGCCGACGTCAGGGCAGCGGCGGAGAATTACGCCCGCACCCAGAGTGTGGAGAACAGTTTCCGGCTGGCCGACGAGTTGATGGCGGAGGGCAAGCTCCGCGAGGCGGTCTCACTGTACGAGCAGAGCCTGCAGGGGGTGCATCGCTACGATCCGCATATCCTGCAGCGCCTGGCGAGCGCGCAATTTGCGCTGGGGCGCTACCGGGAGGCACGGGGCACGCTGGACGAACTCGCCGAGCACAACCCGGACCATCGCGATGCGGAGTCACACCTGTTGTATGCGCGGGCGACCGAGAAGCTCGGCGACGTCTCGGCCGCCTTACATGAATACGAGGCGTTGGTGGGGTATTACCCGGGGCCCGATGCCGGCTTTCACTACGCGATGCTGCTGGGGGCCGAGGGGCGCGGCGAAGAGGCTCGCTCGGTGCTGGAAGGGGTGCGCGAGCATGCCCGGTTATCCGGCCGGCATTACCAGTCGGTGCACCAGGACGTGTTGCGCGAGGTGGAGCGGGAGCTCATTCGTTAGCCTCAAACAGACAGGCCCAGATACGCCCCCCGGCCTCCCGGCGCTGGTCGATCTCGCTTTGGTCGGGGCCAGGCGCAGCCAGGACGATCTAATGGTTCGCTGTGATCAAGGCACCATTGGTCGAAGAGAGCCCAACTCACTCTACAGGGAGCCACCTGCCCACCCGGGGACGACCAGAGCCTGATCTGGCGCAGATTTCGTGTGGTTTCGCTTGACGTTAATCTAAATACGAATCATTATCATTTGTATATTGCCTCGGTCATCCCTAACTCCCACCGCGATGGCGGCGCAATATACACCGCGCCCGGCCGACCCCCCGGTACGGGCGCGGTGGTCCACGTTTAAACCGGGCGGCCACCGGCGTAGCTAGGGGGTGCAGGAGAACACCATAAAGTAGCTGAGTTCTGGCTCACTTTGCTGTCATCCATGAGCCATCCATGGTTTATCAGCGATCCATAGCTGCAAGGTGTCGGCTGATGCCTGCAGAAACGGGAACCTTCACCTCGCTGCCATCTGCAAGCTCCAGTGCCAACGCCAGCTCATCTCGGTGGAAAGCTGTAGCCGCGGGCAGGGAGAGCCAGTATCCCACCCCATCGCCAACACGCTGGTGGCGCGTGGTCGACGTTTCTGTGCGGCCCCTGCTGAGCACGGACAGCCGGCGCACGTTGGGAAGCGCTCTCGCTGCGCGCAGGAGAACCTGTACTTGCAAGGTGTCGGCGGTTTGCAGGGTGGCGAGTTCCCCCTGGATTTCTCCTGCCCTGAAGGCTTGCACGCTCTGGGGTGCAGGGATCAAGGGCGAACGGTTGTAGTTGCTCACGTAGCTGACGCCCAGATAGCTCACCAGCACCAGCAATGGCGCGGTGGCCCATTGGTAGTAGCTGGGTGACGCGGTCTTGACCCGCCGCCAGGTTAACCACACGCCCGAGAGCGACAGCCCGGTCATGGCCAGCCCGCCAACAAACCAGATCAGTTTGCT
>JANQLM010000082.1 GCA_028280635.1 Halieaceae bacterium | reverse complement strand
ATGTCGGAGGACGAGATCGCAGCGTGGCGCGCGCTGGACCTGAGCGCTGCCGCCGCCCAGCAGCTCAGCTCAGCCGGCCTGGATACCGGGGACGTCACTCAATGGCGCGAGGCCGGGGTCACTGCGGCAGACGCTATCCTGGCCTGGAGCAAGGCGGGCTGGAAACCGGAGAGCGCCACACCCTGGGTCAAAGGCAACTTCAGCCTGGACGCCGCAGTGGCCTGGGCACAGGAGAAGTTCACCGCTGAACAGGCGCGCACCTGGGTGGATGCCGGCTTCGACCTCCGTGAGGCCATCGCCAACCGCGACAAAGGCCTGACCCCGGTCAGGTGACTTCGCGGCGTTCTGCCTCAACACTGTCGGCGCTGGACAGGTAGTCCCGCGTCAGCTTGAACACCACCGGCGACAACAACAGCAGTGCCGTCAGGTTGGGGAAGGCCATACAGGCGTTAAGGGTATCGGCGATGACCCATACCAGGTCCAGGTCGCCAACCGTACCCAGCGGAATGGCCGCCACCCACGCCAGTCGGAAAGGCAGCACACCGCGCTCCCCTACCAGGAAGGCTATACAGCGCTCGCCGTAGTAGCTCCAGCCAATCATTGTGGTAAAGGCAAACAGGCACAGGCCGAAGGTCACCACCCATTCGCCACCCGCCACGCCACGCCCGAAGGCCAGGCGCGTGAGGTTGGCGCCGGTCTCGCCGGTCTCCATTACACCCATCATCACAATAGCGAGGCCGGTAACACTGCACACCACCAGGGTGTCGATAAAGGTGCCGAGCATGGCGATGGTGCCCTGTCGCACCGGGTCATTGGTCTGGGCGGCGGCATGGGCGATCGGCGCGCTGCCGAGTCCCGCCTCGTTGGAGAAGATGCCCCGCGCCACACCCATGCGCAGAGCCAGCATCAGGCTTGCCCCGGCAAAACCGCCACCCGCTGCGTGGCCAGTGAACGCGCTTGTGACGATCGTCACCACCGCAGCCGGCAGTTCGCCGATATTGAGCCCGATGACCACCAGCCCAGCCAGCAGATAGGCCACCGCCATAAATGGCACCAACACGCTGGTGACATGGGCGATGCGCTTGATGCCACCGAGAATGACAGTGGCCACCAGGGCCGCCAGCACCAGACCGGTTATCAGCGGTTCTATGCCAAAGGCGGTGTCCAGCACCTGTGACACAGAGTTCGATTGCACGGTGTTGGCAATGCCAAATCCGGCCAGTGCTCCAAATATCGCAAACAGGAAGGCGAGCCAGTACCAGCGTTGCCCCAGGCCATTGCGGATGTAGTACATCGGGCCGCCCATGTAGTGCCCGTTCTCGTCATGCTCTCGATAGTGCACCGCCAGAACCGCCTCGGCGTACTTGGTGGCGATGCCGAACAGGGCCGCAAGCCACATCCAGAACAAAGCGCCCGGCCCGCCAATCGCGATCGCCGTGGCCACCCCGGCAATATTGCCGGTGCCGATGGTGGCAGACAGCGCCGTCATCAGGGCTCCGAACGAGGAGATCTCGCCGTCACCTCGGCTGCCGCCCCTGAACAGCAGGCGGAAGGCGGCGGGTATGCGTCGCAGAGTCATGAAGCGCAGGCCAATGCTGAGGTAGATCCCTGTGCCCAGGATCAGGCACAGCATGACCGGGCCCCAGACCCAGCCGTTGATGGTGTAGATGAGATCGCTCATGTCACTGCCCTGTGTGGTGTGGTGTGGTGTCTTGATATTGTTGTTAATCCGCCTCAGCCGATCAGCCCGAACTCGCCGGCCAGCGTGTCTATGATCTCGGCACGCGGGTTGTCGCTCAATGGCAGGGGTTCGCCGGTGATACGCTCGGCGAGTGCACGGTAAGTCTCAGAGGTCTGCATGAGAATCTCCAGCGGCAGCCCTGGCTCGGCCAGCGCCGGTCTTTCCGCCATGCGCGCCTTGTTGGTGAGGATGTCCGGGTCCGGGAAGTGCTGCAGCAAAAGCTGCCGGAACTGCTCCTTGGAGTTTTCCACCACCCGTCCCTCCCGATAGGCAGGCCCGTCCCAGATACGTGAAGAGTCCGGCGTACCCACCTCGTCCATGTATATCAGATGCTCCTCACCCCGGGCATTCGTGACGTAGCCGAACTCGAACTTGGTATCGACAAATATCTGGTCGAGGGTGGCCAGGGCATTGCTGATGAGCGTAAACCCGTCGCGCAGCAAAGCCTCGTAGCGGTCGATGTCCTGCGGGTCCCGAAAAGCGAAGGCCTGGTAGTGGCGCAGCAGCTCGCCGCGGCTGACGTTAACGTCGTCTATTTCCGGCACCCCCGGCAGCCCTCGAATGATCCCTTTGGTAGAAGGTGTGATCAACAGCTCCGGCAGTCGCTGGTCGCGCTCGAGACCCTCGGGCAAGGGCTGGCCGCAGATCTCCCGCTCACCCTGTTCATAGGCCCGCCACATGGAGCCGGTAATGTACTGCCGGGCGATAGCCTCAATCATGACCGGGCGCGCCTTCTGTACGATCCACACCAGCGGGTGAGGTATCTCGAGAATATGCGACTCAGCCAGGCCCCGCTCCCGGAAGCAGCGAAACCAGTGGTTGGAGATGGCATTGAGCGCCGCCCCCTTGCCGGGCACGCCGTACACACCGCCTTCGCCGTGCCAGATCACCTCATAGGCGGAGATGCGATCGGAAATCACCATGACCGCCAGCGGCGCATCCGGGGCCACGTTGTAGGCGCGCTCGCGCACCAGGCGCGCGCTGTCAGCGGCGCTGAGCCAGTACACAGAGCGCACCTTGCCACTGTGCACGGCCTGGTCTGTGCGGATCGGCAGGTCGTCGTTTACCGCCAATACCTGGTCTGCGAGACTCATGGGATGGGACCGGTCTTGTCTGCTGAAAAATCTGAAGCGAGAAAGGCGCGATTCTAGCAGAGACCCCGGCGGCGTTGACAAATCCTTACGGGATTCAGGCACTTGTGTACGGTAGAGTTACAGCCATGAACAAAAACCTCGCCCCAGCGCTGATCGCCTTACTGCTGTCGGCCTGCGCCAGTGAACCGGAAGCACCCGCGGCACCACAGACTGCCATGGTGCTGCCGACGCCGCTGGTGCGTGATTTCACCGGGCACTGGGAGATGGACTATGGTCGCAGTGACAACGTCGACCAGAAGCTGCGTAGCCTGTACCGCGAGATGCAGCGCAACGCCGAGCGCATGGCGCGCGGCGACCAGCGCGCCCGCATGGCTTCCCCGGAGCTGCAGGCCGCAAACTTTCGCCAGGTCGTGGATATGGCACGACTGGCGGACATGATCACCGAGTCGCAGGTACTGGAAATCGATCAGACCCGTGAGGATATCGCCATCAAACGCGAGAACACCTTCACCCTGAGCTGCGTGTTCAGCGATGAGAAGCCGCAGATGGTGATCGATGAACTGGGCAGCGAAGTCTGCGGCTGGGACGCCCAGCAGTTGCTGTTTCGCATTGCCCTGCCCGATGGCCTGGACATCCTTCACAGAGTATCCATGAGCGACGACCGCCAGCGCCTGCACGTGGCCACCCGGGTCAACCGCCGCGGTGCCGCTCCCTTCACGATCAACCGCTTCTACTTCCGCTTTGACCCGCTGCCGGAAGACTACGAGTGCGAATACACCCTGAGCCGCGGCAACGTATGCCAGACCGCCTCCCAGTAATGCGCGGTCTGCTGGCATTGGTCCTGTTCTGTTCCGCCGCCGGGCAGGCGCAGGATGACAGCCCGGAAGACCCCCTCAAACGCTGGCAGACCCTTGACCAGACCCAGGTCGTCGCCGCACCGGAGCCGGAACGCGTCGAGCTGCTGATGCGCAGCACCGCGCCACCTCCCCACCGCGCCCTGGAAATCGGTCTGGTGGTGCTGGATCCGGGCACCGGCGGCGACAGTCTTGCCAACCGGCAACAGGGCGTCTTCCAGGATGTACGCGCGGCCGAGTCTCGCTACCTGCCGTTTGCGCTGCGCCGCGCGCTGGTGGACAGCAACCAGTGGGGCGCCGTGCGGGTGCTGCCCGGCAGCGACCCGGGCTACGAGTTGCTGGTGAGCGGGCGTATCCTGGTCTCCAACGGCGCCGAGCTGAGCCTGGCGCTGCGGGTTCGCGACAGCCTCGATGATGTCTGGCTGGAGAAAACCTACAGCTTTGTCGCCGAGGAGAACGCCTACCTGGAAACGGAACGCCGGCTGCGCCGCCCCTTTCAGGATCTCTACCACCAGTTTGCCAACGACCTGCTGGCGCTCAAGCAGCAGCGCAGCGACAAGCAACTGCTGCGCATCCGCGAGGTGTCAGAGTTGCGCTACGCCGCCGACCTGCTGCCGGATGCCTTTGGCAACTACCTGGGCCGCGATGAAACCGGCCAAATCACCGTGGAGCGGCTGCCGGCGGAGGATGATCCGATGGTTGCGCGCATCCGCCAGGTCAGGGAGCAGGAGTACCTGTTCATCGATACCACCGATCAGCAGTACGCCGATCTCTACACCGAGATGACGCCGGTATACGACCTCTGGCGCCAGTACCTCTGGGAGCAACTCGCCTACCGGGAAGCCTGGGAAACCCGACTCGCCGAGCGCGACAAACCCAGGCGCGGCAGCTACCAGGCCATGAAACAGACCTACAACAACTACAAGTGGGAAAAAATCCAGCGCGAGGAGATGCAGACCCTCGCGGAGGGCTTCGACAACGAGGTCGCGCCCACCGCCATGGAGCTGGAAGGCAAGGTGGTGAAACTGAACGGCAGCCTCGATCAACGCTACCGGGAATGGCGCGATATCCTGCGCCAAATCTATCAGCTGGAAACCGGCCCCTGAGCCTCAGAACTGGCCCGCGCTCCCCCCAACTTTTTTTAGAAATTTCAATAGTTTTCTGCCATTATCGAGAAAAATTCGAAATGGCTGCATCAGCGGATTACGATGAAACGCCGTTTGACCATTGCAGGGAGGGTGAATCTCTTCGTCACGGGCCTCGCGGTTGTCGTGACGCTTGTTGTTTGCGCCCGCCTGGTTTATCTCGACTACCGGGCCAACCTGCAAGCCCTGATTGAAGAGATCGAGTGGCGGTCCGCCCGGGGCATCCAACACGAAGTCGCTTTCTACTACCGGGACATCGACCTGCTGCAGGACCTGTTTGAGGATCTCGCGGATCACTCCGCTATCCACCGGGTAGCGGCCTACAGCATGACGGGCGAGTTGCTGTCCGACGCCCTGGTCAACGGCGCCCCGGAGTTCCCCTACACCGACTTTGACAGCATGCGAAATGGCGCCGGCCAGCTCCAGACCGGGCTGCGGGAGCCACCTCTTCTGCTCGGACCAGCGGCCCCCATCGACCTGACCGTGCCGGTATACGCCGCCATCAATCCTCTGAAAGAAGGCATCCCACCCGCGGTCTACGGCGAGCGGCTGGCCAACGCCGGCATCCAGGGCAGCCAGTTCCTGACCGGTTACTACCACATCGGCCTCCAGCGAGGCGCCCTGCTGCGCGCCATGTCCGGCCAGATCCAGTCCACCCTGAGCAACGGCGCGGCCGTGCTGCTGCTGATTATTGTACTGACCGCCATGTTCACGCGCTCCATCCGCGCCTCGCTGGCGGGGCTGGAAGACATGGCTTACGAAATCTCCAAAGGCAACCTCGACAAGAAGTTCCGCAGCCGTGGTATCGGCGAGATCAAGGAGATCACTTCGCTACTGAACGTCATTATTGGCGAGCTCAAAAAACACAAAGACAAGATGGAAACCGACAGCCACCTGCTGCGCATGAAAGTGGACGAGCGCACCGAGCAATTGTCGGAGCAGAACAAGCGCCTCAACGAAGCCGTGCGCCAGGTCACGAAAACCAAGAACAAGCTGCGCCAGCTAGCCTATTACGACAGCCTCACCGAGCTGCCCAACCGGCAGCTATTCACCGAACAGTTGGACATGCTGCTGCGCATGGCACAGCGTGAAAACCGCACCATCGCCCTACTGTTCCTGGACCTGGACAACTTCAAGCGGATCAACGACTCCCTGGGCCACAACGCCGGGGACCTGCTGCTGCGGGAGGTTGCGGACCGGCTCGGCCAGTGCGTACGCGACAGCGACCTGCTGGCGAAGTACGTGGACAGCGAAGGCAAAATTGGCGTTTCACGCCTCGGCGGAGATGAGTTTACGGTGGTGCTCAACAACGTCGACAAGCCGGAAACGGCGGCGACGGTAGCCGAGCGCATCCTCGAATCCCTACAGACCCCGATGATCATCGAGGGCCACGAAGTAGTGGTCACTCCCAGCGTCGGCATCGCCATGGCGCCCCAGGACGCCGACAACGTGGAGGACCTGCTGAAGCTGGCCGACACCGCCATGTATCACGCCAAGTCCCAGGGCCGGAACAAGTACAGCTTCTACGCCAGCTCCATGAAGGGCTCCAGCGTCGGTCGGCTGAAGCTGGAAACCGAACTGCGCAAGGCGGTGGAGCGGGAAGAGCTGATACTGCACTATCAGCCGCAGATTTGCGCCGACAGCGGGCGCATCATGGGCGCGGAAGCGCTGGTGCGCTGGGAGCACCCCAAGCACGGACTGATTCCCCCGGTGCGGTTCATCCCTCTGGCGGAAGAAATGGGCCTGATCCTGGACATTGGTAACTGGACGCTGCGAGAGGCGGCGCACCAGAGCAAGCGCCTGGAGGGCCTATCAGTGGAAGTGCCGAAGATCGCGGTCAATATCTCGGCCTTGCAATTCAACCCCCATTTCCCGGGACAGGTGGAAAGCGTGCTCAATGAAACCGGCATCGACCCGGCCCACCTGGAGCTGGAGCTGACCGAAGGCGTGATCATGAGCAACGCCAATGCCTCGGTCGATGCCCTGCACGGGCTCAAGGACCTTGGTGTGAGCCTGTCGGTGGACGACTTCGGTACCGGTTACTCCTCCCTGAGCTACTTGTCCAAGTTCCCCCTGAACGAGCTGAAGATTGACCGCAGCTTTGTCATTGAGTTCGACAAGAGCGCCAACAGCGCCGGGTTGATCAGCGCCATCATCGCCATGGGCAAGAGCCTCAACCTGTCACTGGTGGCCGAGGGTGTGGATTCCCCCGAGCAGTTCATGTTCCTGCGTGAGCGGGAGGTGGACATCATCCAGGGCTATCTGTTCAGCAAACCGCTGCCGGAGGAGGACTTTGTCAACCTGGTGAAGGAATCGCCGTTCGCCACACAGATCGACAAGATGGTCAGCCAGGCCGCGTCCCAGGCAGAGCGGCAGCGCGACCGCGAAGGCTCCGCCCTCACCGGCAGCTAGTGCCACATCTAGTGTGACCCGGGCGCCAGCGCCTCGGCGCGAGCGCGAATTTCCGTACCTTCCCAGACTTCATCCAGGCGCCGCTGGCGCCCGCAGCCCCAGCGATAGTACTTGTAGCGCACCGGGTTCTTCAGATAGTAATCCTGGTGGTACTCCTCCACCGGGAAGAACTTCGCCCGGGCCAGGATGGGAGCGGCAATTTCCTGCCGCGGGAACATGCCCCGGACTGCCGCCAGGGAGGATTCCGCCAGCGCGCGCTCCTGCTGACTCTCCACAAACACCGCCGGGCGGTAGCTCTCGCCCCGGTCGCAGAACTGGCCACCACCGTCAAAGGGGTCGACGTTGGCCCAGTAAATATCCAGTAACTGCGCGAAGCTGATCTGCGCCGGATCATAGTCCACCCGCACCACCTCGTAGTGACCGTCGTGGGCACCGCTGTAGGTGGGGTTGGGATGGGTACCGCCGGAGAAGCCGGATACCACATCGGTCACCCCGGGTACGCCCTGATAGGCGGCCTCCATACACCAGAAGCAGCCGCCGGCAAATACCGCCGAGGCGCTCCAGGCGTTCGCCGACAGACCCAGCAGGGCTGCATAGAAAACGGAACGAAGAAAATACATGAACGAATCCTTGAGTATTACCGCAGCAATAGACTGTGCCCGGCGGGCTTGGTTCAACCTAATGATTACAGAGTTTCAGCGCTGAACCCAGGCGCGGCCACGGCAACTGTAATCGCGTGTAATCGCCTTTCACGACCGCTTACCTAGAATCGCCTCAAACGTCGAGCAGGTAGCTGAGGTGAGAATGGTCCAATTCGTGAAGCAGTATGGCTTGCCGGGTACGGGAACCAACCAGCTTAGACTGATACTGCAGGAGTCCGGCGGCATTGAAGTCCTGATGCACGTTCTGGGCGACAAGGCGCAGGGGCCCTCAGGCGCAATGATGAATGCCGACACAAGCCTGGAGCCGCTGGAGTTCGTCAAACGTGCCACGCTGGAGTTGAGCGCACCGACAACCAACCTCGCCGACAGCTCTCAGCTCGCCTGGCTACAACGCATCGCGCCGGCCACCCACGCCGCCGTGCTGGGGAATACGCTCAAGTTTGTGGTCTCTGTGCGAGACCCCTACTCCTGGATTCATCAAACGCTCAAGGCCACCAACATGCTCCCCTCGCTGAATGAGAATGGGACACACCGGCCTGTCACGCTGCTGCAGAAACAGCTTGTAGTTTCCGCCTGCCGCCTCTACAACGAGTGCTATGGCCAGTGGTTGCTGTTTCGGGACAGCTATCCGCAAAGAGTGCAGTTCGTCCGCTTCGAAACGCTGCTGCGCAACGCAGCAGTGCTACCGGCACTGGAACAGCTCCTCACCACCCGACTGGCGAGAATCGACCCAAGAGCACAGTGGGCAACGCGAGCTGCATGGGATCACCTATCCGTATCAACCACCCAACAACCTGACTATGTTCGGTCCTACGTAGACCAGAGTTACCTCTCTGAGCTGGGATTGGATGTCATCGAGCTGATCACCCGCAGCATTGAATGGCCGCGCTTGAGTGATTTCGGCTACCTACCCATTCGCAACGGCACGCAGGTCTCTCGCCGCGTTCATACCTCAACCAGCGGACCTGGTTGGCAAAAATTGGAACGCACCGAGAGCTCATCGCTGCCGCCACTGTATTCTCTTCCGATCTCAGTTCGTTAACAAACAAGGAGAAAACTATGAACTTTGACGTTCCGCGCGGTGGTGGTGAGGTGTTCTACTTTGAGGTGACGCCGGTTGCCCCCGTCGATGGCGAAGTACAACCCTGGCCGGTGGAGGAAGTCGGCGTACCACAACCTGGCCCCGTCGACTGTTTTGATATTCAATTCAATGGCACTTCGACGCTGCGCCAGCGTCAGTCCGAGGCCATCACCCTGGTATTTACCCTCTCACCCAGCGTACAAACGGCAGAGGAGCTGTGGCGTTTCAGTGATGGTGGCGCGTTTTACTGCAATGATCACGGGGACTATCTGGCCGACATCGAGTTCGAACTGAGCGACGCCAATACGGTGCTTACGATGAGGATCAGCTGCGTCACCAACATCGTAGAAGACTTCAGCTTCTTCTTTGTCGCCTGCTGCCGCAATGCCACGTCAGGAGAAATCGTGACCTACTCCTCGGCGGACCCCGGCGGTTCTATTCGACGGAATAACTAGCGGCGCCCGGACAGCGACCCGTCAGCCCGGCGTCATCCAGGCGCCGGGCGAATGCCTGAGACTGGCAGAGCGGGTCGAAAACCGGCAGGCTGAACCAGATCGGCGCAAGCTCGGCGGAGAGCGCCCTGTCTACCTCGACCAGCGCAGCCAGGTATTGCTGAGCGAGTGTATTCACCAGGGCCGCACTGAAGCTACCCTCCGAGTGCCGACGCTCGGCATCGCTCATCGCGGCGATCACAGCCAGGGCCTGGGTGTGATCGCCCAATTGAGCGAGAGCCTGCGCTGCCAGCCAATCCGGCACCTGCGGGTCTTCGTCCCGCCACTTACCCACAAGGGTCCGGTAGTGCCCGGCCGCGGCCTCGCGGCGCCCGGCCAACTGCAGGGCATCGGCAAGATTCAGTAGCAGTACAGGTTCCTCACTACCCTGCTCTGCGGCCATGAGCAGTGTACTCATGCTCTCTTCATAATTGCCGGCAATCATATAGGCAAGCCCCAGATTGACCAGGGTACTGGTATGGAACTGCAGCGCCAGCGAAGCCCTGAGATGGGTAATCGCCTGCTCAACGTGACCCCGCTCCAGCTCAATCAGGCCAAGCATGTCCAAGGCGCCGGCATCGTCAGGGTACAGGGCAAGCGATTGCTCGAGGGCGCGCGATGCCGCCCGTCGGTCGCCAGCAAAATAGTAGGTGGTGGCCATGTTGTACAGCAGCGACCGATTTGGCCGAGCCGCCGCCGCACGCTCATAGAATTCGGCGGCAAGCGCATGGTCACCGCGGGCGGTGTGAAGGTCCGCTGTCAGCTTGATGATCTGGTAGGTATCGCGACTCAGGGCGGCCAGCCTGTCGAGATGAGACTGCGCAGCTTCGAAATCACCGCGTTCTATAGCGAGCTTGAATCGCGACATCAGCAGGAACTCTGATTCTCCCAGTGTGAGCGCCGCGTTATTCAAAAGGTTTTCCACTTTGTCCAGATACTCGCTATCAGCCGTCTGGTCGTACATCTCCAGGGCACCGTGGGTATACAACTCGTAGAGTGGAGCGAATTGTGGCGCCTGCGACAGCAAGCCCCCAATAGCCTGCAGGATTTCTCTCTGGTCGCCCTCTCCCAGCTGTGAGCGGCGGTGCAGATCAAGGTAGCGCTGATAATTCTGCGGGCTAATGGCGGGCTCCCAGTCGCCGCCGCGGCTCCCGCCGAACAGCGCCGGCCAGTGCTCGCCGACCAGCGCAAAAGTCTCAAGCGGCGTATGCCGCCTGACAGGGAATGCCACCCGGGCAATCACCTCGCCCTGCCTGCCAATCCGTTGCAGCAGCAGCTCGCAGACATCGATGCTGCAGTCAGCGGACGAGACCACCGCTTCTGCCGCGCCTGTGGCGTTGAGTAGACCCTGCGCCACGGTCAGCGATCTTTCATCGCGGGCCAATTGCACCAGCGACACCTCTGCCGATGCCAGCGCCTGTTGGGCCAGGGATTCTCCAATCGTGGTGGCCATGGCGTAGCGCTCCGATGGCCCTGCTTCATTGGCAAAATGAATCGCCGGGTCGGAGACTGCCACCAGAATTGGCTCGCCTTTGGTTAGCCACCAACTCATCGGCACCGCCAGGGCTGCCAGCCCTGCCAAGGTGAGCGTCGCGCGCCGGCCAAAAACCCTTCGCGGCTCTATGGCCTGGGCAGGCGCTGTTTCCTGCTGCTGTGATTCGAGCCAGGCTTCGCGTAATGCGGCAACGGCAGTTTCAAGATCACCGCTGGCGGAATCCTCCAGCAGCGAGAAGGCGCGTTGTGCCAACGGTGATTGCTGTTCCCTGTCGGGACATAGCTGCCGAGCCAGCTCACGCAGAGCCGCCCTGTCGACTTCCACATCGGCCTGTTCACTGGCGATGCCAAAATCACCCACCTTCACGCTGCCGTCCCGGGACAGGAAGATATTCTCCGGCTTGAGGTCGTTGTGGGTGATCCCCTGCTCATGCGCGGCCAGCAGGGCGGTCGCCACGTCAGCCAGCCAGGCCAACGCCGTGGGAGTATCTATCCGGTGCTCTCTCAGGCGCCTGAACAGGTTACCGTCCTCGACGTACTCCATGACGATGCAGGCGCCGTCATCTGTCTCCAGCACGTCATAGACCTGTACGATATTGGGATGGTTGAGCCTGGCGAGGTGCCGAGCCTCCCTGAGGAGCCTTTCACCCCGCCCGGTAACGGCATCATCACGCATCACCTTGATGGCCACATCACGATGCAGGCGTAAATCCCGGGCGAGATACACCTCGCCCATGCCGCCACGACCCAGCGGCCTGATGATCGAATATCCGGGGATGGTGTCTGCTTCTGGAGTCAGGGTAGATGCCGCCTTACAGAGTGGTGTTGCAGCTTGGCCCGGCGCGCTAGTGGCCGTCGCCGGCCTGGAACTTCAATTCAGTACCCTGGTATATCTTGAAGCGGATGTCGCCAAAGCGAATCTGGCCCTTGCGGCGCTCAACCAGCCCATCGGCGCCCATCCCTGTTTCGACCCCGGTCGCAATCTGCTTGCGAGCGCGGAACAACAGGATGTTGATATGCGAAAGGTCCAGGCCAAGCTGGCGCGTAAGCACATCGGTATCCACCCAGCCCTGGCTCGTGCTGTCGTATCCCAGCGCGGCCTCCTCGGCCCGCAGCCGCGCCAGGTGCATCAACAGGTAATGGTGGCTGCGCTGCCCCAGGTCAATACCGGCTTCGCCATCGCGAAGCATAAGCCGAGTGTGTTCTTCATCAGAACTGAGCTCAAACACAAATTCGAATTGCCCTGCTGACGCAGATTCCGTTGCCGACACCGCCGTCGCGCGCTCCACATCGACCGCCAGGAAGCGCCAGCAGCAGCCTTCCCCCGGTAACTCATCGCCATGCTTGAGCTCACGCTCGATGGCAGCCTGCGAACTGGTCAGCGGCCCACTGGCGAGCCAGGACGCGCGCTCGGGAGAGTAGTGGACGAGATACACGGGATTCTCCTCGTCGGGCACAAAATGGAAGTCCTCCAGCTCAATATCGTCCACGCCCGCGGTCAGCGAGACCAGCGTATTCCGCGGCGGCGCCGCGTTGGTTAACTTCCAGACGGGGCTGTGGCTCGAGCCCAACTGAATGCAATCCCCCGGTGCAAGGGCCTGCGGCGCAAGCTTGGGTATACGGGTACTGTTGAGCCAGCAGCCGTTGCGGCTGTGGTCTCGGAGAACCCAGCCTGTGCCATTCCACTCAATCGACGCGTGCTGCCGGGAAACCGTGGGTTCCGACAGGTAAAGATCAACCCGCTCCGCCGCACGTCCAATGACATGATGTTCACGCAGCAGAACGCTTCTGCCGTCTTCCTGGTGTACCAGGTTTCCCATACTGTCTCCCCATCGCTCGCACGCCCGGAGCGTCGCCCAGGACCAACAAATAGTGCGGTTTTACCAAGCGCCTTGTCCAGTCCGGACAGAGCGCATCGATTTGTTCACCGGACGGCGGGGACATGGGTATCACCCTCGCGTGATTGCCCCAACCACGTGCAAACCATCCTCGACGGTTGACCGCCAGACACGGGGTCAAATCTACGCCAGTTTTGCAGTGTTATCGACGCGACCATACTCTCAGTGTGCTGATAAGATCCGGGTTATGAAGCGCAATAAGTAACTACACTGATGATCGATCAGTTAAAGGTGAAGCGTTACTACGGGAAACGGGTAAACAGACACCCCACCCGAAACGAGTAAGCCACTGTTTCATGTGTGGCTGTCTCGCAACTGGCGGCCAGCACCCAATTTCGAAAGCTGCTTTGACACATCACCCTTCGCTGTCTCGGGGCACTGAAATCCGGAGTGAGTTGTGAAGATTGACCAGGCAATCGCCGACTGGGACGGCAAATCCGCGGCGGACATCGAGGCAATCTATACGCGCTATAGCGGTGAAGGCGCCTTTGCGACATACCTGATTGAACTCGCCGGCCGGGAACACCTTGAAAAGGGGGCCACCTGGCTGATCAAGCACCATCTTGAAAACAACCAAGGATTCAACGCGAGCGAAATCTCCGCGCTCTATGCCCTGCTCCCGGGATTTGCTCACTGGGAGGCCAGGCTGCACGTTCTTCAGTGCATTCCAAAACTGCCGATTGGTGAATCGGAAAAGCCAGGCCTGGAGGGTTTTCTGCGTCGCTGCCTGATCGATGACAATAAGTTTGTCAGGGCCTGGGGGTACAATGGGTTTTACGAGCTGTCTCGTCAGTATCCTGAACACCAGGAGGAAGCAAAACAGTTCCTGGACATGGCGATGCAGGATGAAGCCCCATCAGTGAAAGCAAGAGTCAGGAACCTGATCAAGAGGGGCTTCTAGCGAGCTTTTCAATGCACGCCACATCGTGCGCCAAATAGCGCGTGGACATGGCGGAGACTTCAGCAGTTGACCCGAGGTATTCGAGATGACGGAAACGAGCAAAAGAACCGGCAGCTGCCTGTGCGGCTCTGTCGGCATCACCGCAAACAGTGCCAGCAACACAGTCGGCGCATGCCATTGCAGTATGTGCCGAAAATGGGACGGCGGGCCTTCCATGGACATCGATTGTGGGACGGACGTTACGTTTTCAGATGAAACAGCCATTACGGTGTATGTTTCATCGGACTGGGCGGAACGCGGCTTCTGCAGGACCTGCGGCAGCCATTTGTTCTACCGCATGAGGGACAGCGGCCAGTATCTGGTACCCGCCGGGCTGTTCGACGACCAGGAGCACCTGGTCTTTGACACCCAGGTGTTCATTGAC
Source organism: Halieaceae bacterium (assembly GCA_028280635.1). Classification (GTDB taxonomy): domain Bacteria; phylum Pseudomonadota; class Gammaproteobacteria; order Pseudomonadales; family Halieaceae; genus JANQIO01. The sequence goes on along the minus strand of JANQLM010000082.1, from coordinate 29,839 downwards.
AACAAGCCCTCGTTTTACAGCTTTGCAAACGAGACGAACAACATGACCGAAGCCGAAGTGTTCGCCATGTACGCGCCGTCGCAGGGCGAGACGTCATAGAGGGCAATGATTACTGAACTGACCGTTCAGACCCGTGGCCAGGGCCTTCACGCTTTCACGCAGCAGGTGAGCAACGCGGTGCTGGCTTCGGGCTGTGCCGAAGGTCTGTGTACCCTGTTCATACAGCACACATCCGCCAGCCTGTTGATCCAGGAAAACTACGACGACAGCGCACGGGTCGACCTCGAGCGCTGGCTGAATCGACTGGTCCCGGAGAACGACCCGCTCTACACCCACACCCTGGAAGGCTCCGACGATATGCCCGCTCACATCAAGGCGGCGCTCACTGCGACCCAGCTCAGTATCCCGTTCCGGGACGGCGCGCTGATGTTGGGCACGTGGCAGGGCATCTACCTGTGGGAGCACCGTCATCACGCCGGGGCGCGAACCGTGATTGCCCATATGGTCTGAACCCCGTCCGCCCGGTTCCCGCTTGAGCTTGTAGCGGCGTCTTCGGTATGGTGAGCGCGACAATAAGAAGCAGTACACAGGACGTCTCTTGTCGTCATTGCAGCCCGCACCTACTCTTAGCCGGCGCCAGAAGCTGTGCTACAGCATCGGACAGTTTGCCTGGGCGTCCAAGGACGTCAGCTTCCACTATTTCCTGTTCTTCTACTACACCCAGTTCCAGGGCCTGTCACCCAGCCTGGCCGGGCTGGCCGCGTTGCTGGCACTGGTGGCTGACGGCATCTCCGACCCCATCATCGGCCAGGTCTCGGACAACTGGGGCCGGGGCCGCCTGGGCCGACGTCACCCCTTCATGCTGGCCTCAATCCTGCCCTACCTGGCCTGCCTGCTGGCGATCTTCAGCCCTCCGGATGACCTCGACCAGGGTGCAATGTTCGCCTGGTACCTGGTGTTTGCCATATTGGTACGCAGTTTCCTGACCCTGTTTACGGTACCGCACATGGCGCTGGGGGCCGAGCTGTCCGACGACTACACAGAGCGCACCCGCATCGGCACCGAGCGCACCATCATGGGCTACGTCGGCGGTCTGCTGATACAGGTAACGGCCTGGTTCGTGATTATCCCCATGGCCACCAGCGCCGGGGACGCCGGCGAAGGCTACCGACAGGTGGGCTATGTCGCCACCGCCCTCGCCCTGCTGGGCATGGTGGCGGCCTGGTTCGGCACCCGCGATCGCATCCCCTACCTGCAACAGATTTCCCAGACCCAGCAGGATCGCCCCTGGTGGCAGGCATTCCGGGATGTATTGGGCCTGTTCCGTGTGCACTCCGCTCGCGTCATGCTACTCGGCCAGTTCCTGCTGGTGCTCAAGCTGGGGCTGGCCAATACCATGCTGCTGCACGTGAACAGCTTTTTCTGGGGCTTCAACAGCCAGCAGATCGGCGTGTTTATGCTGGCAGTCTTCCTGGCGCTGTTCCCTTCCGCCTGGCTGGCCAGCGTGGGCACCAGGCGCTACGGCAAGCGCAACGCGGTAGTCGTCTTCGTGGCCGCCGTCGCTCTCACCCATCCCATTATTGTGCTCGCGCACCTGTTTGGAATCACCCCGCCGACTGGCAGCGTCAACCTGCTGTTGCTGGTCTGCATGGTGGTCGTGATAAACCAGACCTTCGCCATCGCTGCGATCAACGTGACCAGTGGCATGCTGCCCGATGTTGCCGATGAATTGGAGCTGCACAGCGGCCGACGCCAGGAAGGCATTCTCAATTCCGGCATGATGCTGGCCCAGAAGGTCATGTTCGGGCTCGGTACCTTCTTCGCGGGCCTGATCATCGAGTACGTCGGCATCGCCGGCATTACCAATATCGCCGAAGTCACCTCGGAGATGTTCCAGCGCCTGGGCTGGATTTACGGCCCTGGTCTCAGCCTGCTTGCCCTCACGGGCGCCTGGATCTTCAGCTACTATCGACTGGACCGGCAGCGCCTCGCCGCCGTGCAATCGGAGCTGAGGGCGACCTCAGGGAAGGCGAATTCGATACCCCGGTGATAGTGTGGGGCGTGATCGCTTGCGCCGTTGGCGTGGCCATCCGCGCGCCAGTGGCCTATACGAAGATCGACCTGTTTGGCGTCCGCTGGGAAGGGCGCATGGCCCGGAGCCGCCTGGGCGCAAGGTCTAGCCCTGGGGCTGGGACCGGGATTGAGAGCCGCCCACCGGCGCCTCGGCCCCCATCTCCAGCTGGTCCACGGCGTAGGTATAAACCACATCGGTACTGGAATTCAGGGCGGTCTCCGCTGAATCCTGTATCACGCTGATGATGAAGCCGACCGCGACCACCTGCATCGACACGTCGATGGATATCCCGAACAGGGAGCAGGCCAGTGGTATCAGCAGCAGGCTGCCGGAAGGCACCCCGCTGGCGCCGCAGGCCGACAGCGCCGAGATCACGCACAGTAACAGCGCCTGGGGCAGGCTGACATCAATGCCCAGGGTATTGGCCGCTGCCAGTGTCAGCACGGAAATCGTGATGGCCGCGCCCGCCATGTTGACCGTGGCGCCCACGGGTATTGTCACCGAGTAGAGCTCTTCGCTGATCCCCAGCCGTTGGGCCAGTGTCAGGTTTACCGGGATATTGGCCGCTGAGCTGCGGGTAAAGAACGCCGTGATGCCCGAAGTTTCCAGGCACTGCAGCACCACGGGATAGGGGTTGCGCCGAATCAAAAGGAACACCAGCAGCGGATTGACAAGCAGCGCCACAACCAGCATTGCACCCACCAGCAGCAAGGCCAGGCTGGCGTAGCCTGCCAGGGCCGAGAGGCCGGTGGTCGCCACAGTCAGGCATACCAGGCCGAAAATACCCACCGGAGCCAGGCGAATCACATAGCGCACCACGTCGGATACGCCGTCGGCCAGGGTCTGCAGATGGTTGCGGAAGGTCTCGGAGGCGCGCCGGAAGCTAAGACCCAGCAGCACCGCCCAGGTCAGACAGCCGAGAAAATTCCCTGTCAGCAGCGCGTTGATGGGGTTGTCGATCAGCTTGAACAGCACATCAGTGAGCACGCTGCTGACCGCCACCGGGGGGCTACCCTCGGCAACATCGGTCAACACCAGGGTTTGCGGGAACACCGAGCTCAGCACCACCGCGACGAAAGCCGCACTGACCGTGCCGGCCAGGTAGAGCAGCAGCGTAATGCCGGTCTTGCGGCCGTCCTGCCCGGATTCGTGGCGGTTGGCGATGGCGGACATCACCAGGATCAGCACCAGCAGCGGCGCCACGGCTTTCAGCATCCCCACAAACAGGCGCCCGAGAATACCCAGTGGCTCAGCCACCGCTGGCAGCAGCGCACCCAGCGCTGCACCCAGCACCACACCGATGAGAATCTGCGGCACCAGACCCAATTTCATACTGTTCATATCACCCCCTGTGGACAGGGCGGGATTGTAACGCGCCCGTCATCCGCATCGCGACCTGGGGTAGAATCCCGCGCGGAGGAATTCGATGACTGCTTACCTGACACCCCTGCTGGGCGGCCTGGTCATTGGCCTGGCCGCCACCGGCCTGCTCTGCCTGCTGGGTCGCATCGCCGGCATCAGCGGCATTCTCTGGAATGCCGTGTCCGGCGGCCTGCACAGCGACAACGGCTGGCGCTGGTGTTTCCTGGCCGGCCTGCTGCTGGGCCCCCTGCTCTATCACGCGCTGTCCGCGACCCCGTATCCCGCTGCGCCCGGGCTGGGGATGCCGTTTGCCATTACTGGCGGCCTGCTGGTGGGCATGGGTACGCGACTTGGCGGCGGTTGCACCAGTGGCCACGGGGTCTGTGGTATCGGGCGGCTGTCCGTGCGCTCGCTGATGGCCACAGTGACCTTTATGACCACCGGTATCGCCACGGTCTACCTGCTGCATCACGTCTGGAGGCTGGTATGAAAAACCTGGCGGCCCTGGCCTGCGGCCTGCTGTTTGGGGTGGGTCTCGCCCTGTCCGGCATGACGGATACCGCCAAGGTACTTGGCTTCCTGGACCTGTTCGGGCGCTGGGACCCGGACCTGCTGTTCGTCATGGGCGGCGCCGTCTGCGTGACGCTGGTGGCGTTTCGTTTTGTCCTGCGCGGCAAGCCGTTGCTGGCGGCGGCTTTCAGCCTGCCGACTCGACGGGACGTCGACCCGCGCCTGCTGGCGGGAGCGGGCCTGTTCGGGGTCGGCTGGGGTGTGTTCGGCTACTGCCCGGGACCGGCGCTGTCGGCGCTGGTGTACCTGGACCTGAAAACCGGGGTATTCGTGCTGTCAATGCTGGCCGGCATGGCCCTGGCGGGCGCCTTAAGCCGTCGAATGGCCTAACAGGCGAGCCGGGGAAAGGGTCGTTCGGGCTGCTTGCCCAGGCGCGCGCAGTTGAGCAGGTAGTCGTCTACCGCGTGTTCGAAAGCTTCCTGCAGGGCGGTACGGGTGTCGCCCTCATAGCACACCAGTGTGCTGATCTCATCAATCTTGCCAAAGAAACACTGCAACTCCTCACTGAAGTTGATGGTGCCGCGGTAACCGCGATAGGCAAGATAGCTGTGCATGGGCGTATGTATACCAACTCGTTTCACTGAAAAAAAGTTGCGCGGTTTCCAAACGTGACCGACAGCCACACGCTGGGCTAGAATCGCGAACTTTTTCACAGAATTGGCCTCATGAAGTCCTTTCTCCCGCTGATGCGCAGCGAGTGGCGACTGCTCAGCTTTGGCTTTGCCATGACCTTCGCCTCCAGCTTCGGCCAGACCTATTTCATCGCCCTGTTTGGCGGTGAGATACGCTCGGACCTGGGGCTCAGCCACAGCGAATTCGGCGCCGTGTACTCGGCAGCCACCCTGGTGAGCGCCCTGCTGCTGTTGAAGACCGGCGTGCTGATCGATCGCATGGACCTGCGCCGCTACGCCTACCTGGCCATCTTCTGCCTGGCCGCCGGCGGCCTGCTGCTGGCAGCGGCCCACTCTCTGGGACTGTTGTTCCTGGCCATGCTGATCATGCGCCAGGCCGGCCAGGGTCATGTCGGCATGGCCGGCGCCACCGCCATGGTGCGCTACCTGCCCCACGAGAAGGGCAAGGCCAATGCCCTGGCAGGCATCGGCTTCTCGGTGTCGGAGGCCATACTGCCCTCCCTGGTCGTGGCCCTGCTGGCCCTGGTGGGCTGGCGCGCTTCCTGGGTAACCTGGAGCCTGTTGCTGGCCATCCTGCTGCCGCTGGCAGTGCACTACCTGCTGCGCGGCCATGACCGGCGCCACCGGGATTACCTGGCAGCCATGGAAGCTGGTGAAAATGGTGGCGGTGCGCAGTCGCTGGACGTCCAGCGGCAGTGGACCCGGGATGAAATGCTGCGCGATCCGCTGTTCTACCTGTTTATGCCAGCCCTGCTGGCCCAGCCCATGCTGTTTACCGGCTTCATGTTTCACCAGGTTCACCTGGTGGAGGCCAAGGGCTGGTCGCTGGCGGTCTGGGGCAGCCTCTACACCCTGTATGCGCTGACCTCTATCAGCATGAAGCTGCTCACTGGCATGCTGGTGGATCGCTTCGGCGCCATCCGCCTGGTGCCCTTCGTGTGCCTGCCCATGGGCCTGGGGCTGGCTATTCTCGGCAGTGCTGACGGCCTGTGGGTGGCAGTGGTGTTCCTGGTATTGCTGGCTATCACCATCGGCAGCTACGCCACCCTGTCATCGCCGTTTTTCGCGGAAAAGTATGGCACCCTGCATATGGGCGCCATCAAGTCGGTCACCACCGCCGCCATGGTGTTCTCCAGCGCCATTGCACCGGTGCTGATGGGCTGGCTCATCGATGCGGGGATTAGCATGGAAACCCAGGCCTGGGGCGCCGTGGGCTACGTCCTGCTGGCGGTGACCCTGGCCTGGACCGCCAGCCAGCGGACGCTGAAGGGCTAGAGTGTCCCCGCCTCCCGGGCCATATCCAGCGCCAGGTCTTCGATCATGTCTTCCTGACCGCCCACGGTCTTGCGGCGACCGAGTTCCACGAGGATGTCACGGGAGGAGAGCTTGTACTTCTCGGCGCTGCGCTTGGCGAACAGCAGGAAGGACGAATACACCCCCGCATAACCCAGGGTCAACGCATCCCGATCGATGCGGATCGGCTGTTCCATCATTGGCACGATCAGGTCTTCGGCGATATCCATGGCCTTGAACAGGTCGACACCGGTGTCCACGCCCATGCGCTCGCAGACCGCGATAAAGACTTCCAGCGGCGTATTGCCGGCACCGGCGCCCAGCCCTGCCATGGAACCGTCGATGCGCGAGGCGCCCGCCTCCACCGCCGCCAGGGAATTGGCGATGCCCATGGCGAGGTTGTGGTGACCGTGGAAGCCAATCTCGGTGTCCGGCTTTAGTTCCCGCCGCGCCAGCCCCACCCGGTCGCTCACATCATCGGGCAGCATGTAACCGGCGGAGTCGGTGATGTAGACACAGTTGGCCCCGTAGGACTCCATCAGCTTGAGCTGCTCTACCAGTTCCTCGGCGGGAATCATATGCGCCATCATCAGGAAGCCCACGGTATCCAGGCCTTCGATCTGGCTGGCCATGCCGATATGCTGCTCCGAGACATCCGCCTCAGTGCAATGGGTTGCCACGCGGATGGTCGAGATACCGCAATCCACCGCCATCTTGAGGTGATCGACGGTGCCGATACCCGGCAGCAGCAGCGCCGATACTCTGCTGTGCTTCACCGCGCCACAGACCGCTCGCAGGTACTCCTCGTCAGAGGCGGCGGGGAAGCCGTAGTTGACGCTTTTACCACCCAGTCCGTCACCGTGGGTCACCTCGATCAGCGGCACCCGGGCCTCGTCCATGGCCTTCGCCACCGCCACCATCTGCTCCACGGTAATCTGGTGCTGCATCGGGTGCATGCCATCGCGCAGGCACATATCGTGAACGGTGATTTGCTTCCCCTTCAGGTCCATAGTGACCTCCAGTCAAACAGTGTGTCATTCCCAGGCGGGCGGGAGTCCAGCCATGCCGCGCCCTTTCCGGCTCCCCGCCTGCGCGGGGACCGAGGGTCAGGCAGCAGAGACTTTAGGTGAAAAGTTTCCGCTAAGTATTTGTTCTGCATATATTTCTGCCGTCCTAAGCCCTGCGGAGGTCATAATGTCCAGGTTGCCGGCGTACCTGGGCAGGAAGTCCCCAAGGCCTTCCACCTCCAGGTAGATCGACACCCGGTGGCCGTCGAATACAGGACCATTCTTGAGGGTGTAGCCGGGAACGTACTTCTGCACTTCGGCCATCATGTCCTGTACCGACCGGGTAATCGCCACCTCATCCGGCGCTTCCTTGGTGAGACAGTGAATCGTGTCGCGCATGATCAGTGGCGGCTCTGCGGGGTTGATGATGATGATGGCCTTGCCCTCATCCGCACCCCCCACCCGGGCAATGCCGTCGGCGGTGGTGCGGGTGAACTCGTCGATATTCTTGCGGGTGCCGGGCCCGGCGGACCTGGAACTGACGGTGGCCACGATCTCGCCGTAGCTGACCGGCTGCACCCGGCTGACGGCGTAGACAATGGGAATGGTCGCCTGCCCGCCGCAGGTCACCATGTTCACATTCATGGCTCGCGCCGCCATGGCCTCGTCGAGGTTCACCGGTGGCACACAGTAGGGGCCAATCGCCGCCGGTGTCAGGTCGATCATGACCGCGCCGCGCGCCGTTACTTTCTCCGAGTTCTCTGCGTGCACGGCGGCGGAGGTGGCGTCAAAGCAGATCTGCACACCGTCAGCCTGCATCTCATCCAACATACCATCGACGCCGTCCGCGGTGGTTTTGAGGCCCAACTCTGCGGCCCGCGCCAGGCCCGGCGAATCCGGGATTACCCCCACCATCCACACCGGCTCGATGACCTCGCTGCGCATGGCCTTGATCAGCAAATCGGTCCCGATATTGCCGGGGCCGATAATGGCCGCTTTTACTTTCTCCGCCATTGTGGCTCCTGATTGCCTGATTCCAAATACCGGCGACAGCTACGCCCTGCGCTCACACGAACTGACAGGAGCATTCGCCGACGCCCTTGAGTTCCAAGCGCATGTGATCGCCCGCGACGACGGGAATCAGCGGCGCCAGGGAACCGGAGAGAATGACCTCCCCGGCTCTGAAGGGGATACCGAACTCCCCCAGCGTATTGGCCAGCCAGGATACTGCCGTGAGGGGATTGCCCTGTACAGCCGAACCCAGGCCTTCACTGAGAAATTCACCGTTTCTGTAGATCGACATATGCAGCCCCGGCAGGTCAAAGTCCCGCGGGTCGACTTCCTTGCGCCCCAGCACATACACGCCGCAGGAGGCATTGTCGGCGACCGTGTCCTGGATTCTGATGTTCCAGTTGTCGATACGGGAGTCGACGATCTCGAAGCAGGGCATGATAGTGTCGGTGGCGGCAAGCACGTCGGCCTCGGTGACACCGGGGCCCTGCAGGTCGGCCTTGAGGCGGAAGGCGATCTCGCCCTCGGCGCGCGGCTGGATCAGGTGATCGGCGATGCAGATGTCGGCGCCGTCTTCAAAGACCATAGCGTCGGTAAGAAAGCCGAAATCCGGCTGAAATACACCGAGCATCTCCTGCACGGGCTTGCTGGTAACACCGATCTTTTTGCCCACCACTCGCTCGCCGGCAGCAAGCCGGTGGTCCAGCATGCATTGAGACACATGGTAGGCATCTTCCAAAGTCATCTCCGGATGCCTGCCTGAAAGCGGCGCAAGCGTGCTCTGCGTAGTCAGCGCCTGGTACAACTCGGCGCCAAGTGCCTTGTATTGAATTTCATCCACTGCTCTTCCACCATCGTGTGCCTGCTCGCCCATTTTAACCAAACGCTCTCGTTTCACCTTCTTATTGCGGTTGCATAGCTAGTCTGTCGAGGGCATTTGCCGCTCGACCTGATCACCGAACACGTCGCGCATGGCCTCCCGCGCAGCCTCGTTGTCGAGATCAATAAGCTGCTGAGTGCCGGAGACCCACTGATAATTGTGCCGAAGCCGACTGATTTTCCAGCCGAAATCACCGTCGGCCCGCTGGTACGTGTTCTCGTACCAGCCGTACTGCGCATTCCAGGCCTGCTCACCGGGAGCCAGATGGCGAGCCACCATATACGTGATTCCGGTTGCCTCGACCCCGCTCACCTTGATTGAGTGGTTGGAGTACTGATGATGCACGATGAGTGGGTCGAGCACGACGGCGGCAAATCTCGCCCACCGCGCCGCAGTGGTCATCACCGGGGCAAAACCGGTCAGCCGTTCGAAATCCACCTCGAAGCTATCGCACATACAGCGCTCATAGAGTTCCCAGTCGTGCAGGTCCAGGGCGCGACCAAAGGCATTCATCAATTCCGAGATCGCCAGTTTGTCCCACAGCAGGTCGACTTTCTTTTCCAGTGTCAGTGGCATGAGATATCCCCGGTAAGCCGTCGAACGTCATCAACCTAGCGTGCTGTGTCCTGACGCCCGGGTACCCTGTCTTTGGTTGGGTAGATCCACACAGTCGCAGACGGCCGTTCTAGGTGGCGGCCAGCGCCGAGAGCTCCTGGTGACAGTCACGACCATGGCCAGCAAGCATCTTGAGCCGCGCCTCTGGCACCCAGGCCACCACGGCTGCCTCAAAGGCTGCGCGGTTGGCGACTTCTGTGAACCATCGCTCGACGTTGCCACCCGGACTGATGAACACATCCTGAATCGAATACTGATACAAGGCGTGCACGTACGGTGTCAGCGCCGCATCTGCCAGCCCGAAGTAGCTGCCCGAAACCCATTGCTGTTGAGCGAGCAACCGCTCTGCCTTGCCGAGCATATCCCGATAGACCGCAATGGCGTCGGCGACGTCACTGGCGGCAAATCCCTGGGCAAGAATTCGCAGCTGGCGCGAACGCCTGGCAGGGTCTGGCACTTTGTTGATGGCCTCTACCGCCGCAGCTTCACCTCGCTCCAGAAATTGCCTGCGCATGCTGATGGCCCAGGCCAGCGCGCCCAGCGCGGGATGGAGCTTTTCATCTATGGTTTTCATCCAGAGGCGGCAGCGCAAGCGCTCGTGTATGTCTCCTCGCAGCATCGGCGTGTCCGGGAATGCTTCGTCGAGGTATTCACAGATAAACGTCGACTCGACAACGGGCAACCCATCATGCAGCAAGGTAGGCACCACGCCCTGTGGATTCAGCTTCAGGTACTCGGGTTTCAGGTTCTCCTTCGCGACAATATTCAGTACCTGGGAGCGATACTCGAGGCCTTTCTCATGCAGGACAAGACGTACTTTCTGCGCACAGGGAGAAACAAGCGAGTGGTAAAGCTCAAGCATGGGTCCAGCCTCCATCTACTATCAAAGTCTGGCCGGTCAGGAAGCCGGCATCAGGTCCGGCCAGAAAACTGACCACGCCGGCATAATCCTCGGGGACCGCCAGCCGTGGAATCGCCTGGCGTTCAGTGAATGCCTGCATAGCTGCAAGACCGACGTGCCTTCTGGTTGTCGGCGTGTCGGTAATACTTGGCGCGACGGCGTTGACGGTGATTCCCGACGCTCCCAGCTCGGATGCCAGCGAGCGCACCATTCCTATCATGCCGCCCTTGCTGGCCACGTATGCGCACAGACCAGCGGTGCCATCGTGAAACGTATTGGAGGCAATGCCAATCAGCCTGCCCTCGCGCCGGGCCCGCATGCCGGGGACTACCCGCTGGCACAGCAGAAAGAATGCCTCCAAATTGAGGGCGAAGACGTGGCGCCACTGTTGCAGGCCCAGCTCCTCAAACGCAATCGCCGGGTAGATTCCGGCGCAGTGCACCAGGGTGTACACATCACCTGCTGTTTCCAACGCGGTGGAAAGCCAGTCATGAAGCGACTCTTCATCGGTCAGGTCGACCGGGGGCAGTCGGACAATCCCAGGCCTTGAGGCCAGGTGTGGCACTTCGTCAATCGCGGTGATGTCTGCCACCAGGACACGGAAACCATCATCCAGGAGCCGCTCGACGATTGCCGCGCCGATCCCTGCGCAGCCGCCGCTTACCAGCGCGAGTCGGGCTTGATCAGTCATGCGCCCTGCCCCGACAAAAACGCGGGCGCACCTGGCGCCCGCAAAGATACACCCACGGATTCAAGGCGCATCAGTCAGTGTCGTAGCGAAAGCGCAGGTACCAGGCCGTATCATCACCATAGGTTCGGCCTGGTATGAAGCCGAACATGGTGGTCGTCCAGTACTCCTCATCCGTCAAGTTGTCCGCGCCCAGCATCAGCGTCCATTTTTCACTCGGGCTGGTATAGGTAACGTTGCCGCCGAGCAACTCGTAGGATTCGACAATTTCACTGTCGAAGTTTCCGACGCCGAGGCCGCTGTAGTGATCGTCAACACCGTTGTAATCCAACTGGAAAAGCAGTGAACCCCGATCACCCAGGGGGAGGAAATAACTGCCGCCAAGAAGGAATGTGTACTCGGGCGCGGCCACCGGGTCGGCATCCAGGCCCGGTGCATTGCCAGGAATGCCCACGTCATCGAATATCGGATGGTCCGAATCGGCACTCTTGTACTCCGCATCGAGCAGACCGATGTTCCCAAAGAAGGTGAGGTTGTCCGTTGGCAGCCAGCTGAAGTCTATCTCCAGCCCATCGATATCAACGTCGGCCACAGCGGCTGTCTGTGGATCGATGAGTTCGACCTTGTCCTCGTATTCGCTGGTGAATACCGCGAAGTTTGTGCGCAATCGGCCGCCGAACCACTCTGCCTTCAAGCCGGCCTCGTAGGTGTCGACAATCTCCGGATCAAGCCAACTTGCTGCAAAGGCCGGATCGGTGGCACGGGCCCCTTCCAGAGCTCCGGCCTTGAAGCCCTTGGAATAGCTGACATAGACCATGGCGTCATCCATGAACGTCCACTCCAAGCCCAGCCTCGGCGTGAACTCATCCCAGCTCTCATCTGGATTAACGGGAAAGCCCGGTATCACGGTGCTGCGGTCCTCAAAGTAGCTGAGGTAGTCGACCTCTTTTTCGTCCCAGGTCTGGCGCGCTCCAAAAAAGAGATTCAGCGTCTCGCTGATCTGGTAGTCGGCGTCGAAGTAGACCGCATAACTTGTGGTTTCCTGGGTGGTGTCATTCCAGGCACCGCCGAAGTTCTCCGTCTCACGCGGGAAACAGCACACCGGTGAAAACTCTATAGGCAGCAGTGCGCCGACGTACTGGAACTGCGACCAGTCGTTGTAGAAGTAGTACACACCGGCGACATAGCTGAAGCTATCGCCAATAGTCCCGGAAAACTGCAGCTCCTGCGTGAACTGTTCAAAATCATTACTGCTATTCACATGCGTCCAAATGCTTGCGCCGGGCGCGACCTGAAGCGGGAAGGGGAAGCTGCCCAACTGTGACTTGTAATCCTCATCGTATTCGCGCCAGCCCGTAATCGACTTCAGAGTGCCCGCAGAGAACTCCCAGCTCGCCTTGAGGGTCGCGTTGAAGCCGTCAAATTCATGCCCTCCGTCGCCCGTCAATGGCTCTGACGCACCCTCATTTTCGCCAAACAAGGGGACAAAGTTGGCGGCGCCGGTCTTGGAAAGAAAATCATTCGGGTCAGTCGGCACAATCGGCGTAATCAGATTGGTGCCACTGTCCTGCTCCGAGTACTCGAGTATCAACTGGTAGCTGGCACTCTCGCTGGGCTCCCACAAGAAACCCAGGCGACCGCCTATATGCTCCTGCTCGCCGAATTCGTCGTCGACTTCCGCCCCCGCGCCATCTACGCGCGTGACAAACCCTTCGTTCTCGGTCCGGAAGAAGTCGAGCTTGATGCCGAGCTCATTATCAATGAGCGGCTGACTATAGGTCAGCTTGACGTCTCGGCGACTGTTAGCCCCCGCAGTGGCTTCGATCATGAAGCGCCGTTCCTGCAGCTCTGGCTTTCGAGAGTGGAAGCTGACCGAGCCCGTGGTGGCATTGCGCCCATACAGGGTTCCCTGCGGCCCACGCAGCACCTCTACCGACTCCATATCAAGCATGTCTATGTAGGCACCCGACGTAGACTGTAGGTAGACCTCGTCTACAAACACCGCCACCGCATTCTCGTAATTCCAATTATTCTCAGCACGGCCAGCGCCTCGCATGAAAAACTGTGGCGCACCAAATGTGACGGTGTTACGGGGCGCGAGGAAGTTGGGCACCCGGGTGGAGAGGTCCATTGCGTTCTGTACGTCAAAGCGATCCATCTGCTCCTGACTGAAGGCCGTTACCGCAACCGGTACCTCCTGCAGATTCTCTGCCCGCTTACGTGCAGTCACTACTATTTCTTCAAGAACACTCTGGGCCAGGACGGGCTCCACGGCCAGGGCTGCGCACACTGCCAACCAGGTGGGCTTGCGGCTGAAAGCTTTGTTACTCACGGTTCTACCCCTTTCTAATCGTTATTGACTGGATACTGTGTCACGGGCCGAAACTTCTACAAATGCTAGACAGGTAGGTTCCCCCAAAACCCTACCTTTGGTCAGGTAGCTTCGCCGGCTGCCCCCCGAGGGCAGTCTGTAGCCAGTCTCGCGCCATGTAGACGGCCGCAATGCTGCGCGCCTCGGTGAAATCATCGCCGGTAGTCAACTCCAGCAAGCGCGACATTGAATAGCTGTGGCTGACAATGGGTTCGAATTCATCACCCTCCGCATCTGCTGGTTCGAGGCCGGTGGCGACACAGACACAGATGGTGTGTTGCAGGTGGGTGGGCACCAGGGAGAGGGTTTGCAGGTAGGTCATTTGCCTGGCGGTATAGCCGATTTCCTCCGCCAGTTCGCGGCGGGCCGCCTCCTCGATACTTTCATCTTTTCCCACGCCCCCCATCGGCAGGCTGAGGACAAATCCGTGCACTCCCGGCGCATACTCCCTGATGAGGATAAAGCGGTCGGCATCCAGCATGGCCACCACCACCACCGAGCGATGACCGCCGTCCAGCAGGCGCTCAATGCGTAGTTCCTCACCGCTGCGAAAACGCAGCAGGCGTTCCTGCACATGAAAGAAGCGGCTCTGGGCCACCATCTGTTCTTCGATCACTACCGGTTTCTGACGCATGCTCGCCCCCGGCTCTTATTCGCCTGATCTACTATGGGTTGGACATCATCGCGGAGTACCTATCTTTGGGCAGGTTGATCCCCCACCCTCTGCGCGCAGGATATGCGTGTATAAAAAAGGAGAAAGGCTATGCACACTCTCACTGATCGGTTGCGGTTTCCGGAAGGCCCTATTGCCATGGGGGATGGCTCTGTCATCGTGGTTGAAATCGCTCGCGGTACCGTGACGCGGGTGCAGCCCGACGGCACGCTGGAAACCGTGGCGACGCCCGGGGCGGGGCCCAATGGCGCGGCTTTGGGGCCAGATGGCAGGATCTACGTATGCAACAACGGCGGCTTCAGCTGGCACGAGACAGATGGCATCCTCGCACCCGGCAATACACCGGAGGATTACTCAGGCGGGCGAATTGAGGCGATTGACCCGGACAGCGGCGAGATCGAGGTGCTCTACACGGAATGCGATGGCAACCCACTGAAAGGCCCCAATGACCTGGTGTTCGACGACGCCGGTGGTTTCTGGTTTACCGACAACGGTAAGCGATATGGCCGCACCATGGACCGCGGTGGCATACTCTATGCAAAAGCCGATGGCTCACATATCGAGGAGCACTTTTTCCCGTTCGAGCATCCCAACGGTGTCGGGCTGTCGCCGGATGGAACGATCCTTTACTTTACAGAAACCGTGACCGGCCGCTGTTTCAAGGCGGCACTGGAGGCACCCGGCAAGCCGGCAGACAGCTTTGGTGCCTTTGACCAGTCGGCGCTGCTCTATGGCGCGCCGGGCATGCAGTTGTTCGATTCCCTCGCGGTGGATTCAGCCGGCAACGTGTGCATCGGCACCATTATCAATGGCGGTATTACGGTGATTTCACCCGCCGGTGAGCTGGTCGAGCATGTGCCACTGCCTGATCCCTTCGTCACCAATATCTGCTTCGGTGGCCCGGACCTCACCACGGCCTATGCCACTCTCTCCGGAACCGGCAAGCTGGTGAGCTTCGAATGGCCACGGCCCGGGCTGCGCCTGCACCACCAGTAGCTCAGCTATAGTCGGTGTAACCCAGCTCAGGCGGATTGCCGGGTACGCCATATACAGTGCCGAAGTCCGGCATTGCCAGTTGGTCATGGCCAGCGAGCTTGGCCGGTAACTCCGGGTTGGCAATGAACAAAGTGCCGAAGGACACGGCATCGCAGACTGCACTGCCGAGGGCGAGAGCGGCTTTTGTCCTGTCATAACCACCGTTGGCGATAATAGTGGCCGGGAAGCACCGCCTGGCAAAGGTGACCGTGTCCTCGATAAGGCCCGGCTTTCCTCGGTCGTGCTCCAGTGGTTGCATAACGTGAATATAGGCCAGCCCGCACCCAGCCAATTCCTCGAACAGTGCGCCGAAGGTTTCAATCCGGTCTACGTCTTCGATCCCATGCGCGGTATTCGACGGCGAGAGCTTGACGCCGACCGGCAGGCTGCATTGCCCCTGCACTGCATCGATAATGTCCAGCAGGAAGCGGCGGCGCTTCGCAGCCGAACCCCCGTATTCATCCTGACGACGGTTCGCACCTGAGGTCAGGAACTGCTCAATGAGATAGCCGAATGCGGCGTGCAACTCGACGCCGTCAAATCCCGCGGACTCTGCCCGCCGCGCTGCAGCAGCAAACTCCGCCACCACTTGCCAGATTTCCTCAGCCGTCATCGCACCAGGTTCAGACAGAGGCTGCTTGCCATCCAATGTATGCAGTTCGCCAACACCACTGATAGCGCTGGGTGCCAAGGGAGCCCGCTGCTCCGGCATCAGTGACCGGTGGGCGACCCGCCCGGCGTGCCAGAGCTGTAGGAATACTCTGCCACCTGCGCCATGCACGGCATCCACCACCCTTGACCAGCCGTGCTCCTGAGCATCGTTGAACATACCAGGAGCGTTGATGTAGGTGCCCATGGAGGTGTCGCTCACGGCCGTACACTCGGTCACGATCAGGCCTGCGCCGGCACGCTGGCGATAATACTCCGCCATCAGTTCAGTAGGCACCCCGCCATCGGCCCGCAACCGCGTCATGGGTGCCATAAACACGCGATTCTTCACCTCAAAGTGCTCAAATGCCAGCGGTTCAAACAGCGTAGCGGTGGGCATTCATCCTCCCGGATGGCGTGATTCACACGAAAGCGGCGTTACCGCGTCATGAAATCGAGATGTATGCGGTTGAAGGTGTCCGGGTCTTCAAACTGGGGCCAGTGGCCGCACTCATTGATAAGCGCATATTCACCGTTGGGGATCGCGCTGGCGACTCGCTCGCCCACCTCTGGAGCGGCAGTCGGATCCTTGGTGGTCCAGATGACCAGCGTCGGCGCCTCTATATGACTGACGCGCTCCTCATCCATCAGATAGTTGGCCCTGACGTCCTCAAGGTAGAGGCAGGTGCCGTTGCGCACTGCCTGTTCTGCGCCAGGGAGTTCGTAAATGCGGGTGCGGCATTCGACCAGGTCATCATGCACCCGGGAGGGATCGGCCATAAGCCATTGCAGGCGTTGCCGGGTCGAGTCTCGGGGTGCCTGCGCCGCTGCAAGGGTTTTCTCGCGCACGGTCTTCATCACCTCGAGATTCATGGTAGCGCCGCCCATAGTATTCAGCACCAGCCGTTCCACTCGGTCCGGGTGGGCTATTGCGAAGGATCCCGCAACCCAACCGCCCAGGGACTCACCGGACAGGCGTGCAGTCTTTGCACCCACGGCATCGAGGAAATCTGCGAGATGCCGGATATATACCGGGATCTCGTAGTCCTGGTCAGGCTTGTCTGTGTAACCGTGGCCGATCATGTCGATACTGTAGGTGCGGAAGTGCTCCCCGTGTATCGCAAGGTTGCGAATGTACGCCTCCGCATGGCCACCGAAGCCGTGCAGGAAAACCAGTACGTCCTCGTGCTCGGCGCCGGTCATCAGGTAGCGGGTTCGCACACCGCCAGCATCCACATACCCCTGCTCGAAGGGCACACCCTGTAGGTCTACCCACATGCTCTCATGTGCCATGGCACGCTCTCCCGTGGTAGTGACTCAGGCAGCCTGCAGATTGGACGGCTTGACCGTGTTGGTGAAGTGCGGCAGAACCTTCTCAGTCATCAGCTCCATTGACTTCATCAGCATGGATTGCGGCAGCAGTTCGTTACCGGTGAACAGCCAGAGATGCTCGCAGGGCATATAGCTGAAGGTCTTCTCCATCTGGCGGATAACCTGGTCAGGCGTGCCGCAGTAGAGAATCTCCCGCTCGATCAGCGAGTCCATGGTCAGGGGAATCTTGCGCCAGTCCTCGCCGTCACGGGCCAGCACAGCAGTGAAGCCGAACTGATGGAAAAAATAGGTCCACTCGAAGGTGGCGAGTTCAGCCATGCGCTTGGCCTCTTCCTCGGTCTCACCGACAATGCAATAGCGCGCGGAGCCAAAACCTTCGCCGGGAGCGCGCTGGATGCCGCCATCTGCCCAGCCGCGCTGTGCTTCCTCGACTTGCTCCTCGATCATGCTGCGTTCGGTTTGGATGGCGACCGGAATCAGGCCGTTCTTGGCAGCGGTGTAGATGCTGGCCTTGTGGGCAGCGAAAGGCTCGAACATGGTGGGAATTCGCTTGTTGTAGCAGGCAGGTGTGACGCCCACTTCAACCAGCTTGCCATTCTCGTCAATGCCTGCGCCCATTTCCTGCGTAGACTTGGCGCCGGGCCAATTGATGTTGGGCACGGGCACCTGCCAGTGCTTGCCCTGGTGGCTGAAGGTATCGTTCCCCCAGGCCTTCTTGATGATTTCCAGGTTTTCGGCAAACCACTCACGCTTGAGCTCAGTGTACCCCTCGGGGTCGGTGATGTTGTCAGCCAGGCCGCGGTGCTGCCCCATAATATTCACCCAGCGGGTTTGCACACCGCGAGCAAAACCGGCGATTGCGCGACCCTGGGTCATCTGGTCCAGCATGGCTACTTCCGCCGCCACGCGGAAGGGATCGTGTACCGGTAGAACATAACCGAGAACACCAAAGTGCATGTTTTTCGTTTGCATGCCGAGATAGAGATCCAGCATCCCCGGACAGTTTGAGCAGGTCATGCCCTCCACGGACATATGGTGCTCGGTAAAACCTATCCCGTAGTAGCCATGCTCATCCGTGTACTGAGCAAACTCGGTAATGTTTCTGAGCATGTTCTGGTACAGATCCGTGCGGCGACCGGCCATGCCCTTGTAGAGCTCTTCCTTGGGCCCCACCGTTGGTGGGATGAAAAAGGAAACTTTCATGTCCATGGTGTTATCTCCTGCAAGCAGTCCTTATTGGTTCGCTTGCAGCCCATGTAACCCCAGTCCGGGCCGGAAGAAATCCTCTCAAAAGGTAGGTAAGACGGCGCAACGGCCTCGCGCAAAGATAGGTCCAGCCAGCTCAAATGCACTGTTCCGGTGCGCGGGGTGGTCGTTTTCACCGGAATACAGGGCACCGGGCGGGGCCTCTTCCTCTAACGAGACAGGGTCAGTAGGCGATTGTTTTTATAGGCATTTATTGACGTTGACCTAGCGACTGCCTGAGGGCGGCTACCTGAGAAAACCGAGTCGTTTCGCCTTGTGAATGGCCTGCGCTCGCCGCCGCACATCCAGCTTCTGGAAGATTTGCTGCATATACCACTTGACCGTGCCGACCGTCAGGCCGAGGTCACTGGCGATCTGCTTGTTCATCAGACCCTGTTCGACCAGGCGCAAGATCTCCGTTTCACGGGCATTGAGTGCTTCCACGGGGGTATCCAGGGTTTCCGGTGATGCCGCGCTGTCAGCCGGGAAAATACCCGCTTCAGCCAGCAGGCGCTGGCGCACACCTACCAGTTTGTCATCACTAATCTCCATAGACTGCAGCAGGTCGGTGACCGGGGTACCGCCGTCGATAACGCCACGCAGAAAGCCGTACTCCCGAGACCAGCCAAGCGCTTCGCGCAGCAGTCTTGTGGCGCGAGGTTTGTCACCTCGAACGATCGCCGCGCGCAATGCCAGGATGGTGAATCGCATTGCAGATCGCAACGCACCTCTGGAAATCAGGAACTTGCGCCAGTGTTCCAGCAGCTCTGATGCCTCTGCCACCCTGTTACGCGCCATACCAATCGCTGCCCATGACAGCGCGCGCGGCTCCGACAGCGAATTCATGTTGACGGGTTGCTTCAGTTCTTCCAGAGATGCGATGAGCCCGTCAGCCCGGGCGATGCGGAAACAGCGCTCCACATTGCCCTGTTCTAACAATACCTGGTAGCGCTCATACATCAGGATGTGGTGTAAGCGCTCGAATTTACGGCGCTCTGCCACGGCCGTGCCATCATCAAGCACTTTCAGTGCTGCATCCACGTCTCCTTCCAGGCGCAGCAGGTTTGCCTGGGTTACGTAGCCCGCCGACAGCTGGCCCAACATACCCATACGCGTTACCAGGTCCAGGTAGTCCTCCACCAACTGCCTCGCCTCTTCAAGTTCACCTTTTTCGTACAGCAGCTCTGCCAGAAAGAGTCCGGGCATGGCGGGCGTGGCGCTGATCCGGCCACCCAGCTTGGCTGCCACCTCCAGCGCTCTACGGAATAGAGATTCCGCGTGACCCAGGTTGCCACGTGAGAAATAGCACGCCCCGAAGATGCTGTCGTTCCATACCTTCGCCCAATCCATCTCATCGCCATCAAAAGCCGTGCGAATATCCACGGCTTGCTCGAGACCATCGAACTCATAGCGCTCACAGCGGGACCAAATCAGCGAGGTTCTGACCACAGCCTCATCAAAGCGTGTGCGTTGGTGGCCCAGATCAAGCCACTCACTGCAAAGCCGCTCCGAGTCGGAATGATGATCAGACAGCAGGGCCAACTGGCCCTCGCGGTGCACCAGCTCCGGGTACAGGGTGTCTCCTGCGCCTTCATCACGCGTAAGCACCCGCCGTACCTGGTCCAGCACCTGTTGGGCTTCTTCAAAGCGCCAGGACAAAGTCAGGGCATAGATGCGGTCCAACTGCATCATCGGGTACTGGTTGGCGACGTCGGGAGGCAGCATCGCCGCGTAACGCATCACCGTTCCGCCGTACCCCAGTTCGCGCAGCTCCGAGGCGACGGACGCCAGCATCGCACCGAGGAACTCGGGGTCATCCGCCCGGGCGGCGTGAAGACAGGCCCGCACAGGCAATCCGTGGTGGCGGAACCAACCGGCGGCGGCGCGGTTGATTTCGACTGTAGCGCCGGGTTCACGTCGCGCAAGGTTGCGCCGCAGGTGCTCTCCGAACAAACGATGATAGCGGTAAAAGCTGCGTTCATCGTCCATGTTGAAGATAAAGAAATTTCCACTCTCCAGCCGTTGGATCAGCTCCGCGGAATCATCGCGCTCGAATATCTCATCACAGAGTTCTGCGCTGAATGAACTTAGCACGGCTGAGCGTTCCAGGAAGTCGACGGTAGATGGATTCAGCCGTGACAGCACCTCTTCCGCCAGCAGATCACTCACATCCCTATGCTGCCCGGAGAACCGTTGGATAAAACCCTTCGGGTCTTCATGACCGCGCAGGGACAAAACCGCGAGCTGCAAGGCGGCAATCCAGCCATCAGTGCGTTCGCACAGGGCACGGATGTCATCGCGGTCAACGGGCAGGCCCATTTGCACAGCGAAATAGGCCTCGGCCTCCTCGCGGGTGAACTGCAGGTCCATCGGCCCGAGCTCCAGCATCGCGTGGCGCATGCGTACCCGCGCCAGCGGCAGGTCCACAGCGTCACGCAGAATCAGGAAGACGTGAAGGTTGGGTAAGCCGTGGTTTACCAGGGCTGCAAACAGCGTCTTGGCATCTTCCTCCAGCGAAGCATGCAGGTCGTCAACCACCAGCGTGACATCTTCACCGACCTCTTCGATCGCTGTGAACAGGGCGCTGAGGGTAGCGCCGGCACTGGCCTCGAAACCGGTATCGAACAGGCCGGACAGCCGCGACGCCAACGCTTCCGAAGAGGCGGACAGACTGGCTGCCAGGTACATTAGGATACGGGTGGGCTCACTGTCCATCTCGTCCAGGCTGACCCAGGCGGCGCAACCCGCGGAGTCCGGGATACGCTCAAACCACTGCGCCACCGCCGTGGTCTTGCCAAAGCCAGCCGGTGCTGACACCAGTACCACCTCGTAGTTGCAGGAACGATCCAGCAATATCTGGAGTCTGGGTCGTTCGACCAGTGTACTGCGACTGGCAGGTGGTCGCAGGCGCCCCCGCAGTAGCGGCCAGCCGCCGGCGGCCGGTGCCGCCAGTGCCTTGAAATCTTCTGAACTCAAACTTTTAACCTCTTGTTTTTATTATTCTTTTCCAAAGATCATGGCCGCCACCCGCTCGGCGATGGCCAGACAGGCGGTCAACCCCGGCGACTCGATGCCGTGCAAACTGACCAGGCCTGGTATGCCGTGTTGCTGCGGGCCGAACAGGGTGAAGTCACCGGCGGGCTCACCGGGGCCGACAACTTTGGGCCGGATACCCGTATAGCCGGGCTGTAGGCGGTCCTCATT
This sequence comes from Halieaceae bacterium, assembly GCA_028280635.1. Lineage (GTDB taxonomy): Bacteria > Pseudomonadota > Gammaproteobacteria > Pseudomonadales > Halieaceae > JANQIO01. The sequence goes on along the minus strand of JANQLM010000082.1, from coordinate 8,298 downwards.
CAGGTCCGGGTAGTAGCGGCGGATGGCATCGACAAAGTCAGCCCTGCCGCTGTCATCAAAACTATAGTCCACCTCGTCGACCCAGCGCACATCGGGACCGAAGCGCACCTGCCCGCCCAGGTCGAGGGTGGCATGAACACCGAGCCCGCCCGCTTCTGGCAGCGGGTAGACCAGTCTGGAGAACGGCGCCTTGCCTCCATAGCTGTAGTAGTGGCCTTTGGCGTAATACTGTGCCGGTGCCTCCGCATCGCCGACGAGTTTCTCCCAGAGGCTACGCGCGGACAGGCCCGAGGCATTGACCAGGATTTTACAGCCGATGTCTGTGGGCGTTGCACCGCCCACGGTCAGCCGGTGGGTCCCCAGTTTGACCACCGCACCGGACTCCACCGGGCTGGAGACTGCCAGCATTCCGCCCGCGGATTCCAAATCCCCCCGCAATGCCAGCATGAGCTGATGTGAATCGACGATCCCTGTAGAAGGCGACAGTATCGCCCACGACCCGTCTACATCTGGCTCCAGTTCACCGATGCCGGCAGCGTCCACCCACTCGAGGTCTTCTACCCCGCACTGACTGGCGCGCTGACTGATAGGCTCGAGCGCCTCCCGACCGCAGCCCGGCGGAGCAACCACCAGTTTCCCGCAGCGCTGGTAAGGCACCTGGTGGGATTCGAGAAACTCGTAAAGCAGACGCTTGCCCCGCACACAGGTAGCGGCCTTGACGGAGCCGGGTGGATAGTAGATGCCGGCGTGAATCACCTCGGAGTTGCGACTCGAGGTTTCCTCGCCAATATGCGGCCCCTGCTCCAGCACCACCGTTTCAACGCCCGACCTTGCCAGTTCCCGGGCTACCGCGAGACCGACCACCCCAGCGCCGATCACGACCGCATCCGTCTGGTAGTCCATAATGGAGAATCAGGATGCCAGGCGGCTGGCCATTTCCCGGTACTGGCCTTGCACGAACATCAGCGGCTCGCCTTCGAGTGCTTCAAAGGCCGTCACTTCGCCGACGATAATGCGATGGTCGCCGCCGGGGTAAACTTCGAACAAGCGACACTGGAACCTGGCGAGGCAGCCTGGCAGGCGCGGCACGCCATGGTCGTCCGGTGCCCATTCCTGGCCGGCATACTTGTCGCCGCTGCTCTGCGCAAATTGATCCGAGAGAGGGCGCTGGTGTGAAGCCAGAATGTGAATGGCATAGCGTTCCGCGCGACAAAAGGATTCGAAGTTTGAGGCGCGATCACCGATGCTCCAGAGCACCAGCGGCGGGTCCAGGGATACCGAGGCAAACGAGTTCACGGTCATGCCGAGCAGTTCCCCGCCCACCTGCGCCGTCACTACTGCTACGCCGGTGGCAAATGCACCCAACGCATTGCGGTATCCGCGCAGGTCTTCCTGGGGCTTCGTGGATTGTGCCGTCATGACGCATCTCCCTCAGCACGCAGCCAGGTAGCCCTCAACATGCCTGCCACGTGCTGCACGACATCATTGCCTTCATCGATGATTCCACCAAAAGAAAAGAAACCGTGAATCATGCCTTCATAGACATGCCAGGCGGCGTCCACTCCCGCCGCGCGCAAACGCTCCACGTAGGCGCGCGCCTCGTCTTCCAACGGGTCCAGGCTGGTGGCAATCACGTAGGCGCGGGGCAGGCCTTTGAGACTGGCTGCGCGCAGGGGCGACACCCTTGGATTGAGCAGGTCGTCACCCGCGTGCATGGCGATGACGCCAGCCAATCCTTCGTCGTTGAGGAAATAGTCTCGGCTTACCCGGCTGGGCGCCTTGGACGCCATATCCAGCATCGGGTAGATGAGAATCTGTGCCAGCGGCTTTGGCAGACCCTGCTCACGGGCATCCAGGCACAGTGCGGCGGCCAGATACCCGCCAGCGCTGTCGCCGGCGACGGCAATACGACTGAAGTCCGCTGGTAAATCAACAGCGCCCTCGACCAGGCCGCGATACGCCCTAACACAGTCGTCAAGCGGTGCCGGGAACGGGTCCTCCGGCGCCTGTCGAAATGCCGGAACCACCACGCAACAGTTGGCCTCCCTCGCCAGCCAGGTGCTGGTGGCCTCGAAATCCCTCGGCCGCAGGGTACAGCAGCCACCACCATGCAGGAATAACAGCACGGGCAGGGGTCCAACAGCGTCTTCTGGCACGTAGGCCAGTGCCGGGATGGGTCCAGCCTCACCCTGAAACTCGATCTCTCGGCAACGGATACCCGATGCGATGGATGGCGCCAGCGATCGCCACAACTCGCTGAATGCGGCGCGTTGCTCTTCGATCGGCGGCGCACTGTCCGCCGCCGGTATGCCGTCCAGGAAAGCCTGGACCTGAGGATGAACAAACACCTTGGCGCTCCATCTTGTTATTGCTATGACAGGAAGACTAGCGGAGTCCTCCGCTTCACATCCCCTACCTTTGGTCAGGCGGCATTGCCGACAGCCGGGTTACCAGGCCGTTGTGCCTCCATCAATGGTGATATTGGTGCCGGTGACCCAGGAGGATTCATCCGACGCCAGGTATACCGCGGCCGGCACCACATCAGCCGGTTTTCCTGCCCGTCCCAGCATTATCTTGTCGCGCATGACAGACCACCACGCAGGATCATCCATCAGCGCACGGGTCTGGTTGGTTTCAATCAGCCCGGGGGAGATGGCATTAGCGCGAATACCGTACTCGCGTCCTTCCATTGCCAGATGTCGTGTCATGCCGAGTACACCGGCTTTGGCGGTGGAATGCGCGAGCCCGGGCACCACCTGGTAGGCAATCAGACCGGAGACTGAGGCCACGTTGATAATGGCGGCATTGCCGGACTGTTTGAGTGCCGACCAGGCAGCCCCCGTCACATTGAAAACCACGTCTACCTCATCTCGCATGGTCGCCTGGAAGGTTTCCACCGGCATATCATCCAGCCAGGCGAAGTGGGCCATGCCGGCGTTGTTGTACAACACGTCAATGCGCCCAAACGCCTCCAGCGCAGCTTCAACGGCCCGTGCCGCCTGGGCGTAGTCGCCGAGATCAATGCCGTCCAGCGATTGCATGTCACCCCCGGCAATGGTGACCTGCTCAAGGGTCTCGCGCCCGCTCGCCGCGTTGATATCCGTGCCAAAAACCCGTGCGCCCTGGGCCGTGAACTGCAGCGCCGCCTCGCGACCCATGCTGCCACCGGTACCGGTAATCAGCGCGACCTTGCCCTCAAGCCTGCCGTGTCTTGCCATGCCTACTTGACCAGGTAGCCGCCGTCGACAACAAAGTTGGCGCCCACGGCGTAGCTGGAGCGATCCGAGAGCAGCCAGGCGACCGGCTGGGCGATCTCTTCTGGCTGCGCCAGGCGCCCGATGGGCTCTGCCTGGAGCAGACTGTCGCGCAGCCCCTCCACGATTGCCATCTGGTCCTTCATCATCGACGTTTCAGTGACCCCCGGTGACAAGGCATTGACCCGAATACCCCGGGGGCCGTACTCCAGGCCGGCGGTTCTTGTCAGCCCAAGCACCGCGGCCTTGGATGCGCAGTAGGCGGCCATGTTGTACTGCCCCACTTCCGACAGCGAGGACGCGCAGTTGACGATGGCGCCGCCACCACTGGCTAGCATGGCCGGAATCTGGAAGCGCATACAGTTCCACACTCCCTTGACGTTGACATCCATGACCCGGTCGAAGTCCGCCTCCGGGTAGTCAGCCGTGGGCGCCAGCGGACCGTCGATGCCAGCGTTGTTGAAGGCACCATCGAGCTGGCCGAAGTGCTCCAGGCAGAATACAACCATTGCACTGGTCGCATCAGCGTCCGAGACGTCGACCCGGAAACACTCTGCCCTACCGCCGGCACGGCGAATCTCCTGCGCCACCACTTCCAGTGACTGGAGTGTGGTACCCGCCAGCACCAGATTCGCGCCTTCCGAGGCGCAGAGCCTGGCAGCGGCGGCGCCAATGCCCTTGCCGGCGCCTGTGACAATAACCACTTTCCCCCGGAGTAATCCTGTATCAGACATAACTGGTGTCCCCGATTGGTTGCCCGTGCATCATTGCGAATCCCACTATCCACCCGGGAATGGCCCGGTAGTAGTCCCTTGAGGCGATGTAATCGCCACCGCTGTATGCATCAAGCGCCGCAAAGGGGGCAACCCAATTGCGTATCTCAGCAGCGCCGCGGCCTCCCTTTTCAGTTATTTCGGCATCGGGAATGGCACAGACGGCGTCCAGATCGCGGCGCGCAAACAATTCGAGAACAAACTCATCCCACTCTGCGTCCAGCGGCTTGAGTGGACCCTCTCCACGACCGTGTTCGCGGGCAAAATCCAGGACCCGCTCTACCCGCGCCGCCATCGCCTCCTCCGTCCACTCGGGCGGACCATCGATAAGGCGCCGCTGCACGTCTGGTGGTGAGTCCTTAAAGACAGGCAGCGGTGGATCATGAGACATGCCGCCAGACCCAACCACCAGCACCCGCCTGTCATCGAGCTTGTCGCGAACAAAGTGCCCTATGGCCTCACCCAGCGCCCGCGCCCGCGCAAGCGGTGGGCGCAAGTCGCCGCCGCAGTTGACCACGATGGGGATAACCGGTACCTGGTCAATACCGCCAAAGTAGTGATCCAGCAGCTGAACGATGCCGTGATCCACGGGCATCTTGTAGGAGTGACTCACATCTACACCGCTGGCGTGCAAGTGCTCAACCAGGTCCCGCGCCCCCTCTTCATCGGTGTACAGGGGCCCCGCCGAACAGTGGAAGTCGCCCACCCCGAAGGCGCGGACGCCCACGGTGAAAGGCGGCATCAGACTCAGGCCGAAGCCGGACGCGTGATCGTCGCCAATCTTGATCACCAGTTCGGGGTCGTAGGTCGCGACCATGTCTCGGTGAGCGGCCACTGCCGCACGAGCCTCCTCGGCTACGATTTCATCAACCAGGCCCGGGTAGTCCATCAGATGGGCGTGGCTGGAACAAATCATCTTCAGGGGCACTGCGTTTCTCCCTATACATATTGTCTGCTGCAGGCTAAGGCCAGCATTTGCATGCAATCACCTGCCTTTTGAAAGGTGAGATAAGCTGGCAGGGCGCGCAGACTTGCGAAAAAGCGCCCGGTTAGAAGTGATGCAGTACGAAAGTTTCGATAGCCTGCGCGAGGCCGGTGGATTACGCCTGGTCTGCGTCAGCCAGGTCCCGTCGCCCTGGTCGCAGTCCGCACGCGCAATGCTGGATTACAAGCGCCTGCCTTATCGCCTGGCAGCATTCGAGCCACTGCGGGACAACCCCGAGATCACGGCCTGGGCCGGCACCTGCAGCGCGCCAGTGCTGGCCTGGAACGATGAGGCACCCGTCAATCGCTGGAACGACATTCTGCTGTTGCTGGAGCGACTGGCGCCGGCACGCCCGCTGCTGCCGGCTACGTATGAGGAAAGGGTCCAGGCCTTTGGTATCGCCCAGGAAATCTGCGGGGAGCTGGGCTTTGGCTGGAACCGGCGTTTGTGCCAACTGCAACCCTTGTACGATAGCGGTACGGTACCGCCACCACTGAAGCGTTTTGGCCAAAAATATGGCTATGGCCGCGAGGAAGAAGTCAACTGCGCGAGACAGCGCGTTGTCGGCTTCCTGCACTACCTGGGCGGCGTACTGGAGCGCCAGGAAGCCAACGGCAGGAGATTCCTTGTGAGTGCAGATGTGACAGCCGTGGACTTCTACTGGGCGGCATTTTCCCTGCTGATCAAGGCACGCCCGCTGGCTGACGTGCCGATCGCAGCGCCGTTCCAGCCGCTATTCCTCGCGGAAGACAAGGCGTTCCTGGCCGCGATGTCTCCTGCGCTGGAAGCCCACCGCGACCGCATGCTGGAAAACTACTTCAACCTGCCTCTCTTTCTGTAAGCGGCTAGACCTACTCAGGCGACCTGACGGGCAGGTGCTGCCGTCGGGGCGATAGCCGCCAGGCGGTTCCGGGCAGCGGCATACTCATCCTGCATGCGCACCACCACCTCGGCGGTCTTGCCCACGGACTTCACGGCACCGATTCCCTGGCCGCAGCCCCAGATATCCTTCCAGGCTTTCTTGTCCTGGTTGCCGCCGGAGCCGAAATTCATGGCGGAAGGGTCGCTCTGCGGCAGGTTGTCCGGGTCCAGGCCGGCGGCTTCTATGGAGGGGCGCAGGTAGTTGCCGTGCACGCCGGTAAACAGGTTGGTGTAGACGATGTCGCTGGCAGCATTGTCAACAATGGACTGCTTGTAGGCCTGCTCGGCGTTGGCTTCCTCGGTGGCGATAAACGCAGAGCCGATATAGGCGAGGTCAGCTCCCATGGCCTGGGCGCCCAGCACGGCGCTGCCGTTGGCGATGGAGCCGGACAGCAGCAGCGGGCCGTCAAACCACTCGCGGATTTCCTGCACCAGCGCGAAGGGTGATTGCACCCCGGCGTGGCCTCCCGCACCCGCCGCCACCGCGATCAGGCCGTCCGCGCCCTTCTCAATGGCCTTTTTCGCAAAGCGGTTGTTGATGATGTCGTGCAGCACCACGCCACCGTAGGAGTGAATCGCCTCGTTGACGTGCTCCTTGGCGCCGAGAGAGGTGATGACGATGGGCACCTTGTACTTCACGCACATCTCCAGGTCGTGCTCCAGGCGATCGTTGGAGCCATGCACAATCTGGTTTACCGCGAAGGGCGCAGACGGCGTCTCCGGGTGGGCGGCGTCGTACTCGGCCAGCTCGGTGGTGATGCGGTCCAACCACTCATCCAGCACATGGGCAGGGCGTGCGTTCAGCGAAGGAAAGGAGCCGACGATACCGGCCTTGCACTGGGCAATGACCAGGTCCGGGTTGGAGATGATGAACAGCGGAGCGCCGACCACGGGCAGGCGCAGGGTGTCGAATACAGGTGGCAGGGCCATGGGCTTCCCTCTTGAGACCAGTTCTTTTGGTGGTAAACAAACGACTATATGCAAACTGTTGCATAGCATAGCGCCTGGAATTTATTATGCAACTCTTTGCATATCGCTAGCCGCGCATTACCCTGTATACGCATTTCGCCCGGAACAGGCCCATGGCCCTCAATCACGCCATCATGACCGCCCTGCTCGACGACCGCCTCAGTGGTTACGAGCTCACCAAGTCTTTTGACACCTCGCTGGGGTTTTTCTGGAAGGCCAGCCACCAGCAGATCTACAAGGCGCTGCGGGAGCTGGAACAGCGGGGCCTGCTGGAAAGTGAAGACGTGCCCCAGGCCGGCAAACCCGACAAGGTGATTTACGGCCTGACCAGGGCCGGCAGGGAGGCGCTGGATGACTGGGTGCTGGAAGACAGCAAGGTGACCGAGTCCAAGGACGATATGTTTGTGAAGTTCTACAACCTGTCCCCCGCCAACGCCGCTCACCTGCGCGAAGAACTGGCCGCGCGCCGCCAGCATGACGGCGAGCGGCTGGCCCTGTATCGCCGCATTCGCGCTCGGCACTATGCACAGCCGGAGTCACTGCCGGTTCGCCGACGCGGCATCTACCTGGCGCTGCTGGCGGGCATTCGCCACTGTGAGACCCGCCTGGCCTGGGCGGAGGAAGCCGACGCCCTGCTGGCGTCGGTGGCGCCGGACACTCAATCCGCCGGAGCGCGGTAGTCGGCCAGCGCCCGGTGCAACCAGTCCGCTGTGGGCTCGGTGAACTCGCCACAGCTCACGGAGTAGGCCCTGCCGGACCAGGAGCTTCCGGTGGCGAGGTGGTCGATAAAGTCTTCCGCTGACTCTGCGTAGCGCCGGCCCCGGCGGTACTTGAGGCGCAGGTGATCGGCGGCATCGGCGGAGGCATGATCCCTGCCATTGCGATGAAAGGTGCAGCCGCTGTCAGCGACGTAGGCGAGCAGGTACTCGATTTCCCGTTCCGCATCCGCCAGGGCCCCGGGTGCCAGCGCCACGTAGAGAGTGGCGACGATGAACAGGCGTCTCATTCCAGGGCCAGCCGGACCCTGAGCGGGTTGTGATCGGAACTGTCGACCGGCACCACTTCTGCGGCTTCAGCACGCAGCCCGCGCAGGTAGACATGGTCGAGCGCGCGCCCGAAGGGCCGGCTGCGCAGGTCGGGCGCGAATGCGACCGGCTGCAGGCCATGCTCTCCAAGCAGCGTGTCCACCAGCCGTTGGCGCGCGTCACTCCAGGTATTGAGGTCACCGGCCACGATGGCCGGGCCGCGATGCGCCGCCAGCAGCGCTGTCAGCTCCGTAAGCTGCGCTTCCAGGGAGCCGACGCCAAAGCTGAAATTCACGGCATGCAGGTTGATGGCCAGCAAGCGCTCATCACGGCCTTCAAGCCCGTATTCCGTGGCCACGGCAGCCTTGGGC
>JANQLM010000077.1 GCA_028280635.1 Halieaceae bacterium | reverse complement strand
GCGGCGAACAGGCTTTTTGAGGAGGTGCTCATGGGCACCATGGTAACCCGCAATTATGAAACTTGAACTCAGGCGGGGTCCGCACCGTCCGCTGCCTTGTCTCCCCGGGACTTCTCCAGGAACGGTGGCAGCACCGGCGCCCCGTCGCGCCCAAACATGGAATCCCCGTCTGCCAGGGCGGCCGCGAGGCCGGGGCCAATGCGGGGAGTGACTTCGCCGGGCTGCAAACGCTCGCCGCAGGCGCTGCAGCTCATGGTGGGCTGCATGACTTCACCACAGCGCCGGTGCACGTACTCCACCGGCGGGCCGTTGCCATCATCCGCCCACTCGTTACCCCATTGGGCAAGAGTCATCAGTACCGGGTAGAGCCCCAGGCCCTTGCGGGTCAGGCGGTATTCGTGGCGCAGGGGGCGCTGCTGGTAGGGGACCCGGTTGAACACGCCGGCCTCGACCAGCTTACCGAGCCGATCCGACAGTCGGTGCCGGCTGATGCCGAGCTGGCGCTGGAAGTCCTCGAACCGGCGCGTGCCCAGGAAAGCATCCCGCAGTACCAGCAAGGTCCAGCGGTCCCCCACCACGGCCAGGCTGCGGGCCACGGAACAGACCTGTTGATCGATATCCTGCCATCGCATGGGTGGTCTCCTGGGCAATTTCCGCGATCTTAGCTTGACAGGTTCCAAAATGGAATCTAATTTAAGTTCTAAAATAGAACTTACTGGCGCAGCCATGCCGGAGCGCGTTGTCTCGCCGCTGGACCGCCGCTTTAACAGGGAGCTGATTGATGACAGACACTCAGGAAGACCGTTCCAAAGTCGCCCTGGTCATGGGGGCCGGTGATGCCATCGGCAGCGCAATAGTGCGGCGTTTCGCCGAGCGCGGCCTGACGGTCTGCGCCGCCCGCCGCAACGGCGAGAAACTCGAGGACCTGGTGCAGGAACTGACTGCGGAGGGGCATCGAGCCCATGGTTTCAGCTGCGATGCCCGCAGGGAGGAGGCTGTCGAGGCCTTGTTTGCGCAGATCGAGGAGGAGATCGGCCCCCTGGAGGTCGTGGTGTTCAACGTTGGCGCCAACGTACCGCTGGGCATCCTGGAAACCGATACCCGCAAGTTCTTCAAAATCTGGGAGATGGCCTGCTTCGGCGGTTTCCTGACCGGCCGTGAGGCGGCGCGCTACATGACGAAACGCGGTCAAGGGACCATTATCTTTACCGGCGCCACCGCCAGCGTACGCGGCGCGGCCGGCTTTGCCGCCTTCGCCAGCGCCAAGCACGGCCTGCGCGCCCTGGCCCAGAGCATGGCGCGGGAGCTGGGGCCGCAGAACATCCACGTCGGCCATATTGTGATCGACGCCGGCGTCGACACCGAATGGGTCAGCAATATGATTCCCGATTTCGACAAGCTGAAAGCCAGGGACGGCATTGTCGACCCCTACGACATGGCCGCCAACTACGTCACCCTCTACGACCAGCCCCGCAATAGCTGGACCTTTGAGATGGACGTGCGGCCCTGGATAGAAAACTGGTAATTCACCGCAAGGAACCTGCTATGACGACAACCCTGGATTTCTACTTCGACGTGGGTAGCCCCACCGCCTACCTGGCCTGGCAGCGTCTGCGGCAGCTGCGCGAGCAGTATGAGCTGGAGATCAACTTCAAACCGATACTGCTGGGTGGCGTGTTCAAGGCCACGGAAAACCAATCGCCGGTGGCCAATCCCGCCAAGGGTGCCTACATGGCGACCCAGGATATGCCGCGCTTTGCCGCCCGCTATGGGGTGCCGCTGTCCTTCAACCCGCATTTTCCGGTCAACACGCTGAACCTGCAGCGGGGCGCCATCGCGGCTCAGCGCGCCGACTGCCTGGAGGAGTACCTGGCGGCGATTTATCCCGCGATGTGGGTGGATGGCAAGGACATGGGCGACGCCGGGGTGGTACGCGGCGTACTGGACGCGGCGGGACTGGATGGGGAAGGCCTCCTGGCGGCCACCCAGGACCCGGAGGTGAAAGCGGCGCTGATCAGCAATACCGAGGAGGTTGTGAGTCGCGGCGCCTTCGGCGCGCCGACCATGTACATCGGCGACGAGATGTTCTTCGGCCAGGACCGCCTGGACTTTGTCGAGGAGCGCCTCAAGGCAGCCTGACCGGATTTACCGCGCCTGGCCCCTTCGCGGATTATGGTGACCGGGTAGGGCGGGCCGAAGCCACGCCGTTGGATGCTGCGCATCTCCGGCACCATTGCCTGCAGGTTGGCGCGACGATTGGCCGGTGCCGGATGGGTGCTCAGGAATTCAGCCGGCCCGGCGCCACCCACGCTTTCCATCTTTTCCCACAGGGTGACCGCGGCGGCGGGGTTGTAGCCCGCCCTGGCAGCCAATTCAATACCAATCTGGTCGGCCTCGGACTCCGAGGCGCGGCTGTTCGGCAACTGGATGGCGAGCTGTGCGGCCAGCGCCGCTCCGGCCAGCGCGGCTCCGTGGTTTTCCGACGCCACACCGGCGGCCACCACGCCCACGCTGGTGGCCATGGCCACGGACATGCGCTCGGCGGTGTGATTGGCCAGGGCGTGAGAGATCTCGTGGCCCATAATCTGGGCAAATTCGTCATCGGTCAGTTTGAGCTTCTCAAACAGCCCGGAATATACCGCCATGCGGCCACCCGCCATACACCAGGCATTCACCGTTTCCGGGCCGTCGATCAGCGCCACACTCCAGTCCCAGTCCCGGGTGTGGGGATACGCTTCCACCGCTACGGCCACCAGTCGGCCGGTGATTACCTGCACCCGGTCCGCCAGCAGGGGGTCGTCCAGCAGCTTGTCCTCGGCGTCGAGCTGGCGCACGGTGCTGACATAGGCCTTGCGCGACTCCACCACCGCGGATTCGGGCGACACCAGCAGTAGCTGCCTGCGCCCGGTGGGGCTGGTAGCACAGGCGACCAGCAGGGCGGCCACCAGCAGGGTAGTGGCAGTGGCAAAAACAGAGCGTGCGCGCATCGGGACCTCCGGGCAGAACAGTCAGTTTTATAGCGCCGCAGGCCGCGAATCCGCAAGCACCGGCACCACATTTTGGACCGCTTTGCGCCAAATCAAGTTTCATACCGCCGTCAGGGCGTATTCTTGGCAAAAGCCAGCAGCGGACGCCCTCCAGGTGGCCTGCTGGCGTGCGGCGAGAGGACCAGGCCCATGCGACATTTCATCGGGGTTGACCAGGATCAGGATGACACCAACGTCGACATTACGCCGATGCTGGACGTGGTGTTCATCATGCTGATTTTCTTCATTGTCACGGCCACTTTCGTGAAGGAGTCCGGTATTGAGGTGAACAAGCCCGAAGCGGCGACCGCGGTGGTGGAAGAGAAAGCCAACATCCTGATTTCCATCGACAGCAAGGACAAGATCTGGATTGACCGGCGCCAGGTGGATATCCGCTCGGTGCGCTCCATCATCGAGCGCCTGCATGCGGAGAACCCCGAAGGCTCGGTAGTCATCCAGGCGGATACGCAATCCCGCAATGAGACCCTGGTCCAGGTGATGGACGCCTCCCGGCGCGCCGGTGTCTATGAAATTGCGCTGGGAGCCTCCGTGAACTGAGGCGGCCTGCCTTTTCACTCACTCGCCCGCTCTGTTGATTGGGCCCGGGCGAAGCCCGTTGCGCCAAATCAACTTTCCTCGAACAAACCCCACTGATTGCCTGTGACGCGTCCGCTTGGAAACCGGACTGTCATATTTCTCTGTTTTCCTAAGAGGACCTATAGGTTTGCGGCAGAAACCCTGCCGCTTTGGGGAGCTGACATGAGAAAAACAATCTGGCTGGCGACGACTGCCCTGGCGCTGCTGCTGTCCCCTGGCCTGCACGGCCAGGACGCGCTGAAACAGGTGGAAGAAGAGGGTGTTGCGCGCACCGACGAGGGCGTGGCCGCCCAGGGCCGTATCGACGACCTCAGCAGCCGTTCCCGCGCGTTGCTCGACGAGTACCGTGCCCAGCTCAAGCTGGTGGAGAGCCTGGAAACCTACATCGATTTGCTGGACAAGCAGCTGACCGGCCAGGCTGAGGAGATCAGCACCCTGGAAACCTCGGTGACCGAGGTGGCCTCGGTCGAGCGCCAGATCCTGCCGCTGATGACCCGCATGATCGACAGCCTCGAAGAATTTGTTGCCCTGGATGTTCCCTTCCTGGCGGATGAGCGCCGCGAACGGGTGACCAACCTGCGCGCGTTGATGAGCCGCTCCGATGTCACCGTGGCGGAAAAATCCCGGCGGGTGTTCGAGGCCTACCAGATCGAAACCGACTACGGCCGCACCATTGAGGCCTATACCGCCAAGCTGGACGTCAACGGCGCCAGCTTTGATGCCGAGTTCCTGCGTATCGGGCGGGTCAATCTCATGTACCGCACGGTGGGCACTGGCGACGTGGGCTACTGGAATTCCGTAGAGCGGCGCTGGGAGCCGCTCAGCAGTACACCCTGGCGGCGGCTGATTGACCGCGGCCTGCAGGTGGCCCGGCAGGAGGTGGCGCCGGAGCTGATTTCCGCTGCCCTCAACCCGGCGGGGGTGGAGCAGCTATGAAGACGATTCTCAGCACCGTGTTGACCCTGGCGCTGGCGACCGCCGCCGCCTTCGCACAGGCCCAGTCCTCCACTGCCATCGACCTGCAGCAGTTGCTGAAGGACGTGCAGCAGGGCCGTGCGGCAGACCAGGCGGACAACCAGCGCCGCATCCGCGAATTCCAGGCCGAGCAGGCCCGCCAGCAGCAGTTGCTGGACGAGATCACCGCCCGGCGAGAGGCGCTGGAAGCGCGCAGCGCCGAGATGGAGTCCCGCTTCGAGAAGAATGAGCTGACGATTGCCGACCTGGAGGATCGCCTGCAGGAGCGCATGGGCGGGCTGAAAGAACTGTTCGGCGTGCTACAGCAGACCGCCAGCGACGCCCAGGCCCAGTTCTACGTCTCCCTGTCCCAACTGGAGCACCCGGATCGCAACACCTTCCTGATCGACTTTGCCGGTCGCATGGGCCAGGCCAACCGCCTGCCGGCGATTTCCGAGATCGAGCGCCTGTGGTTTGAGTTGCAGCGCGAGATGACTGAATCGGGCCGTATCGTCACCCGCAGTATCAACGTGGTGGACGCAGAAGGCATGGAGGGGCCCCAGCCGGTCACCCGCATCGGCCTGTTCAATGTGGTATCTGAAGGCAAGTTCCTGCGCTACGTGCCGGAAACCGGCCGTCTGCTGGAGTTTGCCCGCCAGCCGGGCACCCGCTATATGTCGGGTCCCTCGGACCTGGCCAGCGGCAAGGCAGCCACCTTCCCCTTCGCCGTGGACCCCACCCGCGGCCAGCTACTGCAAATCCTGACCCAGGCGCCCAATCTTACGGAGCGGGTCGCCCAGGGCGGCGCGATCGGCTATACCATTATCGGTCTCGGCCTGGCCGGCCTGTTGCTGGCCCTGTCCCGCATGGCCATCCTGCTGGTGCGTGGCTTCGCCATCAAGAAACAGCTCGCAGACATGCGGAACCCCAGCGAGAAAAATGCCCTGGGCAGAATCCTGATTGCCGCGCGGGCCGACGATGTACCGGACGCAGAGACCCTGGAACTGCGCATGGGTGAGGCGGTGATGCGTGAACTGCCGCGCATCAATGCCTACATTCCCATTCTCAAGATTATCGCCGCCGTTGCCCCGCTGATGGGCCTGTTGGGCACGGTCACCGGTATGATCCTCACCTTCCAGGCCATTACCCTGTTTGGCGCCGGTGACCCGCGCCTGATGGCGGGCGGTATCTCCCAGGCGCTGATGACCACGGTGCTGGGACTCTGTGTGGCGATCCCGATGTTGCTGCTGCACAACCTGGTCCAGATGCGCGCCAAAACCATCACCGAGATTCTCCAAAACGAGGCGGTGGGCCAGGTGGCGGAGCGCACCGAGGAGAACCTCGACAACCGCCCGCCCTCGGCGCGGGCGGCCTGAGCTTAGCGCGTCGTGATCGGACTGCTCGACACCTACCTGCCCTGGCTGGTGGACCTGATGGAGCTCGGCGGCCCCATCCTGTCGACCATCCTGTTTATCGCCTTTGCCATCTGGGCCCTGCTGTTTGAGCGCATCTATCACTTCTACTTTGCCTACCCGGTGAAGCTGGTGCGGGCGGAACGCAAGTGGCATGCCCGCGCGGAGCGCACCAGCCTGTTTGCCCAGCAGGCGCGCCAGTACAGCATCGACTCCCTGGGCAGCGGCCTGCTGGCGCGCTTTGACCTGCTGGGGACGCTGATAAAGATCTGCCCGCTGCTGGGCCTGCTGGGTACCGTGCTGGGCATGCTGGAAGTATTTGATGCCCTGGCCACCACCGGCTCCAACAACCCACGCTCCATGGCGGCCGGTGTTTCCAAAGCCACGGTATCAACCCTGGCGGGAATGGTAGTGGCGATTGCGGGCCTGCTTGGCAACAGCTTTGCCGAGCGCCGCGCCCGGGCCGAGCGAGAACGCTTACCCGGCTATTTCGAATCGGAAGTGAGGGAGTAAAACCATGCGCCATTTCCTCGGTATGGAGCAGGAGCAGGACGATACCAACGTCGATATCACCCCGATGCTCGACGTGGTGTTCATTATGCTGATCTTTTTCATCGTTACCGCGACCTTTGTGAAGGAGTCGGGGATCGAGGTGAACAAACCCGAGGCGGCGACGGCTGTGGTGGAGGAGAAGGCCAACATCCTCATCGCCATCGACGCCAAGGACAAGATCTGGATCGACCGTCGCCAGGTGGATATCCGTTCGGTGCGCTCCATCATCGAGCGTCTGCACGCGGAGAATCCCAAGGGCACGGTGGTAATCCAGGCCGACAGGGAATCACGCAACAATACCCTGGTACAGGTGATGGATGCTTCACGCCGTGCCGGTGTCTATGAAATTGCGCTGGGCGCCAGCGCCAACTGAATGCGGATGGCTGTTTTGCCTGGAGAGTTGCCTTGAAACCCGTTGCCGCCAAGCCGCTGCCACAGGCCGTCGACATCCCGGTGATGGGAAAAGGTCTGGTGGCCATTGGCGGTATGCTGGCGGGCGCCCTGGTTGCCCTGGGCCTGGCCTGGTTCATGTCCTTCCTGATCAGCAGCAGTGACCTGGTGCTGGAGGAAAGCGATCGCGTGCGCATGCTGGATTTCGTGCGGGTAAAGCGCAATGAAACCGTAGAACGCAAGGACCGCAAGCCGGAGCGCCCACAGCCCCAGGAAACCCCGGATGTTCCGCCCACCCCCGACCAGTCCCAGAGCAATGACAGCAATACCGCGCTGGCAGTCAGCGCACCCACCACCACCGGTGCCGACCTGGGCCTGGAGCAGGGTGGTATTGGCCTGGGGGCCGGGGAAGGTGACTACCTGCCTATCGTCAAGGTGGCGCCGATCTACCCGCGCCGGGCGCTGGCGCGCAGCCTCACGGGCACCTGTACGGTGAAATACACCGTCACCACCGCCGGCACCGTCAAGGACGTTGAAGTGGTGCCGGAGATGTGCAGCGACGAGATTTTCATGCGCTCTTCGGTGGAGGCCGCCAAGCGCTTCCGCTACAAGCCGCGGGTGATCGATGGCGTCGCCGTGGAAGTCAGCGGCGTCTACAACAAGTTCCATTTTGAAGGGAAACAGGCTGAGTAGCGCTCTATGGACCGGAAGCTCGGAAACGCAAGCAGAATGAGTGAGCATTGGTCGATTTCTCGAACGCTTGCCAGTACAGGCAGGAGGGCACAGAACAGACTGGTGCTCACCCTGGTTTTCGCTTTACTGGCCACCACCACCCAGGCCCGCGAAGCCGTAGTCGGCATGAACGAGCGCGTCCTCAAGCAGATCAACGAGGTGCAGGAGCTGATCGACGACGAGGACTACGATGATGCACTGGAAGAGCTCGAGGGCATGAACCGCAGACGGCTGTCCTCTTACGAGACTGCCCATGTGCTCAATATCGAGGGCTACATTTACTTCCAGCAGGGAGATGCCGCCCGCGCCCAGCAGTCTTACGAGGGCGCGCTGGCCCAGGAGCGCCTGCCCAACTCGATGCTCGCCAATCTGCGCCTGACGCTGGGTCGGCTGGGGCTGATGCAGGAGAATTTTGACTACGCGATCGGCCACCTGCGCGCTTTGCTGAGCATCCCGGACCAGGACAAGCCCTCCAACCGGGTGCTGCTGGCCAACGCCTATTTTGGCAAGAAGGAGTTCAGGGCCGCCCTGGGTGAACTCGATATCGCCCTGGACCGCAGCCGGGCCAGGGGCGAAAAACCCCGCGAGAACTGGCTGGGTCTGCTGGCTGCGGTGTACTACGAGCTCGAGGACTTCGAGTCCATGCGTGACGTGACCTATGAACTGGCGGTGACCTACCCCCGCCAACAGCACTTCATGAACCTGGCCGCGCTCTACGGCCAGCTCGGTGACCAGAAGCGCCAGCTGGCACTGGTGGAATCGCTGATGGAGCAGGGCCGGCTGTCCAGCGAACAGCACCTCAAGCTGATTGCCAACCTGTATATGGCCCAGGACCTGCCCTACAAAGCCGCCCGGCTGCTGGAGACAGAACTCGACAGCGGCCGCATCGAGGCGGATGTGCAATCCCTGGAGCTGCTGTCTCAGGCCTGGTACGGCGCGGCGCGGGTCGACAAAGCCATCCCGCCGCTGGAAGAAGCCGCCAAAATGGCGGAGGACGGCGAGGTGTATGTGCGTGTTGCCCGACTGTACCTGGATGCCTATGACTGGGAGAACGCGGCTCGCGCCACCCGCGAGGCGCTGCGCAAGGGAGAGCTGCGTGATGAAGGCAATGTCTGGCTCATCCAGGGCATGGCCCTGGCGCGCATGAGCCGCTGGGGCGATGCGGCGGAGACCTTCGCCCGGGCGGCGCAGTTCGAGGAGTCAGCCCGTTACGCCGAGCAGTGGATTGCCTACGTAGACAGCGAGCGTGAACGGGAAGCCGCACTGTAGGCGCTATCTCGAACCAGGACTGGCTTTAACCCCACCCGACAAATCGACAAACCTTCTCGCAGGGCGGGAACGCCACTGCCAGGCTGGAAGGCCCTTGCCAAGCAAGACGACCCCCGCGGCAAGTACCGCCTGATTGGCGGTATTCCCCGCGAGCGCTTTGAGGGCCGCGAGTTCGGCGACACCGTGGTGATGATCTACTCCGAGGCCATGGCCTTGACCCTGAAGAAAGCGGTCCAGTAAAACCTCTCGCCGCGCCGGCCTACAGCGCGGCGAACTGTTCTGCGCTGGCGTAGGAGGTCTGTGTTCCCTTGCCGGTGACGCTGTGCGAGGCGTAGCGAATCGCCAGTCCGATCGCCTTCTCGATATCCCCGTCCTGCGACAGGCTGTGGGCAAAGCAGCCGATAAAGGCGTCGCCGGCGCCGGTAGTGTCCACCGCGTCGACCGCGGGTGCTGAGAAGCGCCCGGTGTCCTCGCCGTGCATCCACAGGGCGCCTTTCTCGCCCAGGGTGACTACCAGGTTCTTGAGGCCTTTCTTCAGCAGGATGTCCGCGGCGGCGTGGATCTGCTCCTCGGTCTCCACCGGCATGCCGGTGAGAATCTCCAGCTCGGTTTCGTTGGGCACAAAGAAATCGCACTTGCAGGCGTAGTCCAGGTCCAGCTCAGGCGTGGCCGGCGCCGGGTTCAGAATCACCGGTATGCCACGGGCGTTGCCGAAGTCGATGGCGTGATACACGGTCTCCAGCGGAATCTCCAGCTGCAGGATGATCATGCTGCAGGCCCCAAGGCGATCGGTGGCGGCATCGATATCCGCCGGCAGCAGGTGCTTGTTGGCGCCGGGAATAATGAGAATGCGGTTCTGGGAGTCTTTGTCCACCCAGATGGGGGCGACCCCGCTGGATACGCCGCTGACCTTTTCAACGTGGTCGGTGTTCACCCCAAAGGACTGGAAGTTGGCGAGGGTGTTGTCGGCAAAGGCATCGTCGCCCACCCGCGCCATCATCATCACCTCGGCGCCCATCAGGGCGGCGGCGACGGCCTGGTTGGCGCCCTTGCCGCCGCAACCCATCTGGAACTCCTTCGCCTCCAGCGTTTCCCCGGCCTTGGGGACCTCGTCGGTGTAGGCGATCAGGTCCACCATGCTTGATCCGATTACGGCGATTTCCATAGTCTCAGTCCTGTTCAGTCGGTGGCTTCGCTGCCGGGGGTGACATCCCGGTACTTGTCCCAGTTTTCAATCAGTTCGTCCACGATCACGCTGCCCACGATGTAGGCGTTCTCCAGTGCCGCATCCAGGCCGGCATAGCTGTCGTGTTGCTCTTCGCGCAGATAATCCGCCGCGGTCTTGCCGGGTGGCGGCATGGTGTAGTTGCTGGCGGTACGCAGCACCAGCAGGCGGTCCTTGTTGACCTTGCCGGCCCGGTCCAGGTACTCCAGCGACTGGTAGGTGCCGGTATCTTCCATGGCGGAGCTGACAAACTCGCCGGTGCCGTTGGTCCAGTAGTCCACCCAGTCGTTGGCCCAGTCGTTCATCATGCTGCCGTGCCAGAAGGTCATTGCCGCGAGCTGATCACCGCGCAGCACGAAGGGGGTGCGCCGGGCGACTTCATGCTCCACGTACAGGTCACGGGTGGCGGCCAGGGTGGGGTGGTCGGGCAGTTCCATGTCCTTTGTCATGTCAAAGGCCCAGTCCACCAGCGCCGGGTTGAGCTGGAACATCTCGCCCAGGCTGTAATCCTTGCGGCCCTTGTCGTCCATGCCCTGGCTGAACAGGGGGAAGTAGCCGTGCTCCCAGTCGTCCGGAATCTCGCGGGCGTCGATCTCGTGGGCCAGGTCACCGTCCACCAGGTAGTCCGCCCAGGCCACCGAGCCGAGCGAGGCGTCTTCCGGGTCGAAGCCGGAAATACCCGCCACCAGCCAGTAGGCGTGGCGCAAGTCGAAGCGCGGGTCCAGGCCCAGGGCCATGATGCTGGCGGCCGAGTGGGCAGTGCCCATACCGGTGACGATGCCCATTACGCCGGTTTTCAGATTGACGTGAATATCGTGGTGCATATGCGGTGCCGTGAACACGGTGTCGAGATTGCGCCGTTCGTTCCAGCGCTGGAACTCGCCAGCGTCATCGCCGCTGTCCTCGCCGGTCTCGAACATGGTCACTACCACCACCTTGATAGGAACGGGGCCGCCGCCGGTCTTGGGGATGGAGACCGCAATGTCCTGCGCGCTGGCGCTGGTATCGTACTTGGGAGTGGAGGGACCCTCACGCTCAGCGCAGCCGGCCAGCAGGCCGAGGGTGAGCAGGGGAATGGCGATTGTGCGAAACATGGCTTTCCTCAACGGGAGTAAATGATCAGGCCCAGGCCGATGAAAAACAGCACGAACATGGCGGTGATAAGCGTGTTGGTGCCCTCGGGGGCATCCTTGAACTCTTTCCAGATAAACACGCCCCACATGGCGGCCACCATGGTGGCACCCTGGCCCAGGCCGTAGGAGATGGCGTAGCCGGCGGAACCGGCGGCGATGATATTGAAGCTGAAGCCCACCGCCCAGATGGCACCGCCGAGAATGCCCACCAGGTGCAGGCGCGGTGTCCCTTTGCTGAAGTACTCGCCCATTGGCGCGACTTCACCGGACACCGGCTTGTACATCAGCGGCACCAGGAACACGACGTTGGAGACCAGCAGGCCGATGGAAAACACCACGCCGGCGGAGTAGGGGGTCATCAGCCCGGCTTCCGGATTGACGAAGTCGAAGGACATGGAGGCAGCCACAAAGCGATAGAAAAAGCCCATGGCGATACCGCAGACGATGGAAATCGCCAGGCCCTTACCCATGGCCTTGTTGCCGTCGTCCGGCAGGCGCTTGTAGATCAGCGCATCCAGCACGATGGCCAGGGTGACCAGGCCGACCCCGGTGAACAGCAGGGTGGCGTCCCCCACCGGCGTGGCCAGGTAGTTGGCGATCACGCCGATCACCAGGGCCAGGCCGATGGCCACCGGGAAGGCGACCGCCATGCCGGCAATGTCGATGGCCACCACCAGCAGGATATTGGCGAAATTGAACAGGGCGCCGCCGATCAGCGCCGAGGTAAGTGCCTCATTGCTGGCCTGGCTGATATCCACACCGAAGGCTCGGCCGGCTTCTCCCATGCTGCCGATGGTGAAGGCAAATACCAGGGTCAGCAGCAGCACCCCGAGGCTGTAATCCCAGTAGAAAAGCTGGAACTGCCACTCGGAGCTGGCCAGCTTCTGGGTATTGGCCCAGGAGCCCCAGCACAGCATGGTGATCACGCACATCGCGACAGCGATGGGGTAGGATTCAACGATTAGCATTTCTGGTCCTCTTTACTTTTTGTAGTTGGCTAGAGGGCGCCCTCAGCTTGTCAGCGACGAGAGCGCTGGCGTTCGCGGCCCAGGAGAGCTGAGGTGAGCTTGAGCGAGCGCTAAAAAAAAGCCCTGGCGCAAGGACAGGGCTTTCTTGCGGTGCCGTAAGAATATCCCGGCACCGGGTTAGGATAAAGCTACGCGCTGATCAGAAGCTGACCTGCACGCTGCCGCCGCAGACGCGGGGCTCGTTGTCAAAGGCGGTATTGTTGTTGAAGTCGATACCACCCTGGACGTTTTCTTCATCCGTGATGTTGCGGCAGAAGCCGGCCACTTCCCAGTCGTAGTTGCCAGAGGTCTGGCGGTAACCTGCGCGCAGGCCGCCCTCGAACTGGTCTTCCGTCTGGTATTCGACGGACTCGTACAGGAAGATGTTGGTGTCACCCTGCCAGGCCCAGTCGGTGAAGGCGAAGATCTCGCCCTGGCCCACCGGGTAGCGGAAGCTGGCGGTAAAGCTCAGGGTGGACTCCGGTGCGTTTGGGAAGGGGTTGCCATCCACGCGTACCCGGGGCTCGCCGTCAACGTCGACGACCGGGTTGGTCACCGTGCACTGTCCAGAGCCACAGGGGGCCACCAGCAGATTGTTGTCGTCGATCTCGGTATCAACGTAGGCGTAGCCCAGGCTGAACTCCATGAACTCGTTGGGGGCCACTTCGAAATCGACTTCGAAGCCCGCGCCGGTCCCTTCGTCAGCGTTCACCAGCTGGATCAGGTTACCGGTGCCGCCGACCGCGGAGAACTGCAGGTCTTCTACGGTGTAGTAGAACGCTGCGGCGTTGATGCGGGCACGGTTATCCCAGAACTGGGACTTGAAGCCGATTTCCCAGTTCACGCTGGTTTCTGAGTCGGCAATCGAGGGATCGCCGAAAAAGGCCACGTCACGACCCTGGATGGTCGGGCCACGGAAGCCGCGGGCCACTTTGCCCCAGACCGTAGTGTTGTCGTCCAGGCGATAGGCCAGGCTCAGGTTGCCGGACCACTCCTGGTCGTCAACCTGCACATCGATCGGTACAAACACGGTGGCGCCCAGCGGGGCAGTCATTTCCTTGTCGTCATCGGTGTAGCGGCCGCCGACGGTCAACAGCCACTTGTCGGTCAGGTCGTATTCGATCTGGCCGAAGATGGCCCAGTTCTCGTTGCTGTGGGACACCGTGGTCGGGTCAACAAAACCCGGCGCGGTAGTCACATCCAGGTCGGCGTCGAAGTAGAACAGACCTACCTGCCAGAACAGGCGATCCGCTTCGTTGGTGGTCAGGCGGATTTCCTGGGTGAACTGCTCGACGTCGGCATCGTCCTGGGTATCGGATGGGAACGGGATAAAGCCCGGGCCGAACACCAGGTTGCCGCCATCGATGTCACCGCGGCTGAAGCCGTCAGCTTCTTCGTAGGCGGTGATAGAGGTCAGGGTAACCGCACCGAAATCGTAGTCCAGGCGCAGCTGGCCGCCGGTGTTGTCGTATTCCTGCGGGTTGCCGCCGCCGCCGTCAAAGGACACGGTTTCACGGTCGTAGTTGTTGTTGAAGTCGTCACGGCCCGTGGTCAGCACGTTGGCGCGGAAGATCGCCGAGGTGCCCTGCAGGTCGCGATGGTGTGCGCCGACCAGCACATCCAGGCGCTCGGTGGGCTGCCAGGCCAGGAAGCCCTTGATGGCCTGTTCCTCGATTTCGCCGATGGCGTCGTTCTCACCGGTGAAGTCGTTGTCGATCCAGTCGTCGCGGTTCTGGGTCAGCACTGCGATACGGCCCTGGACGTTGTCCGCCAGGGAGCCACCCAGGCCGGCCTCGAAGTTGACCGTGCCCAGCTCACCCACGTCCAGCTTGGCGCGGCCGGTAAACTCTTCGGTGGGCTTGTAGGAATCGAACTTCACGATACCGGCGGTGGTGTTCCGGCCGAACAGCGAACCCTGCGGGCCACGCAGCACTTCCACTCGCTCTATATCGAAAATCGGGAAGCTCTTCAGCACCACGTTTTCCTTGACCACGTCGTCCATGACCACGTTGACCGGCTGTGAGGCCGCCAGGTCAAAGTCGATATTGCCGAGGCCGCGGATATAGAAACGCGGTGCCACACGGCCGTTGGATGATTCGACGTACAGGCCCGGTACGCGGGTGGACAGCGCACGGACGTCAGCGCCGCCTTCGAACAGCGAGACAAAGCGCTCGCCTTCCATGGTGGCAATAGAGATAGGTACTTCCAGCGTGTTCTGCTCGCGCTTCTGCGCAGTCACGATCACTTCTTCAAGCTGTGCCTGGGCAAGGCTGGCACCACCTGACAGGGTCGCCGCTACCGCCAGCGCAAGGCCTTTCCTGGCCGAAACGTGGGATTTCATTGGTTGTGTCCTCCGGATGGATGTCCCCTGGTGGGGTTTCTTTCGGTTGTTTTGTGCGAGGCGGGCTGGATTGTTGTTAGAGTGTCGACTGCCATCTACACTGTGCCGCCAATTAGGCCAGATGACCCCATTTACCTGCAAGACTTGGGCGGTAAAACTGGCAATTTTTGCGATAGATCGCGACATATCCCCTCCCCAGGAGCGAATTTCATGGTGATTCGAGCACTTTTACTGCTGTGCGGACTTTGGTCCGAGAGCCTGCTGGCTGAGGAAACGGCGGACAAGCGGGTGCCGGTCTCGCTGATCGTACGGGGCGACTACGTTCTCACCATGGAATCCGGCCTGCCGGTGCTGGTTGACGGGGCGGTGGCCATTAGCGGCGACCGCGTGTTGCGGGTAGGGCCCTGGGAAGACATCAAGGCGCGCTTCAGCGCCGAGCAGGTGCTGCCGGGTGACGGCCGCATCGTCATGCCCGGCCTGATCAACGGCCATACCCACACCTCCATGACCCTGTTCCGCGGCATGGTGGATGACCTGGACCTGATGACCTGGCTCAACCAGTACGTGTTCCCTATGGAGGGCCGTTTTGTCACCCCGGAATTCGTGCGCATCGGTACGGAACTGGCCTGCTGGGAGATGATCCAGGGCGGCACCACCAGCTTTGTCGATATGTACTTTTACCCGGACACCATTGCCAAGGTGGTTGACCGCTGCGGCCTCCGCGCCATTGTCGCCGCGCCGCATATCGACTTCCCCAGCCCCGGCTTCAAGGGCTGGGCCGACAGTTTTGCCGCCGCCATCGAATTTGTGGAAACCTGGCAGGGCAGGCACCCGCGCATCACGCCGGCCTTTGCGCCCCACGCCCCCTACACGGTGGTGCCCGAGCATATTGAGGCCACCGCCAGGATGGCCGCCAAGCTGGGGGCGCCGGTGTCCATGCATATCGCCGAGGCGCCGGCGGAAACCGAGTTTGTGTTCGAGAAGTATGAGACGTCCCCGGTCAAGCACGTGGCGGCCACCGGCCTGTTTGAGCAGTGGCTGATTGGCGCCCACATGATCCAGCTCGACCAGGAAGACATTTCCCTGGTGGCGTCCAAAGGCGTCGGCGCGGTCCACAACCCCACCTCCAATATGAAGCTGGGGGCCGGCGTGGCGCCGGTGGCGGATATGATTGCCGCCGGGGTCAAGGTGGGCCTGGGCACGGATGGCGCGGCCTCCAACAACGACCTGGATATGTGGGAAGAGATTCGCCTCGCCGCCCTGGTGCACAAGCTCAAGGCCGCCGATCCCACCGCCATCCCGGCGCCGACGGCGCTGGATATGGCCACCCGCATGGGGGCCGAGGCGATTGGCCTCGGTGACCAGGTTGGGCAACTGTCCGCGGGGATGCAGGCGGACCTGATCCAGGTGGATTTCACGCGCCTGCGGCACGGCCCGCTCTATGATGTGATGTCGCACCTGGTCTACGTGCTCGACAGCCAGGATGTGCGCACCACCATCGTCGCCGGCCGCGTGTTGATGCTGGAACGGGAGGTGCTGACCCTCGATGAAACGGCTCTGCGCAAGGACATCCAGCGGGTGCGGGACGAAATTCGTGCGGCGCTGGCGCAGTGACCGGGCGCCGGTGGTGGTTGGTCTTGCTGCTGGCGAGCCTGGCGGGCGGGAGTTCGGCCATGGATGCTGACGAACTGGCGCAGGCCCTGGGCCTGGAGCCCCACGTGGAGGGCGGCTATTTCCGCCGCACCTTCCAGGCCGACCACCGTGACAAGATACGTATCGAGCGGGGTGAGCGCTTCACCATGACCTCGATCTATTATCTGTTGACCGGCGATTCCCGGGTTGGCCACTGGCACCTCAACCGCTCGGACATTCTGCACTTCTTCCACCTGGGCGAGCCGATCACCTACTACCTCATACACCCGGACGGTCGCCTGGAAACCGTGGTGCTGGGGCCAGACCCGAGCCGGGGCCACCAGTTGCAGATGGCGGTCACCGGCGGCACCTGGAAGGCCTCGCACCTGCCGGCGGGGGAGTACGGCCTGATCAGCGAGGCGGTTTCACCGGGTTTTGAATACGAGGACATGACCCTGGGGCAGGAAGCCGAGCTGTTGGAGGCTTTTCCCGACCACGCCGAACTGATTCGGCGTTTCTCAAAACGCTGAGCTTTAGCGGCGCTAGGTCCCTTGCTTGGCGGCGGCGATCTTATCGAGCATGTCGGCCAATTCGGGCTTGTTGGCCGCCAGCTCTTCCACGCTGAGACCGTCCAGCTCGTGGGGGAAGACCAGCCACCGGTCGGTTTGGTGGATAAAGTAGTCCGGCACCCGGCGGGTCTTGTTGTTGTCGGGTTTGTAGTAGGGTGTGGCGATGCGCAGCTCGGGCATGTTCTTTTTGCAGGCTTCACGCAGGTCGATGATGGTCTGGTCGATACTGAGGCCAGTATCGTGCACATCGTCAACAATCAGCAGCGAGTCCTCTGATTCCAGGCGGCGGATCAGGTAGTTGAGCCCGTGTACCTGCACCGTGCGGTTGCGCTCGCCGATGCCGGTGTAGCTGGAAGTGCGAATCGCAATATGGTCTGACTTCACACCCAGGGTATCGAGCAACTCCTGCACGGCGATGCCCACCGGCGCGCCACCGCGCCAGACACCGACGATGTAGTTGGGGCGAAACCCGCTCTCATAGACCTTCCAGGCCAGTTCAAAGGAATCCCGCAGCAGCTGGGATGCGCTGATGTAGTGCTTTTCCATGCTCGTGTGTCATCAGGGGTGAGAAGGGCAAAGCCTATCACAGGGTTTCCGTGGGGCTACAGCGCCGGCGCCAGATGGCGCGGGCTGGCGCATTTCCGTACACTCGCGATTTTCCGCACCGGAGTTTCCATGTCCCAGCAGGACGCCATCCAGGACTCGCCCGCCGCGCCGCTGGGCGAGAGCGCCTTCAGCCGTTTCTTCGAATTGCGTATGCACGGCACCGATGCGCGCACGGAAATCCTCGCCGGTCTGACCACCTTCGTCACCATGGCCTACATCATCTTCGTCAACCCGCAGATGATGGCCTCTGCGGGGATGGACCATGGGGCGGCCTTTGTCGCCACCTGCCTGGGTGCGGCGATCGCCTGCCTGTTCATGGGCCTGTACGCCAACTGGCCGGTGGGCCTGGCGCCTGGTATGGGGCTGAACGCCTTTTTTACCTACACCGTGGTCGCCGATATGGGTTATAGCTGGGAGATTGCCCTTGGGGCGGTGTTTATCGCCGGTGTGTTGTTCGTGATCATGAGCGTGACCCGCATCCGCGGCTGGATGCTGGAGAGCATTCCCATGGACATGCGCATCGCCATGGCGGCGGGGGTGGGGTTGTTCATTGGCTTTATCGGTCTTAAGAACGCGGGCATCGTGGTGGCCAACCCGGCCACCTTGATTACCCTGGGCGACCTGACCCAGCCGGCGCCGATGCTGGCGGCGATTGGTTTCCTGCTGATGGCGGTGCTGAGCCAGCGGCAGGTGACCGGTGCGCTGATGATTGGTGTGCTGTTTGTTACGCTAGCCGGTATTCCGCTGGGCCTGGTGCAGTACACCGGCGTGGTCGCGGCACCGCCCAGCCTGGCGCCTACGCTCCTGAAACTGGATATCGCCGGCGCCCTGGATGTGGCCATGGTGTCGGTGATCATCGCCTTCCTGTTCGTGAACCTATTCGATACCGCCGGCACGCTGTTGGGCGTGGCGAGCCGCGCCCACCTGGTGGACGAGAATGGCAAAATCCAGAACATGGACCGGGCCCTGAAGGCCGATTCCACCTCCAGCGTGATCGGCGCCTTCCTGGGATGCGCGCCGGTCACCAGCTACGTGGAATCCGTCGCCGGTGTGGCCGCCGGCGGCCGTACCGGGCTTACCGCGGTGACCGTCGGTGTGCTTTTCCTGTTGGCGGTGTTCTTCGCGCCGCTGGCGGGCATGGTGCCCGCCTATGCTACCGCCGGCGCGCTGATTTATGTGGCCATGCTGATGATGACCGGCATGGAGAAGCTGGACTGGGCGGATATGAGTGAAGTGGTGCCCGCCCTGTTGATGATCGTAATGATTCCACTGACCTTCAGCATCGCCAACGGTATCGCCGTGGGCTTTATCAGCTACGTGGTCATCAAACTGAGCGTGGGGCGACACCGGGATATCTCGCCCGGCGCCTACGTGCTGGCGCTGATTTTCCTCGCCAAGTTCGCCTACCTGTAGATATGAGCGCGCAAACCCTTACCGTTGCCCTGGCCCAACTGGCCCCGGTGTGGCTGGACCGGGAGGCGACCCTGGCCAAAGTGCTCTCCGCCATCGACGAAGCCGCTGCCGAGGGTGCGGAGCTGGTATGTTTTGGCGAGAGCCTGGTGCCGGGTTATCCCTTCTGGCTGGAGCGCACCGGCGGCGCCGAGTTCGACTCGCCCACCCAGAAGACCCTGCACGCCCGCTACCTCGAGCAGGCGGTGTGCATGCAGGAGGGGCACTTGCAGCCCGTTTGCGAGCGCGCCCGGGAGCGGGGCATTACGGTTATCCTCGGCACCGCGGAGCGCGCTGCAGACCGCGGCGGGCACAGTATCTACTGCTCGCTGGTTTACATCGGGGCAGAGGGCGCCATCCGTCACGTGCATCGCAAGCTGATGCCGACCTACGAAGAACGGCTGTGCTGGGCGTCCGGTGACGGCCACGGCCTGCAGGTGCACCGCTGCGGGCCGTTTACCGTGGGGGCACTGAACTGTTGGGAAAACTGGATGCCGCTGCCGCGGGCTGCGCTGTACGGCCAGGGAGAGAACCTGCACGTGGCGATCTGGCCGGGCTCCGATCGCAATACCGCGGATATCACGCGCTTCCTGGCGCGGGAGGGGCGCTCTTACGTGCTCTCCGTCTCGGGCCTGATGCGTCCGGACGATGCGCCGCAGGACCTGCCGTTTCGCGAGGCCATTGTCGCCGGTGGGGAGACATTCTTTGCCAACGGCGGTTCCTGTATCGCCGGTCCGGACGCCGAGTGGTTACTGGAGCCGCAGGTGGACCGGGAGGGGGTGTTTGTGGCGACCCTGGACTACAGCCGTGTACTGGAGGAGCGACAGAACTTTGATCCCGCCGGCCACTATTCGCGCCCGGATGTTACCCGCCTGGAGGTCAACCGCGAACGGCAGGGTACGGTGAAGTTCTCGGACTAGTCCGTTCTGTAGTCA
>JANQLM010000095.1 GCA_028280635.1 Halieaceae bacterium | reverse complement strand
GCTGCTGGCCAAGGCGATCGCCGGCGAGGCCAAAGTGCCGTTCTTCTCCATCTCCGGCTCCGACTTTGTCGAGATGTTTGTCGGCGTGGGTGCATCCCGTGTGCGCGATATGTTCGACCAGGCCAAGAAGCAGGCTCCCTGCATTATCTTTATTGACGAGATCGACGCCGTGGGCCGCCACCGTGGTGCCGGCCTGGGTGGCGGTCATGACGAGCGCGAGCAGACCCTCAACCAGTTGCTGGTGGAGATGGATGGCTTCGAGGTCAATGACGGCGTTATCGTGATCGCCGCGACCAACCGCCCGGATGTATTGGATCCGGCCCTGCTGCGGCCTGGGCGCTTTGACCGCCAGGTGGTAGTAGGTCTGCCGGATATTCGTGGCCGTGAGCAGATTCTCAAGGTGCACATGCGCAAAGTCCCGCTGGCGGACGACGTCAAGGCAGCGCTTATCGCTCGCGGTACCCCGGGTTTCTCCGGCGCCGACCTCGCCAACCTGGTAAACGAGGCGGCCCTGTTTGCCGCCCGCGCCAGCCGCCGGCTGGTGGGCATGGAGCAGTTTGAACTGGCCAAGGACAAGATCATGATGGGCGCCGAGCGCAAATCCATGGTCATGTCTGAAAAGGAAAAGCAGAACACCGCTTACCACGAAGCCGGCCACGCCATCGTCGGGCGCCTGGTGCCCGAGCACGACCCGGTTTACAAGGTGAGTATCATCCCACGGGGCCGCGCCCTGGGTGTGACCATGTTCCTGCCGGAAGAAGACCGCTACAGCCACAGCCGCCGACATATCATCAGCCAGATCTGCAGCCTGTTTGGCGGCCGGATTGCTGAGGAGATGACCCTGGGCAAAGACGGAGTCACTACTGGCGCCTCCAACGATATCGAGCGCGCGACGGATATCGCCCGCAATATGGTCACCAAATGGGGGCTGTCTGAGAAGCTGGGGCCGCTCAAGTATGACGAGGGCGGCGAAGAAGTGTTCCTCGGTCGCTCTGCGGCGCAGCCCAACCACGCGGTATCCGCCGAGACCGCTCGCCAGATTGACGAAGAGGTGCGCAGCATTATCGACGAGTGCTACGCCACCGCCGAGAAAATTCTCGCCGAGAACCGCGACAAGCTCGATATGATGGCCGAGGCGTTGATGATGTACGAGACCATCGATACCCACCAGATCGATGCCATCATGGAAGGCCGCATGCCGGACCCGCCCGATTGGGGCAATGATGGTGCCGGTGGCAGCGGCGTTGAAGCAGACGACACCAAAACCAAGGGTGAGCGTAGCAACGGTCGTGACGGCCCCATCGGTGGTCCTGCCCAGGAGCACTAGAACCATACCGGTTCGCTGAATCCTGAACACGTCGGCTTTACAGGTAATGGGGGTGATGAATATCACCCCCGATTCTTTTTCTGATGGCGGAAAACTCTTTCGACAGGGCCCTGACCTGGACGCCGTGCGCCGACGCGCCGAGCAGATGGTGGCGGACGGTGCGGCCCTGCTCGACATTGGTGGTGAATCCACGCGTCCGGGAGCAGCCCCCGTCGGCGAACAGGAAGAGCTGGATCGTGTAATTCCCTGTGTCGAAGCGTTGGCGGAGTTGCCGGTGACGCTATCTATCGATACCAGTACACCAGCGGTAATGCGTGAGTCCGCGGCGCGGGGCGCCGGGCTTATCAACGACGTGCGTGCGCTCACCCGGGAGGGCGCGGTGGATACCGCAGCCGGGCTGGGGCTACCCGTCTGCCTCATGCACATGCGAGGCACTCCGCAAACCATGCAGGATGATCCGCGCTATGACGCAGTAGTGGAGGAGGTAAAAGCCTGGCTGCTGGCGCGAGTGGACGCCTGTGTCGCGGCGGGCATCCCGCGCGAGAAGATTCTGCTGGATCCCGGCTTTGGCTTTGGCAAAACCGTCGCCCACAACCTGGCGCTGCTCGACGGGCTGCCCAGCCTGGCGGCCACCGGTCACGACCTGCTGGTAGGGCTGTCGCGCAAATCCCTGATCGGCAAGCTGATTGATCGCGACGTTGACGAGCGACTGGCGGCCAGCCTTGGGCTGGCAGTATTGGCGGCGGAGCGTGGCGCCCGCATAATACGCACCCACGACGTAAGAGAGACCGCGGACGCGCTGGCCATGGTAACTGCCCTGGCAGACCGTGGCAGTGCAGGAGAATAAATGAGCAAACGCTACTTCGGCACCGACGGCATCCGCGGCCGGGTCGGTGAAGCGCCAATTACCCCGGATTTCATGCTCAAGCTGGGCTGGGCCTGCGGCCGGGTTTTCGCCGCTGGCGATGCGGGCGATGAGCGTCCCACGGTGATCATCGGCAAGGACACCCGGGTGTCCGGCTATATGTTTGAATCCGCGCTGGAAGCGGGCCTGGTAGCCGCCGGCGTTGACGTCAAGTTACTGGGCCCCATGCCCACCCCCGCGGTCGCCCTCATGACCCGCACCCAGCGCGCCCGGGCCGGGATCGTCATCAGCGCCTCCCACAACGCCTTCGAGGACAATGGCATCAAGTTTTTCGATGCCGGCGGCCACAAACTCGACGACGACGTGGAACTGGCTATTGAAGCCGAGTTGGAAAAAGCCATTGAGACCGTGGCCTCCGACGCCATCGGCAAGGCGGTACGGGTAGTCGACGCGGCTGGCCGCTACATTGAATTCTGCAAGTCCACCGTGCCCGATCGATTCAGCCTGCGTGGCCTGAAGATTGTGGTGGATTGCGCCCACGGGGCCACCTACCACATCGCCCCCAATGTGTTTGCGGAACTGGGTGCCGACGTGACCACTATCGGTGTTGAGCCGGACGGCTTCAATATCAATCGCGAGGTGGGCTCTACCAACCCGGCGGCACTGTCACGGCGGGTCGTTGACGAAGGTGCAGACCTGGGTATTGCCTTTGATGGCGACGGCGACCGCGTGGTCTTCGTCGACCAACTGGGCCAGGTGGTGGACGGTGATGAACTGCTCTTCATTATTGCGCGCCACCGCCGCGCCAAGGGCGTGGTGGGCACCCTGATGTCCAATCTGGGGATGGAACTGGCGCTGCAGGACCTGGGTATCGATTTTGCCCGCGCCCGGGTCGGTGACCGCTACGTGAATGAACTCATGCAGGAGCGTGGCTGGCGTCTGGGGGGTGAGTCTTCCGGGCACATTATCTGTGCCGACCTCACGACCACCGGTGACGGCATTGTGGCAGCCCTGCAGGTGCTGGTGGCGCTACGTGCGGCGGAGACTGATATGGCCCGGCTGCGCGCGGGCATGAGCAAATACCCTCAGCACATGATCAACGTGCGGGTGGCGGGGCAGGTCGACCTTGAGGGCAACGCGGACTTGCAGGCGGCCGTGGCTGAAACCGAGTCCGAGCTGGGCGATCGCGGTCGTGTGTTGCTGCGGGCTTCCGGCACGGAGCCAGTGGTGCGCGTGATGTTGGAAGGTGAGGACGCCGGCGAGGTGGAAACCCTCTGTGACCAGCTTGCGGAGCGGATTTCGGGCCTGCTCGGGCGCTGATGGTTTTACCTGGTACGCTGAAGGCTCTCTACCTGGCAAGCTGAGGGCTCTCAATTTGGAAAGCTGATGGCTCTCTACCTGGCAAGCTGATGGCTCTCTATCTGGCAAGCCGGGGCTCTGTTGTATGTTCAGGGCTTCTTGGGTAAGATTGCCGCCCGCTGCCATCAGGGGGTCCCATGCGCCGTAGTGTCGTAGCCGGTAACTGGAAGATGCACGGGTCCAGCGCGATGATCGAGGACCTGGTGAAGTCGCTTGCCTCGAGGGTGAGCATCGATACCTGTGATGTCATCGTCAGCCCACCGTTTCCCTACCTGTCGCTGGTTCAGCAGCTGACGGCGGGAACCGGGATTGGCCTGGCGGGCCAGAACTGCAGTGAGCACACCCAGGGCGCGCATACCGGCGAAGTGGCTGCCGACATGCTGGTCGACCTGGGCTGCGAGTGGGTCATCCTCGGCCATTCCGAACGCCGGCAGGCGGGGGAAACCGATGCGCAGGTGGCTGCCAAGGCGGCAGCGGCGCGCAGTGTGGGGCTCAAGCCTATCCTCTGCGTGGGTGAAAGCCTGGCCCAGCGCCAGTCCGGCGAGGCGGTGGCCGTCGTCACCACGCAGTTGGCGGCGGTGGTGAAAGACCTCGCTGCGGGCGACGTTATCGCCTACGAACCGGTTTGGGCGATCGGCACCGGCGAAACGGCCACGCCCGCGCAGGCGCAGGAAATGCATGGCGAGATACGTGCTTTCCTGGCGCAGCACCAGCCGGCGCTGGCGGAGCAGACCCGGATTCTGTATGGCGGCAGCGTCAAGGCAGAGAACGCGGCAGAACTGTTTGCCGCAGCAGACATTGATGGCGGCCTGGTCGGCGGCGCCTCACTCAAGGCGGACGACTTTAGCGCCATAGTAGGGGCGGCCCCGTAGCGGCGTCCCGGGACGGATACAGGACGAATATGGAACAACTGATTCTCATTGCGCACCTTCTGATCGCATTCGCGATCATCGGGCTGATCCTGCTTCAGCAGGGCAAAGGCGCGGAAATGGGCGCCTCGTTTGGTGCGGGCGCTTCCCAGACCCTGTTCGGTAGCAGCGGCAGCGGCAATGTGCTGACCAAAGCTACTGCGCTCTTGGCCACGGCCTTTTTCGTGACCAGCTTCGGCCTGGCCATTATTGCCAAGGAAGGGGCCAACACCGAGACTGAGTTGGCCATTCCCGTGTCGGCGCCGGAACAACAGCAGCCGGCCATGGAAGCTGTGCTGCCGGCAGTGGAATCTGACCTGCCGGTGCTGGAAGAGGATATTCCCGAAGCGGCGGTCTCCGGTGACGACCTGCCGACGGTGCCCGACTCCGAATAGACGGGTCAGTCACAGGGAAAGACAGATACGCCGAAGTGGTGGAATTGGTAGACACGCTATCTTGAGGGGGTAGTGAGCTTTGCTCGTGCGGGTTCAAGTCCCGCCTTCGGCACCATTCTTTTTAGTGGCTCCTGGTCTGGAGCCCTCGACTAAGCATCATACGTAATTCGATTCGCGGGACTATCCGGGGCTCGTAATTCCCGGGTCAGCATAGCTGCCCCGGACTCGCCCGTGAATTGCTTTGCAATTCACCCCGCCTTCGGCGTGCCATCGATTTGGCTTGGCTGTCCTTGTTGGGTATGGCTTATCACGGGCATTGCTCGGCCTTCGGCAATGGCTTGCCCTTCGGTTGCGCCTGGCTGGTACAGGCCTGGATTACAGGGCGCGTAGCAGCAACACACCGATCAAGGTGTACAACAGTACGAAGCCGCCGCCGGCGAGCGCGGTACGCCCGCCAGAGATTTTCCTGACCTCGATGCTTTCGATGTCCCCCAGCGGAATCTCCACGGTGGTGCCCTCAGGGTCCTCCAGCGTGCCCTTGAGTACGCCGTCTTCAATGGCAATGAAGACCAGCTCGGTCTGCCGCCGCTGGCGGTCGACGATACGAAGTTCGTCACCGGCAAGCAGTGTTTCCCGCAGGTTGGCCGGAGTACTATCCACGGCTTTACTGCTGCAGCCGACGAGCGCCACGACCAATATCGCAGCTATGGTGCGTTTATATAGGCTAAACATTTGTCTGTGCCCGCGTGCATAGGGCGCGGATTGTATAGGTGCTGTACTGGAATCGGCAAGGAACGGGTTTTTGCACCTGAATCGCTGTTGACCGGGGGTGGGGCGGTCCCTATAATTAGCGCCCTTTCGAGCAGGTAGCCAGGCCTGTTTGAACGCGAAAGCCGAGGGGCTTTGGCAAGGAACGAGTTTTGATGCGGGGTGGAGCAGCCTGGTAGCTCGTCGGGCTCATAACCCGAAGGTCGTCGGTTCAAATCCGGCCCCCGCTACCAAACGTGTTGGTGATTTGGATGTATGAATTGCCAACGACAGCGAAGGACGAGGTCCGATTCCCGCCTTCGCTGCCAAATACGCGCCGACGTGGTTTGGATAACGGTGCGAACCAAAAAGCCCCTTATCAGGGGCTTTTTGTTATGCGAAAAAATTGTTATGTGAAAAAAATGGCCGCCGCAAGAGAGGCGGCCGTGGCAACTGGCAGGAGGCTAGCCGGGAGTGGCCAGTCGGGAACAGAAAATCGAGGCGCTGCTGGAACCCACCGTCGAGGCGCTGGGTTTTGAACTCTGGGGTCTCGAGTACCTGTCCCAGGGGCGGCACACCATCTTGCGTCTATATATAGACAGTGAGAACGGGGTCACCGTCGATGACTGTGCCGAGGTCAGTCGCCATGTTGCCGGCGTTCTCGACGTTGAGGACCCGATTACCGGTGAGTACACGCTTGAGGTGTCCTCGCCCGGGGTGGACAGGCTGCTGTTCCGCCTCGACCACTATCCGACCTATGTCGGCGAGTGGATTGAATTGCGCTTGCGCACACCCTTCGAGGGGCGTCGCAAGTTCAAGGGAATCCTGAAAGGAATCGAGGGAGAGGATGTGGTGGTCCAGGTGGATGATCACGAGTTCCTGCTCCCACACAGCGCCATAGAAAAGGCGCAGGTGCGGCCGCGACTGTAGCGCTTTGTCAGGAGCGTGGGTTTATAGGGCAGAGCGGCCCTGGTAAACGCCGGAGACGGCATTAATTCAGCACACCCGGTGTGCGCAGGCGAGACGAGAATGAACAAGGAAATCTTGCTGGTAGCCGAGGCGGTATCCGCCGAGAAGGGCGTCTCTGAAGACATCATCTTCGAGGCGATCGAGCTGGCCCTGGCCACGGCAACCAAGAAACGCTACGACGAAGAAGCCGATATCGAGGTCACGATTGACCGGGAGTCCGGCGACTACGTCACCAAGCGCCGTTGGCTGGTGGTGCCGGATGAAGAGCTGGCACTGCTGGGTACCCAGTTCACTACCGAAGAAGCCGCTGAAGTCGACACCAAGCTGCAGCCTGGCGACATCCACGAGGAAGTGGTGGAGAACGTGGATTTCGGCCGCATCGCCGCGCAGACCGCCAAACAGGTGATTGTGCAGCGTGTACGCGACGCAGAGCGCGCCCAGGTGGTCGAGGAGTACCAGGACCGCGTCGGCGAGTTGCTGGCGGGGTCGGTCAAGAAGGTGACTCGCGACAACGTTATTGTCGATCTCGGCAACAATGCCGAAGGCCTGCTGCCCCGCGACCAGTTGGTCGGCCGCGAGACCTTCCGGGTCAATGATCGCGTGCGCGCCATCCTCACCCAGATCAGTGAAGAGAGCCGTGGCCCACAGCTGATTCTCAGTCGCGCCTGCCCGGAGATGCTGATCGAGCTGTTCAAGATTGAAGTGCCGGAGATTTCCGAAGAAGTGATCGAGATTCGCAGTGCGGCCCGCGACCCGGGTTCCCGCGCCAAGATCGCGGTCAAGACCAACGACGGCCGTATCGATCCGGTCGGCGCCTGTGTCGGCATGCGCGGTTCCCGCGTGCAGGCGGTATCCAACGAACTCGACAACGAGCGTGTCGACATTGTGCTCTGGGACGACAACCCGGCACAGCTGGTGATCAATGCGATGGCGCCGGCGGAAGTGGAATCCATCGTCGTCGATGAAGACACCCGCACCATGGACGTGGCGGTGAATGAGGACAACCTCGCCCAGGCCATCGGCCGCAGCGGCCAGAACGTACGCCTGGCCAGCGAGCTGACCGGCTGGGCCATCAACGTAATGAGCACCGACGAGGCCGCGGACAAGCACGAGCAGGAAGCGGGCGCGGTGATCGGCCTGTTCTGCGAGCAGCTCGATGTCGACCAGGAAGTGGCGGAAATCCTCGTCGAGGAAGGCTTCACTACCCTGGAAGAGGTGGCCTACGTGCCGCTGGAGGAAATGTCCGGCATTGAAGGCTTCGACGAAGAAATCGCCGAGGAACTGCGCGCCCGGGCCAAGGATGCGCTGCTGACCCAGGCGATCGCCTCAGAGGAGCAACTCGGCGAGCACGAGCCGGCGGAAGACCTGCTGAACATGGACGGCATGGACCGCCACCTGGCCTACATCCTGGCCAGCCGGGAAATCATCACCATGGAAGACCTGGCGGAGCAGGCGGTTGAAGACCTGCTGGATATTGAAGATATGACTGAAGAGCGCGCGGGCGAGCTGATCATGACCGCCCGTGCACCCTGGTTCGAAGCGGAAGAGGCCGAGGCCTCCGACAGCGCGGCCGACGAGGCTGCCCAGGCCTGATTTCAGGCGCGCATCGACAGGGTAACAAGGAGAACATTGAATGGCGCAAGTCACAGTACAGCAACTCGCTGAAGTCGTCGGGGCATCGGTTGACCGTCTGCTTACGCAGATGGGCGAAGCCGGGCTGCCACACACCAAGGCCGAGGAAGCTGTTTCTGATGAAGACAAGCAGACCCTGCTTGCCTACCTCAAGCGCAGCCATGGCGAATCCACCAAGGCGCCCAAGAAAATCACGCTCAAGCGCAAGACCATCAGCACCCTGAAGAGCTCAGGCTCCCAGGGCAAGAAGACGGTCAACGTGGAGGTGCGCAAGAAGCGCACCTACGTCAAGCGTGACCCGGCGGCCGAGGAAGTGGAAGCCGAAGTGGCACCTGCAGCGGAGCCGGTAGTCGAAGCGGTGGAAGCGCCCGCCCCGGCAGCGGAGGCCGAGCCGGCGAAGTCCATCGAAATCGATCCGGAAGTGCTGCGCCAGCAGGCGGCGGAGAAGCGCCGCAAGCAGGAAGAGGAAGAGAAGGCAGCCCGCGAAGCAGCCCTCAAGGCCAAGCAGGAAGAAGAGGCACAGCGCAAGCTGGCCGAAGCCCAGGCCTCCACGCCCGACTCCGGTGACGCCAAGGCGGCGGCCAAGCCCAAGCGCCTGCACGAGGCGCCCAAGCCCGAAGCAGACCGTTACGCCAAGAAGAAGGGCGGACGCACCGACCGCCCGCAGGAACACGTGCGCGGCAAGCAGCGCGGCCATAACCTGTCGCTCAACCAGATCGATGCGGCAGAGCGCGGCACTGTTCGCCGCCGTGGCGGACGGAAGAAGACCGTGGCCCGCAGCCACGAAGAGCACGGCAAGCACGGCTTCGAGATGCCCACTGAGCAGAAAGTGCATGTGGTGGAGTTGGCTGACAGCATCGGCGTGGGTGATCTTGCCTCCCAGATGTCTATCAAGGCCGGCACCGTCATCAAGGAACTGATGAAGCTGGGTGTAATGGCCACTATCAACCAGGTGCTGGACCAGGATACGGCAATCCTCGTTATCGAAGAGATGGGCCACACCTACAAAGTGGTCAGCGATACCGCCCTGGAAGACTCCCTGGAAGAGACCCTGGCGCAACACGAGGGCACCGACGAACCGCGCGCTCCCGTGGTGACGGTGATGGGCCATGTCGACCACGGCAAGACTTCGCTGCTGGACTATATCCGCAAGGCCAAGGTGGCCGACGGCGAGGCCGGCGGTATTACCCAGCACATCGGCGCTTACCACGTGGAAACCGGCCACGGCATGATTTCCTTCCTGGATACCCCGGGCCACGCCGCGTTTACCGCCATGCGCGCCCGCGGTGCCAAAAGCACCGATATCGTGATCCTGGTGGTGGCCGCGGACGACGGCGTCATGCCGCAAACGGAAGAAGCGATCCAGCACGCCCGCGCCGCCGAGGTGCCTGTGATTGTCGCCGTCAACAAATGCGACAAGGAAGGTGCTGACCCGGACCGCGTCAAGAACGAGCTGGCGGCCAAGGAAGTGATTCCCGAGGACTGGGGCGGCGACACCCAGTTTGTGCAGGTGTCTGCCCTGACTGGCGACGGCATCGACGAACTACTGGATGCAGTGCTGCTGCAGTCCGAGATTCTTGAGCTGAAGGCGCCGAAGGACATACCCGCCCAGGGCCTGGTGATCGAATCCCGCCTCGACAAGGGCCGCGGTTCGGTGGCTTCCCTGCTGGTTCAGAGCGGTACCCTCAAACAGGGTGACATCGTGCTGGCCGGACTGCAGTTTGGTCGTGTTCGCGCGATGCTGGATGAAGACGGCAAGCCGATCAAGGAAGCCGGTCCCTCCATCCCGGTCGAGATTCTTGGCCTGGATGGCACACCCGATGCGGGTGACCCCTTCGCCGTGGTCGAAAGCGAGAAGCAGGCGCGCGATATCGCCCTGTTCCGCCAGGAGAAGATGCGCGACACCCGCCTTCAGCGCCAGCAGGCCGCCAAGCTCGACAATATGTTTGAGAGCATGACCGCTGGCGAGAAGAGCACGCTGAACATTGTCGTGAAGGCCGACGTGCGCGGCTCGCTGGAGGCCCTGTCCTCCGCGCTGCTGGACCTTGGCAACGAAGAAGTGAACGTCAACATCGTTTCCTCCGGCGTCGGCGGGATTACCGAGACGGATATCAACCTGGCGATGACCGCCAGTGCCGTGATCTTCGGTTTCAACGTGCGCGCCGACAACGCCGCCAAGAAGCTGGTGGAAGAGGAAGAGCTGGACCTGCGCTATTACAACGTGATTTATGACCTGATCGACGACGTCAAACAGGCCCTGGCGGGCATGCTGGCCCCGGAACTGCGGGAAGAGATTGTCGGAGTCGCCGAAGTCCGCGACGTGTTCAAGTCACCGAAGTTCGGCCTGATTGCCGGCTGCATGGTGACCGAGGGCACCGTGTTCCGCTCCAAGCCCATCCGCGTGCTGCGTGACAACGTGGTGATCTACGAAGGGGAGCTGGAATCCCTGCGCCGCTTCAAGGATGACGCCAACGAGGTCAAAAAGGGCCTGGAATGCGGCATCGGCGTTAAGAACTACACGGACGTGAAGGTCGGTGACCAGATCGAGGTGTATGAGGTCAAGGAAGTTGCGCGCTCTCTGTAAGCCCGCTCACCTGCGGGTGGCTGGCTGATGGCAAGCTGATGGCAAGAGAGTACAACCGCACCGACCGCGTGGCTGACCACCTGCGCCAGGAACTGGCCCAGTTGATCCAGTTCCAGATGCGCGACCCGCGGGTCGACATGGTCAGCATCACCGATGTGGAGGTGAGCAAGGACCTGGCCCATGCCCGCGTGTTTTATACCGCGCTGGGCAAGGACAGCGTTGAGGATGCCAAGGACGTGACCGCCACCCTGAACCGGGCGGCAGGTTTCCTGCGCAGCCAGTTGTCAAAAGACAGCGCCCTGCGTACAGTGCCCGCGCTGCAGTTTCGCTTTGACGCCAGTGTCGGCCGCGGCCGCTACATGGAAGACCTGATCGAGCGCGCAGTGGGCAGTGATCGCGACAACGCGGATGACGACCAGGTGAAGGACTGATGGCACGGCGCCGCAAGGGCCGGCCGGTGGATGGCATCCTGGTGCTGGACAAGCCCCGGGGCATGAGTTCCAACCAGGCCCTGCAGGTCGCCAAGCGCCTGTATGGGGCGGCCAAGGCGGGGCACACGGGCAGCCTTGATCCACTGGCGACCGGCGTGCTGCCGCTGTGTTTTGGCGAGGCCACCAAGTTTTCCCGCTTCCTGCTGGATGCGGACAAGGCCTACACCAGCACCTTTGTGCTGGGGCAGGTGACCGCCAGCGGTGACGCCGAGGGTGAAGTGATTGAAGAGTGTGATGCGAGCGCAGTCACCGCCGAGCAGGTAGCGGCGGCGCTGGCGGGCTTCCGGGGCGAGATCGAGCAGGTGCCGAGCATGTATTCGGCCCTCAAGCACAACGGGCAGCCGCTGTACAAACTGGCCCGGAAGGGCCAGGAAGTGGAGCGCAAGGCGCGCCGGGTGACGGTCTACGAACTGGAGCTCGAGGCTTATCGCGGGGGCTTGCACCCTGAAGTGGATGTGCGCATTCGCTGCAGCAAGGGGACTTACGTGCGCTCCATCGCCGAGGACCTCGGTAAGGCCCTGGCTTGTGGCGCCCATGTCGGCGCGTTGCGCAGGACCCAGGCAGGGCCTTTCGATGCCGCCATGCAGGTGTCGCTGGCCACGCTGGAGGCGCTCAAGGAAAACGATGCGCAGGCCGAGATGGATGCGCTGCTGGAACCGCTGGACTCAGCCCTCGGGGAACTCCCCCTGGTGCGGGTCAGCGAAGCGGGCGGATTTTATATTCGCCAGGGACAGCCGGTGCTGGTGCCCAACTCACCCTGCGAGGGCATGGTGAGAATGGGGCTGGAAAACGGTGAGTTTCTTGGCGTGGGAGAGATATTGGACGATGGGCGCGTGGCGCCACGTCGACTGATAGCCGGATCCCGGCAATAGGGTCGGGCCGGAGCGAACCTGTCTGTAAATATGCACGGGCAGGCTCTTTTCAGAACCGGGTGGCAGGACCACCCCAGGCATATTGATTGAGGAAAACAACATGGCACTGAGTGCAGCTGAAAAAGCAGACATCGTAAAAGAGTACCAACAGGGTGAGGGCGATACCGGCTCCCCCGAGGTGCAGGTAGCCCTGCTCACCGCAAACATTGAACAATTGCAGGGCCACTTCTCATCTCACAAGCACGACCACCATTCACGCCGCGGCCTGATCCGCATGGTGAATCAGCGTCGCAAGCTGCTTGACTACCTGAAGCGCAAGGACAGCGAGCGTTACAGCAGTCTGATCAAGCGTCTGGGCCTGCGCCGCTAACGTTTACGAATCCGCCGGGGAAAGCCCCGGCGTTTTCTTTATAGGAATTGGAGAATTTAATGAATCCCGTCACAAAGACTTTCAAGTACGGTGATCACACGGTCACCCTGGAAACGGGTCGTATCGCGCGGCAGGCCTCTGGCGCTGTCCTGGTTACCATGGATGAAACTTCCGTGCTGTGCACGGTGGTAGCCGAAAAATCAATGCGCCCCGGGCAGGACTTCTTTCCGCTGGGTGTTCACTACATCGAGAAGACCTACTCCGTGGGCAAAATCCCCGGTGGTTTCTTCAAGCGTGAAGCCCGTCCCTCCGAGAAGGAGACGCTGACCTCGCGCCTGATCGACCGCCCGATCCGCCCGCTGTTCCCCAACGGTTTCATGAACGAAGTGCAGGTGGTCTGTACCGTTATGTCCGCCGAGAAGGACATCGATCCGGATATCCCCGCGATGATCGGCACCTCCGCTGCCCTGGCCATCTCGGGTGTTCCCTTCAACGGTCCCATCGGCGCGGCTCGCGTGGGCTTCACCGCAGAAGGTGGCTACATTCTCAACCCGACTTACGGCCAGCTGGAAACCAGCAAGCTGGACATGGTCGTAGCCGGCACCAGCGAAGCGGTGCTGATGGTTGAGTCGCAGGCCGATGAGTTGAGTGAAGACCAGATGTTGGGCGCGGTACTTTTTGCCCACCAGGAAATGCAAACGGTGATCAAGGCCGTTCAGGAACTGGCCGCTGAAACCGGCAAGCCGACCTGGGAATGGTCAGCCCCCGAGGTGAACCAGGCACTGGTGTCCCAGGTGGAAGCCAGCGTCAAGGACGCCCTGGGCGAAGCTTACCGTATCGTCGACAAGGCCGAGCGCTACACCCGCGTGGGCGAGCTGCGTGACCAGGTGGTCGCTGAGCTGGCTACCGACGCCGAAGGCGCTCCCAGTGCTGACGACGTCAAGGACGTGTTCAAGACGTTGGAGAAAGGCCTGGTGCGCCAGCGCATCCTGGCCGGCGAGCCACGTATCGACGGCCGTGACAACCGCACCGTACGTGCGATTGCCTGTGAAGTAGACGTGCTGGCCAAGGCCCACGGTTCCGCACTGTTCACCCGCGGTGAGACGCAGGCGATTGGTGCCGTAACGCTGGGTTCTACCCGCGACGCACAGATCATCGACGCCCTGGAAGGCGAGCGCCGTGATCCGTTCATGCTGCACTACAACTTCCCGCCCTACTCGGTGGGTGAAGCGGGTCGTGTTGGCTTTACCAGCCGTCGCGAAATCGGCCACGGCCGCCTTGCCCGTCGCGGTCTGGCAGCGGTATTGCCGAAGGCTGAAGACTGGCCGTACACCACTCGCGTTGTCAGTGAGATCACTGAATCCAACGGCTCCAGCTCAATGGCGTCAGTCTGTGTCGGCAGCCTGGCGATGATGGCGGCTGGCGTGCCGCTGAAGGCGCCGGTAGCCGGTATCGCCATGGGCCTGGTGAAGGAAGAAAACTCTTTCGCGGTGCTCACCGACATCCTTGGTGACGAGGACCACCTCGGCGACATGGACTTCAAGGTGGCTGGTACCGCCGAAGGCGTGACCGCCCTGCAGATGGACATCAAGATTGAAGGTATCAACGAACAGATCATGGAAATCGCCCTGGAACAGGCCCTGCAGGCGCGCCTGCACATCCTTGGCCAGATGAACGAAGTGATCTCCGAAGGCCGGACTATCGTCAACGAGAATGCGCCCAGCATGGCGACCTTCAAGGTAGATCCCGAGAAGATCCGCGACATTATCGGCAAAGGCGGCGCCACCATCCGCGGCATCACTGAGCAGACCGGCGCCTCCGTGGATATCGACGACGACGGTACCGTCAACGTCTTTGGCCAGGACCAGGCGATCCGCAACGCGGCCGTGGCCATGATCGAAGAGATCACCGCGGAAGCCGAGGTCGGCGAGATCTACACCGGCACCGTGGCGCGCATCGTCGACTTCGGCGCCTTCGTCACCATCCTGCCCGGCAAGGACGGCCTCGTGCATATCTCCCAGATCGCCGAAGAGCGCGTGGAGAATGTTGAAGACTACCTGAAGGAAGGCCAGGAAGTGCAGGTCAAGGTGCTGGACGTAGACCAGCGCGGCCGCATCAAGCTGTCCATGAAGGAAGCCGCTGAAGATGCCGCCATGGCGTCCGATGCCGAGGCCGACGACGAGGGAGAAGAGGACTTCGCCCAGGCCGCCGAGTAAGCCCGGCATACTGATCGAGAAGGGGACCCACGGGTCCCCTTTTTTGTGCCTGGTAATAAATGCTTTTGATGGGTCTGGCTTCTACCCGGTGCCTGCGCTGCTCAGCTCTCAGCTCTAATCTCAGTGTGCCGGATCAGTTCGTATGGCTTAAACAGGGTCGAGGCCGGGTATCCGCGCTGCCTCTGCCACCGCAAAGTCTATGAAGCGGCGAATGCGCGCTGGCACGATCACGGCTGACTGATAGAGCGCCTGCATGGGTAGAGCTCGGCCCCGATAGCGCGGCAGCACTTCGACTACTCGGCCTTGGTCAAGGCTCTGCTGGAACGCCCAGCGGGGTCCGGCGTGTATTCCCGCGCCGCTTTCCACTGCCTGGACCACAGAAAGCACGGCGTTTACCGTCAAGCCGCCCCGTGTCAGGAACTCGTGTTCTTCGCCGTCTGGCCCCCAGAGCTTCATCGGCTGGTTTCGATGTGCGGCGGAGAAAAACACCATCTCATGCTCCGCCAACTCTTCCGGCGTCTCTGGCACACCCCTCGCCTCCAGATACGAAGGAGCCGCCACCAGGACTCTGGGCACCATTGCCAGGCGCCGGGCCCGGAGACTGGAATCTGCCAGTACGCCGGTGCGGATGGCCACGTCGATCCCGGACCGCGACAGGTCCACATAGTCACTGCTCAGGGAGAGTTCCACTTCGAGTTCAGGGCTGAGCCTGCGGAGTTCCAACAGCCAGGCGGAGACATGCTGCTGTCCAAAATCGATAGGCGCGCTGACTCGCAGCAGGCCTTTGACGGCTTCGGCGTCGCCCGCCGCCTCCGCTTCTGCACTGCGGAGCTGTGGCAGCAGTTTTTGCATCGACTGGTAGTAGCGCTCCCCCGCGTCCGACAAGCGGGTTTGACCCTGCCCACGCGTCAGCAGTTGAGTTTTCAGGCGGCGCTCCAGCGCTGTCATGCGCCGCGAAACGGTGGACGCCTCCTGCCCGGCCTCTCGTGCTGCTGAGCGTATAGAGCCCAACTCGGCAATGCGGATAAAAAGCTGAATATCGGAGAAAGGGTCGCTGGCCATACAAGCGTCGTTGCAAAATATGCAACAGTGTGCGGCATATTCTGCGTCTGCACAACGCAAACAGCAACGAATAGTCTGCTTCTCATGGCCTACACACGGTGGGCACAAATTAAGGAGATGTAGACATGAGTACGATAGAGAACAAAGTAGTAATGGTAACCGGCGCATCCTCTGGACTTGGCAAGGCGTTGGCAGTCGCCCTGCTGGATCAGGGTGCCAGGGTGGCCGCCACCTTTCGCCGGCAGGATCAGGCGGATGCCTTTACTGCAGGCGCCGCGGGGAGAGGGCTGGGTGTGGTACTGGACGTGACCGACGCGGGGGCGGTTGAGCTGGGTGTGGCAAAAGTGCTGGAACAGTTTGGACGCATTGATGTGCTGGCAAACAATGCCGGCGCGGGTCTGGTGGGAGCGATTGAGGAAACCAGCGAAGCGGAGGCGCAGCGGTTGTTCGACGTCAACTTTTTTGGCGGCTTGCGGATGATCCGTGCGGTACTGCCCGCGATGCGCGCCCAGCGCAGCGGTCACATTCTGCAGTTCTCCGCCATCGGTGGTTTTACCGGTGTTGCGGGCCTGGGTGTCTATGCCGCCGCCAAGGCGGCGACGGATATCCTCGGGGAGGGGCTTGCCAAGGAACTGGCTCCGCTGGGTATCAATACCACGGTCCTGACCATCGGGATCTTTGAGACTGAGTTTGCCGGTCG
The DNA here is from genome assembly GCA_028280635.1 of Halieaceae bacterium. Taxonomy (GTDB): domain Bacteria; phylum Pseudomonadota; class Gammaproteobacteria; order Pseudomonadales; family Halieaceae; genus JANQIO01. Next base: position 25,616 of record JANQLM010000095.1, on the reverse strand, counting down.
TTCCCTGGGCTATGTGGACGCTGAGATCGATGATTACCAGGCCACGCCCGTTTGGGCGTTCCGAAGCTTCATCGGCAAGCTGCAAGGCAAGCAGCCCAATGATGCGGCGCGGGGTGCGGAGGCGATTATCGAACTCATTGCAGCGGATGCGCCGCCCGTTCATGCCGCGCTGGGTGCTGATGCCATAGAGGTGATGGAAACCAAGATAGCCGCAGTGCAGCAGGACCTGCAGGGCTGGGAGTCCAATGCCCGGTCGGCGCAAAAAGCTCCCGCCTGAGACAGCTTGCCGCCGTGCGCCCGGGGCATGGCGATAGAGGGGGACCCACGGGTCCCCTTTTTTGTGCCCGGTAGGCACTTACCCAGGCTGTCCGCTATCATTCCCAGTCTTATAAGAACAACCCGGAGTCATGCGATGACACGCATCCTGCTCGCATTTGTCGTCACTCTTCTCGCTGCCTGCACCAGGCAACAGCCGCCGCCTGTTCCCGTCACGGAGGTCGCTTCCGCCGCCGCGGCGGTGGACGCCGCGCGGCTGCTGGCCGCCGATGACGATACGGCCAATTGGCTGAGCTATGGTCGAACCTACTCGGAGCAGCGCTACAGCCCGCTCAAGCAGGTGAACACAGCGTCCGTGGCCGGCCTGGGATTGGCGTGGAGCTATGACTTCAACACCCAGCGCGGTATCGAGGCGACTTCACTGGTGATTGACGGGGTTATGTACACCACCTCCTCCTGGAGTATCGTGCACGCGCTGGACGCGCGCAGCGGCGAACACCTGTGGACCTACGATCCGGAGGTCGACCGTGAAAAGATCAAACACGGTTGCTGTGACGCCGTGAACCGCGGCGTCGCCGCCTGGAAGGGCCAGGTGTTTGTCGGTGTCTTTGACGGGCGGCTGGTAGCGCTGGATGCGGCTACCGGTTCGGTTAACTGGTCCATCGACACGGTGGATTCGGAACTGCCCTACACCATCACCGGCGCACCCCGGGTCATCGATGGCAAGGTGTTGATTGGAAATGGCGGTGCCGAATATGGGGTGCGCGGCTTTGTCTCAGCCTACGATGCTGATAGTGGCGACATGGTCTGGCGTTTCTATACGGTGCCGGGCAATCCGGAGCTCGGTTTCGAAAACGATGCCATGAAACTGGCCGCCGAGACCTGGAACGGCAAGTGGTGGGAACTGGGCGGTGGCGGCGGCACCGTGTGGGACGCCATGGCCTACGATCCGGAGCTGGACCTGATGTACATCGGCGTCGGCAATGGTACGCCGTGGAACCGGGAAATCCGCTCCCCCGGTGGTGGGGACAACCTGTTCCTGTCTTCCATTGTCGCCCTGCGCCCAGATACCGGTGAGTACGTCTGGCACTACCAGACCACCCCGGGGGAAACCTGGGACTACACCGCCACCCAGCACATTATCCTCGCTGACATGGAGATCGACGGCGAGTTGCGCAAGGTGCTGATGCAGGCGCCCAAGAATGGCTTCTTCTATGTGCTTGATCGCGCCAGCGGTGAACTGATCAGCGCCAACAATTACACCAACGTCACCTGGGCGACGCATGTGGATATAGAGACAGGTCGCCCGGCGGAAGTTGACGGCGCTCGCTATATCGATTCGCCTTTCGTGGTGACGCCTTCCTATCTCGGCGGCCACAACTGGCACCCGATGTCCTTCAGCCCTGACACGGGCCTGGTGTATATCCCGGTGCTGGATTTCCCGGCGGCCTATGGCCAGCCCGAGGACTTCCTTTACCGTCCCGGTACTGCGAACACCGGCACCAGCGGTGTCGTGGGCAGCCTGCCTGACTCCCAGGCCGAGCGCGATGCCATGCGCCCTCTGATGAAGGGCCGGCTGCTGGCCTGGGACCCGCGCACGCAATCAGAGGCCTGGCGCGTGGAACACAACGGTCCCTGGAACGGCGGTACCCTGGCCACGGCTGGCGAGTTGGTATTCCAGGGCACCGCGGACGGCAGGTTCGCTGCCTTTGCGGCGGACACCGGTGAGCGCCTGTGGGACTTCCCTACCCAGACCGGCGTGGTCGCCGCACCGATGACCTATGAAATCGACGGCGATCAGTATGTATCGGTAGCCGCGGGCTGGGGTGGCGCCTACGCCCTGGTGTTTGGAGAGTATGTTCAGGCCGAGAGCCTGCCCAACGTCAGCCGCGTTCTGACCTTCAAGCTGGGCGCTGACGGTCAGCTTCCGGACGTGGACTGGCAACCCAATGTAGTGTTCAATCCGCCGCCGCGGACCGCCTCAGCAGAAGCTGAGCAAGCCGGTTTCGCGCTTTACCAGGACACCTGCATGGGCTGCCACGGCCTCAATGCTGTATCCGGTCTGCTGGTTCCCGACCTGCGTGGCTCGGGACTGATTCACGATGCGGACAGCTGGGACAAGGTGGTACGAGAGGGCATTCTCGCCAAGCGTGGCATGGCGAGCTTTGCCGACTACCTGGACCGGGAGCAAAGCGAAGCGATACGCGCCTACATCATTCGCGAAGCCCATCGCGGCAAGCAGCTGCAGGAAGAGCGCGCTGCGGCCAGTGCAGCGCGTTAGCCCTTAGCCGGGCAGCGCGCCCATGTGCTGTCCGCCGGAGAGGTCGATTACCGAGCCGTTCACGAAACCGGAGCGCTCGCCATCGGCCAGCCACAGCACGGCTTCTGCCAGGTCTTCAACTGTACCCATGCGCCCGGCGGGAATCTGCGCGGTGAAGGCGTCGACAATACCCGGCATTTGCAGCAGGTCAGTGGTCATATCGGTTTCGATGAGGCCCGCGGCGATGGAGTTGAAACGGACCTTCTGTTCGGCGTACTCGCAGGCGGCCACTTTGACCGCATAATCGATACCCGCGCGTGCGCCGGAATACACCGAGTAGCCCTTGCCTGGCAGCCTGGCGGTGAGGGAAGACACCGTAATCACCGAGCCGCCGTCGGTCATGGCCGCAGCCGCATGCTTGAAGAACAGCAGCGCGCCGATGAAGCTGATTTCCAGGGTCGGCGTGATGGCATCCCGCGTCAGCTCGGCAATCTGCGCATGGGCGTGAGTACCACAGGAATTGACCGCCACATCGACACGACCGTAGGCGTCCAGCGCCTGCTTGAACAGATTCTCCACCTGGCCCTCGTCGGTGATGTCGCAGGCCACGGCCAGCCCATCGATGTCAGTTGCCAGTGCCTGCAGCGGCTCCAGCCGGCGCGCGCCGACGATCACCTTGTAGCCCGCCGCCGCCAGCCTTCGCGCACTCTCGGAACCAAAGTTCTTGTCACCGGAGGCACCCAGTACTACAGCTACCCTGGCATCTGCCATTTACACTCTCCTTTCACAGCTCGTTTTTTATGATTGTTCAGTTCTCGCAGAAGGCGCGCATCTTCTTGTACGCCACGTCGGTTTCCTCTGCTGTGCTTGCCTTCATCAACTGCTCCTTGGCCCAGGCACACTCGGTGGATTCCTCTTCATAGAGTGCGTTCATTTCCGAGTAGGCCGGATGGCTGGCAGCAGTATCACACATTACGTTGGAGACGCGGCGAATATTTGCGTGCTCGCCCTGCTCCACGGAGACGCAGTCTCCGACGGCAAGATCGTGGTGTTCGCTAACAATGGCCACGGTGCTGCCATTGCGCAGCTTGACGGTGTAGCGATCAGCGGTCTTCTGCTGTGAGTCGGCGATCAGCGCGCCGATCAGTGCGCCGGCCACGGTGGCGGCTGCCTGTGTGGACCCGGAGCGGGTGCTGGCGGCGGCCAGGCCAAGGCCTCCGCCAATCAGTGCGCCGGTGCCGTGCCTGGCGTCCAGTTGGACCTGCTCCACATTGGCGATGCGACCGTACTCCACGGATATCAAGGTATTGGTCCTGGCGCCGGTACCGGGTTCGGTGGCACAGGCTGTCATCAGCGCGAGAAGGAGAAATGAAATACAGATTCTTGCTTGCATGGGATAAGCTCCGGTTCGTAGTCTAGACGCTCACTATCAGACACTCGATTTCCCCTGAGATTCAGGATAGACCATGACACGACTTGAATTCTTCTATGACCTGACCTCACCCTGGACTTACCTGGCCTTCACTGGTGTCCAGCCACTGGCGGCGCAGTACGGGGTGGAGATCGAGTGGCGACCGCACCTGGTGGGTGGCGTGTTCAACACCGTGAACCAGGAGTTGTACGCCAAGCGCGAGGCGGCCTTCAGCAACCAGCGTATTACCGGCTATACCCTCAAGGACCTGGCGGACTGGGCGCGGTTGCGCGGCATCGAAATTTCCTGGCCCGGCTTCCACCCGGTAAGTGCAGTGAAGTGTATGCGCGGTTGCTTTGTGGCGGAGGAGGCTGAGGTCCTGTTGCCCTACAGCAAGGCGGTATTCGAGGCTTACTGGGGCCGTACTGAGGACGTCAGCGATGAGGCGGTACTGGCAGCGATTGCACAGAGTGTGGGCATGGAGGGCGATGGCTTTCTGGCTGCGATCACCCGCCAGGACGTAAAAGACAGGCTGCGCGCCAATACCGATGAGCTGATCGAGCGCGGCGGCTTCGGCTCGCCGACCATCTTCATCGACGGCGATGACATGTATTTCGGCAACGACCGTCTGCTGCTTGTGGAAGCCGCGCTCAAGGCCAGGACCGGCCATTAACAGGAGATAACACCATGGCAAAACGACGTGTGGGGGCAGTGATCTACCCTGGGTGGGAAATGCTGGACACCTTCGGGCCACTGGAAATGTACAGCGTGCTGGGCGCCGGGGAAGTAGAGATCTGCATGGTCGCCGAGGCAGCCGGGCCGGTGCCCGCCGCACTCGGTTCCGACGGGCCGCTGGCACCCCGTGTCTATGCAGACTACAGCTTCGCCGATGCACCGCCGCTGGATATCGTGGTGCTGCCCGGCGGCTCCGGCACGTTTCCGGCCCTGGAGAGCGCCGCCATGCTCGACTACCTGAGAACGGCGGCCGAGACAGCGGAAGTTGTCACCTCGGTTTGCACGGGCTCGGCGCTGTTGGCCAAAGCCGGCCTGCTGGACGGCCTGCGTGCCACCACCAACAAGCAGTTTTTTGCGATAGCGCGGATGCAGAGCGACCAGGTCAACTGGGTAGAGGAGGCGCGCTGGGTGGATGCCGGCAAGTTTGTCACTTCCAGCGGGGTCAGCGCCGGTATGGATATGACGCTGGCCGTTATTGCCCGCCTGTGGGGTGAAGCGTTGGCCGAACAGGCTGCCGACTATGCCGAATATAGCTGGCATCGCGATGCCGACACAGACCCCTTCCACAAGGACCTCGACAAGGGCTCGCGCCAGTTGGGGCTGGTCTGATCGCAGCACCAGTTCCCGCCGCCCCGCGTACAATATCCGAACTATAAGGACCCCACAGCCATGAAGAATAAGAAAGTCGTCCTCGACAGATATCCCGAGGCCCTGCCAGTTGCCGACGTCATGTCCGTCCAGGAGGAAGAGGCTCGTGTCCCCGGCGACGGTGAGATACAGGTGGCCGTCGACTACCTGTCTATCGATGCCTGGATTGGCACCACCTTAAGCCCCGGCTGGCTGCACACCCTGATTCCGGAAGGGGCCACGGTGCCCGCTCTGGGTGTCGGCAAGGTACTGGCCAGCGGCAGCCTCGACTTCCAGGAGGGGGACGCGGTGTTCGGTCCCTTCGCAGCGCAAACCGTGGCTACGGTGCCCGCAGAAGGCTGCAGTGTTGTGGATACTTCCATCGCCGGTCTGTCGGACTACCTTGGCCTGTTGTCGGTGACCACCGGCCTCACCGCCCTGTTCGGTATTCGCGATATCGGCCAGGTCAAGGAAGGCGACACGGTTGTGGTCTCCGCCGCGGCTGGCGCCGTGGGCTCAGTAGCGGGCCAGATGGCCAGGGCGCTCGGTGCCGGCAAAGTGATTGGCATTGCCGGCGGCCCGGAGAAGTGCGCCTTCCTCACTGATGAGCTCGGTTTCGATGCCGCCATCGACTACAAGTCCGAGGATGTGGAGCAACGCGTCGGCGAACTCGCACCGGAAGGTGTGTCGGTGTTCTTCGACAACGTTGGCGGTGAGATGCTGGATGCCGTGCTTGAGCACATCCAGGAGCGCGCCAGAGTGGTGATCTGTGGCGCCATTTCCCAGTACGCGGATAACAATGACGTCTATGGGCCCAAGCGCTATCTGCGCCTGGCAGAACGCTACGCACGCATGGAGGGTTACACGGCCTTCCACTTCGCCGACCGCTACGCGGAGGGCATGAAGGACATTGCCGCGTGGATGGGTGAGGGCAAGCTGAAGATGCGCGAGCAGGTGGAAGAGGGCATTGAGTCTTTTCCGCGTGCCCTGGAAATGCTCTTCACCGGCGGCAACACCGGCAAACTGCTGGTACACACCGGAAGCTGATGCCTGATACCCCGGAGCCCCCAGAGCGAAGGGTAGGCGCGTTCCTCTATCGAGGAGCCGAGACAACGCGGTTGGAGACCTTCGTGGACGCTGCGTTCGCATTCGCCCTGACGCTGCTGGTGATCTCTTTCGACGCCGTGCCGGGCAACTACCAGGAGCTGGAGCTGGCGCTGCGCGCCACACCGGCCTTCCTGTTCGGCTTCCTGGTGTTGACCATGTTCTGGATGGCGCACCGCAACTGGTCCATCCGCTACGGACTCGACACCACCCTGACCAACCTGTTGAGCCTGGCGCTGGTGTTTATCATTCTGATCTACGTATACCCGCTGCGCGCCATGGCGACCGCCGCGGTCAGTGCGCTCAGCGGCGGCTGGCTACCCAGTGAGTTTACGGTCAGCAGCTATGCAGAGCTGCGTGGCCTGTTCGTTATCTATGGTGTTGGTTTCCTGCTGGGCAACCTGTGTATCGTTGGCCTGTACTTTCATGCCCTTGGCCAGCGGGAGGCACTGGCACTGAGTGCACGGGAAGTGCTGCTGACGCGGCACGAGATCTTCGCCTGGCTGGTGGCTTCGAGTATCGGACTGCTATCGGCCGGGCTGGCCCTGGTGGTTCCCGACCGGCTGGTCGGACTGTCCGGCTGGGCCTACTTCCTGCTGGCCCTGGTGATGCCCCTGGTGTACGTGGTGCTGAACCGTCGCTACCGCGCCAGTTTCCAGGACTAGCCGGGCGCTGTCCCGTCAGCGCTGGTGTGGCTGCCAAAGGCTTGCCAGGGCGCAGGCCTGTACCTGCGCTGGTCCAAGGTATGATAGTGAAACTCGAAATCCCGGATGGCGAAGGCCCCAATCTATGTTTTCTTTAATAGCTGTGATCTTCTCGCTGCGAGGGCGCTCGCCTCTGCTCGCTGTTGGCGCCGCCCTGCTGTTGCTGCAGCCGCAGGGCGCGGTCGCGGAGCCGGTGGATGAGGACCAGCTCGGTGCCTGGTATATGTACTTCTTCAACTTCCCCTCCCAGACCTCGCGGTGGGGGGTACAGGGCGATGTGCAGTACCGGAACTGGGACCTGGGCGGTGACCTTGAGCAGCTTATGCTGCGCGGCGGCGTGACCTGGCGGCCGGAGTCCAACGACGCCACCCTGACGCTGGGGTATGCCAATATCACCAGCGGCGAGTTCGGCTCCAGCAACGATACCGACACCGAGCATCGCATTTACCAGGAAGCCCTGGTCCCGCAGAAGCTGGGTGACAGGGTTTACCTGACTCACCGCTTCCGCTACGAACAGCGCTGGGTGGACGACCAGGACTTTCGCACGCGCTTTCGCTACGCGCTGTTCATGAACATTCCCTTCAATCGCAGCGACCTCAAGCAGGGCGCTTGGTATGCGGCCTTTTACAACGAACTGTTTATCAATGGCGAGAAAGACGTGGGTGACGGCGTCGAGGTGGAGTACTTTGATCGCAACCGCGCCTATGCCGCGATTGGGTACAGCCTCAGCGATACCCTGCGCACCCAGTTCGGCTACATGTACCAGACCACTGACGGCGTCGACAAAGGCCAGCTACAGCTAAGCCTGCACCACAGCTTTTAGCCCTGCCGCCTAGCGGTTGGCGCGGTTCTCGATCAGGTCGTCGACCACAGCCGGGTCGGCCAGAGTCGAGGTGTCTCCCAGGCTGCCGAGTTCGTTCTCGGCCACTTTGCGCAGGATACGGCGCATGATCTTGCCGGAGCGGGTTTTCGGCAGGGCCGGCGCCCACTGGATGACGTCGGGTTTTGCGATGGGGCCGATTTCCTGCACGCACAGCGCCACCAACTCCTTCTGTAGTTCCTCACTGGGATCTACCCCGACCATCGGCGTCACATAGCAGTAGATGCCCTGGCCCTTGATGTCATGAGGGTAGCCCACGACGGCGGCCTCCGCGATGTCATCGTGTAGCACCAGCGCGCTTTCTACTTCCGCGGTGCCCATCCGGTGCCCGGAAACGTTGAGCACATCGTCAACGCGACCGGTAATCCAGTAGTACCCGTCGGCGTCGCGGCTGGCGCCGTCGCCGGTGAAGTAGTAGCCCGGGTAGTTGCTGAAATAGGTATCCACCATGCGCTGGTGGTCGCCGTAGACCGTGCGAATCTGGCTCGGCCAACTGGCCTTGATCACCAGGTAGCCTGCGCCCTCACCCTCGATTTCCCGACCCTGTTCATCGAGCAGGGCGAGCTGCACACCAAAGAAGGGGAAAGTGGCAGAGCCTGGCTTCAGGTCGGTGGCGCCCGGCAGCGGCGTAATCATGTGAGCGCCGGTTTCGGTCTGCCACCAGGTGTCGACAATGGGGCAGCGCGACTCGCCTACCACGCTGTAGTACCACTCCCAGGCCTCCGGGTTGATGGGCTCGCCCACGGTGCCAAGCAGGCGCAGGCTCGCCCGGGAGGTGCGGGTGACCGGTGCATCGCCCAGTGAATGCAGGGCACGGATGGCCGTGGGCGCGGTGTAGAAGATATTGACCTGGTGCTTGTCACAGACCTCCCAGCAGCGCGATGCATCCGGGTAGGTGGGTACGCCCTCAAACATCAGGCTGATGGCGCCGTTGGCCAGTGGCCCATAGACAATATAGCTGTGCCCAGTCACCCAGCCGACGTCAGCGGTGCACCAGTACACCTCGCCGTCCTTGTAGTCGAAGGTATATTTAAAGGTCATGGCCGCCTGCAGCAGGTAGCCGCCGGTGGTATGCAGTACGCCCTTGGGTTTGCCGGTGGAACCCGAGGTGTAGAGGATAAACAGCGGGTCCTCCGCGTCCATGGCTTCGGGGTCGCAGCTGGCTGCCCGGCCGGCGACCAGGTCTTCGTAGCCCACATCACGAGATTCGTCCCAGGACACCTCGGCGCCGGTGCGCTTCACCACGATGCAGCTATGTACATTGGGGCACTCCGACAGGGCTTTGTCGGTGTTGGCCTTCAGCGGGATGTGCTTGCCGCCGCGAACGCCTTCATCGGCGGTAATCACGGTCTGGCAGTCGGAGTCGAGAATGCGGTCCTTGAGGGCCTCGGGAGAGAAGCCGCCAAACACCACCGAGTGTACGGCGCCGATCCGCGCGCAGGCCAGCATGGCATAGGCGGCCTCCGGAATCATGGGCATGTAGATACATACCCGGTCCCCCTTGCCGACGCCCCGCGCGCGCAGGCCGTTGGCCAGTTGGCAAACAGCGGCATGCAGTTCGCCATAGGTCACCGTCTTGTCGTCAGCCGGGTCGTCCCCCTCCCAGATCAGTGCGACCTGGTCAGCGCGTGCGGGCAGGTGACGATCGATGCAGTTGACGCTGACATTGAGGGTACCGCCGGCGAACCAACTGGCATCCCCGTTGTGAAAGTCATAACTGCAAACGCTGTCCCAGGGGGAATCCCAATCCAGGAACTCCGAGGCCATCTCCGACCAGAAGCCCTCGGGATCTTCCACGGAGCGCTGGTACATCGCCTGGTATTGCTCGGCATTGATATGGGCGCTCTGCTTGAGTGCCTCGGGGACGGGATGAACAGGGAATTCAGACATGAGGGTCTCCCAGCGGGAATTATTGTTGTTGAGACTGCGGCTTATGCTTGTGTCGTGTGCGTAGCACAAGCATAGACCCGCCGCTCGCGGGGTACCAGATCAGCGGGTGATGTGGATCAAGTGAGGCGCCCGCCAAGTGCTCATAGAGAGTAGCCGCGGCGGGTTTATAAAAAGCCGCTAGCGCGTGGCGAGCATGCCCCAGTCGCTGACAGGATTCAGCGCCAGGCGCACATTGTCGATCAGGCGGGGTTTGCCGAGCTGGGCCGCGGCCAGAATCGCCACTTCCTCGGTATTGGCGGTCACGTCCGCCAGCGTGCGGGCGTCGCGGATCTCGAAGTAATCCGGCTCGAAGCCGGCCTGAATCAACTTCAGGCGCGCATGGGCTTCAAGCTCAAGGTAGTTGTCGAAGCCACAGGCGATGGCGTCGCGCACTTCCATGAGTATGCGGTTCAGCTCAGGCGCGCGCTCGCGCTGCTCCGGTGTCAGGTAACCGTTGCGAGAGCTCAGGGCCAGGCCGTCTTCCGCACGTGCTGTGGGCACACCGACGATCTCGATCGGCAGGCACAGGTCCATCACCATCTTGCGGATGATGGAGAGCTGCTGGAAATCTTTCTCGCCAAACACCGCCACGTCAGGCTGCACGATATTGAACAGCTTGGTCACCACGGTGGCCACGCCGGTGAAGTGGCCGGGCCGGCTGGCGCCGCACAGCGTATCGGAGAGTGCCGGGACGTTAACGGCGGTTTGCACACCGAGGCCTTCGGGATAGATCTCTTCGGCGGACGGTGCGAACAGGATTTGCACACCTTCGGCGAACAGTTTCTCCTTGTCAGCGAGCAGGGTGCGAGGATAGGAATCGAGGTCTTCGTTCTGGCCGAACTGCATCGGGTTGACGAAGATGCTGACTACCACGACATCGCAGAGCTCCCGCGCCTTGCGTACCAGCTCGAGGTGGCCCTCGTGCAGGTTGCCCATGGTCGGTACAAAGGCGATGGTCTGGCCCTGAACCCGCTTGTCGCGGATGGCGCGCTGCAGTTGCGCGTTGGTGGCGTATGTCCGCATCTTGTTCCTCGTTGGCTCCTCGTTTTTGCCTGACCGCCCGTGGCGGTGCAGAGCAACACATCAATGCACCTTGTTGACGCAAGGCCTATTGCGCGGAAACGCACAAACTGGTGCAAAGTGGTAAAAGTACCAAATTGGGACGGCGAGTATGCCCCATGGTAGGGAGGGGGGCAACGCATTTTCACAAAATATTCATGCTTTTTTGTTACCAAACGAAGCACTCTTATGCCTTTCGGAGCAGCCTGTTACCAATGCACTGATAGTTAGTGCAAACTAACTCATAAGTTATTGATAAATAAAAATTATATCTAGCAGTAAGCGTGCTCTGAAAGAGTGCGCGGAGCGAGCCGGGTGCGGCTTCAGGGCTGGAACGGGGAAAAGTGTTACGTTACTCGTAGCCGTGCTCGGGGCGTGGGTAGGCACCGCTCTTGACCGCATCGACGAAGGCCTTGAGTGCATCCTGCACACTGGCCTGGCCCGCCATGAAGTTTTCCACGAACCGGGGCTTGTGCTCCCCCAGCCCGAGCAAATCGTGCATCACCAGTACCTGCGCATCCGTGCCCGGGCCGGCGCCGATGCCGATCACCGGGATTTCCAGCTTGCTGCTGATATCGGTTGCCAACTCTGCGGGAACACATTCCAGCACCAGGATAGAGGCGCCTGCATCCTGGATTTCCACCGCATCGGCAAGAATGCTCTTGGCCCCCTTGGGCGTGCGCCCCTGCACCCGGTAGCCGCCGAACACGTTGACCGACTGCGGCGTCAGGCCGAGATGGGCGCAGACCGGAATACCGCGCTCCACCAGGGCGTGAATGCTGTCGCTGAGCCAGGTGCCGCCTTCCATCTTGACCATCTGGGCGCCAGCCTGCATCAGCTCTGTGGCATTGGCCATGGCCTGTTCGGGGCTGGCATAGGCCATGAATGGCATATCGGCGATGACCAGGGCGTCGGTGTTGGCCCGGGCCACACAGGCAGTGTGGTAAGCCATGTCCTCGAGGGTGACGGGGATGGTGCTGTCGTGACCCTGCAGGACCATGCCCAGGGAGTCACCCACCAACATGGTTTCCGCGCCGGCGGCGGCGATAAGGCGAGCGAAGGTGGCATCATACGCCGTGATGCAACAAAACTTCTCGCCGGCCTCCTTCATGGCCTTGAGGGTGTTGACGGTGATTTTGGCCATGCCGCTTCTGCCCGTTCGCTCCGAGTGTTGCTACGCCCTGTGGTTCCGGTTGCCCGGTATTGCCAGCGTTCGGGTTTTCACCCGCGCTGCAGATCGCCAAATGATCGCTATATAAACGTCGGGTTGAAGTAGTGCCGACCGCTGCGAATATCCAGCATGTAGTCCACGAGGTGTTCGTAGTCGCGATCGCTGTTGGCCAGGTCAATCTCGCTGGCGTTCACGATCAGCAGTGGGGCGCCATCGTAATATAGAAAAAATTCACTGTACACTTCGTTCAGCGACTCGAGATAGTCGCGGTTGATCGACTGTTCGTAGCCAATCCCCCGGCTTTCAATGCGCGATAGCAACACATCGGTTGACGCCTGCAGGTAGATCACCAGGTCCGGTCGCGGCGCGTCGATGGTGAGCTGCCGGAAGACCTTGTCGTAGAGCTGATACTCGTCACTGTCCAGGTTGATGCGCGCAAACAGCGGGTCCTTCTCGATAAGAAAATCCGCCACTCGCACCGGTTCAAAGATATCTGACTGCCGCAGGTCCTGGATCTGTTGCGCGCGCTGAAACAGGAAGAATAGCTGGGTGGCGAGCGCTGCCTGCTTGCGGTTCTGGTAGAAGCGCTCCAGGAAGGGGTTTTGTTCGGCCTGCTCCAGCAGGGCCTGGTAATTGAATGTGCTGGCCAGGCGCTTGGCCAGCGTTGTTTTACCGACCCCGATAGGTCCTTCCACAGCGATGAATGCTGGCGGCCGGCGTCCTCTCAGGTCGATGCCGGTTTCTGATCCCGCCGGGCTCGCGCTACCGTCCTGGCTCAATGGTGTCTCCTAGGGCTTCCAGTCCCGCGTCGGAACAGGCACTGCGCCAGCGCTGCAGGGGTGTGCCGCAGGGCAGGACCAGGTCCGCTGCAAGATCAGTGAGAGGGTACAGCACGAAGTTGCGTTCCGCCATGCGCGGGTGTGGCACCTGCAGCGCTTCCGTGCTGATCGTCGCGTCGCCATAGAGCAGGATGTCCAGGTCCAGGGTGCGCGGGCCCCAGTGCTCTCTGCGTTGACGGCCGTGGTCGGCCTCGATGCGCTGCAGTTGCGCCAGCAGTTTGCCCGCGTCCAGGCCGGTCTCGAGCCGTGCCACCAGGTTCAGGTAGTCCCGCTGCTTGCCAGGCCCCACCGCGGTGCTGCGATAGGTGGGTGACACATCGACCAGCCGAGTGTCCGCCAGGCGGTCCATGGCGGCCAGCGCCGAGCCCAGCAGTGCCCGGGAGTCGCCCAGGTTGCTGCCGAGGGCGATGTAGGCGGTGATCATTGCGGACGTTTGCGGCGGCGACGCCGGCGTCTCGGCCGGGGTTTTTCCTCCTCCGAGGGCCCGGTGTCCACTTCCACGTCCGGGTGCTTTTCCTGCATTTCAGTCCAGAACTTGCCCAGCCCTTCCAGGTCCTCGCCAGACTGCTCTCGCAGCAGCAGGAAGTCGTAGGCCGCGCGGAAGCGCCGGTGCGAGAGGTGCTTGACCAGGCCGCGTCCCTTGCGCTTCTGCAGTCGCAGCTGAAATTCCCAGATTTCCCGCATGGGTGCGGTGAAACGCCGTGGAATAGCGATGTGGTGGAGCTGCTCCTGGGTCAGCGAGCTGGCGGCCTCGGCCAGCGCTTCCATCGGTGCCAGGCCATTGTCTTCCAGGGATTTCTTGAGCTCGACCACCGGCGGCCAGAGCAGAGCCGCGAGAATAAAGGCGGGCGTCACCGGCTTGTCTTCGGCGACCCGAGCATCAGTGGATGCCATCGCGGCCTCCACCAGCTTCACCGCCCGGGGATTCATGTCCAGCTCACTGGCAGTGGCCGGGAACAGGTGCTCCAGTAGCTGGTACTTGCGCAGCAGTCTGAAGGTGGGCAGGGCATAACCCGCCATGAACAGCTTGAGCATTTCGTCGAACAGGCGCGCGGCAGGTATGGCCTCCAACATGTGCGACAGCTCGGGGATGGGCTCGGCGGTGGATTCTGCAATATCGAAGTCGAGCTTGGCGGCAAAGCGCACCGCGCGCAGCATGCGCACAGGGTCCTCTCGGTAGCGCTTCTCGGCATCGCCGATGATGCGAATCTGCCGGTGTTCCAGATCGCGCAGACCGTCTACGTAGTCGTACACGCAGAAGTCCTTGCTGGAGTAGTACAGCGCGTTCACCGTGAAGTCGCGACGCACGGCGTCTTCCTCGAGACTGCCGAACACATTGTCCCGCAACAGCATGCCGGAATCGCTCTGCTTGGCCGCCGGGCGTCGCTTGTCTTCCTGCTCGTCGCTATCGTGGTGCCCGCGGAAGGTGGTGACCTCGATAATCTCGCGGCCAAAGCGCACGTGCACGATGCGGAAGCGACGCCCGATGATCCGCGAATTGCGGAACAATTCGTGCACCTCTTCCGGGGTGGCATCGGTGGCGACGTCAAAGTCTTTGGGGTGCCCACCCAGCAGCAGGTCCCGGACAGCGCCGCCCACCAGATAGGCCTCGAATCCCTGGCTGGACAGCCGGGACATGACCTTTAGGGCGCTCTCGCTGATGTGTTTCCGGGAGACCGGGTGTCCATCCCGCGGGATGCGGGTGGCGGCCTGGGTGGCGGATGTCATCGGTGTTTCAGTGCTCCAGAAAGAAGGCGCGCAGTCTACCATACGGGTCAGCGGGCAAGAACGATGACGGGGAAAACCAGGTTTTCCCCATCCAGGTCTCACTAGGAGTCTTATTGTTATTTATCGGTGTTTTTTTATTGTTGGTATCTGTTGTTATTGTCAGGTGAACATCGGCAATTTCTCTGGCCAATCAGCCAGCTTCCTGTCACCCAGACTCAGTACGACGCGTGTTTGATTTCTTAGTGTTCAGGTTTTGTCTCTTATCTTTCGTCTTGCGCCGCAAATTGCTTGGCTGTCCCACCTTCGGGCAAAAAAGTCATTTCAAACCAACCACTTAACTGTGGATTTCTATGCCAGGGCAGGGTTAGCGCTGCTTATCCTGCAGTTTGTCACAGAACTGTCATGTGACTTGTTACCCTCAAGTCCCCTTCGGCCTCATCAATGTGACGAGAGGTAACGGCGTCTGTCGCCGGGTCACCCCGGTGGGCGTTCCTGGCCGGACGGGGCTGATGTCGTGCCCCAAACCGGGTCGTCGCCATGCCATCCCACAACAGCCGGTATCACAGGCCCACCTGTCACGTGGCGAACCCGTCAGCTATTCCTGACAGACTCACCGGTGAATACTTTTAAAGTACGGGCTTGCTGAACCTTCGTAACCATTCCCGAAGTTCTGGTCGGCATTCCCTGTGGGTCCAGACAGTGTGTCAGGCTGGTGCCGAGGCAGATTTCCGCGTGCCGGAATGAACGAAGGGGAAAACAAAGTTTTCCCCATCCAGGTCCATAGTTAGAGTCATTATTATTATTACAGCTAGATTGTTATTTTTATTGTTTAAGCTGTATTACATAGAGCACTTACCGTGCCAGAAATGTATTTTTCTTTATATATCAACAAGATGGAAAAATAAGAGTGCGCTTTGTAGGCGGCTGATACCGCGTTACGTTACCGTTCTACACCGCATTCTGTAACGGCACGGGTGAAAGGTAACGTAGGTTCCTAGCCGGATTTGGCGCGTTTTGCACCAGACTGGCGCTTGCCGCCGCCCTTCTTGCGGGGAATTCCGAAGCGTTGGCGCCGCTCCCACAGGCATTTGCGGGAAACGCCCAGTTTTTGTGCCAGTTCGGTCTCGCTCATCGAGTCCTGGTGCTCCAAAACGAAGCGCTGGAAATAGTCCTCCAGGGAAAGGTCTTCGGGTGGGTCGTAGTTGGTAGCCACCCGTGTGGACACCGCCGCGGTCGGCTCAGTCTTGCGGCCGCGAATCTGGCTGACTTTGACCAGCTCCAGGTCAATACCCAGTAGCTGGTTGTCGATTTCCTCGGATTCACTGAGGATCAGGGCTCGCTCGACGGCGTTTTCCAGCTCGCGCACGTTGCCGGGCCAGGTGTAGGTTGTGATCGCCTGGATTGCCTTGGGCGAGAAATGTCGTGGTCCCTTCTCCAGCTCCCGGGCGCGGCGCGCCAGGATGTACTCGGCCAGTTCCAGGATGTCCTTGCCGCGCTCACGTAGCGGCGGCAGCTGCAGGCGCATAACGTTGATACGGTAATAGAGGTCCTGGCGGAACTTCCCGTCCGCGGTCAGTTGCTGCAGGTCGCGGTGGGTGGCACAGATCAGGCGCACGTTCACCTTGCGGGACTCCACCGAGCCGATACGCCGGATCTCGCCCTCCTGGATAAAACGCAGCAGGCGCGCCTGGGCCTCCACCGGCAGCTCACCGATCTCATCGAGGAACAGGGTGCCGCCGTCGGCCGCTTCAATCAGGCCGGTGCGGTTGGTGTTGGCACCGGTAAAGGCCCCTTTTTCGTAGCCAAACAGCTCCGACTCGATCAGTGTTTCCGGAATGGCGGCGCAGTTGACCGATATCAGCGGCCGCTCAACCCGGCGGCTGTGATGGTGCAGGCTGCGTGCCACCAACTCCTTGCCGGTGCCGGTTTCCCCGAGTACCAGCACAGTGGCGTCGGTGGGGGCAATTTTGCGCAGGTGGTCGAACAGCATCACCATGTCGATGCAACTGCCGATGAAACCTTCCACAGCGCGTTCGGTTTCCGTGGAGCTGGCTTCGCCGGCCTGGCCGCGCTGCTCCTGCTCGCGTTCGCGCTCCGCCAGGATGCGCGTCACGGCGCTGACCATGTCATCGTGGTCAAAGGGCTTGGCGATATAGTCCACGGCACCCATGCGCATGGAATCCACCGCCGAGCGCAGGCTGGCATAGCTGGTCATGATCAGCACGGGCACGTCGCCGGCGCGCTTGATGAGGTCGGTACCGGGAGCGCCGGGCAGCCGCAGGTCGCTGATAATCAGGTCGAAGTCGGTCAGCTTGTACTTGCTACCCGCCTCGCTCACCGACGCCGCTTCGCTGACCCGGTAGTCGTTGCGTTCCAGCAGGCGGCGCAGGGCCGAGCGGATGACGGATTCGTCTTCGACGATCAGGATTTCGGCTTGTGCCACGTGTGCTACCCCGGGGTGTTACCACCACTGTGTACAGATGAAACAAAAATACCCGCTCGTCGACTGATTTGCCAGTGAGCTGCGCCGCTGTGGGTCCAGTTTCGGAAAACCGGTGGCGGCTTCGGCGCAGTACCCTTTAGGGGTACTCCTCGCCATAGCTGGCGCTCGACAGGCTGACCAGGAAACGGGTGCCGCGCTGCTGTTTCACCGGACTGGTCACGGTAATGCGCCCGCCCAGGGTTTCCAGAATGCTGTAGACCAGCGCCAGGCCCAGGCCGGTGCCCTCGCCGGGCTCTTTGGTGGTGAAAAAGGGCTCGAAGACCTGGCCCTGGATTGCCTCGGGAATGCCGCTGCCCTCGTCGGTGACGCTGATATGCAACTGGTTCTGGACTGGCTGCGCCTCGACGGTGATCAGGCCATTGCGATCGCTGGCGTCGCGGGCATTGCCCAGCAGGTTGACGAAGACCTGCAGCAGGCGCTGGCTTTCCGCCAGCACCAGTTGCTCCCGATCACAGCGGTTGTCAAAGCGCACGGGTTTGGCGGAGCGGTCCAGTTGCAGCAGGTGCACCGCTTCATCCACGCAGTCGGCCAGGTTCATGGCCTGCAGGGTGGCCGGGTCCACGTTGGTGCTGCCCGCATGAGAGAAGTTCACCAGCGTTTCCACAATGCGGGTGACGCGGTTGGTCTGCTTGAGAATTTCGTTGGCGGCCTCGGGAATGGCCTCCATGTCCTCTTCCACCTCGAGGTTCTGGGCCAGGCAGGCAATGCCGGTGATCGGGTTGCCGATCTCGTGGGCTACCCCCGCGGCGAGCCGACCGATCGACGCCAGTCGTTCATTGTGCATGAGCTCCTGTTCGAGAATCTCGTAATCGGTGAGGTCCTCCACCACGATGACCTGATCTTCGGAAATGCCCGAGGAGGATTCCACCGCCGCCTTGTGCAGGCTGATCCAGCGACCCCGGCTCGATGGCTCCGGTAGGTGCAGCTTGTGCTCGGCAAATTTCTGCGACTCGGCAAATGCCGAGAGCATGCTGCTCCAGGCCTCCGGCAGTGAGCTGAGGTAGGACCCAACAATGTCCTCGCTGGCCACCCCGGTGGTTTCCTCCATCGAGCGATTCCACATCAGGATTTCGCCATCTTTGCCGAGGGAGAACACACCAATCGGCAGGTCGCGCAGGGTCTCGCGGTGGTAGCGGCGCAGGTTGTCGAGGTCGGCAGCCAGGCCGGTAAAGCTGCGATACTCGCTGTCCAGTCGCCGCTCGATCATGCTGATGTCCTCGCTGGCCTGGGGCGCATCGAGCTGCCAGGGGACACAGCGCTGCATGATGTCGTAGGCAACGGTAGGGCCCAGCAGGCCGGAGAGGTTGGCCTCGATCCGATCTCGCAATTGCCGCAGGGCGTAGGGGCGTGACTCTTCCGCGGGCAGCCGCAGGTCTTTCAGCGCGCGATCCACTTCGGCATTGGCCGCATTGGCGCCCAGCACACCGGCCAGCCGCTCGCGGAACTCTCCGGGGCTGGCCAGCCCCAGCGAGCGACGCATGGGCCGCACCAGGTCATCCATTGAGCAGATTTCCGCACTGGCAGATTCCTCTGCCGAGGTACGGGTGAGCACGGTGGCCAGCACGAACAGGCAGATGTTGATGCCCAGTGAGCCGATGGCGGCGGCGGTCCAGCGGGAATCATCGCCGCCGAACCAGGTCGTCAAGAGGCCGTGCAGGGCGGGCTCTGAGCCGGTCAGCAGGGGAATCACCAGCAGCAGGTACCAGGTGGTGAAGCCGGCGGCCAGGCCAGCGGCCAGGCCGTAGCGATTGGCGCGGGGCCAGTACAGGGTGGCCAGCAGGCCGGGCAGGAATTGCAGTGTGCCGATAAACGCCGTCATGCCAAGGTCCACCAGCTGTTCGCTGCCGAGGGTGCGGCGCGAGAACAGGTAGCCCGCCAGAATAATGGCGCCGGTGAGCAGGGCGCGCAGCCAGTTGAGCTGGCTATAGATGTTGGATGTCGCTTCCAGGCCCGTCTGGCCCCGCAACAACACGGGTAGCACCAGGTGTTTGAGGCACATATTGGCGAGCGCCAGCGTGCTGACAATGATCACGGCGCTGGCAGCCGACATGCCGGCCAGATAGGCAGTGATCGCGATGCCGCGGGAACCTGTGTCCAGGCCCAGTGCCAGGGCCGCGTAGACCTGGGGCAGCTGGCCGTCGAGTTCCAGGCCGGCCCAGGTGATCGGCAGAATGGGCAGGCTCAGCAACAGCAGATAGCTGGACAGCCCCCAGCTTGCGGTGCGCAAGCGCGGACCATCGGGTGCTTCGCTGAAGGCCATGTGGAACATGTGTGGCATGGTCACGGCACCGGCAAAGAACACCAGCAGCAGGGCGTGGGCCGAGTCCCGGCGCAGTGGCGTGTCGAGCATGGCCACTACCTGGTCGTGGTGTGCCAGCCAGGTATTGAGGCCGCTGAAACCATCGAACACCTGGTACACCGCGTATAGACCCAGCGCCAGCATGCCCACCAGCTTGACCAGGGATTCAAAGGCGATGGCCGCCACCAGACCCTCGTGGCGTTCTTCGGGCTTGAGCCTGCGGGTGCCAAAAAACACGGTAAAGGTCGCCACCAGGGCGCAGAACACGACTGCCAGGGTATCGTGATCGTGCCAGGCATCGCCGCCCCCGGGCCGGTCACCGCTCATCAGGTGAATGCCATCGGAGACCACCTGCACCTGCAGTGCCAGCAACGGCAGTACGGCCGCCAGCATGGTCAGGGTCACGGCGGCGCCCACCCAGGGACTGCGGAACCGGAAAGTCAGCAGGTCGGCCAGCGAGCTGAGCTGGTAGATGCGGCAGATCCGCATGACGGGAAACATCACCAGCGGTGACAGCAGCAGCATGGTGCTGATGCCGGCGTAATACAGCAGGAAACCGTAGCCGTAGTGGAAGGCCAGTTGGGAGGCTCCGTAGATGGCAAGCCCGCCCGCTATCACGCCCAGTGACAGTACGTAAACGGCGGGATGCTCCAGCAGTCGCGCGGGTAACTTGCCGCGGTCAGCGAGGCTGCCCACCGCGAACAGCACGCCCAGGTAGGTGAGCATGCCGACTAGCAGTTCACCGACGCTAAAGGTCATCGCCATAGCTCTTGCGCTGGTTCCACCAGGCCAGCGCGATGATGACCAGCCAGATCAGGTAGGGCCGGTACCAGGCGGTGCCGCCGCTGATAACCCACTCCTGTGCGGTGGGGATGAACACCACGGCGATGGCCAGCAACAGCAGCAGGGTACGGTTGATATACACGGCAGGGATAGTATCAGTAGAGACTGCTCTCCGGAATTCCCGCGCGGCCGGGCACCGCCGAACAGTCCCAGTGTTCCACGGCAAACGCCAGCAGGGCCTCAAGCTGATTGAGGCCCGGAGGTGGCGCTGCCTGGTTCAGGAAGCGCAGCGCCAATCGCAGGTTGTCGGCGGCGTGTTCGCCGTGCAGCGGCGCTGCATGGGTCTGCTTGCTGAGTTTCTGCCCCTGGGCGTTCACGATGACCGGGATGTGAGCATAGCGTGGGGTGGGCAGCCCCAGCCGGCGCTGCAGGTATATCTGCCGGGGTGTTGAATCGTAGAGATCGCTGCCCCGCAATATGCGGTTCACGCCCTGGAAGGCGTCATCCACGACTACCGCCAACTGGTAGGCATACAGGCCGTCGCGGCGCTGGATAATGAAGTCGCCCACCTCGGCACCAATGTGTTGATGCAGGCTGGGCTGGATGTCATCGGTGACCCGGATCGCGGCGCCGTCTTCCACCTGCAGGCGCACGGCGGATTCCACCTCAGCGCTGAGGGCCCGGTGTCGGCAGCGGCCGCGATAGACACCGCCTTCAGCTTTCAACCGTGCTCGCGAGCAGTCACAGCGAAATGCCTGGCCGCTGCTCAGCAGTTCATTGATGGTCGCGGCATAGGCGTCGTGCCGTGCGCTTTGCCAGAGCACGTCGTCGTCCCAGTGCAAGCCGTGCTGCTGCAGTGAATCGAGTATGGCCTGTGCGGCACCGGGCTGCTCCCGGGGCGGGTCGAGATCTTCCATGCGCAGCAACCAGCGGCCGTCGTGATGGCGGGCGTCCAGGTAGCTGGCGAGAGCACAAATCAGTGAGCCCAGATGCAGTGGGCCCGTGGGGGAGGGCGCGAAGCGCCCTACGTAACTGTCGGCCGACTCAGCCGTGTTCCTGCTTTTCCTTGATTTCGTCGAGGGTCTTGCAGTCGATACAAAGGTCGGCGGTGGGGCGGGCTTCCAGGCGCTTGATGCCAATCTCGACACCACAGGCGTCGCAGAAGCCGTAATCGTCGGCGTCAATACGATCGATTGTGCCGTCGATCTTCTTGATCAGCTTGCGCTCACGGTCGCGGGTGCGCAGTTCCAGGCTGAACTCCTCTTCCTGGGTGGCGCGATCCGCCGGGTCGGGAAAGTTGGCCGCCTCGTCCTTCATATGGGTCACGGTGCGATCGACTTCCTCCATCAGCTCCGCCTTCCAGTTCAGCAGGATGCTCTTGAAGTGGGCGCGCTGACGCTCATTCATGTATTCCTCACCGCGCTTGGGCTTGTAAGGAACAAAGTTCTTGAATTCAGATGAGGCTGCAGATTTGCTTGATCTTCTGGGCATGGTGACTTCCCATCGATGTTATTTGGTAGAGGAACCGGGCCGCTGTTGCCGAATGGCCGGTCCTTCGAGGGCGGAGAAACTACCAGATTCCGACTGCCTGTGCCAATAAAAATTCCATACCGGTTCGGGCTGCCATGAGCTTCGGCAATCGGATGCCAGACAGGCATCTCACCGCCCCGCGGGCCGCCTCCAAAGCCGTTCTGTGACACAATCGCGGCATGAATTTTACTGAGCTCATCCCGGCGACGCTGCTGCGCCGCTACAAGCGCTTTCTAGCCGACGTCGAACTGGCTGATGGCAGCCGGCTGACCGTCCACTGCCCCAACACCGGGGCCATGACCGGCTGCGCCGAGCCCGGCAGCCCGGTGTGGCTGTCGGTGAGTGATTCGAAAACACGCAAGTATCCGCATACCTGGGAGCTGGTCGATACCACCGAGGGCATGGCCTGTATTCATTCCGCCCGAGCCAACCGGGTGGTCGAGGAAGCCATTGTCGGCGGGCGGGTCGAGACACTGGCGGGCTACGATTCGCTGCGGCGCGAGGTGAAGTACGGCGAGGGCAGTCGCGCTGACCTGCAACTCGATGACCCGGAGCGCGGTCGCTGCACCCTGGAGGTGAAATCCGTCACCCTGTGTAGGGGCGGCGACGGGGTATTCCCGGATGCCGTCAGTGATCGCGCTCGCAAGCACCTGCGGGAACTTCAGCAACTGGCCGAAGCGGGGGAGCGGGCGGTGATTTTTTTCTGCGTGTTCCACGCCGGCATTCAGCGGGTGAAGCCGGCCTGGGATATCGATCCCGCCTACGGTGAGGCTTTGGTCGCCGCGACAGCGGCGGGGGTGGAGGCCATGGCCTGGGTGGCGGATATCTCGCCGGTGGGCATCCAGTTGGCCAGGGAGCTGCCGGTGGAGTTGCAGACATGACGTCATTGGACGAGCGCCAGCTCACGGGTCGCGACGACAGCCACATTGAATGGCGCGATGGCATCGGCCTGCAGCCGGACTGCTGGTCGGCCTTCGAGGCGCTGCGTCGGCGAGCCGTCGACGCGGGGTTCGAGCTGGCTATCGCCAGCGGCTTTCGCAGCTTTGAACGCCAGTGCGATATCTGGAATCGCAAGGCCGCCGGTGAGCGGCCCGTCCACGACGATGCTGGCCGACCGCTGGACCTAGATGCCATGAGCGAGGAGGACAAGCTGGCGGCCATCCTGCGCTTCTCCGCACTGCCCGGCACCTCGCGACACCACTGGGGCACTGATCTCGATGTGTTTGACGCCGCCGCCCTACCCGAGGGTTACCGCGTGCAACTGGTGCCCGCCGAGGTCACCGACGCGGGGATGTTTGGCCCCCTGCACGTCTGGCTGGACGCGCAGATAGCCGCCGGGACGGCGGAAGGCTTCTTCCGCCCCTACCAGCGCGACCAGGGCGGTGTCGCGCCGGAGCGCTGGCATCTGAGCTTCGCACCGGGCGCCCGTGATTGTGAGCAGAGACTGACCGAGGCCCTGGTTGAGGAAGCGGTATCCCGTGCTGGCATTGCCCTGGGGGCGGCAGTGATAAGAAGCCTCCCGACACTGCTGGAACGCTACCTCAAAACCACGCCAGCGCCCGCCTGACCGCGCTTGTGCGCAATTGAATTTGTTGGGTAGACTCAGCGCTGCCCAAGATAACCAAATAAACGGGAGTCGTATGACCTTCAACCTGATTCTGCCCCCAATCCTCGGCGTGGCAGGCCTTTCTATTGCCTTCTTTATCTACCACGTCATGTCCCGCCACAATCACGGCGAGGACAACGTCAAGAACATCTCCGACCAGATCCACGTCGGCGCCATGGTATTCATGCACCGTGAGTACAAGATGCTGGCGATGTTTGCCGCGGTGCTCGCGATCGGCCTGTACGTGGCCCTGGGCGCGGACACAACTATCGCCTTCGTGGCCGGGGCCCTGTCGTCCGCCACCGCCGGCTACCTCGGCATGTACGCGGCCACCAAGGCCAATGTGCGCACCGCGGTGGCCGCCAATGAGCACGGCGCGCCGCAGGCACTCAACATTGCCTTCTATGGCGGCTCTATCATGGGCCTGTGTGTGGCCTCGCTGGGCCTGATCGGTCTCGGCGGCGTCTATTACTACTTCGGCGGTGACCCGCATACCGCTCACGCCATTCACGGTTTTGGCATGGGCGGCTCGGTGGTGGCATTGTTCTCACGTGTCGGCGGTGGCATTTACACCAAAAGCGCCGATGTGGGCGCCGACCTGGTGGGCAAGGTGGAAGCAGGCATTCCCGAGGACGACCCTCGCAATCCCGGTGTGATTGCCGACAACGTCGGCGACAACGTGGGTGATATCGCCGGTATGGGTTCGGATATCTTCGAGTCCTACGTCGGTTCCATGATTGCCTGTATCGCCATCGCCTCAACCATGGCCATCGCTGCCGAGGTACAGGGCGCGATGATGGCCCTGCCGCTGGCCCTGGCCAGTATTGGCCTGCTGGCCTCGGTGATCGGCATCCTGATCGTGCGCGCCCGTTCCACAGCGGCGCCCGAGGCGGCCCTGCGCGGCGGCACCCTGTCAGCGCCGGTAATATTTGTGGCCATGGCCTGGTTCCTGGTGCAGTCCATGGGGCTGGACAGCAACATCTGGTGGGCGGTGGTCTGCGGTGCCGTCGGCGGTGTGGCCATCGGTCTCATCACCGAGTACTACACCGGCGGTGGCCCGGTCCGTAAGATTGCCAAGTCCGGCGAGACCGGGCCGGCCACGGTGATGATTACCGGGCTGGCGGTCGGCATGGAGTCGGTGGTGGCACCGATCCTGTTCCTCGCGGCCATCATCTTTGTTTCCACCGGCCTCGCCGGCCTCTACGGCGTGGGTATTGCCGCGGTCGGCATGCTGGCCACGGTGGGCATTACCATGGCCATTGACGCGTACGGCCCGGTGGCGGACAACGCCGGCGGCATCGCCGAGATGGCGGGTATGGGTGAAGACACTCGCGCTATCACCGACGGCCTGGACGAGGTGGGCAACACCACTGCGGCTATCGGCAAAGGCTTCGCCATCGGCGCCGCGGCGCTGGCGGCACTGGCGATCATCGCCGCCTTCGTGGAAACCGTCTCTGTCAACAAGCCGGACTTCTCGCTGCAGCTGTCCAATCCGCTGGTGCTGGTGGGCGTATTCGTCGGCGGCACCATCCCCTTCCTGATCGCGTCTATTACCATGACCGCCGTGGGTGAAGCGGCCTTTGACATGATCAATGAGATCCGCCGCCAGTTCCGGGAAATCCCCGGCCTGCTGGAAGGCACCGGTAAACCGGATACCGCACGCTGTGTAGACATTGCCACCACGGCAGCGCTGAAGCGCATGATAGTGCCCGGTGCCATTGCGGTACTGGCGCCCATCCTGGTGGGCTTCGGCCTCGGGGCGGAGTCCCTCGGTGGCATGCTGGCGGGCGGCCTGCTCGGCTGCGTTCTGATGGCGCTGATGATGGCCAACGCCGGCGGCGCCTGGGACAACGCCAAGAAGTATGTCGAAAAGGGCAACCTCGGCGGCAAGGGTTCAGAGACTCACGCCGCCGCCGTGGTCGGCGACACCGTCGGCGACCCCTTCAAGGACACCTCCGGCCCGTCGATGAATATCCTCATCAACGTAATGGCCATCGTCAGCCTGGTGATTGCTCCGCTGCTGTAGCCCTCGAATAGTGAACTAAAGGCCGCACACTGTGCGGCCTTTTTTTTGGGGATTCCTGATCGTCGCAATGAAGCCGCGCGTGCGGCGCCCGGGGCCCTTCCGGGACACGCTACAGGCATGACATCCCTGTCTCGCTCGGATGCGGC
>JANQLM010000088.1 GCA_028280635.1 Halieaceae bacterium | reverse complement strand
ACCAAAAGCATCGGTGAAAGCTAAAGCGCTGATATCGGCGCGCACCCTAGTCATCCTGGTTCGAGTTCTTCATGTTCTTGTCGATTTGGTACCAAGAGCCCTTACGTTTTCTGATCTTGTACTGAAAACTTACGCTTTCCGGTTCACTTGGCAATTCTTCGAGTTCGCTCATGTCGAGGGTCGGTGCTTCAGTGGTGCCTTTTAAGTGTTCTATCAGCTTTGAATTCCCTTTTGTTTCTCCTCTTGGTGGCGAGATCGTAGGATTCTCTCGCCATTCTGCGCCAACGTGTTGGTCCCACAACTGTGCGACGAGGTTGTCTGTCTCTGTCGGCGGGTAACCAGCGAATGACATCACGCCCCTCTCCTTAGTTTCTTCTGGGAGAGCAGAGTAGAAACTATTTATGTCTTTGAGCGAACTCTTAAGCTCAGGCCCCCAGACAAAGCTTTGATCCACCCTCGTAAAAAGTGGCGCGGTTTTGCGGTGAAGTTTGTCCCCGGAGACGAAGACTGAACAAAATGGGAGGTAGTACAGGTAGGCAATGTCCTGCCTATTTGAAGCTCTATCCGTGGATATCAAAGATGCCGCGAGTGCCACTTGGAAGAATATTTCTATTTGAAGCACGTATGCGGCATAGGGGGCGTACTGCGAGAGAGGCTGAAACCCAGATATATGCCAGCGCTGAATTATGCTTGGAATCAGCTGCTGTGGAATGTCCAAGAACACCGCTACCAACTTCATTTGGTCGTAGGGTTTCTTGCGTGAGTTAACTATGGCATTGGCGATTGCCTTTGCATCGCTTAGCGACTTGCAAGTCTTTCCAGTGATGCCTAGCGCAGCAAAGGGCCCCGCTAGTTCCTTTAGGTCTAGGATTTCGAGTGAGGATCTCCAGGCGCGAGCAAACCTTCGCTCAAGTTCTAGGAAGTCATGGTTCGACCATCGAGAGAATGCTTCAGCTTCTGGTGATTGATCATAAACATAGCCTACGCCCTTTCCTGATTTTACTGGTCTACCACCGGCAACAGGGATTCGCCCGTTCATTGGGAGAGGATTACCCATCAAATTGCCAATACACAGCTCTTTATGATGGACACAAGGTCTACCCCCCATTTCGGGAAACTTGTCAGCTATGATCGCAACCTCTGCTTCTGGTGTTCCTTTTTTTGATTTTTGCTTCCCAAGGTCTGCGAGGGTTTCTACATAAAACATTGGACAAATGTTTGGGAGAAAAAACCGATCAAACCATACGGATTCATCAACAGACAATGACTGCAAGAATGATTTGTCAAAAAGAGCTATTGGCCCCATTGTTGTTTCCGTTAGTAGTGATTCTCCTTACCCTTCGAAGCGGAAGGTGACTATATGCTCAGCTACCCGAGCGGAGGCGTGACCTCCCGAGGGCCAAATATCCGTTATTTGGAGAATTTTTGGGGTAGGGATATTCGCCTTGGAGATAGGCATTCAACTAGATGTTTGTCGAGACGGAGCCGGTGAGATGACTCGCACCGACTATGCAAGTCAATGAACTGTGCTATTCCCCGCCAAAGAGGGCGCATCATTGACGTCTTCTGTACTTCGAACCGCTTCCTGCTCTTGGAGATAAGTGCGCAGGCGACCAACGACGCTTGTCATCACATCAATGGTCTGGCTGATCTGATCCAGCGCCATCAAAATGGTTTCTGTGTCACTCGTAGCCTTCTTGTTATCACTCATGCTCGATCCTCACTGGTATCGGCTGAAATTTAATAGAGCGGCCCAAAGGCCGCTTCGATTTACTGCTACTTGCTTCCTACCTACCTGTGTTCGTCATCCCGACGACACATAAAGCTGGATTTCCCTGGCGACACATAAATCTGGAACTTGGGGAGATTTTCAGAGTTTCAAGCAAGATTTTTGCCCCAAAATTCTTGCCCCGGGTGCCCAATCGCCACACACCACTTTTGCCAGTTTTCCTCGATTTCGGCTGCAAGGGGCTGTAACTCATTGTTTTTAATAGACCCCCAATCCAGCTTTATGTGTCGCGGAATCCAGACTTATGTGGCGTAAATCCAGACTTATGTGTCGTTTTACGGGTGTATCACCTAATCCCAGCTCAGCGCGCCGCCGGTCTGGTATTCGATGACCCGGGTTTCGAAGAAGTTCTTCTCCTTGCGCAGGTCCATGATCTCGGACATCCACGGGAAGGGGTTCTGTACCCCGGCAAACTGCTCCGGCAGGCCCAACTGGGCCAGGCGGCGGTTGCAGATGAACTGCAGGTACTCTTCCATCATCGCGGCGTTCATGCCCAGCACTCCACGCGGCATGGTGTCGCGGGCGTACTCGATCTCGATCTGGGTGCCTTCCAGCACCATCTGGATCACTTCCTGCTTGAACTCCTCGGTCCAGAGCTGCGGGTTTTCCAGCTTGATCTGGTTGATCACGTCGATGCCGAAGTTCAGGTGCATGGACTCGTCGCGCAGGATGTACTGGAACTGTTCGGCCACGCCGGTCATCTTGTTGCGGCGGCCCATGGAGAGGATCTGGGTAAAGCCGCAGTAGAAGAAAATGCCCTCGGTGACCGCGTAGAAGCCGATCAGGTTGCGCAGCAGCTCCTGGTCCGCTTCCAGCGTGCCGGTGTGGAAGTTGGGATCACTCAGGGCGTGGGTGTGGCTGAGGCTCCAGGCCGCCTTCTTGGCGACCGAGGGCACCTCCCGGTACATATTGAATACCTCGCCCTCGTCCATGCCCAGCGACTCGATGCAGTACTGGTAGGCGTGAGTGTGAATCGCCTCTTCGAAGGCCTGGCGCAGCAGGTACTGGCGGCACTCCGGGTTGGTGATGTGGCGGTAGATGGCCAGCACCAGGTTATTGGCCACCAGCGAGTCTGCCGTGGAGAAGTAGCCCAGGCTGCGCAGCACGATGCGGCGCTCGTCCTCGGACAGGCCATCGGCGCTCTTCCAGGTGGCCACGTCGGCGGTCATGTTGATTTCCTGGGGCATCCAGTGGTTGGCGCAGCCGTCCAGGTACTTCTGCCATGCCCAGTCGTATTTGAAGGGCACCAGCTGGTTGAGGTCGGCACGGCAATTGATCATGGCCTTCTCGTCGACGGACACACGCGCGGCGCCCATCTCCAGTTCTTCCAGGCCCGGTGCCACGTCCATCTCAGCAATCGCCTGGTTGGCGGCGGCCAGTGCCTGCTCGGCCTCGGCATCCGCTGCCACCGGCGCGGCCGTGGCGAGCTGTTGCTCGACCTCGGCTTCGCTGATGGTTTCCACAATAGGTGTTGGCAGGGTGTCTGCTGTTTGCGCTTCCTTCGCTGCGATTGCAGCCTCACCGGCGTTCTTGCCGGGATCCCCACTCACCGGCGGTTCACTGGGAAGCGCCGTTGCCGCCCTGGCTTCGCTTGCGCCTTCTTCCGCGTTGTACTCGTCCCAACTCAGCATCTGTTTCTCTCCTGGAATTCCTACCCTTGTTTCCACTTATGGTGTGGTTGCGTTTTTGAGCTGCTGTTACCTAACGGTCCTGCTGCTACTGCTTTGCTTTTTCTTGCGTGTTGCCTGGCCGGAGGCCTGCCTTACTGGCAGGCCTCACAATCCGGATCGTCCAGCGAGCAGGCCTGGGGTACCTCGGCCGGCGCCGGTTCGCCTGCCGACACGGCGTTCAGGGCGCCGGTGTCGATGGTGGACTTCTCGGTGCCGGTGGCTGCCAGTGAACGCAGGTAATAGGTGGTCTTGAGACCCCGATACCAGGCCATGCGGTAAGTCACGTCGAGCTTCTTGCCGCTGGCGTTGTTGATATACAGGTTTAGTGACTGGGCCTGGTCGATCCACTTCTGGCGCCGGCTGGCGGCATCCACCAGCCAGCGGGGCTCGACTTCGAAGGCCGTGGCGTAAATCGCCTTCAGGTCCTCGGGCACCCGGTCGATGTTCTGTACGCTGCCGTCGTAGTACTTGAGGTCGTTTACCATCACCTGGTCCCACAGGCCGCGGGCCTTGAGGTCCTTGATCAGGTAGGGGTTGACCACCGTGAACTCGCCGGACAGGTTCGATTTCACATACAGGTTCTGGTACGTGGGCTCGATGGACTGCGATACCCCGGTAATGTTGGCGATTGTCGCCGTAGGCGCGATGGCCATCACGTTGGAGTTGCGCATGCCCTTGACCTGCACGCGGGCGCGCAGGCTCTTCCAATCCAGGGTCTCGCTGGTGTCCACCTCGATGTAGTCTGCACCGCGCTCGGCCGCCATGTTCTTGAGGGAGTCGATCGGGAGAATCCCCTTGCTCCACAGGGAGCCGTCGAAGCTCTCGTAGGCGCCGCGCTCCTCGGCGAGGTTGGTGGAGGCCTGGATGGCGTAATAGCTGATCGCTTCCATGGAGTTGTCGGCAAAGGCGACTGCCGCGTCAGAGCCGTAGGCGATGTGCTGCTTGTACAGTGCATCCTGGAAGCCCATCAGGCCCAGGCCCACCGGGCGGTGCTTGATGTTGGAGTTGCGCGCCGCGTCCACCGAGTAGTAGTTGATGTCGATAACGTTATCGAGCATCCGCACCGCGGTGTTCACGGTTTCCTCGACCTTCTTCAGGTTGAGGCCGTTTTCATCCACGTGCTGGGGCAGGTTGACCGAGCCCAGGTTGCACACGGCGATTTCCTGGTTGGCGCTGGTGTTGAGGGTGATTTCCGTGCACAGGTTGGAGGAGTGCACCACACCGGTGTGCTGCTGCGGCGAACGCATGTTGCAGGGGTCCTTGAAGGTCACCCAGGGGTGGCCCGTCTCGAACAGCATGCCCAGCATCTTGCGCCACAGGGTCTGGGCCGGCACCTTCTTGTGCAACTTCAGCTCGCCGCTGGCGGCCATGGCCTCGTATTCCTCATAACGCTTCTCGAAGGCGGCGCCGTAGAGATCGTGCAGGTCGGGCACGTCATTGGGCGAGAACAGGGTCCACTCGCCGTCGTCGAACACCCGCTTCATGAACAGGTCGGGAATCCAGTTGGCGGTGTTCATGTCGTGGGTGCGGCGCCGGTCGTCGCCGGTGTTCTTGCGCAGCTCGACAAACTCCTCGATGTCCATGTGCCAGGTTTCGAGGTAGGAGCAGACCGCGCCCTTGCGCTTGCCGCCCTGGTTGACCGCCACCGCGGTGTCGTTGACCACCTTCAGGAAGGGCACGACACCCTGGGACTTGCCGTTGGTGCCCTTGATGTAGGACCCCAGCGCCCGCACCGGCGTCCAGTCGTTGCCGAGGCCGCCGGCGAATTTGGACAGCATGGCGTTATCCTGGATAGCGCCGTAAATGCCGTGCAGGTCGTCCGGTACCGTGGTCAGGTAGCAGGAGGACAGCTGCGGGCGCAGGGTGCCGGCGTTGAACAGGGTGGGGGTGGAGCTCATGTAGTCGAAAGACGACAGCAGGCGGTAGAACTCGATGGCACGTGCGGTCGGGTTGTCTTCTTCCACTGCCAGGCCCATGGCCACGCGCATGAAGAAAACCTGCGGCAGTTCGAAGCGTACCTCGTCACTGTGGATGAAGTAGCGGTCGTAGAGCGTTTGCAGGCCCAGGTAGGTGAACTGCAGGTCGCGCTCCGGTGCCAGTGCCTCGCCGAGGGCGGCCAGGTCAAAGTTCGCCAGCTCCGGCGCCAGCAGTTCCAGCGCGATGCCGCGCTCTATATAAGCGGGCAGTGCCTGGGCGTAGAGGGTGCTCATATCGCGCTGGGTGGCGTTGTTGGCCACTCCGAGGAAGCTCAGTGCCTCGGCGCGCAGGTCGTCCAGCAGCAGGCGAGCTGCGGCGTAGGTGTAATTCGGTTCCTTTTCGATCAGGGTGCGCGCGGTAATCACCAGCGAGGTGCTGAGTTCCTGCTGGGACACGCCGTCGTACAGGTTCTTGAGCGCCTCGTCGATGATTTCTGACTCGCTCACATCGGCGAGGCCGGCACAGGCTTCCTTGACGATGGTGTTGATGCGGGTGATATCCAGCGGCGCCCGGCTGCCGTCCGCCTGGGTCACATGGATACCGACATGGGGCGAGTCGATGGCGGCTTCGTCCTGGCCGGACTTCTCGGCACGCAGGCGGGCGTGCTCTTCGCGGTAGATCACGTAGTCGCGGGCGATTTTGTGCTCGCCGGCGCGCATCAGCGCCAGTTCCACCTGGTCCTGGATATCCTCGATATGAATAGTGCCGCCGGAGGGCATGCGGCGCTTGAAGGTCGCGCTCACCTGGTCGGTGAGCTTGGCCACGGTTTCATGAATGCGCGAGGAGGCGGCCGCCGTGCCACCTTCCACCGCCAGGAAGGCTTTGGTGATGGCGACGGAGATCTTGCTGTCGTCGTAGGGTACTACGGTGCCATTGCGTTTGATCACCCTGATCTGGCCGGGTGCGGTGGCGGAAATATTGCTCGACGCCGCAGCGCCGGTGTCAGCTTCGGGCAGGCTGCCCTGGCCAGTTTGGGTTTGCTCGATCTCTGTCTGCATGTCTACTCCGGAATCAGGCTTGGCCTTATCGAGGAGGCGTATCCCCGTGGAAAGTGTCCGCCCGTCGATGTGCCTAACGCTCTCTTATTCGCCGGTCCCGCTGTCGCTGGCGCCGGCCGCATTTTTTTGGGTGTGTACGGTGTTCGCGTGATAGCTGCTTGCCGTCTGGTTGCCGTTTACTGACTGGCTACTGACAGTTAGCAGTGCCTTCCCCTGCGATCGCCGTGTTTTAGCTCGGTACTTTTACTTCTGGGTACTTTTACCTCTGCATACCTCTGCACGTACACAACGTTTACACCACTTGCATTAGCCTTCCGTCGCCGTGGGTAGGGTGGTTACCTGCCGGTGTGTCATTGGCTTGCTATCCCCCGTTCCCAGTGCCGGCTGTTCACCTGTTCAACTCACCTGTTCGCC
This sequence comes from Halieaceae bacterium, assembly GCA_028280635.1. Taxonomy (GTDB): domain Bacteria; phylum Pseudomonadota; class Gammaproteobacteria; order Pseudomonadales; family Halieaceae; genus JANQIO01. The sequence continues at coordinate 45,968 of JANQLM010000088.1, read as the reverse complement.
TACCTCTTCTACCGCTGCGCCAGGTGCTGTTGTTAGGTCGTGGGCGTGCCCGAAGAACTCGGTAACGGCCCCTGCCGGTGCTGGATGTTTCCCCTTGGCCCTGTCTGGAAAACGTCGCTCGCTAGCTGCTGCGCGCCCCATTTATTGTGAATTCGACCGGGTGTCGGGTGGATTTAGCTCCCCGTTGCCGCCCTGTTGGGCTTTCCCCGGCCGCTCCCCTATATATTGGGTTTAGCGAACAGCCGAGATACAAGATAATGCGCTTGTCACCGGAATGCAAGACATTGGAGTTGGGGTTTTTCTGTGGATAAAGTGTGGGCAAACCGCAGTGTCTGTGGACACTAACCTGCCAGCCCGCGTGATATCAAAGTCTATAGAAATCAGGCGCTTGCGTGCACAATCACAGGGCTTCTATCGATTTGTTCTAAGCCTAATTAGCTTTCAGCCGATTTTGTTATTAAGCGCCATTGCACCTGTGCAAAACATGCACAGACAGACTGGCGGGGGCGTGTTGCCAGACGGCTATCCACATGTCGCCGGCATTTCAGGCCGGGCTGTGGATTACGCGCTGGCGCGCTCCGGGGTGGCCGTTGCCAGGAAGTCTGTCACCAGTCCGGCGACCCCGTCGACCAACTCGTCGGCCTCGCTGTCGCTGAGGATCAGCGGCGGCAGCATACGTATCACACGGCCGGCGGTGACATTGATCAACAGGCCGCGGGCCAGGGCGGCCTCCACCAGTTCACCGCAGGGCTGGTCCAGCTCAATGCCGAGCATCAGGCCGCGGCCGCGAACGTCGTTTACACCGGGCATACCGGCCAGCCGGTCCCGGAAGCCGTCGAGCACCCTGGCGCCAAGACTCGTAGCGCGGGCGGCAATGGCCTCGGTTTCCATGGTGTCGATCACTGCCAGCGCCGCCGCGCAGGCCAGGGGGTTGCCGCCGTAGGTGGAGCCGTGATGGCCCGCCTGGAACACGTCTGCCGCGGCGCCGCCAGCCATACAGGCGCCGATGGGCACCCCATTGGCCAGGGCCTTGGCGGTAGTGATCACGTCTGGCACCACCGACTCCCCCTGGCAGGCGAACCAGCTACCGCTACGGCAGTTCCCGCACTGCACCTCGTCGAACATCAGCAGCCAGCCGTGCTCGTCGCAGAGACTGCGCAACTCGGCCAGGTAGCCGGCGGGCGGCAGGTTGATGCCCCCTTCTCCCTGGATAGGTTCAACGAGGATGGCCGCCACATTGTGGTTGTTCTCGGCGATGGTCTTCACCGCGTCCGCGTCGCCAAAGGGCGCGCGGTTGAAGCCTGTTACCAGCGGCTCAAAGCCGGCCTGGATCTTGCGGTTGCCGGTGGCCGACAGGGTGGCCATGGTGCGACCGTGGAAGGCGTGCTCCATCACCACGATGGTGGGGTTCTGGATATCGCGCTGGTGGCCGTAGAGACGTGCCAGCTTGATCGCCGCCTCATTGGCTTCCGCGCCGGAGTTGCTGATAAAGGAGCGGGACAGCCCCGAGACCCCGGCCAGCCGGTGGGCCAGTTGCTCCTGCAACTCCACCCGGTACAGGTTTGAGGTGTGCACCAGCCTGTTCACCTGTTCACTGACGGCCGCGGCTACCGCGGGGTGGGCGTGGCCCAGGGAGTTCACGCCGATGCCGGCGATCGCATCCAGGTAGCGCCGGCCGTCGCTGTCGATCAGCCAGGCGCCTTCGCCATGGGTGAAGGTGACGTCCAGGCGCTTATAGGTGTTCATCAGGGCCGATTGCATGAGAATTCCCTTGAAAGTCTGCGTGAGCCGGGCGTGGCTGGGTGGCTGACCGCGCCGAATCTGGCATGGTAATGGCCCGCAGCCCGCCGAGGCAATCGCCGGTGATGATCCAATAGGGAACTTTTTCCTTATAGAAGCTACAATAGGTCAGACAAAATCGTGGTATAGGTCATCATGGATATCATCGACACCATCAAAGAGCAGATTGAGAACAACCCCGTCATTCTCTATATGAAGGGCTCCCCCAACCAGCCGCAATGTGGTTTCTCCGCACGCACCTCGCAGGCGCTGATGGCCTGCGGCGAGCGTTTCGCCTATGTAGACGTGCTGAGCAATCCCGAGATCCGCGCTAATTTGCCGGCCTACGCCAACTGGCCAACCTTCCCCCAGCTCTGGGTGGGTGGTGAGCTGATTGGCGGCTGCGACATCGTCGTTGAGATGTATGAATCCGGCGAACTGCAGCCCCTGGTCAAGGAAGCCGCGGCCGACGCTGAGGACAGCGCAGCCAGCGCCTGAAGCCCGGCACCGCGGCACTTACGCGGGCGCCAGCCCCTTGTGTTGAGCGACAAAGCCCGCCCTGTGCGGGCTTTTTTGGGCTTTGTTATCCGGTGGCGCCGGCTGACGACAGGTTCTGCGGGTTTCCCGGCGCCGGTGCGGGTTGATACCTTGCCCGGGGCCGTATCAGCCGTGCCTGCGGCCTGAATTCCAGGGCGTGGGCGATGTAACCCCATACCCGCGCCATGGCAAACATTGCGGTAAAGCTGTCAGTGGGCAGGCCCAGGGCGTGGAAGACCGCGCCTTTGTAAAACTCGACGTTGGCGCGCAGGGGCTTGCCGGGTTTTTCCAGTTGGCGGATGCAGCTCTCCTCGATGGCGACCAGCGTCTGGTAAAGCCGGGAGTATCCCGCGTCTTCCGAGCACAGCGACGCGGCCAGCGGTTTGAGCAGGCGTGCGCGGGGGTCAAGCACCTGGTATTCCCGATGGCCGACCCCCATGATGCGTCCGCCTTCGGCCAGTACCGCCTCGACGGCAGCGTCAGCGGCCTCCGGGCGGCCTACCTTTTCGGCAAACTCCAGGGCGGCCTGGTCCGCCCCTCCATGCAGGCGCCCGAACAGCGTGCCAATAGAAGCGGCAATGCTGGATTCCACCGGTGAGGCCGCACTCAATACCACCCGCCCGGCAAAGGTGCCGGCGTTATAGCTGTGCTCCATCTGCAGTATCTGGGCAGCCCGCAGGGCCTCGAGTTCCAGGGCCGAGGGTTCGCTGCCTTTTACGGTGGCGAGGAAGTCCTCCAGCGGGTCCAGCCGCCGGCTGGTGGTGTGCCAATCGTGACCGCTGCGATACCGCAGCCAGGCGGAGAGCAGGGCCGGCAGGCGCGCCGCGATGATCAGGCCGCGGCGGGCATCTTCCCCGCCCGGGAGCTGGATATCGGAGCGGGCTTCGAAGTCCAGTACCGGTACCAGCGCCTGCAGAACCCGCATGGGGTGGGTCGCGGTGGGGAGCGCCGCGAGCATGTTCCGCTCCTGATTGGCCAGCGCCCGGTGTTCCAGAAGAAAGTGGGCAAGCCGCTGCTCTTCCTGCAGGCTGGGAAAAGCGCCGTAGAGCAGCAGCCAGACCACCTGGAGGTAGGGCCTCTCGATCAGCGCTTCTATGTCGATACCACGGTAGCTCAAGCTGCCATTGGCACCGTCGACATGGGAGACGGCGGTGGCGCCGACAAGGACCCCTTCAAGGCCGATATTGATGTCACACATGCGAGTACCCTCCGGAAAATATGCGGAGAGTATTGTCGTCGGAAAAATATAAGTTAAGCTAATAATTCTTATATATAAATAAGTAAAAATGAATTATGAGTATTCGTCTCGAGTCCCAGGAACTCAGGGTGGTAATGGCGGTGGCTGAGTACGGCGGCTTCAAGCGGGCGGCGGAGCACCTGGCTATCAGCCAGTCGGCAGTGTCCCAGGCGATCACCGGCCTCGAGCGCAAACTGGATCAAAGACTGTTCCACCGGCGTCCCCTGGAGCTTACTGAAGCCGGTATGCGAGTGCTAACTTACTCCCAGAGCAGAGCACGCGAGGAAGCGCAGCTCCTGGGCGACCTGGGCGCCATAAAACTCGGTGAACAGTCGCATCTCTCGCTGGCGGTGAACGGCACCATCAATCGCTATCACGCGCCGGCGCTGGTACTCGAATACTGCCGGCAGCACCCATATGCCCGCTTGCAACTGGACGAGCTGCCATCGCGCCAGGTGATCCAGGCGGTGGTCTCCGGCGCCGCTGAGCTGGGTATGGGCCCGTTCCAGTCGCACATGCCGGCGCTGGAGAGCATCCCGCTCTACGATGAGCTGCGCACCCTGGTTGTGGTGAGCGACCATCCGGCGGTAGACCAGATACGGGCGAACCCCCTCGCGGCGCTGGCAGAACTGCCTCTGCTGGCGTCCTTCCTGGATGACCCGGAAGAGCGCCCGGGCGCCCAGCGTATTCGTGACTACTTCAGCCGCGTCTGGGAAGTCAGGTCCATCAGCATGCGGCTGCGCCTGCTGGCTGCCGGGCACGCGCTGGGGTATGTTAGCGACCAGTTGCTGGTGCACGAGCCGCTGTGTGAACAGCTCGAGGAAGTGGCAGGGTTGCCTTTTTCCCGCATCCCCCGCCGGGTGGGCCTGTTCTACCGCAGGGACGCCGTGTTGTCCGCCGGTGCCCGGCGCTTTGTCAAACTCTGCAGAGAAAGGTGGTCGGCTTGAAACAACTCCTCAGACTGTTGGCACTGGCGCTCGCTGGCCTGTGTGTGCCAGCCGCCGCGGAAACCCTGTTAGTGGGCAACAAGGCGGAAGCCAGTGTCTCCCTTATCGACCTGGCCACCGGCCGCGAAGTGGCGCGCGCCGCTACACAGCCCGGCCCCCATGAAATAGCAGTGTCGGGCAATGGCCGGCTGGCCGTGGTGACCAACTACGGCACGGAGGAGCCGGGCAACAGCCTCACGGTCATTGAGGTGGAGCTCGGCCGGGCAGTGGGCACGATAGACCTCGGTGAATACACCCGTCCCCACGGCATTGTTTTCATGCCCGGCAATCGCCGGGTGCTGGTTACGGCCGAAGGTGCCAGGGCCCTGCTGGTGGTAGACGTCTGGGAGGGTGTGGTGGAAAAGGCGATTCCAACCGGCCAGCAGACCTCGCATATGCTGGCCTATGACCCCAGCGGCAAGCGCGCGTTCGTGGCCAACATCGGCTCAGGCTCGGTGAGCCTGATCAACGTGGGGGGTGGCGAACTGCTGGCCTTCCGCCGCTCCGGCGCCGGCGCCGAGGGCATTGCGCTGTCCGAAAACAGCCGTGACCTGTGGGTGACCAATCGCGCCGACGATACGGTCACCCTGTTCAATGCCCTCAACCTCGACAGGCGAGCGAGTATCCAGGTGCCGGGTTTCCCGATCCGTGCTGAAGTCATGCCTCGCGCCGTGGGTGGCAAGGTACTGGTGACCAGCGCCCGCAGCGCTGAACTGACAATCATTGACCCCGAGGCGATTGAAGTAGAGCGCACCGTGAGCATTGGTTTGCAACAGTCGGGCGGGACCATACTGGGCGACCGGGTGGGGGACAGCTCGGTGCCGATCGGCATCGAGATCGCTCCCGCCGGAGACCGGGTATGGATTGCCCATTCGGCGGCCGACGCCGTGCAGGAACTGGATGCCGTTACCTGGCAGCAGACGCGGCTGCTGGCCACCGGTGATGAGCCGGACGCAATGGCCTATTCCTCCGCGTCGGTCACGACAATGGTCGAGCGGCAGTAAGTTAGGTAACAGCCTGCCGCAGGATTGGAAATGAAAAGGGCGCCCACGGGGGCGCCCTGACTGGAATAGCCGGTTTGATCAGCGACTAATCAGCAACGCTTTCCAGCACGCTGCCCTGGTCGACGAACTGGGCGCTCTGGATGTAGTTCTGGATGCCCATCTTCTCGATCAGGCCGATCTGGGTCTCCAGCCAGTCCACGTGCTCTTCCTCGGACTCGAGAATGTCGCTGAACAGATCGCGGGAAACAAAGTCGCGCACCGACTCGCAGTACTCAATGGCATCGCGCAGGTCGGGGATCGCGGTCATTTCCAGTTTCAGGTCGCAGTTCAGCATCTCCTCGACGTTCTCACCGATCATCAGCTTGCCCAGATCCTGGAAATTGGGCAGACCCTGCAGAAACAGGATGCGCTCGGTGAGCTTGTCGGCGTGCTTCATCTCGTCGATGGACTCGTGGTACTCGTGTTCGGCCAGCTCCTTGAGCCCCCAGTCCTGGTACATTTTGGCGTGCAGGAAATACTGGTTGATAGCTACCAGCTCATTGCCCAGCACCTTGTTCAGGTATTCAATAACTTTGGGGTCGCCTTTCATAGCATTGCCTCCGTGGCAGTGATCAGATGCTCAGAAGTATAGGCCCCACAGAGGCCAATTACAACGCTAAGCCATTGATTTTTAAAGATAATTTAGAATGATAATAAGAGCGATTCGCAATCGTATCGCCCCCATAATCCTACCCCCAGCCAAGCCGGGAAACCCTGATATGAAGCAAGCCGACCGCATTGCTGCCAGACGTCGCAACGACCGCGCGCTGGTTCAGGCGCCGCGCGTGCCGACACGCCCCTACATGGTGCTCGCTGATCTACACGCGGGTTGGCGAGACAGAAAGAGTCGGCGCCCCATGGAAGTGATCGTGGCCGATCTCGAGCAGCTAAATAAGAACCGAAGAAGTAATGGTGCACCGCTACGTTGACTGAGGCTGGGTCTAGAGCGGTTTCATAGAGAGGAGTGGTGCGCCTCTACATTGACTGAGGCTGGGTCTAGAGCGGTTTTATATAGAGAGAGGCGGTGGTGCACCTCTATATCGACTGAGGCTGGGTCTAGAGCGGTTTTATAGAGAGCAGTGATGCGCCTCTACATTAATTGAGGCTGGGCCTCGAGCGGTCTTACCTAAGAAACAGCGTAGAAGAGCTGCTGCTCGTCGCTGTTATCAACCAGGCTTTCGCGGAGGATTTCGCGGGTCAGGATGCCGCATTTGCCACACTGGCTGGCAACACCAAGGGATTTGCGCACGTCTCGCAGACTGCTGGCGCCGTCTTCGACGGCGGCACGAATCTGGGTGTCAGTGATTCCCTTGCAGAGGCAAACGTACATGTCGGGTCCGTTTCCAATGGTTGATGGGGCAAAGTTAATAATAATGAGAATGATTGTCAATAAGATTTGTGCACCTAGGGGTGTTTTTTCTGTCATTGGCCGTCTCCCTCTCCGGCAGCCGCCGGCCATCAGGTATAATCGCCGCAATTTCAGCAGGCAGATCCCATGGACCTGATTTCCTACATGCAGCAAACCGGCAAGGCGGCGCGCGAAGCGTCGGCGGTGCTGGCGGCTGCCGACACCGCCGCCAAGGACGCGGCCCTGTTGGCGACGGCCCAGGCCCTCGCAGAGGATCGCGCCGCGCTGCTCAGCGCCAATGAGAGCGATATGGCCCGGGGGCGGGAAAAGCAACTGGAGGCGGCGTTGCTGGATCGTCTCGAGCTGACGCCGTCCCGCTTTGACGCCATGCTGGCCGGGCTCGAGCAGGTGGCCAGGCTTCCCGACCCGGTGGGCCAGGTGGATGGCCTGCGCTACATGCCCAGCGGCATTCAGGTCGGCCGCATGCGAGTTCCGCTGGGGGTCATCGGTATCATCTATGAAAGCCGTCCCAACGTGACCATTGACGCCGCCAGCCTGTGCCTGAAGTCGGGTAACGCCAGCATCCTTCGCGGTGGTTCCGAGGCCTTCGAATCCAACCAGGCGATCGGTCGTTGCATCGCCAGGGGCCTGGCGCATGCCGGGCTGCCGGAAGCCGCCATCCAGGTGCTGGAAACGCCGGATCGCGAGGCAGTGGGCCAACTGGTGCGCATGTCGGAGTACGTGGATGTGATTGTACCCCGCGGCGGCAAGGGCCTTATCGAGCGTATCAGCCGCGAGGCGACGGTGCCGGTGATCAAACACCTGGACGGCAACTGTCATGTGTATGTGGCGGCGGAGGCCGACCTGGACATGGCGCGGGCGATTGCCGTGAATGCCAAGACCCAGCGTTACGGCACCTGCAACACCATGGAGTCACTGCTGGTGGATGCCGCGGTGGCCGCCGAGTTTTTACCTACAGTGGCCGGCGATCTCACGTCGGCCGGCGTCGAGCTGCGTGGCTGTGAGCAGACCCTGGCCCTGGTCGACAGTGCCGTACCGGCGGAGGAGTCGGACTGGTACGAGGAATATCTCGCGCCGGTGCTGGCAGTGCGCGTGGTGACCGGACTCGACGAGGCCATCCGCCATATCAACCGCTACGGCTCACGGCACACCGATGCCATTGTCACCCGTGATCACGGCGCGGCCATGCGCTTCCTGCGGGAAGTGGATTCCAGTTCCGTGATGATCAACGCCTCGACGCGGTTTGCGGATGGTTTTGAATACGGACTGGGTGCAGAAATCGGTATCTCTACCGACAAACTGCATGCCCGTGGACCCGTTGGCCTGGAGGGTCTCACTTCACAGAAGTACGTGGTGTTCGGCGAGGGGCAAACCCGGCAGTGACTAGCGGCCCCATCGGCATTTTTGGCGGCACCTTCAACCCTATCCACCACGGCCACCTGCGCTCGGCCCTCGAACTCAAGGAAAGGCTGGAGCTGACACAGGTGCGCCTGGTGCCCGCCGCCCAGCCGCCGCTGCGGGGCGCGCCCGAGTTGTCGCCCGAGCTCCGGGCCGACATGGTGGAACAGGCGGTGGCCAGTGAACCCGGGCTGGTGTGTGATCGACGCGAACTTTCCCGCCACGGGCCGTCTTATACGATAGATACCCTGGTGGAACTGCGCGCGGAGCTGGGACCGGAGCGGCCAATGTGCCTGATCGTGGGCACGGATATTCTCGAGCGGCTGGACGCCTGGCACCGTTGGCGGGAATTGCTGGATTTTGCACACCTGGTGGTGATGGCGCGGCCCGGCTGGCAGGCACCCGACAGCGGCAGTGTTGCCAACTGGGCAGCCGAGCGTCGGGGCGCGCCCGCCGACTTGCATACCGGCCCGGCTGGCCGCGTGGTGATGCAGCGACTGCGGCAGCTACCCATCGCCGCCACCGAGATACGTGACATGATTGCCGCGGGGCAATCACCGAGATATCTGCTGCCCGATGCAGTGTGGGACATGATCCAGCGGCTGGGGGCTTATGGCGCCGGCGGTGAAGGCCCTGGGTCGAATCAACAGGAGCAACATGGAATCTGCTGAACTCAAACAGTTGGTTATCGACGCCCTCGATGACCTGAAGGGCGTGAACATTGTGGACCTGGATGTGCAGGGTCTCACAGATGTGATGGACTTCCTGGTCATCGCCAGCGGTACGTCCAACCGCCATGTCAAATCCCTGGCGGACAATGTACTCATGAAGGCCAAGGAGCAGGAGCAGCGCCCGCTTGGGGTCGAGGGCCAGGATGGCGCCGAGTGGGTGCTGGTGGATTTCGGCGGCGTGGTGGTCCACGTCATGCTGCCGGCCACCCGCGATTTTTACGATCTGGAGCGGCTCTGGTCAGCGCCGGCGGTGAGCGCGGAACAACCGGAGTGAAACTCACCGTGCTATCCCCGGGTTCGCGCATGCCCCGGTGGGTAGATGAAGCTGTCGGTGAATACAGCAAGCGCCTGCCACCGGAGCTCAAGCTCGACATTCGTGACCTGCCGCTGGGCGGTCGTGGCCGTGACCGCAACCCGGCCAAAGCCATGGCTGAAGAAGCGCGGCGCATTCGCGACGCCATGCCGGCGCGGGACCGTCTGGTAGCGCTGGACGTGAGTGGCAGGAGCTTCAGCACCGAGCAACTGGCCGGTCGGCTGGCGGACTGGCAGATGTCCGGCGACAATTACAGTATCGCCATCGGCGGGCCTGATGGCCTGGACGCCTCCCTGCTGGAGGCCGCGGAGTTGCGCTGGTCCCTGTCGCCCCTGACCCTGCCGCACCCGCTGGTGCGCGTGCTGCTGGTGGAACAGCTCTACCGGGCTTGGACAATCAACGCGGGCCACCCGTATCATCGGAGCTGACATGGCGCCCGCAGTAGCCCTCAAGGATCCCTACCTCGAATCGCGCATCTACGGTGCTCGCACGGTATTTGTGTTGGTGCTGGCACTGGGCCTGATGATTGTGCTGATGGCGCGCTACTTCTCCCTGCAGATCACCGAGTACGAAACCTACCGCACGGAGTCGGATCGCAACCGTGTCCAGTTGCAGTCGCTGCCGCCCAAACGCGGCCTGATCTACGATCGCAATGGCGTGTTGCTGGCGGAAAACCGCCCCAGCTTTGTGCTCTCGCTGGTGCTCGAGCGCGTGCCGGACCTGGAGCAAACCCTGGAGGCCCTGGGTGAGATCGTTGAGATCAGCGACTCCGACCGGGAGAAGTTCGAGACCCGCAGCCGCCGCCGCAGGCCCTACGAGGCTGTGCCCCTGCATTTCCGCCTTAGCGAACAGGAGCGCGCCCTGCTGGCGGTAAACCGTTACCGGCTGCCGGGCGTGGTGGTGGATGCCCAGCTCATACGCCACTATCCCCAGGGCGAACTGTTCTCCCATGCTCTCGGCTATGTGGGCCGCATCAATGAAGAAGAGCAGCGCCAGCTCGACGAGGTGAATTACCGCGGCACCAACCACATCGGCAAGATCGGTATCGAGAAATACTACGAGGACCTGCTGCACGGCAACGTCGGCTACCAGAACGTCGAGACCAATGCCCTCGGCCGCGTACTGCGTGTGCTGGAGCGCACCGACCCGGTACCGGGGTCAGACCTGACCCTGTCACTTGACGTGCGGGTGCAGGAGGCGGCCTACGCCGCGCTTGAGGGGCGTCGCGGAGCCGTGGTGGCCATGGACCCTCGCAACGGGGAATTGCTGGCCCTGGTGAGCGCCCCGGGCTTCGACAGCAACCTGTTCGTCAATGGCATCAGCGCCCGGGATTACTCGGCCCTGCGCGACTCCCCGAACCTGCCCCTGTTCAATCGGGCCGTGCAGGGCCAGTACCCGCCGGGCTCTACCGTGAAGCCGATTTTTGGGCTGGCCGGCCTGGAGTATGGCCTGATCACGCCGGAAACCACGATACGGGACCCGGGCTGGTACCGGCTACCGGGCGAGGAGCGGCGCTTCCGCGACTGGACCCTGCGGATTCGGGGTACCGGCCATGGCAGCGAAGTGGACCTGCACCAGGCGATTGAGGAATCCTGCGACGTCTATTTCTACGACCTCGCCCACCGCATGGGAATCGATCGCCTGCATGAGTTCACGGAGCCTTTCGGTCTCGGTTCCGCCACCGGGCTGGATACCACCAATGAGCGTGGCGGCATCCTGCCCTCCAGTGATTGGAAGCGGCGGGCCCGGGGAGAGGTCTGGTTCCCGGGCGAAACCCTCAACGTCGGCATCGGCCAGGGCTATATGCTGGCGACCCCGGTACAACTGGCGGTGGCCACCTCGGTGCTGGCGAGCCGCGGCCTTCAGTTTACGCCCCACCTTCTGCGCGCCGTCAACGGCGAACCTTCGGCCTGGGCGCCGGCCACAATCGTGGAAGCCGAAGAGACCAACTGGCAGGTGATTCACGAGGCCATGCACGCGGTGTTTCACGGCGCGCGCGGGTCGGCCCGGGCTGTTGGCCGGGGTTCCGCGTTTACCATGGCGGGCAAGAGCGGCACCGCCCAGGTGGTCGGCATTGCCCAGGACGCCGAGTATGACGAGGAGGCGCTGGAAGAACGCTACCGCGACCACGGCCTGTTTGTGGCCTTTGCGCCTTACGAAGCTCCGGCCATCGCCGTCGCGGTGGTGGTAGAGAACGGCGGTGGCGGCAGCACGGTGGCGGCGCCGATTGCCCGGGAAGTCATCGAGCGTTACCTGATGGGCCAGGAGCTGGCTGATCGTGGCTGAATATGTGCGCCAGATGCCCTCGGCTTCCAGCGACCTGGCCCGGCGCCCGGCGATCTCCGAGCGCTTTCACATTGATTTCCCACTGCTGTTCCTGTTGATTGCCCTCACTGTGTACGGGTTGGTGGTGCTGTACTCCGCCAGCGGCCAGCGGCTCGGTGCCGTCATCCGCCAGGCCGAGTACTTTGTGATTGCCTACACCGTGATGCTGGCCGCCGCCCAGGTCAGCGTGCAACGCTATCGACGCTGGGCGCCGGCGATTTACCTGGGTGGACTGGCGCTGCTGGTGGGGGTGCTGGTATTCGGGGTGGGTGCCAAGGGTGCCCAGCGCTGGCTGTCCATCGGCGGGTTCCGTTTCCAGCCCTCCGAGCTGATGAAACTGGCCATGCCGCTGATGATGTCCTGGTACCTGGCGGCACGCATCCTGCCGCCGCGGTTTATCAATATCCTCGCCAGCCTGGTGCTGGTGGGTGTGCCCGCGGCACTGATCGTGCGCCAGCCTGACCTCGGCACCGCGCTGCTGGTGTCGGCCTCGGGGCTGATCGTGTTGTTCATGGCCGGGATTAGCTGGCGGGTGATATTCGGCGCCGGGGTGCTGGCCGTGCTCTCCGCCTGGCCCGCCTGGGTCTATCTGCTGCACGACTACCAGCGCCAGCGCATACTCACCCTGCTGAGCCCGGAACGCGACAAGCTCGGCACCGGTTGGAATATCACCCAGTCCAAGACGGCCATCGGTTCCGGGGGCTGGAGCGGCAAGGGCTGGCTCAACGGCACCCAGTCCCAGCTCGATTTCCTGCCCGAGAGCCACACCGATTTCATCATCGCCGTGCTGGCGGAAGAATTTGGCCTGCGCGGCGTGATCCTGCTGCTGGCAATTTATGTGCTGATTTTCGTGCGCGGTTTCTGGATCGGCATGCACGCCCAGGACAGCTTCTCGAGGCTGGTGGCCGCGGCCCTGACGCTGACCTTCTTTGTCTATGTGTTTGTGAATATGGGCATGGTATCGGGGCTGTTGCCGGTGGTGGGTGTGCCGCTGCCGCTGGTGAGTGCCGGTGGCACATCGATCGTGACGCTGATGGCGGGCTTCGGAATCCTGATGGCGATCAGCACCGAACGGCGGCTGGTAGTCCAATAGCGCGCGCAGTGGAAAGCGTAATAGAAGACGCAATATAAGGTGCATCAAAAGGCGCAGTAAATAGCCCCGGAGTTGGTGCACGGGGCGGTGAAAGAGTGGAGGAGTGGTGAAGCGACCGACAGGAGTGAATTTTGTTATGAATTGGGTGCAGTCGTCCGTGACCTGCCTGCGCGGGGCCCTGTTGCTGGTCGCACTACCGCTGCTGGCATGGGGTGCGGACGGCGACGAGCAGAGCTACGGTGATCATCCCGCCGCCCGGGCCCTGATCGATGAAATGGTGCGCACCGAGGGCTTTGATCGCGCCGAGCTGGAGACGCTGTTCGCCGGCGCTGCCCGCAAGGACTCGATTATCGAGGCGATTGCCCGGCCCGCTGAGAAAACCAAACCCTGGCATGAGTACCGCAAGATTTTCGTTACCGAGGCGCGCACCCAGCAGGGCGTGGAGTTCTCGCGGCGCTACGCCGACAGCCTGGAGCGCGCGGAGCGGCAGTACGGGGTGCCCGCGGAACTGATCGCAGCCATCATCGGTGTGGAGACGCGCTACGGCCGTCACAAGGGCCGCTACCGGGTGATCGACGCACTCTCAACCCTGGCCTTCGACTACCCGCCACGTTCCCCGTTTTTCAGCGGCGAGTTGCGCGCCTACCTGCTGATGACCCGCGAGCAGGGCCTGCCCGCGGCGGAACTGAAAGGTTCCTACGCCGGCGCGATGGGCTTTGGCCAGTTCATCCCCAGTTCCTACCGCGCCTACGCGGTAGACTTCGATGGCGACGGGGTGGTGGATATCATCGACAACCCGATAGATGCCATCGGCAGCGTAGCCAATTACTTCAAACGCCACCGTTGGCGTTCCGGTCTGCCGGTCACAGCGGCCGCCACGGTGTCCGCGGATCCCCGTCGTGACTGGATGAACGACGGTCTCAAGCCGCGCCGCAGCCTGGCGGTGCTGGCCACCGGAGGCGTTTTCCCCACGGTAGAGATGGCGCCGGATACCCTCGCCACCGTGATGGCCTTCGAGGGTGAGGCGGGCGAGGAGTTCTGGCTCGGCTGGCACAATTTTTATGTGATCACCCGGTATAACCACAGCGCCATGTATGCCATGGCGGTATACCAGCTCAGCGAAGCGATCCGGGAACGCCTGTGAGCGCACTTCGCAAAGCACTGTTGCTGCCGCTGCTGCTGTCCGCCTGTACCGGCAGCTTTGAGCCCGGTGACGGCAAGCCCCTGTACGAGCTGTCCGCCGACGAGGTCGTGGAACCCATCCCGCGCCCGGAGCGGGTAGTGGCGGCCGGCAATACCAGCCCCTACCAGGTCAACGGACAGACCTACCGGGTGATGGACAGTGCCAGCGGCTACCGGGAACGCGGGCGCGCATCCTGGTATGGACGCAAGTTTCACGGCCGTAAGACCGCCAACGGGGAAACCTTCAACGCCTACCTGGCCACGGCGGCGCATCGCTCGCTGCCCATTCCGGGTTATGTCCGGGTCACCAACCTCGACAATGGGCGCAGTATGGTCGTGCGTGTGAATGACCGGGGCCCTTTCCATCCTGACCGCATCATTGACCTGTCCTACGCGGCGGCGGTGAGGCTGGGGTTTGCCGAACTCGGCACCGCGGCGGTGGAGGTCACCTATATCGAGGTGCCGGGCCATCGCGACCTGCGCGCCGGGGGCCTGCTGGGCAAGCCGCCTGCTCCTCATTACCGCTATATCCAGGTGGGATCATTCAGCGAGCCGGACAGCGCCTATGCCCTGGGCCGGCGGCTCAGTGACCAGATGACGGCGCCGGTGGCGGTATCGGAAATCGTGCTGGGTGACAGCGCCTTCTTCCGCGTCCGGGTAGGCCCGGTGGATGACCAGCAGCGCCTGCTGGCATTGCAATCCCGGCTCAAAACCCTGGGCTACGCGGAAACCCGGCTGATGCCGGACTAGGGCCAACTCAGGTAGTGTGAACAGGCCCGGCCTGCGACTGCCGTATTTCGCCGCCCGCTCGCATACGTTAACATTCCTGCCAACCGGCCCGCCGTAACCAGCCAACTCAATAAAGGTCCCATGAACCGACTTTCAGTCCTGCTGACCAGCCTGCTTTTGTCCCTTGTTTCTGCCGTCGCAGCCCCGGCCCGGTCGGCCGTGCTGCCGCCGCCCCCGGATGTGGCCGCCAGCGCCTGGCTGCTGATCGATGCCGACACCGGCTATGTGATTACCGAGCGTAATGCGGATGAGCGCCTGGCGCCTGCCAGTCTCACCAAGCTGATGACCAGCTATGTGCTGGCCAGTGAGTTGGCCTCAGGCCGGGTGAGCAACGATGACATGGTGCAGGTCAGTGAGAATGCCTGGGCGCAGAACCCGGTATTCGCCGGCTCATCGCTGATGTGGATCGAACCCGGCAAGCCGGTCAGCCTGTTGCAGCTGCATCGCGGGGTGGTGATTTCCTCGGGCAATGATGCCAGCGTGGCGATTGCGGAACACGTGGCTGGCAGCGAGAGCGCCTTTGCCGACATGATGAATGCCCACGCCGCTGACCTCGGCATGACTGGCACCCACTACGTCAACTCCCACGGGCTGCCTGACCCGGAGCATTACACCACGGCCCGCGACCTGGTGCTGCTGGCCAAGGCCCTGATCGAGCGTTACCCCGAGGACTACGCGCTCTACAAGGAACGTGAATACACCTACAACAATATCCGCCAGTACAACCGCAATGCGCTGCTGGCGGAAGACCCCTCGGTAGACGGCCTGAAGACCGGGCACACGGAGGAGGCAGGCTACTGCCTGGTGGCCTCCGCCAAACGCAACGGCATGCGGCTGGTTTCCGTCGTGCTGGGGGCGGACAGTGAACGCTCGCGCAAGGCGGAATCGCGCAAACTCCTGAACTACGGCTTCCGCACCTTTGAAACCCTCTCCCTGTACAGCGCCGGGGAAGAGCTCGCCACCACGCGCCTGTGGATGGGGCAGCAGCAGACCCTGTCCCTGGGTGTTGATCGCACTATACGCATGACCATTCCCCGCGGTAGCCGCGACGACCTCGACGCCGTCATGGAGATCGACAAAGTCATCAAGGCGCCGGTGGCGCAGGGTGATACCTACGGGGCGCTATTGGTGAAGCTGGAAGGGGAAACCCTGTTGAATGAACCTCTGGTTGCCCTGCAGACGGTAGAGCAGGCGGGATTCTTTGCGCGCCTGTGGGATAGCATCAAGCTGTTTTTCATTGAGTTGTTCGGCAATTGATGGCCGGCCAGGTTGGATAAGGCAAGCGCGTGGATAAGAAAGTGGAACCCCCCAAGATTGAATTTCCCTGCGATTACCCGGTCAAGGTGTTGGGTCGCAGCGTCCCGGAATTCGAGGCCACCATTGTTGAGGTGATCGAGCGCCATGCGCCGGGTTTCCCGCGCGACAGTGTCAGGCTGCGCGCCAGCCGCGAGGGCACTTTTGTCTCTCTCTCCGTGCAAATCACCGCCACCGGCAAACCCCAGCTTGAAGCACTGCACCAGGACCTACTCGCCACCGGGCTGGTGCAGATGGTTATCTAGGCCCTGGGCGGCATGCAGATACGGCGCCTCGGTGAAGTCGATTATCTCGACGTCTGGCGTGACATGCGGGCGTTCACCGACCAGCGCGACGAGCACAGCGACGACCAGCTGTGGCTGTTGCAACATTCACCCGTGTTCACCCAGGGGCAGGCCGGCAAACCGGAACACCTGCTGGTGCCCGGCGACATCCCGGTGGTACAGGCGGATCGCGGCGGCCAGGTAACCTATCACGGACCTGGCCAGTGGGTGGTCTACCTGCTGCTGGATTTGCGGCGGCGCGGGATGGGTGTGCGGGCCCTGGTTGACCTCATTGAAGAGAGTGTCGTCGCCCTGCTCGGTGAGTATGGTATTGCGGCGGCGCCGCGCCGTGACGCGCCCGGGGTCTACGTGGGCGACGCCAAGATCGCCTCGCTGGGTTTACGGGTACGGCGCGGCTGCAGCTATCACGGCCTGGCCCTCAATGTGGACATGGACCTGGAACCGTTTTCCCGCATCAATCCCTGCGGTTACGAGGGCATGGCTGTGACCTGCCTGCGCGACTGCCTGCCGCCCGGGGTCGCTCAGCCGGGCATGGACACAGTTGGTGAGGCGCTGCTGGAACAGCTGCAGGCCCGGCTGCCGGAGCCGGTGTCCGCCTAGGCGTCCGTCCTCGGCAGGGTAATCAATACTCGCGCTCCGCCCTGCTTGCGGTTGGTCAGTTCAAGGGTGCCGCCGTAACGCGTGATGGTGGCGTTGCACAGCAGCAGGCCGATGCCCAGGCCTTCGGATTTCTTCACTACCGTCGGCTTGCGACGGACGCCCAGCATGGATTCCGGGAACCCGCCGCCGCTGTCATCTATCCGTAGCTGGCAGCTGCCCGCATTCCAGCGCACATCGACACGAATATCTTTCGGTGCAGCATCCGCGGCGTTATTGAGCAGGTGCTCCAGTGCCTGTGACAGTCCGTATTCCGCCTCAAGGCGTGGAGACTCGCCGGAGCCTGACACCGTGACCTCGGCATCCGCCTCGGGTCGCGAGCGCAGCCACTGGTTGACCGTGGCCTCCACGAAGCCCGCCAGTTCTACCCAGCGTTTTTCACCGCCCTCGGTGAGGCGCGCGGTCTTGGAGAGCTTTTCCAGGATGCCCCGACAATGGTCCAACTGCTCCGCCAGCAGATGGAAGTCCTCGCGGTTCTTCTCACTGCTGGCGACCTCGCTGAGCTCCTCGACCAGGGCTGACATGGTGCCCAGCGGAGTGCCGAGCTCTTCCGCCGTTCCTGCCGCCAGGCCGGCCAGGGCGCTGAGTTGCTGTTGCTCGTGATCGTTTTCGCGGGCGTCTGCAGGCTCGCGCAGGGCCTTTCGCACCGACACCGCCATATCTCCGCCAAACCAACTCAGCACTGCAGCGGCCAGCAGCATTGACACCCAGCCGACCAACGTCGCCGCCGTCAATTGTTCGGACGCGGGGGCGTGAAACATCGGTATCGCCTGATGCCAGACCGCCAGGCCAACGAAACTGGCAATACACAGAATTGTGATAATGCGGCTGTACAGCCTGGGCGTCATGATGGCGCCAAAGCCAATCAACACCAGGTAGTAGGCCACCAGGGGGTTTTGGGCTCCGCCGCTGAAGTAGAGCAGGGCGCTGAGCCCAAGGATGTCCAGCACCAGTTGCGCGAAACACTCGGCGTCGCGAACCGGCCAGGGTTTGGTCATGCGCAGAAAGCTGAACAGGGTGATCAGGGTGAGCGCACCCAGCACCATCAGGTAGCCCTCGCCGGGCGCCTGCTCGGTGCCACGCGACAGCAGCAACATCAGCACAGCCGCGTATGCCAGGATGGCAACGCAGCGCGCATACAGCAGATTGCGAAGACAGCTCCCTGCTATACCAGGATGGTAATCCCCTTCTTCCATTGTGGAATTATAAACCGAACTCACCTGTTACCCGCCAGCAATCCGCGTATAATCCGCGCTCCGTCCCAGTCCTGTTATTGTTGAACATGTCCACCCACGCCGCCGCCGAGCTTGTTCGCCAGATCGATGAGCGCCGCACCTTCGCCATTATTTCGCACCCTGACGCTGGCAAGACCACCATTACCGAGAAGCTACTGCTGCTGGGCAATGCCATTCAGGTAGCCGGCAGCGTAAAAGGCAAGCGCGGCCCCCACGCCACCTCGGACTGGATGAGCATGGAGCAGGAGCGCGGTATCTCCGTGACCTCCTCTGTCATGCAGTTTCCCTACAACGGTCGGGTGGTGAACCTGCTGGACACGCCGGGCCACGAGGACTTCTCCGAGGACACCTACAGGACGCTCACCGCCGTGGACTCCGCCCTGATGGTCGTCGACGGTGCCAAGGGTGTCGAGGAGCGTACCATCAAGCTGATGAACGTTTGTCGGCTGCGGGACACACCGATACTGAGCTTTGTGAACAAACTGGACCGCGATATCCGCGATCCTATCGAGCTACTGGATGAGGTGGAATCGGTACTGGAAATCCAGGCGGCCCCGATTAACTGGCCGATCGACATGGGCTCGTTGTTCAAGGGTGTCTACAACCTGTACACCGACACCATCCACGGCTACACCCCGGGCCAGGGCCAC
The DNA here is from genome assembly GCA_028280635.1 of Halieaceae bacterium. Taxonomy (GTDB): domain Bacteria; phylum Pseudomonadota; class Gammaproteobacteria; order Pseudomonadales; family Halieaceae; genus JANQIO01. The sequence goes on along the minus strand of JANQLM010000088.1, from coordinate 27,046 downwards.
GCCCTGCCCGAGGACATCCGTATCGAGGGGCTGGAGTCGGACGCCGCCCGTGAGTTTATCGGTGATGGTTACCAGGACTTTCTCGACGAGGTGGAACTGGTGCGTGGCGCCAGCCATGAGTTTGATCTTGAGGCCTATCTCGCCGGCAGGCTTACGCCGGTATTCTTCGGCACGGCACTGGGTAATTTCGGCGTGCGGGAGATGCTGGATCACTTCGTCGATTGGGCGCCCGCGCCGCTGGACCGGCTGGCGGAGCAACGCGATGTGGATGCTCGCGAGGCGCCGTTCTCGGGCTTTGTCTTCAAGATCCAGGCGAACATGGACCCCAGGCACCGCGATCGCATCGCTTTCCTCCGGGTCTGTTCCGGGCGCTACGAAAAAGGCATGAAGATGCGTCACGTGCGGGCCGGCAAGGACGTGAAGATCGCCGATGCGGTCACCTTCAAGGCCGGCGAGCGCGCCCTGGTAGAGGAAGCGGTGTCGGGGGATATCATCGGCCTGCACAACCACGGCACTATCCAGATCGGTGACACCTTCACTGCCGGCGAGGATTTGCGCTTCACCGGTATTCCGCACTTTGCGCCGGAACTGTTTCGCCGCATCCGTCTCGCGGACCCGCTTAAGTCAAAGCAACTGCAAAAGGGCTTGCAGCAGCTCTCAGAGGAAGGTTCAACCCAGGTCTTCGCGCCAATCAGCAACACTGACCTGATTGTTGGTGCCGTGGGCCAGCTACAGTTTGATGTGGTGGCCTACCGCCTCAAGGATGAGTACAAGGTGGAGGCGATCTACGAGCCGATCAGTGTATACACGGCCCGTTGGGTGTACTGCGATGATCCCCGCAAGCTGGAGGACTTCCGCAAGAAAGCCGCCGACCAGCTCTCCATCGACGGCGGCGGCTACCTCACCTACCTGGCCCCCACCCGCGTCAACCTCCAGCTCATGGAAGAACGCTGGCCCGACATCGAGTTCCGCGCCACCAGGGAACACTGACTGGTATTAGTCCGGAGTCAGGCGGCAGGCGGGTGTGCCTGGCGCCGAAACGGTCGCATCCCGGCAGCCCCAAGTGGGCGCTGCGCAACTCGACCAAAATCGCTGCGCGATTTTTGGGACTCGGACAGTGCTCGCGCTTTTTCCACTTGGGGCTGCCGGGATAAACGCGCCCTGATGGTTTCGGCGCCAGGCACACCCGCCTGCCGCCTCATCGAACTTCGTCAGATACAGTCGAATCAGAGAAGCGCTTCGATGTCGGCTTCGAGTTGGGAGGGTTTGGTCTGGGGGGCGTAGCGCTTGACGACTTCGCCGTCGCGGTTGACCAGGAACTTGGTGAAGTTCCACTTGATGCGTTCGCTGCCGGCGAGGCCCTTGGCGGATTTCTTGAGGTGCTTGTACAGGGGAGTGGTCCCTGAGCCGTTGACCTCTATCTTGCCCATCATTGGGAAGCTGACGCCGTAGTTGAGCTGGCAGAACTCCTGGATTTCTTCGTTGCTGCCCGGGTCCTGCCCGCCAAACTGGTTGCAGGGGAAGCCCAGTACTTCGAGGCCGCGGTCACGGTACTTCTCGTAGAGCTCTTCAAGGCCGGCGAACTGGGGGGTGAAGCCACACTTTGAGGCGGTGTTCACGATCAGCAGCACCTTGCCACGATATTGTTCCAGGGGCAGGTCGCCGCCGCCCTTGGTGGTGGCGCTGAAGTCGAAGACCGATCCCATCTCAGGCCGCCTGCAGTTGCAGCATGAGGATTTCTACCCGCTTGCGCTGCATTTTCAGGGAGTACTCGAGTTCGCGCAGGCGGGTGCGCACGGTGGCGCGTTCCCACTTCTCCAGCAGCCGGCTGCGTTTCTCTGCCAGTGCATCACCCAACTCGCCAACGCGACGCTCATAGCGCTGGGCTTGCAGGTCTTTCCAGCGGTTGAGGGCATCCATGAACAACTGGTATTCGGCCTCCAGCTTTTCGCGCAGGGGTTGCGGCGTGTCCGCCTGTTCAAACTGGTCGCGCGCCTGCTTGAAGCGCATGGCGAGGATGGATTGCTGGATCTTGAAGTTGGGCACCCGGTTCAGCTTGCTGGCCAGCCCAAGCCATGCGCACAGGTTGATCAGCCACTTGGTGGGGTCCCACTGGTACCAGCGGACGCCGTTGCGGTAGTCGGACTGAAAGATGTGGTGGAAATTGTGGTAGCCCTCGCCATAGGTCAGGAACGCAAGGAAGCCGTTGTCGCGGGCGCTATTCTCGTCGGTGTAAGGCTGACTGCCCCAGAAGTGGGCCAGCGAATTGATGAAGAAGGTGACGTGGTGGTTGACGATCAACCGCAACAGGCCGACCAGCAGCAGGCCGCCGATGACATCGCCGGCCCACCAGCCCACCAGCAGCGGCAGGCCGACATTCATGATGACCGTAAGCAGCACGTAGTGGCGGTGCTGCCACATAACGATGGGGTCGCGCTGCAGGTCCGGTGAATTGCTGAAGTCTTCTTCGTTGGTATTGTACTTGCGCAGCATCCAGCCCATGTGTGAGAACCACAGGCCACGCCCGGCGGAATAGGGGTCCTCTTCGTTGTCGTCCACGTGGCGGTGGTGACGGCGGTGGTCTGAGCCCCAGACCAGGATGCTGTTCTGCAGGGCGCCCGCGCCCCAGAGGGCGAAGAACACCCGCAGGATCGGGTGCGCCTGGTAGGCGTTGTGCGACCACAGGCGATGGTACCCGCCGGTAATCGACAGGCCGTTCAGGTACAGGAACACCAGGGCCATCAACCACAGGGTGGCGCTATAGCCGTGATACACCCCCCAGAGAGGCACCAGCACCAGTGCTGCCAGCGGCAGGCCGACGAAAATAGCGATATTCACCGGGTTCAGCGGCGGCTTGTCGGCCGGGAGGCCGCTTTTGTCGGGCTGGCCGACGCCGTCGGCGGTATCGGTTGATGTCAGGGGTGTCTGGGCCATGGACCGGGCATCCTTGTGCTTGTCTCTGCGGTATCTCACCCTGGATTTGAACAGTGTTCTCGGCAAAGCCTGAGCCAAAGTCGGAACCAAAGAGTGATGACTGATCTAATGAGTCTGGGAAAGTGGTATAAACGCGTCAATGGATAATACCGCGTATGCACCGGCCGTCGCCACCGGCCTGCACAGGGTGTAATGCGCATCAATTTGTACTCCCCTTTATGACACAGGCTGTATTCCTGCAGGGCTCCACTCTTCGTCACGTGGTCAAGATGACCTCGGCGGGGGCTGTCGGCCTGGTCGCCATGTTCACCGTGGACCTGGTGGATATGTACTTCCTCAGCCTGCTGGGCGAGCAGGAACTCGCGGCCGCCGTGGGTTACGGTGGTACCCTGTTGTTCTTCCTCACCGCGGTTAGTATCGGCCTGCAGATCAGCATGGGGGCACTGGTGTCGCGGGCCGAGGGTGCCTTCCGGCGCGACCTGGCCGGCCGCTACTGCAGCAATATCCTGATTTTCAGCGGCACTGCTGCGGCGGCGATCAGCGGCCTAGGCTACCTGTACCTGTCGGAACTGCTGTCGCTGCTGGGTGCTACCGGCAAGACCCATGACTATGCCCTGGCTTATAGCCGCATCATCATCCCCAATACCGTGGTGCTGGCGCTGGGTATGTGTGCCGCCAATGCCGCCCGTGCCCTGGGGGACGCGCGCCGCTCCATGTACGCTACCCTCGGCGGCTCTGCGGTCAACGCCATTCTGGATCCAATCCTTATTTTCGGGCTGGGATGGGGCATAGAGGGTGCCGCAGCCGCGTCCGTAGCATCGCGTTGGGTGATGATGTACATCGCGTTCCATGCGATTTTCCAGGTTCACAAACTGCCCAGCCCCACGCGCTTTGCCTGGCTGCGTGAAGATATGGGCGCGATCATCGGGGTGGCGGGTCCAGCCATGCTGACGAATCTCGCCACGCCCATCGGCGCGAGCTTTGTATTGCGCACCATGTCCCAGTACGGCGACAGCGCGGTGGCGGGTGCGGCGATCATGGGGCGCATCTGGCCGGTGGCCTTCGCGGCGGTGTTCGCGCTATCGGGGGCCATAGGCCCTATCATCGGCCAGAACGCGGGTGCCCTGCAGTACGACCGGGTGCGCCGGGCCCTGCTCGACGCCCTGCTGTGCAACCTGGTCTATGTGTTGACCGTATGGATGATTCTCTGGGCCAGCCAGGACCTGATCGTCTCGACGTTTTCCGCCAGCGGTGACGCCGAGCGCCTGATTCGCTTCGCGGTTACCTGGCTGGTGGGGGCCTACATTTTCAGCGGCATGCTGTTCGTGGCCAACGCCAGCTTCAATAACCTGCATCGCGCCCACCTGGCAACGCTGTTCAACTTCAGTCGCGCGCTGCTGGGCACCATCCCCTGTGTCTACTTCGGTTCAGCCTGGTTCGGGGCCCCTGGGGTGATGGCGGGGGAGGCGGTAGGCGCTGTGGTGTTCGGCAGCCTGGCCTTCATGGCCGTGTTGTGGCAAGTGCGTGAACTGCGCCTTCGGCATGCGGAGTCCGCCACCGCGGCCCGGGCCGAACTGCTAAACTGAGCCGCCTTTCAGGAGACATGCCATGAACCGACTCTGCCTGCTGCTCGCTATCGCGATGCTGCCTTTTTCCGCCAGCGGCGAGCCCGCAAAGCTACCGGATTCTCTCCAGGGCCTGGGACTACGCGAGCACCGGGTGGCGAGCCGCGATCTGCCGGGCTGGCAGAAGCCGGAACGCGTGGTGGTGCGCAGTATCTTTGGCGAGGACACCACCGCTGCCCTGCAGGCGGCCGCGCCCGGGGTCGAGATCATCAACGTTCGCACGCCGGAGGAAGCCCGCGAGGCAATACCGGGTGCCCAGGTGTTGATTGGCTACTGCAGCCAGGACGTGTTCGACGCCGCCGATCGCCTGCGTTGGGTGCAGGTGTACTTCGCCGGGGTTGAAAACTGTGTCGGCCTGCCGGCGTTTGCGGGTGACAAGCTGCTGCTGACCAATGGGCAGCGGCTCGGCAGCCCAACCCTGGCCGATCACACCATCGCCCTGATGATGGCGCAGACCCGTGGCCTGGCAGGCTATATGGCCTCCCAGCAGCGCGGCCGCTGGGAGCCGGACTGGAACCGCCCGCCGCCGCCCTTCGGTGAGGTGGCAGGCCAGACCATGCTGGTTGTCGGTCTCGGTGGCATTGGCACCCAGGTGGCAAAACGTGCCCACGGTCTGGGCATGCGGGTGATTGCGACACGCAACAGTCGCCGTGAAGGCCCGGACTACGTTGACTACGTCGGTCTGGCCGACGAGGTCTGGACCCTGGCCGCGCGGGCAGACGTGGTGGTCAACGCGGCGCCGCTGACTGACAGCACCCGCGGCCTGTTTGACGAGAAGTTCTTCAGGGCCATGAAACCCACCGCTTACTTCATCAGTGTGGGTCGCGGCAAGAGCACGGTTACCGGGGATCTGATCAAGGCGCTGGAAGGCGGCCAGATCGCCGGCGCCGCGCTGGATGTCACCGATCCGGAGCCGCTGCCGGAAGGCCATCCGCTGTGGAAGGCCCCCAATCTCATTATTACGCCGCATGTGGCGGGGCGTTCCCGGGAAGGCCTGGGCCGTATTCAGGCCCTCGTCACGGAAAACCTGCGGCGCTACGTGGCAGGCGAGCCAATGCTCTCCGTAGTCAATATCGAGCGCGGCTACTGAGGCGAGCCCGACGGCAGGCTGCCTGGAACTTCTCCAGGCCGCCTAGAGCTTCTCCAGGCTGCCTAGAGCTTCTCCAGATAGGAGCTGTACTCAAGCTCACTGATGCGCGTGCGGAACTCGGCGTTTTCCTGGGCCTTGCTCATGGAATAGATGCGCTGCAGTTCCTTGCCCAGGTTGCGGGCTACAAAGTCCGAGCCCTGGAATAGCTGTATGGCCTCAGGCAGGTACAACGGCAGCAGTTCGCGGGCCTGCTCATAACCGTCGCCCTGGATCGGCTCGCCCGGGTCCGACTGCTGGGCAATACCCTCGATGATGCCCGACAGCAGGGCGGCGTAGACCAGGTAGGGGTTGGCATCGGCGCCGGCTACTCGCAACTCCAGGCGCCGGGCCTTCGACTTGCCCGCCGGGATGCGCACCGACACCGTGCGATTGTCGTAGCCCCAGCAGGGCGAGGTAGGTGCGTGGGCGCCGGGTTGGAAGCGCCGGTAGGAGTTGTAGTTGGGCGCATAGATCGCCATGGATTCGCCCATGTACTGCATGCAGCCGGCCACGGCGTGCCGCATCAGCTCGGTGCCGCGGTCCGTGCCGTCGTCGAAAATATTGCGGTCCTGCTCGTCCAGTACGCTGCAGTGCACGTGCATACCGTTGCCCGCTTCGTTCTCGAAGGGCTTGGCCATGAAGCTGGCAATCAACCCGTGGCGCGCTGCGACTCCCTTCACCAGCCGCTTGATCATGAGGATCTGGTCTGCAGCCAGCACCGGGTTGTCGATGTGCTGCATATTGATTTCGTACTGGGACGGGGCGGATTCCTTGACAATGCCGTCGAAGGGAATGTGTTGAATCTCGCAGGCCTCGCGAATCTCCCGCAGCATGGCGGCGTTGTTCTGCAGCACGTCCACGCCGTAGGTGTTGCCGCCAATGGGTTCGTGTCCGGCGGGCACCGGACAGCTGTGGCGGATGCCGCGGCGGTCGTAGTGCACAAGGCTGAACTCCAGCTCCGCGGCCACTACCGGCCGCCAGCCGGCATTGTGAAAACGCCCCAGCACCTGCTTGAGCACATTGCGCGGGTCGCCGGGGTAGGGCTCGCCGTCAGCGTTGTAGAGAGACACCATGACCTGGCCGTAGCCGTCGTCACTGGCCCAGGGGGTGGGCAGCAGGCTGCCTTCGATGGGTCGGCAGACGCCGTCGGCGTCGCCGGACTCAAATACCAGTTCCTCGACGTCCCGCCCCCAGATATCAAGGCTCAGGGCGGTGAGCGGTAGCTTGAACTCTCCCTGGAAAACCTTCTCGAGCTTGTGGCGTGGCAGCCACTTCCCGCGCATCACACCGTTGCAATCCGGCAGCAGTGCTTCGATGGTGGTGATATCGGGGTAGGTGCGGAGAAACCAGTCTGCTTCAACAGACATCTCGAGCACGTACCTTTAGCAGCAAAACCCGATCATTTGCATGGCGCAAGATACTGGCAATAACCCACACGGGTCAGGCTCGCCTCTTGCGGTGGCTGGCGGGTGTCATCATCACCTCCAGCGGGTCGCCAACACCCGCTTCACCCAGGTAGGGCAGGGTGGAAATGAACAGTGAGAACAGGTCGGCCTGGGAGCTGACATCCAGTTTGCGGTAGATGCTCTTGCGGTGACGTCGCAGGGTTTCCAGGGCAATGCCCAGCTTGTCCGCGGAGGCCTGGCTGGAGTAGCCCCGCAGCATCAGTTCAAGCACCCCTTTTTCCCGGGGTGACAGCAGTGAGGAGCCGAACATGTGAAAAGCGTGATCGATGGCCTCGGCGATATCCGGTCCCAGCATATAGCGCTGGCTGAAGTCAGATAGCTGGCTGTGGCTGCGCAGCAGCGCCGAGACCGGGGCAGACAGGGCCTTGAGGTAGTTGTGTTCCTCGTCACTGAAGCGGCCGTGGCCATTCTTGCGCATCAGGCTGATGTTGATGACGCCGCCGTCGACCAGCCGCGCCAGGAATATCACTTCATCTTCCGTGGCGGTCTCGCGGTAGTACTTCCGGTAGTAGTTGCTGGTCTCCAGGTCGCCTTCGTAAAGCTCGTGCAGCCGATAGAAGCGACCGCGGGGCTGCCCCATGGAAAGCTGGTAGAAGGGGTCGTCCCGGTAGGGGCCATCCAGGTAGAGGGTCACTTGCGAGGCCACGGCATTATCGGGAATCTCGTGGTAGATACACTGGGGCGGCAGCTCGGTGTGGTAAAGCCATATTTGCGGATAATCGGCGCTCACGTCCCGGCATATCGCCTTGATAATCGACGGGAAGAACCGCTCTGTCCCCAGCTCGGCAATTGCCACGGACAAATCCCGGTTCCACCGCGTTAGCGCATCTTTTATTGGCATAAATCTGAACCAACACCCCTCACAACAGGCCCCGACACGAGCGTACCACGTACCAGCTCCAATCTATCTGCACGACAACCGTTCCAGCTCACTACCGAAGGCACCGCATCGCCAGCCTCTACCGGTGGCGCCAGCTCATTCAATGCGCCGAGGGCGGTGATGCGCCTCCATGGCAGCCACAGGCTTAAACCCCAACCGGCCTCCGAGCGAAGGTGGCGGTGCACCTCCATGGCAGCCACAGGCTGAAACCCCAACCGGCTTCCGAGCGAAGGTGGCGGTGCACCTCCACAGTAGCTACTGGCCGCCACCCCGAGCGGTTTTATAAAAAGCCCCCTACCTGAAATGCGTTAATGGCTGCTCGGGGACGCGTATGGCACAATCATGTGAGAGCCGGCAACGGCTTGTCAATTTTGTGAGGCATCCCATGAGCAGCATCATCCCGCAGCGGGCCCGCCAGGACTGGCAGGCCCTCGATAGCAGTCATTACCTGCACCCTTTTACCGATTTCAAGGAGTTGGCAGCCCAGGGCAGCCGTATCATCGCCCGCGCGGAAGGTCCCTACATCTACGACAGTGAAGGTCGCGAGATTCTCGATGGCATGTCCGGCCTTTGGTGCGTAAGCCTGGGCTACGGGCAGGACCGCATTGCCGATGCCGTCCACCAGCAGCTCAAGGAATTGCCCTACTACAATAGCTTCTTTCAGTGTGCGCACCCGCCGGTGATTGAGCTGGCGCGGCGACTCAGCGAGGTCACCCCGGCGCACATCAACAACTTCTTTTTTACCGCCAGCGGTTCCGAGGCCAACGATACCAATCTGCGTATCGTGCGGCGCTACTGGGACCTGCTCAAGAAGCCCGGCAAACGCTTCGTGATCAGCCGCAAGAACGGCTACCACGGCTCTACCATTGCCGGTGCCAGCCTTGGCGGCATGGGCTTTATGCACAAGCAGTTCGAAACCCTGGGCTACGTCACTCACGTGGACCAGCCCTACTGGTTTGGCGAGGGCGGCGACCTGGATCCCGCAGAGTTCGGTCGGCGGGCAGCGGCCAGCCTGGAACAGCGCATCCAGGAGCTGGGTGCCGACAATGTGGCGGCCTTTATTGCCGAGCCTGTGCAGGGCGCGGGCGGCGTGATCGTTCCCCCGGAGAGCTATTGGCCGGAAGTGCGCCGCATCTGCCAGGAGTACGACATCCTGCTGATCACCGACGAGGTGATCTGCGGGTTCGGGCGCCTCGGTGAATGGTTCGGCGCCGATTACTACGATATTCCCGCTGACCTGATGACGTTTGCCAAAGCCGTGACCAACGGTTACCAGCCCCTGGGCGGTGTCATGGTGGGTGACAAGGTGGCCGAGGTCATCAAGGCCGACGGTGGCGAATTCGCACACGGCTATACCTATTCCGGGCATCCCGCCGCCTGCGCCGCCGCGCTGGCGACCCTGGACATCATGCAGGAGCAGGACCTCGTGCGCACGGTGCGCGAAGACAAGTCTCCCTACCTGCAGCAGCGCTGGGCTGAACTCGGCGACCATCCGCTGGTGGGTGAGGCGCGGGGTGTCGGCTTCGTCGGCGCCATGGAGCTGGTAGCCGACAAACAGTCCCGGGCGCGGTTCGATGCTGACGGCAGCACCGGCTCCCTGTGCCGCAACCTGTCGGTGGAGTGTGGCCTGGTCATGCGGGCGGTGGGCGACACCATGATTATTGCGCCGCCACTGACCGTCAGCCACGAGCAAATCGACCAGTTGATCGAGCGCGCCAGGATGGCACTGGACCAGACCCAGGCAGCGCTGGGGCGCTGATTTGTCTGAAGCTGCCAAGCTGCGGCAGGTCAATGTGACCTATGTAAGGACCGAAGACCGGCTGTTGCTGAAGGTGTCCACCTCCGACAGCAAAGAATACCGGGCCTGGTGCACGCGTCACTTTACCCGGCTGTTGATGGAGCATCTGGAGTCGATGTTTGAAAACGAGGTCGACGAGCAGCAGGTGGTGCCGGAAGCCGCCCGCAAGGAGGTGGCACGTATGCAGCACGGCAGTGAGGTCGCCGAAGATTCCTTCCGGCAGCCCTATGAAGCGGAACCGGACGCATTCCCCCTCGGCGAAGACGGCATTCTGCTGACGCAGATGCGTTACAAGACCCTGGAGAGCGGCGCGGCGTCGCTGAACCTCAGCGGGGTGGAGGGCAAGGGCATTACCCTGAACCTCGACAAGAACCTGCGTCACCAGGTCTACGAGCTGTTTCGCCGCGCGGCCGAGCGCGCCGCCTGGTTTGACAGCTCTCCAGCCACCAGCGCCCCGGTGGTGCATTAATCCAGCCCATCCTCCCCTGTCTCCGGCGCTTGCTTGAGGGTCTCCGGGCCCTTTCCTATAGTGTCCGTCCACGCTGCGGGGGAAGGCCATGATCACCAGTTTCGACGATTACTGCATCCACCAGACCACGGCGCCGGTCGCCCGGCCGGCCCACAGTGATCGCAATTTCTACGATCGCTACTGGATGAACGGTATCGACCCGGACGGCGGCTACATCTTCGAAGCGGGTCTGGGCCTGTACCCCAACCGCCACGTTATGGATGCCCACTTCAGCATCGCCAATGGCAGCCACCAGTACGCGTTTCATGGGTCGCGCCGGGCGCCGCGGGAACGTGGTGAGACCGTGGTGGGTCCGCTCGCCATCGAGATTGTCGAACCCATGCGCAAACTGCGCCTGGTGCTGGCCTCCAATGACACCGGCATCGAGTGCGACCTGCTGTTCACCGCCGCCAGCATTCCCCATGAGGAACCCGAGAGCGTCATGTACGACGACGGGCACCTGATTCTGCACAGCTCGCGGTTTACCCAGTTGGGCTACTGGGAGGGTTACTTCAGCGTGGACGGCAAGCGGGTGGCGGTGAATCGCGCCGTGGGTACCCGCGACAAGTCCTGGGGTGTGCGTCCGGTGGGCGAGCCCCAGGGGGGTGCACCGGGCCTGCTCAACAAGGAGCCGGGCGTTTACTGGTGCTGGAACCCGATCAATTTCGATGATGTGTGCACGCAGATGGGCACCTTCGAGGACCGCGACGGGCACCCCACCCAGGTTAGTGCCGACCTGCTGCCGTTGTACGATGACCCCGCCGATATTCCTGCAGGCGAAGAGCCGGGCCACATTCCCATGGCGGAAGTGTCACACCGCATTCAGTGGCAGCCGGGTACCCGCCGCCCGCGCTCGGCGGCGCTGTTGCTGGCGGACCGGCACGGCCAGCGCTATGACATCGAGATGGATGTGGGTCTGCGCTTCCAGGTGCTCGGGCTCGGTTACAACCATCCGACCTGGGGTCACGCCGTATGGCAGGGCGAGCTGGAAATCGCCCGCGAGGACTGGGTACTGGATGAGCTGGACCCACTGGGCTTTGAATACCTGCACGTGCACCACGTGGTGCATGCGCGCATGGGCGATCGGCGGGGTATCGGTACGCTTGAGAACATCGCCATTGGGCGGCACGATCCCTCTGGCTTCAAAGAGCTGTTTGATGGCGCGCCAGCGGCGGAGTAAGGTATCCGCAAACGATTGATGCCGGGGTAGGGCGTGAGCAAGGAACAGGTATACCAGGATTTATCCAGCCTTCTGAATGAAATCGACAGCCTGCCGCTGGAGGACGCGGAGCGCCGCCGCCTGCACGGACTGGTCAGCGATATCGAGCAGCACCTGGACGCGGATACAGAGGCCGACCGTGCCCTGGACGGGCAGGACATGGCCGATACGGTAGAGGAAATGGTGACCCGCCTGGAAGCCGATCACCCGGCCTTTACCGGGATTCTGCGCCGTATCATGAACACCCTCGGGAGTATGGGCGTTTAGGTATGGCCGGTTAGGTACGGCCGGTTGTGCGCTGCTGGCCAGGCATGGCCGGCCAGAAAGCTAAACGCTGACCTTGTCCTTGATGGCGCTGAAGATGGCGTTGGTGACGCCCTGCACCTCGCGCAGCTCTTCCACCGCGTTAAAGGGTCGTGCGGCGATAATATGTTCCGCGGTAACTGCACCAATCCTCGGCAGCGATTGCAGCCGCGCCTTGCTGGCGCTGTTCAGGTTGACGGTAGAGGCCTGCTCTGCGGCTGAGGTCCCGAGCACATCGCGGCTGCCCATGGCCTGCTCTATCCGCGACACCAGTTGGTTGAGGGTGGTCTTGAGGCTGCGGGCCCTGTCGTTGCTCTCGGTCAGGTCCTGATGAATGGTCCACAGCAACCAGGCAATCAGCAGTAGCAGCAGGCTATTGAAGTCCATGGCGTTCTCCCCGATCCAGAATTATTAAAATCGCCGCTCTCCATCATAGCAGCCCTGTCATTGCTTATTGCCAGCGCCGTCGCTTCTTGGGTCCAGGGCCCTTGGCGGCAGTGCGCTTACTTCCAATCCAGGGGCGAGGTGCGCCAGTGCCGGCGCCAGGCGTCCTCCACCTTGTCGGTGTAGATCCGGCTGCCGGCGCTGCCGTTGTAGCGCGCCAGGGCCGTGGCGAGTCGGCCGTTTTCCTGACGCAGGTAGAATTCCAGTATGCGACAACCGTAGGACAGGTTGGTGTGAACCTCGGTGAGGTTGTCATCCGGCCGGCCGATTTCGTTCTTCCAGAAGGGCATCACCTGCATCAGGCCCTGGGCGCCGACTCGCGAGATAGCGAAGCGGTCGAAATGGCTTTCCACCTGGATTACCGCCAGCACCAGCTCCGGTGGCAAGTCGCTCTGGCGAGCATAGAAATGTACGGTTTCCAGCAGTGAAAGCCGGGCATCGGCATCGGCTACAAAGGGCTCCAGGCGGGAGGACATATCCAGTAGCCAGACCTCTGCGTCAAAGCGGTCCTCGAAGCTGCTGGCGCGGTTGATGGTGTCGTCGAGGAACTGCCGCAGCGCCTCGCGTTCTGCCGGCTGCGCCGCGTTGGCCGTCACGCCACTACTGTAAGCGCACAGCCCCAGGCAGGCGAACAGTAGAACCCTCAGGCAGGTGGCGCGCACAGCCATGCTACTGGTCCAGGTGCTCCAGCAGGAAGTCCAGGCAATCACTCTGTGCCACCAGTTGGGAGTCTTCGGCGGCGCGGTGCTTGTATTCAAGCTTGCCCTCGGCCAGAGCACGGTCTCCGACCACCACCCGGTGGGGGATGCCGATCAGTTCCATGTCAGCGAACTTTACCCCGGGCCTCTCATTGCGATCGTCCAGCAGTACATCGATACCACGCTCCGACAGAGCCTGGTAGAGCGCCAGCGCACCTTCGGCGACAGCCTCGGATTTCTGCATATTGAGCGGCACGATGGCCACCTGGAAAGGCGCCATGGCCGTGGGCCAGATAATGCCCTGCTCATCGTGATTCTGCTCGATGGCCGCTGCCACGATGCGACTGACGCCAATGCCGTAGCAGCCCATGGTCATGACCCGGTTCTTGCCCTGTTCGTCGAGCACCTGCGCGCTCATGGCATCGCTGTATTTGTCGCCGAGCTGGAAGATATGACCCACTTCGATGCCGCGCTTGATTTCCAGACTACCCTGGCCGTCGGGGCTGGGGTCGCCGGCCACTACATTACGCAGGTCTTCCACGCGGGTAAGGGCCAGGTCGCGCTCCCAGTTGACCCCGGTCAGGTGGACACCGTCGCGGTTGGCGCCGCAGCAGAAATCCGCCGCCTGGGCCGCGGCACGATCGACCAGTACCGGGATACCCAGGCCCACCGGGCCCAGCGAACCGATGCCGCAACCCACCCCCGCCCGGATGGCGGCTTCATCGGCAAACGTCAGGGGGCTGGCAATGCCGTCGAGTTTTTCCGCCTTGATGCTGTTGAGCTGGTGGTCGCCGCGCAGCACCAGGGCCACCAGCGGCGCCCCTTCGCTGTCGCCGTTCACGACCAGGGTCTTAAGGGCGCGTTCCGCGGGTAGCTCCAGGAATGCGCAGACATCTTCTATCGTGTGCTGCCCGGGGGTCTCAACTTCAGACATCGCCTGGGAGGGCGCAGGACGCTCGCCCGCCGGCGCCAGGGCTTCAGCCATCTCCACATTGGCCGCGTAGTCGCTGCTGTCGCTGAAGGCGATATCGTCTTCGCCAGAGTTGGCCAGCACGTGGAACTCATGGGAGGTGCTGCCGCCGATCGAGCCGGTGTCGGCAATCACCGGCCGGAAGTCCAGGCCCAGGCGGGTGAAGATGGCCGAGTAGGTCGCATGCATGACATCGTAGGTCTGCTGCAGGGAGTCCTGGTCGAGGTGGAAGGAGTAGGCGTCCTTCATCAGGAATTCCCGCGCCCGCATAATGCCGAAGCGTGGACGGATCTCATCGCGAAACTTGGTTTGTATCTGGTAAAAGTTGGCGGGCAGTTGCTTGTAGCTCTTTATCTCGGAGCGCAACAGATCGGTGATGACTTCCTCGTGGGTGGGACCCAGGCAAAAGTCGCGTTCGTGGCGATCTTTCAAACGCAGCAGCTCGGGGCCGTACTGCTCCCAGCGACCTGACTCCTCCCACAGTTCCGCCGGCTGCACCACCGGCATGCTGACTTCCTGTGCACCAGAACGGTTCATTTCTTCACGGACGATGGCCTCCACCTTGCGCAGTACGCGCAGCCCGGTGGGAAGCCAGGTATAGAGCCCGGAGGCGAGCTTGCGGATCAGGCCGGCGCGCAACATCAACCGGTGGCTTATGACTTCGGCGTCAGAGGGGGTTTCCTTTACTGTCGCCAATAGGTAGCTGCTTGCGCGCATGATGTGATGTGTCCAGAAAGTGTCGGGGCCGCAATTTTACGATTGTTGGAAAAATGCTGTCGAGATCAGGGTCGCATTCCGACACGAGTGCGTCAAAACACAAATAAATAAGGGATTTTAAGGCACAAGCCTTGTATTAGCTGGGGCCTTGCTTTATACATTGCTCAGGCGTCTCCCACGAGTTTCGCTTTACTCTCTAATCGATATCTATCGAATCAACTCGAATGTTCTGCACGATACAGGAAGGACGAAAATAACATGGCTACTAGAAAAGCGGCGGCGAAGAAAAAAGCTCCGGCCAAGAAGGCACCTGCCAAGAAAAAGGTAGCGGCCAAGAAGGCACCGGCCAAGAAGAAGGCAGCAGCTAAGGCTCCGGCCAAGAAAGCGGCTCCGGCTATCAAGGCCAAGATGACCAAGAGCCAGATCGTCGGCTCCATCGCGGACACCACCGGTCTCAACAAGAAGCAGGTGGGCGCGGTGATGGATGAACTGGAAACGCTCATCGAGCGCAGCATCAAGAAGCGCAGCGTTGGCGAATTCACGCTGCCCGGCCTGATGAAGATCACCACCGTCAAGAAGCCCGCTCGCAAGGCGCGCAAGGGCATCAACCCCTTCACCGGGGAAGAGACGGTCTTCAAGGCGAAGCCTGCCAGCGTTGCTGTGAAGGTTCGTCCCC
This sequence comes from Halieaceae bacterium, assembly GCA_028280635.1. Lineage (GTDB taxonomy): Bacteria > Pseudomonadota > Gammaproteobacteria > Pseudomonadales > Halieaceae > JANQIO01. The sequence continues at coordinate 11,679 of JANQLM010000088.1, read as the reverse complement.
TGAAGAAAATGAAGGAATTCGCGGACTCCTGATCCCTGGTTCCTGGCTGCCGCCCCCTGGGGCGGCAGACTCCTCCCGCCCCGGCTCGCCGCGGGGGCAAAGATAAGCCTCCCCTGAATATTTGGCCCCGCTGCAGACCACCCGCTAAATTGCTTGTAGATCAAAGCCTCCCGGGTGCTACCTGACCGGCGGGATTTGCGCTAAAATCCGCGCCCGTTCTGAACCCGAAGATCGCAGTGACACCCGCCAGTTGGCCCCGGTGCAAGCTACGGGTTTGTTCACAGAGTCAACGGATAACGGTCAGCCAACCATGCCGATTTACGAATACCAGTGCCAGGCCTGCCACCACCAGATGGAGGCCCTGCAGAAAATGAGCGATGCCCCGCTGGTCGATTGCCCGGAGTGTGGCGCCGCTGCGCTGCGCAAGAAAGTGTCTGCGGCGGCGTTTCGCCTCAAGGGCGGTGGCTGGTATGAGACCGATTTCAAGTCCAGTGGCCAGAAGAACCTCGCTGGGGGCAGTGACAGCAAGCCGGCGGATACAAAGCCCGCGGACAGCAAGCCGGACAGTGCCGGCAAGAGCTCGGCGAACAGCAGCAAGAACAGCTCCGCCGCCGGCTGAATCGCCGCTCCGTCACAACCGAATCCTTGTTTAAGAATCTAAGTACAGGAACGCCTACATGCGCACTCATTATTGTGGTGACTTGACCACGGACAACATTGACCAGACCGTAACGCTGTGCGGTTGGGTTGACCGTCGTCGTGACCACGGGGGTGTGATCTTTCTGGACCTGCGTGATCGCGAGGGCATCGTGCAGGTGGTGTTTGACCCGGATACCGAAGAGCATTTCGAGATGGCAGACCGGGTGCGCAGTGAATATGTGCTGCGCGTGACCGGCCGGGTGCGCGCCCGTGGGGAAGGCACCGTGAATCCCAATATGAAAACCGGCGAGATCGAAGTGCTGGGCAAGGAATTGGAACTGCTGAGCAGCGCCGAGACGCCGCCCTTCCAGATGGACGAGTACACCGATGTAGGTGAGGACGTGCGGCTCAAGTTCCGCTATATGGACCTGCGCCGCCAGGAAATGCAGGACCGGTTTATCGCGCGCTCCCGCATCACCCTCGCGGTGCGCAGCTTCCTGGACCGGGAGGGCTTCCTGGACATGGAAACGCCCATCCTCACCCGCGCTACCCCGGAGGGCGCTCGCGACTACCTGGTGCCCAGCCGCACCCACCCGGGGCAGTTTTTTGCCCTGCCCCAGTCACCGCAGCTCTTCAAGCAGCTGCTGATGGTTTCCGGCTTCGATCGCTATTACCAGATTGCCAAGTGCTTCCGCGACGAAGACCTGCGCGCCGATCGCCAGCCGGAGTTCACCCAGATAGACATCGAGGCTTCCTTTATAGACGAGGCCACGATTATGGATGTTGCCGAGCGCATGGTGCGTGAAGTGTTCCAGACGGTCCTGGATGTCGAGCTGCCTGCCTTCCCCCATATGAGTTGGCACGAGGCCATGGAGCGCTTTGGCTCCGACAAGCCGGACCTGCGCATTCCCCTGGAGTTGGTGGGCATCGACGACCTCATGCAGCAGGTGGAATTCAAGGTATTCCATGGTCCGGCGGTGGACCCCGAGGGCCGGGTCGTGGCGCTGCGGGTGCCGGGCGGTGCCACCATCAGCCGCAAGGAAATTGACGACTACACCAGCTACATCGCCAACTTCGGTGCCCGCGGCCTGGCCTGGATCAAGGTCAACGACATCGATGCCGGGGTGGATGGCCTGCAGTCACCGATCCTCAAGTTCATGCCGGACGAGATTGTTTCCCAGCTCATGGAACGCCTCGGCGCCGGCAACGGCGACATTGTTTTCTTCGGCGCCGACAAGACCATGGTGGTCAACGAATCCCTCGGCGCACTGCGGGTAAAGCTGGGCCACGACCTGGATATGATCGAGCCGGGCTGGGCGCCGCTGTGGGTGGTGGATTTCCCCATGTTTGAGAAAGTCGACGACCGCCTGACGCCGCTGCATCACCCCTTTACCGCACCTAGCTGTGACGTGGATACGCTGCGTGCCGACCCGGCGGCGGCCCTGTCACGGGCCTATGACCTGGTGCTCAATGGCACCGAGCTGGGCGGCGGCTCGATTCGTATCCACGACCGCGAGATGCAGGCCTCGGTGCTTGAGATTCTCGGCATCGGCCAGGAGGAAGCGGAAGAGAAGTTCGGCTTCCTGCTGGATGCACTCAAGTACGGTGCACCGCCACACGGTGGCATCGCCTTCGGCCTGGATCGCCTGGTGATGCTGATGACCGGCGCCAGCTCGATTCGCGACGTTATCGCCTTCCCGAAGACGCAGACAGCGCACTGTGTGATGACCGATGCGCCGGGCACCGTGGACGCCCAGCAGCTACGCGAGCTCAACCTGCGGCTGCGGGAGACCAAGAAGGAGGCCTGATCATGGCAGGACACAGTAAATGGGCCAATATCAAGCACCGCAAGGCCGCCCAGGATGCCAAGCGCGGCAAGATGTTCACCAAGCTGATCCGCGAACTGGTGGTGGCCGCCAAGCAGGGCGGGCCGGAGCCCGCTGACAACCCGCGGCTGCGGGCGGCGGTGGACAAGGCGCTGGGTTCCAATATGACCCGCGATACCATCGACCGCGCCATTGCCCGCGGCGCCGGCACTAACGATGCCGACAATATGGAAGAGCTCACCTACGAGGGCTATGCCCCGGGTGGTGTCGCGGTGCTTATCGAAGCCATGACCGACAATCGCAACCGCACCGTGGCCGAGGTGCGCCACGCGTTTTCCAAGCGCGGTGGCAATCTCGGTACCGACGGATCCGTGGCCTACCTGTTCGAGCGCAAGGGCCAGCTCTACTATGCGGCCGGCGTGGACGAGGAAAAGCTGATGGACGTGGCCCTGGAGGCCGGCGCCGAGGATATCCAGTCTGCCGATGACGGCAGCCTGGAAGTGATAACCCCCTGGGAAGAGTTTGGCGCCATCAAGCAGGCCCTGGAAGAGGCCGGACTCGCGCCGGAAGAGGGCGAGGTCACCATGGTTGCCTCCACCACCGTGGAGCTGGATGCCGGCAGTGCGGAAAGCATCATGGGACTGGTCGACGCACTGGAAGATCTGGACGACGTGCAGAACGTCTACACCAACGCCGATATTCCCGACGAGGTTCTCGCCAGCCTGGGCTGACAGCGCGGGCGCGCTTGGCAATAATGGCGGCAGGCTTTGCTACAAAAGATTCGGCCGCGGAAAGACTATGGCGCTGATACTGGGAATAGATCCCGGCTCCCAGAAAACCGGTTTTGGCATCATCGCCCACCAGTCCGGTCGCAGCGAATATGTCACCAGCGGCGTGATTCGCCTGCCCAGGGTGAGCCTTCCGGAACGCCTCAAGATTATCTACGACAGCGTGGGCGAGATCGTCATCCAGCACTGCCCCCAGGAGCTGGCCATCGAGGAAGTGTTCCTGGCCCGGGATGCCAAGGCGGCCATCAAACTGGGCCAGGCCCGCGGTGCGGCCATCGTTGCCTGCGTCAACCAGGGTATGCCGGTACACGAGTACGCTGCCAAGTCCATCAAGCAGGCGGTGGTGGGCACAGGCAGTGCCGAGAAAGGGCAGGTCCAGCATATGGTGAAAAGTCTGTTGCGGCTGCCTGCCGCCCCCGCGGAAGACGCCGCCGACGCCCTCGCCGCAGCCCTGTGCCACGCCCATACCCAGCAATATCTGGTGCGCCGGGCGCGCAGCCGGCGCCGCTGACATGGCGTGTGCCTGCCCGCTTGCAGTACCATTGGGCATCTTCAAGGGACCCTGTGCATGATCGGTCGCATTCGCGGACTGCTGCTGGACATTCAGCCGCCTGACATCCTTTTGGACGTGGGTGGCCTCGGCTACGAGGTCCAGGTTCCCATGACCACGCTCTACGAGCTGCCAGAGCCGGGCACGGAAATCACCCTGTTTACCCACTTTGTGGTGCGCGAGGACGCGCAGCTTCTGTTCGGCTTCCTGCGCGAGCGCGAGCGCAGCCTGTTTCGCGACCTGATAAAAGTGAACGGGGTTGGCCCCAAGCTGGGCCTGGCGATTCTCTCGGGGATGGATGCGGACTCCTTCGTGCGCGCCGTGCAGCGTGACGATACCAGTACCCTGGTGCAGCTGCCGGGCGTGGGCAAGAAAACCGCTGAGCGCTTGCTGGTGGAGATGCGCGACAAGCTGACCGACTGGCTGTCGGAGCTGGAGCGGGCAGCGCCCGCCGCCATCGAGACGCGGGACATCCAGGCCGAAGCGGAGTCGGCGCTGGTGGCCCTGGGCTACAAGCCCGCTGAGGCCAGCAAGGCGGTGACCGCCGCCAACGACGGCAGCATTGATCGTAGTGAAGACCTGATCCGCCGCGCCCTGCAGTCCATGGTAAGCAGCAAATGATTGAAACCGATCGCCTGGTGGCGCCGCAGGACAGCGGCCGGGAGGACGCTATCGACCGCGCCATCCGCCCGCGAGCGCTGGCGGAGTATGTCGGCCAGCCGGGTGTGCGCGAGCAGATGCAGATTTTTATCGAGGCCGCCCGCGCCCGCTCCGAGGCCCTGGACCATACCCTGATATTCGGACCGCCCGGTTTGGGCAAGACCACCCTGGCCCACATTATCGCCAACGAAATGGGGGTGGATCTCAAGAGCACTTCCGGGCCGGTGTTGGAAAAAGCCGGCGATATCGCCGCTCTGATGACCAACCTGGAGCCCGGCGATGTCCTGTTTATTGATGAGATTCACCGGCTGTCGCCTTTCGTGGAGGAAATCCTCTACCCGGCCATGGAGGACTACCAGCTCGACATCATGATCGGCGAGGGCCCGGCCGCCCGATCGATCAAGCTGGATATCCCGCAGTTCACCCTGGTGGGCGCCACCACCCGTGCCGGCCTGCTGACCTCGCCGCTGCGGGACCGGTTCGGCATTGTGCAGCGCCTGGAGTTCTACTCGGTACCGGACCTGGCCAGCATCATCGAGCGCTCCGGCGCCATTATGGAAGTGCCCGTGGAGCACGAGGGGGCACTGGAAATTGCCCGGCGCTCGCGCGGCACGCCGCGGATTGCCAATCGCCTGTTACGGCGGGTGCGAGACTACGCGGAAGTAAAAGGCGACGGGCGCATCGATGGCGCGACCGCCGCCGCTGCCCTGGACATGCTCGATGTGGACCAGGTGGGTTTCGACAACCTCGACCGTCGGCTGCTACAGCTACTGATCGAGAAGTTTGACGGCGGGCCGGCGGGGGTGGAGAGCCTGGCGGCCGCCCTGTCCGAGGAGCGCGGCACCATCGAGGACGTTATCGAGCCCTACCTGCTGCAGCAGGGCTACCTGATGCGCACCGCCCGCGGGCGCATGGCCACCCGCAGCGCCTGGCAGCACTTCGGCCTGTCGCCGCCCGGCGGCCAGGCCGACAGCAACCTGGCGCTGGACCTGGGCGACAAGGACGATGACAAGGCCTGAAAGGGCCGGTCGTGGTTGCTTGAGGATAGCGCCGCCGTGAACGTGGAATTTTCACACCCGGTCAGGGTCTACATCGAAGATACTGATGCCGGCGGCATCGTTTACCACGTGAACTACCTGAAGTTCATGGAGCGCGCCCGCACCGAGTTCATGCGCAGTCTGGGTTTCGACCGCCAGGTGATCTTCAATAGTGAGCTGATGTTTGTGGTACGGGATGTGAACGTCAGCTACCTGGAGCCGGCGCGCCTGGATGACGAACTGCAGGTCACCGCGCGGCTGGTGGACAGCGGTGCCGCCTATATCCTGCTGTTACAGAGCGTGCGGCGGGGTGACGATGTGCTCGCCGAAGGGGAGGTGAGAATCGTCTGTGTTGACCAGCGCAAGCTGATACCAAGAAGAATGCCGGCTGAGCTGCTGGCGGCGCTGAAAAACGGCGCGACCATTCGGGGGGATGAATAATGGAAGAACAGATGAGCCTTATGGACCTGGTGCTCAACGCCGGCATCACCGTGCAGGCGGTGATGGCCCTGCTGCTGCTGGCATCGGTGGTGTCCTGGTTCATGATTTCCCAACGCCTGATTTACTTCCGGGCGGTGCGCGATGAGATGTACGGCTTCGAGGAGCAGTTCTGGTCGGGTATCGACCTGAGCCAGCTTTACCGTGACGGCAATGAACGCGCCGAGGTGGGACAGATTATCGGCATGGAGAGCATTTTCCGGGCTGGCTTCAAGGAGTTTTCACGTCTCGCCCAGCAGGGGCTGGAGAGTGACGCCATTATGGACGGCACCCAGCGGGCGATGCGCGTGGCCCTGTCCAGGGAGGAGGAGCGCCTCGAGCGCCACCTGCCCTTTCTCGCCACGGTGGGTTCCACCAGTCCCTACATCGGCCTGTTTGGCACCGTCTGGGGCATCATGAACTCTTTCCGCGGGCTGGCCAATTCCACCCAGGCCACCCTGGCCACGGTGGCGCCGGGTATTTCCGAGGCGCTGATCGCCACCGCCATGGGACTGTTCGCGGCCATCCCCGCGGTGATGGCCTACAACCGCTTCGCCGCCAAGCTGGATACTTACACCGGCCGCTACGAGGCCTTTGTGGACGAGTTTTCCAGCATCCTGCTGCGCCAGGCCCACGCCCTGGCCAACCGCAAGAAGACCTGACATGGGCAGGAAGAAGCACCGGCCCATGGCCGAGATCAACGTGGTGCCCTACATTGATGTGATGCTGGTGCTGCTGGTGATCTTCATGGTGACCGCGCCGCTGCTGATGCAGGGGGTGAAGGTGGATCTGCCGGAAGCCAACTCGGACCCGGTGGAAAACCAGGACCCCGAGCCTCTGATCGTGTCCATCAACGACAAGGGTGAACTGTTCCTCAACCTCGGCGCCGACCAGAAGCAGGTGCTGTCACTGGCCACCGTGCGCGACCGGGTCGGCGTGGTGATGCGCCGCAACCCGGACAAACCGGTCATGGTCTGGGGTGATCGCAATGTGCCCTATGGTGAGGTGGTGGTCCTAATGACCGCCCTGCAGGAAGCCGGTGCACCCAGTGTTGGGCTGGTCACGGAGCCGTCGCCCTGATGGGTCTTGGCGTTTTCTGGCGCCCGGCGCTGCTGACCCTGCTGTTGCACGGGCTGCTGCTGTACGCCCTGACCGTGAACTGGAGTGCGCCTACCGATGCCGCCGTCAAACCGGTGCAGAAGCCGCGCTATATCCAGGCGCGGCTGGTGGAGATCGCGCCGCCGAAGAAGGTCGCGCCCAAGCCAAAAGCCAAACCCAAATCCCAGTCCAAGCCGGCGTCCAGGGCCAAGACAGCCGCGCCCAAGCCCAAATCGACCAGCAAGCCAGCGCCCAAACCCGCTGAGACCACGCCTCCCGAGCCCAAACCTGAACCAAAGCCGGAGCGCAAACAGCCCACTGCCGAAGAGCGCGCCGAGGCTGCCCGCGACGAACTGGCCCTGGCCATGGAGGCCGAGGAGGAAGCCCTCGAGGCGCTCACCGACGAGGAGTTGACCGCCAGCTACATCGCCCTGATCGCCCGCGCGGTGGAGGACAACTGGAGTCGCCCCCCCAGCGCCCGCAACGGTATGGAGGCGGAACTGCAGTTGCAGCTGATTCCCACCGGCGAGGTGGTCAGCGTGACCCTGGCCCGCGGCAGCGGCAATGGGGCCTTTGATCGTTCGGCGGTCAATGCCGTGCAAAAGGCCGGCCAGTTCCCGGAGCTTCAGCAGCTGGAGCCGCGCCTGTTCGAAAAGAACTTCCGCCGCCTGCGGCTAAAATTCAAACCCGAGGATTTGCGTTACTGATGATGCGACAGCTTGTCTTTTTATTGCTGCTGGTGGCCACCAGCGCCCGTGCCGAACTGGTGATCGAGATTACCCAGGGCAAGGACAACCCGACTTCGATTGCCGTAGTGCCCTTCGCCTGGTCCGGCTGGGGTTCCGCGCCCGAAGACGTGGCGGGAGTGATCAGTGACGATCTGGAACGCAGCGGCCAGTTCGCGCCGGTCAAGCTCGCCAATATGCTGAGCCTGCCCACCCGTGAGGCGGATGTCTATTTCCGCGACTGGCGCACCACCGATGTGGAGTACCTGCTGATCGGTCGCGTTGCGGGCGACAGCACCATGACCATCGAATACGAATTGTTCGACGTGTTCCGCCAGACCAAGGTGTTGTCCGGGCGCGAGACCGGTCCCGCCGAAGACCTGCGGATGCTGGCACATCGCGCCAGCGATGACGTTTACCAGCAGCTCACCGGTGTTCGCGGTGCTTTTGCCACCCGTATTCTCTATGTCTCGGTGCAGCAGGGCTACAACGCACCCAGCACCTACCAGCTCACCGTCGCCGATGCCGACGGTGCCCGCTCCGAGGTTATCTACGAATCCAGCGAGCCCATCCTCAGCCCGACCTGGGCGCCGGATGGCAACACCATTGCCTACGTCAGTTTCGAAACCACGCGCCCGGCAGTGTTCCTGCACGACCTGACAACGGGTACGCGGGAGCAGCTGACAAACTTTACCGGTCTCAACGGGGCCCCGGCCTTTTCACCGGACGGCAACAGTCTGGCGCTGACGCTCTCCAAGGACGGCAGCCCGGATATCTATGTGCTGGACCTGCGCAGCCGCGAGCTGACCCGGGTGACGCGCCACTACGCTATCGACACCGAGCCGGCCTGGATGCCGGACGGCCGCTCCCTGCTGTTTACCTCTGACCGGGGCGGGCGGCCGCAGATTTACCGGGTGGATATCGCCACCGGCAAGACCGAACGGGTGACCTTTGAGGGGCCCTGGAATGCCCGTGCTTCCCTGGCGGCGGATGGCCGTACCATGGTGATGGTGCAGCAGGAAAGCGGCCAGTTCCGCATTGCTGTGCAGGATTTGCAAGTGGGTAGAGTGCAAATCTTGACAGGAACCACATTAGACGAATCTCCCAGTGTCGCCCCCAATGGCTCTATGCTATTGTACGCAACGAAATTGGGCGATCGCGGTATTCTCGCAGCGGTATCCGTGGATGGTGGTGTCAAATTTCGACTACCTTCCAGGGACGGAGACGTGCGGGAACCCGCGTGGTCGCCTTTTCTGGGGGATCCCTGAGTTCGGGGCGCTAGATTGTTGATCAATCCGTAATAAGGAAAAGGGCTATGAAACACCTCACCGACGCCGCTAGCACCATGAAGGTGCTGTCAGTAATTTTCGCGATTCTGTTTATGGCTGGTTGTGCCAGCACCGATACCGCAGAAGCCCCGCCGGAGGAGCCGACTGGCCCTACAGCGGATGAGATCGCAGCGGAGGAGCGCAAAAAGGCCCAGATGGCGCGCATGCAGGCCCTCGAAGACGCCGTTGAGTCGGCCGGCAACGTCGTTTACTTCGACTTCGACAAATCCACGCTGACCAGCGCCACGCGCCGCGTCCTCGACGCCCACATTGCCCTGCTCAAGGAAAACAACGACAGCGTGCGCCTGGAAGGCCACACTGACGAGCGTGGCACCCGCGAGTACAACATGGCCCTGGGTGAGCGCCGTGCCAAGGCAGTCGCGGACTACATGGCTGTCAATGGCATCGCCCGCTACCGCCTGGAAACCGTTAGCTACGGTGAAGAGCGTCCGGCCATGTCAGGTTCCAACGAAGCGGCCTGGTCCAAGAATCGCCGGGTTGAAATCAAGTAAGCACGCCTGATTCGCGTGGGTGGCCCGGCCCGGGCCACTCGCGCTCTCCACCAACACGCTTTCACGCCTCCCCGCGGTAGCTCATGAGCCGAACCTTCCCCATTGCTTTTCCTTCGCTCAGTCTCTTTCTGGTCTGTGGGTTGGTGTGGGTGGCTGGCGTCCAGGCCCAGGATTACATTGATGTAGAGGCGGAGCGCCGGGGCGACCCCGCGGCGCAGACCTATCCCGAGACTACCGAACCCGGCCCGGGGTTTGTCCCACAGCCGCCGGCTGGCGAGACTGGTTCTGCCAGCAGTGCCGGCGAACTGTTCTACCAGCTGCAACTGCTCCAGCAAGAGGTGATGGAGCTGCGCGGCAAGGTGGAGGAGCAGGAGTACCAATTACGCCAGCAGCGGGAACAGAGCCTGGAACGCTACCTGGACCTGGACCAGCGCCTGAAGCGCCTTGAGGGCGGTGGCGTACCCGCCGGCCAGGGCGCGCCCACCTCCACGGGCATCGGTGCCGGGACAGTGACGGCGCCGCAGCAGGAACTCCCCGGTGAAAGCGATGCCTACCGGGCGGCCTACAGCCTGGTGCGCAGCCAGCAGTTTGCGGATGCCGTGGCGGCTTTCCGCCAGTTCCTGGTGGATTTCCCCGGTGGCAAGTTTGCGCCCAATGCCCATTACTGGCTGGGTGAACTCTATCTCGTGCAGGTGCCGCCCGATGACGAATCGGCCCGCCGTGAGTTCAACCTGTTGCTGGAGCAGTACCCGGACAACAGCAAGATTCCCGACGCCCTGTACAAGCTCGGCAAGATCTACTTCGACCGGGGCAATCGCGACGGCGCCCGCGAATACCTGGACCGCGTGATCAACGAGTTCGGCGACAGCGGCAGCTCTGCGGTAAAATTGGCGCGGGATTTCATCAGCCAGAACTACTGACGTCGCCCCGCGACCCCAACCATGTCTGAAGCAGCGCTTGCGCGGGACGAATCCCTGCGCATCACAGAGATTTTCTATTCCCTGCAGGGCGAAGCCCGCACTGTGGGCCTGCCCACTGTGTTCGTGCGCCTGACCGGCTGCCCGTTGCGCTGTGTTTACTGCGATACCGAGTACGCCTTTCACGGCGGCGAGCAGCAGACCATGGCCGCTATCCTCGAAGAAGTGGCCGGATGGTCGCCGTCCTACGTCACCGTGACCGGTGGCGAGCCCCTGGCCCAGCCGGGCTGCCATGAACTGCTGCGACGGCTGTGCGATACCGGCTACGAGGTGTCCCTGGAAACCAGCGGCGCCATGAGCGTGGCCCAGGTGGACCCGCGGGTGGTCAAAGTGCTGGACCTCAAGACCCCAGCCTCCGGCGAAATGGGCCGCAATGACTACGGCAACATCGAACATCTCACGTCACGGGACCAGGTGAAATTTGTGATCTGTGATCGGGCCGACTACGAGTGGGCCCGTTTCAAGCTCGACGAGCTGGGCCTTGTGGGCCGGGTCAGCGATATCCTGTTCTCTCCCAGCTTCGGACAGCAGGATGCCACCGAACTGGCGAACTGGATTCTCGAGGACCGGCTGCCGGTGCGACTGCAGCTTCAGCTCCACAAGCTGCTGTGGAACGACGAGCCCGGGCGTTAGCAGTGGCTGCCAGCGACAAAGCCGTGGTGCTGGTCTCCGGCGGCCTCGACTCCACTACCGTGCTGGCCATGGCGATGGAACAGGGCTTCGCCTGCCACACCCTCAGCTTCGACTACGGCCAGCGCCACCGCTCGGAGCTGGTGGCCGCGGAGCGGGTATCCCGCGCCATGGGGGTCGCTGAACACAAGGTCGTGCACCTGGACCTGGACAGCATCGGCGGCTCGGCCCTCACGGACATGAATATCGCCGTGCCTGAGGAGGAAACCGAGGGCATCCCCATCACCTATGTGCCCGCCCGCAACACCGTGTTCCTGGCCATCGCCCTGGGCTGGGCCGAGGTGCTGGACGCGCGCCGCATCTTCATTGGTGTGAACGCCGTCGACTACTCCGGCTACCCGGATTGCCGCCCGGAGTTCGTGAAGGCTTTCG
>JANQLM010000070.1 GCA_028280635.1 Halieaceae bacterium | reverse complement strand
GCCGACGGAAGATTCCAGGCCAAAATTCTGGGAGCTGGTAAACACGCCGCGGATACTGAAAGTCGAGGTGGTAGAGGTCTGGCTCTTGCCGACGATGAGCGCCGGGTCAATATTGGAAACCTCAAAGAAGTCACGCACGCCGCTCTCCTCGAGGCGCTCGCCGGTGAAGGCTGTCACGGCCACAGGAACATCCTGCAGGCTCTGTTCGCGCTTCTGAGCGGTGACGATCACCTCTTCCAGGACGGGCTGGGCGACACTGGGGCCTGCGGTTACCGCGGCGACGGCCGCGATCGCGATTGCGAGTCTGGTCTTGTGCATTGTTACCTCGGCATTCTTATTTGCGCCGCTGGCGCGGCGGTTTACGGGTGCCAATGACGATAAGGGGTCTGAACAGGGATTTCCACCTTGATTATTCTACAATTCTTTTGCACTTCCGGACGTTGCTATAGTAGTGGGCTACACCAATATTCCTGGAGCAACACCATGAAGAACCTGCTTGCCGCGTTGTTGATTTCACTCTCTGCCTCGGTCTCGATTCCGGCGCTTGCCGGGTCGATTCCGGAAGAGAGGCTCGCCGCTGCCGGCTATTCCCTGCCGCCGCCCGCCACCCCGGTGGCCGCCTATGTCACCTGGCGGCGCAGCGGAAACACCCTGTACCTGTCCGGCCATGGCGAGTGCCGCCGCGACTTCACCCGCGGCAAGGTCGGCAAGGACCTGACCCTGGAGGAGGGCTATGCCGCCGCCCAGCGCGTTGGGCTGTGCATGCTCGCTACCATCAAGTCCGCGGTGGGCGAGTTGTCGAAGGTCAAGCAGGTACTGCGCATCGACGGCATGGTGAACGCCGTGGACGGCTTTGGTGACCAGCCGGAAGTCATCAACGGCTTCTCCGAGCTTTTTGTTGTGGCCTTTGGCGACAGTGGTCTCGGTGCGCGCGCCGCGGTGGGGATGAGTTCACTGCCACGCAACATCCCGGTAGAAATCTCCGCGATCGTGGAATTGCACGGAGACTAGCCCCCCGTCTGTTGCAGTACCCCGATGGCCCCGGCGCATCAGGGGAGTCAGGCCGGACCATGGGTGGAGTCGCCCACGGCGCGCGGCCCTGGAATGCCCGCAGCCGTCCTCAGGCGTCGATGGCAAAACTGATGCGTGTGGTCATGTTGGCCTGGGCGTAGGCCACGTTGTCCTGCATGGGTGGCTTGTACTTCCACTTCTTGAGTGCGCGAATCGCGGCTCGCTCGAATACGCCGCTGGGCTCGGCCGCGATTACCCGAATGTTCTCGGTTTTGCCGCTGGCTGTGACGTCGAACAGGAGATCTACGTAACCCTCCACGCCCCTTCGCAGCGCGCTGACCGGGTATTCCGGCTGGACCCGGAATATCGGCACAATGCCGGAGTCGCCGAGGTTGGCGCCTACCTTTACATCTTCCAGCAGGGGTCCGCGGCGTGCCGTTGAGACAATGCTCCCGGGATCAATGTCGAGCTCGATACTCACCGCCTCGAACTGTGGCTGCGGCTCGGGTTCGGCTACGGGTTCCGGGGGCTGAGTCGTTTCTACTTCCGGTGGCTTGGGCGGCACCATCACCGGATCAAAGCGAATCTTGATCGACTCGTCCAGCTCCGGTACCTCGGTGGCGATCAAGCTGTACATCATCAGGAAGAGCGCGGCGGTGACGACAGCAGCCATGCAGCCGGCGCTGCCGATTTCAGTGATGCGATACTGAACGGTTGTTGCAGACATGTTTGTATCCTCGTTTTTTGGACGCGTGAGATACCCTCCGAAGATCTGGATAGCTCGGTGGTATCGGGTTTCTGGCTGTGGAAAAGGGCTAGTCCGGGCTGGCCCGTGCCCTGGTATTCCGGAGGCGGAAGCGGAACACGGATTCCAGGTTGCGCAGGACTACGTCGCCTTCGTCGTCCTGGTCCGTCGCCAGCGCCTGGTAAACGCTGTCTTCGAAAACACCCGGGGGATGGGCGTCAGTGATTCGCAGGTTGCTGATGCGACCATCTGCGAGCAGGTCGTAGACCACGGTAACGTCCCCCTCCAGGCCGCGGCGCGCCGCCCGCTCGGGATAGCGCGGCGTAGTGCGTGGCGCGGCCCGCCACAGTCCTATGCTTGCCACTTCAATCTTGCCCGGTGGTCGGGAGTCCTGTTGCAGGCCAGGGTCTGCGGCGGGTAGCTGGTAGGTTTCAGGAGCAAACACGTAGCTGAGTTGCGGCGCGCGGTTTACCTCCAGCGGGCGGTCAGGCATTTTGATCGGCTGTTCCGAGACAGGCTCCGCCGCCTCTATCCACTGGCCCAGGCGGATGCTGGTCATCGCCGCCGAGGTGTTGGCTACTGCCTGTCGCTCCGCCAACTGCAGCGAGGCGAGGGGCAGTGCAAGCGCAATGCAAAGCGGTACCAGCCAGAACCTGTAGGTGGTGGCGTGGCTGTGATCGACGGTAGGTTCGCACAGGTTCCGCACCCGCAGCGCGAGCTCAGATGACTGCCCCAGCGCGACAGCGGCGGGAAGATAACGGGCGCGCGCCTGGCGCAGCAATAAAGCCGCATAGTCGGGGGCCTTGCCTTCAATGTGCAGGACGCAATCGTCGCAGGCCTGTTCGGCTTCCAGCGATAATCTGGCCAGAGCAGGTCGCATGCCGGGTACCGGCCAGAAGAGGATACTCACCAGCCGACCCAGCAGTTGGGTTAACCAGTCACAGCGCCGTATATGCTGCAGTTCATGTAGCAGCACCATGCGCTTTTCAGCGTCGGAGATCGGGGTATTGGCCGGGACCAGGATGAGGGGGTGAAGCACGCCCCAGGTGACCGGTGAATCGAGATCGGCTGAAGCGCGCAGCGCAACCCGACCGTTTGGGGCAAGCGCCGCCAGCGCCTCCCGCCATCCGGGCTCAACGGGGCGACTGCGCATCGATATAAAGCCCATGTGCGCGATGTTGGCCAGGAGCACAAGGCAGCGGCATAGGACAACCAGCAGGTAGACATAGACCAGGGCGGTCGTCCACGAGGCAGGCAGCAAGGCGGGCCCCGATGGCAGCAACGGGACGGGCAGGGTGGGCGCCAGCCATGTCCAAACAGGAAGGATGGCCAGCGTTAGCAACAGGCCGACCCAGAATTTGTGGCGAACGACTGCCGGGCTATGCCGAAATTGGCCTGCCAGGTAATTCACTACGATCACCACAAGCGAGGCCTTGGCAAATAGCAGAAGCAGGCCCTGAATAGACACTACCTCAAGGCTTCCCATCTCAGCCTCGGCGCGCTCGCTCGCGCTGAATCAATCGCTCGAGTTCGTCCAGTTCCTCTGGCTGGAGTTCATTGGCTTGCATACCCAGCAGGGCGCTGACAGCTTGCCCGGTAGACCCTCCGAAAAAGGTCTTTACCAACCGGCGGATAGCGCTTTCACGCGCATTGGATACCGGTTGAGCTGGAGCGTAGATATAGCGGGCGCCTTCCTGCCGGAACGTGGCGTGGCCCTTCTCGACCATGATGGTGAGTTGCGCGCGCACGGAGGAGTATGAGGGTGGGTCGGGAAGCGCCGCATGAATATCACGCGCCGACGCCTCGCCGGCTTCGAACAGAGCGTCCATGATCTGGCGTTCTCGCCGGGTCAGCGTCGCACTGGACCTGAGTGACATCCGGAATCCTCTCGCCTGCTAATTTATTAGCACTATGCTATAAAATTAGCACCCTGCGCGAATCTGTCAAGCTGAAATGCTAAAAAATTAGCAGGATTAGTCGATTTCAACGATGGCCTTGCCAATGGGCAACATGGAGATTTCGATAAACTTGATGTGCTGGTAGCCGAAGGGAATACCGATAATCGTTACGAAGTAGGCGATCGCCAGCATCAGGTGGCCGATGGCCAGCCAGAATCCTGCAAAGATGAACCAGATGATATTACCCAACAGGCCCAGCGCGCCGGTGCCGATATCCTCTTCGCCGGTTAGCCGCTTGCGGCTCACGGCCTCGCGCCCGAAAGGCCAGATCACAAACCAACCGATATTGAAGCAGGCCCGCGCCCAGGGAATGCCGATGATGGTAATGGCCGCCAGCAGGCCGTAGAAGAACCAGGCCAGGCCCATAAAGAAACCGCCAAACAGCACCCAGAGGATATTCAGGAACAGGCTCACGGTTGCCCTCCTCAGCTCAACAGGGCTGCCAGAGTAACCCGATCGGGGGCGGAAAGAGAATCAGGTGCCGCAGAAGGTCTGCCGCACCACCTGTTCCGGACGCGGTGGCAAGGCGAAGCGGGCGTCGTCCGGGTCGTATTCAAAGGGTTTTTCCAGGCGCTCCACCAGGCGCTCGAACGCGCCGAAGTCGCCGTCATCTTCGGCGGCGCGAATCGCTTCTTCCACCAGGTGGTTACGGGGAATGAACACCGGGTTGGCCTGGGACATGATGTCGCGGCGATTGCCGGCGAATTGGGTCTCCCGCGCCGCGCGCTGCTCGAAACGCTCCAGCCAGGGCGCGAACAGGTCTGGGAGCTCGAAAATGTCCGCCACCGTAGCGGCGCCGGGTTGCGGCGCCGTGCGATCCGTCAGCGCCCGGAAGGTCAGGGTGAAGTCGGCCGCGGTTTCGCTCATCACGCTCAGCAGGTCCTGTACCAGGGCCTCGTCTTCGTCACCCTCCAGGATCAGACCCAGCTTCCGCCCCATGCCGGCCTGGTGGGCATCGAGGAACAGGTCCGGGAAGCGGTCGATGCTCGACTGGGCCAGTTCTACCGCCGCGTTCTCGTCGCTATCCAGCAGCGGCAGCAGGGTCTGGGCGAAACAGGCGAGGTTCCAGTGGGCGATGCCGGGCTGGTTCTGGTAGGCGTAGCGACCGCCGTGATCAATGGAGCTGTAGACGGTCTCGGCATTGAAATCGTCCATGAAGGCGCAGGGGCCGTAGTCGATGGTCTCACCGCTGATCAACATATTGTCGGTGTTCATCACGCCGTGGATAAAGCCCACCAACTGCCAGCGCGCCACCAGTGCCGCCTGCCTGGCCACTACCTGCTGTAGCAGCGCCAGGGCGCGGTTGCCGCTGTCGGCGAACTCCGGATAGTGGCGCTCGAGGCTGTGGTCCACCAGTAGCTGCAGTGCCTCATTGTCCTGGCGCGAGGCGAAGAACTGGAACGTACCGAAGCGAATATGGCTGCCGGCCACCCGCGCCAGCACACCGCCGGGCAGCGCGCTTTCCCGGTAGACCGGGTCGCCGGTGGTCACCGCTGCCAGGCTGCGGGTAGTGGGAATGCCCAGGCCGTACATGGCCTCGCTGACCACATACTCACGTATCACCGGCCCCAGCGGTGCGCGGCCATCCCCCATGCGGGAATAGGGCGTGCGCCCGGATCCCTTGAGCTGGATGTCGTAGCGCTTGCCGTCGGCGCCGATCACCTCGCCGAGCAGCAGGGCCCGGCCGTCGCCGAGCTGCGGGTTCCAGCTGCCGAACTGGTGGCCGGCATACACGGTGGCAATCGGGTCTGCGCCGTCCGGCACGCGGTTGCCGGCCACCACCTCGGTGCCTTCGTCGGAGCCAAGCCAGTCGGCATCAATCCCGAGGAATTCCGCCAGCGGCCGGTTGACGCGAATCGGGCCTGGCTGGCTTACCGGCTCAGGTGCCAGGCGTGAAAAAAAGCGCTCCGGAAGGCGGGCGTAGCTGTTGTCGAAAGGAAGCTGCATGGGGGGAAACCTGGTGACCGCGGCGACGCATGATTATACGTCGCCCCGGCGCAGGCGGAGTAACACGTAGTCTCGGCAGGGCTATTGCGGGGCTGCCTCCAGGTCCTCGCGCAGGGTGCGGGACGCCAGGAAGAAGTGGCATACCGACCAGAACATCACGGCTGGCAGGATGTAGAGCATGGCATAGCGCAGGGACTCACGGCCCAGGCTGGGCTCCAGCATGTCGCTGGCCACGCCGATCGTCCAGGGGCCCATGCCAAGGCCGATGATATTGATAATCAGGAACAGGATGGCCGAGGCCATGGCGCGCATGCGCAGGCCCACCAGGCCGTGAGTAGTGGCGATGGTATTGCCCAGATAAACGTTGCTGACGACGCCCGGGACGATGGCCAGGCTGAGTGCGAGATAGGGATTGCTGGCGAGGTAGATGCCGGCCATGAACGGCAGGCTGAGCAGGCCGGTAATCACCGGCAGCCAGGCATACCAGCGCTTGTCGCGCGGCGCCAGGTAGTCCGCCAGCAGGCCACCACCGAACACGCCGATGGCGCCCCCACCGCCGAGGATAAGGGACAGCCAGGTGCCCAATTCGCCGGTGCCCATCTCGTGGGTGCGGATCATGAACGACGCTGTCCAGTTCGCGGCGCTGTAGCCGCAGAAGGCATTGAGCCCGGCGCCCATGGCCAGGTGGCGGAAGGAGCGCCGGCTCCAGAGGGTGCGCAACACATCGCCGAAAGGCACGGATTCGTCCGAGGCGGTTTTGTTTTCGGAGAGCCCTCTCACCGGTTCGGCGACGGTAAAGCGCACCAGGATGGCCAGCAGGATGCCCGGTGCACCCACCACCAGGAAAGCCACCCGCCAGCCGAAAAACTCATTGAGCCAGCCGCCCGCCAGGAAGCCGAAAAGGATGCCGATATTCACGCCGGTGGAGTAGAAACCGATGGCACTGGCGCGGCGCTCGGGCGGGAAGATATCGGAAATGATGGCGTGGGAGGGCGGGCTGCCGCCGGCCTCGCCAATGCCGACGCCGATACGCGCCAGCAAGAGCTGAATATAGTTTTGCACGAAGCCGCTGATGGCGGTCATGAAGCTCCAGATAAACAGCGACAGGGCGACGATGTTGCGCCGGTTGCCGCGGTCCGCCCAGCGGGCGATGGGAATCCCGGCCGTGACATAGAAGGCCGCAAAGGCAAAGCCGGTCAGCAGCCCGAGCTGGCTGTCAGACAGGGACAGCTCATCCTTGATGGCCTCCTGCAGAATGGCCAGTAGCTGCCGGTCGATGAAGTTGAAGCTGTATACCACGGTGAGCACGCCCAGCGCGTAGTAGGCTTTGCTGCGCGATGCATAGGGATTGTGGGTGGGGGTGGCGAGATTCTGCGTCGGCTCAGTTGACTCAATAGACATCGGCGTCTCTTGCTGTTGTTGTTATTCGGGCGTTGTGTGGTGTGACTGACGCGCGAAGCCTAGCAACTCCCCGTCTATGCGTACAGAACCAGGCTAACCGGAGCTGTTGCTATACTGGCCCGCTGATAAGCACGGAGAGCACGCATGCGCACTATCTTGTTACTGCTTTTGATGTTGCCCGGATTGGTGCTGGCGGCTGCGGAGCCCGGTGAAGAAGGCATTACCCGGGCCCTCAAGCTGGGTGTGTCGCCTCCGGTTTTGGCGCCGGAACGTGGCCCGGAGAGCGCGGGCCCCTATGATCGGCTGCTGATCCGCAATGCCTACCTGTTCGACGGCAGTGCACCCATGCAGGGGCCGACCAGCATTGAGGTGCGCGGCGACCGCATCACCGCCATCGGCAGTGCGCTCAAACCCGATGCCGACACCGAGGTGATCGACGCTGAAGGCCTTTACGTGATACCCGGCCTGATCGATTCCCACGTCCACCTGGGCACGCCCAACCACGCCTATGCCGGCAAGCTGACCGACCCCGACTACGTGATGAAGCTTTATCTGGCGCACGGGGTAACGACCCTGCGTGATGTGGGCTCGGTGATGGGCCTGGGCTGGACCGTGGAGCACAAACGGCGTGCCGAGCGGGGCGAAATCACGTCGCCGCGTATCTTCGCCTACGCCATGTTCCCGACCCAACACGCCGATGTGGACGCGGCCAGACGCTGGGTAAAGGCGGTTAAGCGCAGGGGCGCCGATGGGGTGAAGTTCCGCGGCGGCGCACCGGAACTGGTGGCGGCGGCCATCGATGAAGCCCGCAAGCTGAACATGAAAACCGCCATGCACCACGACCAGACCTCAGTGACGCGGATGCACGTGCTGGACTCCGCGCGCCTGGGTCTGGACAGCATGGAGCACTGGTATGGCCTGCCCGAGGCCATGTTCGTCGACCGGCGCGTGCAGGACTACCCGCTGGACTACAACTACAGCGACGAACAGCATCGTTTTGGAGAAGCGGGCCGGCTCTGGGTGCAGGCGGCGGCGCCTGGCTCAGCAGTCTGGTACGAGACCATCGATGAATTGATCGCCCTGGACTTCACCCTTGACCCGACATTGACCATTTACGAAGCCAGCCGCGATGTAGAGCGCGCGCGACTGGCCGAATGGCACGACGATTACACCATGCCCTACATCATGCGTGCTTTTGAACCCGACCCCGAGGTCCATGGCTCCTACTTTTTCGACTGGACCACCGCTCACGAGGTGGCCTGGCGGCAGAACTACCAGCGTTGGATGCAATTCCTGAATGACTACAAGAACTCCGGCGGCCGGGTGACAGCGGGCTCTGATGCCGGCTACATCTACAAGCTGTACGGTTTTTCGTTTATCCGCGAGCTGGAGCTGCTGCAGGAGGCGGGTTTCCACCCGCTGGAAGTGCTGACCGCGGCAACGCTTAGCGGCGCCGAGTTGCTGGGTGTTGACGACGAGATCGGCACTATCCAGGTCGGCAAGAAAGCCGATCTGGTGCTGGTGGCCGACAACCCGGTGGCCAACTTCAAGGTGTTGTATGGCACCGGACACCGGCGCCTGGATCGCTCGACCAACACCATGCAGCGAGCGGAGGGAATCCGCTACACCATCAAGGACGGCATCGTCTTCGACGCCAAGCAAATGCTGGCCCAGGTCCGCGACATGGTGGCTGCTGAGAAAGCCGCCGAAAAAGGTGCGGAGGCCGGCAATTGAGATCGCCCTCGGCATTCACCAGTGACTATCCCGAGATCCGCGAGTCCGTGGCGCGGCTGTGCGCGGACTTTCCCGGCGACTACTGGCGCGAACTGGATCGCGAACGCGGGTATCCGACGGCCTTTGTAGAGGCCCTGACCGAGGCGGGCTATCTGTCGGTGCTGATCCCGGAGACTTATGGCGGTGCCGGCCTGCCGCTGGGGGCGGCCTGCGCGATTCTCGAGGAAGTGCAGCGCGCCGGCTGCAATGGCGGCGCCTGTCACGCGCAGATGTATACCATGGGCACGGTACTGAGGCATGGCAGTGCGGCCCAGAAGCAGCGCTACCTGCCCGCGATTGCCGCAGGTGACCTGCGACTGCAGGCCTTCGGTGTCACTGAACCGGGCAGTGGCACGGATACCACACGCATTCGTACCCGCGCCGAGCGCGCTGGTGATCACTACGTGGTGAATGGCTCCAAGGTATGGATTTCCCGCACCGAACACTCTGACCTGATGGTGCTGCTGGTGCGCACCTCGCCGCGCGAGGAGGGCGCCAAACCCAGCGATGGCATGTCCGTGCTGCTGGTGGATTTGCGAACGGCGGTGGGTGATGGGCTCACCATCAAGCCTATCCGCACCATGATGAACCATGCCACCACAGAGCTGTTCTTTGACGACCTGCGGGTTCCGACCGAGAACCTGGTGGGCGAGGAGGGGCGAGGCTTCCGCTACATCCTCGACGGCATGAATGCCGAACGCATACTGATTGCCGCCGAGTGTATAGGTGACGCCCGTTATTTTATCGACCGGGCCGCCGCCTACGCTGGTGAACGGGAGGTCTTTGGTCGCCCTATCGGTGAGAACCAGGGCATACAGTTTCCCATCGCCCGGGCCCATGTGCAGACCGAAGCGGCGGCGGCTGTTGTTCGCGAGGCGGCGCGCCGCTTCGATGCGGGTGAAGACTGTGGCGCCCAGGCCAACATGGCCAAGCTGCTGGCCTCGGAGGCGGCCTGGACGGCCGGTGATACCTGCATCCAGACCTTTGGTGGTTATGGCTTTGCCGAGGAATACGATATCGAAAGAAAGTTCCGGGAAACCCGCCTCTACCAGGTCGCGCCGGTGTCCACCAACCTGATCCTGTCACACGTGGCGACCCACGAGCTGGGCCTGCCCCGGTCTTACTGAGCGGCTGCGAAAAAGCCCGCGCCCGGTATGCACCGTGGCGCGGGCAGCGTCGCCAGGGAATTACTCCTCGTTGCCCCGCACCTGGTCGTCATGGCGCTGGCGATAGATGCTGGCGCGATTGCGATCAGCGGTGGTTTGCAGCTTGGCGCGCTCCCGGCGTGTCAGTTCACCGTCCGAGCGAAAATGCTGCTCCTTGCGCTCCAGGTTGACCTGCTGTCGGCCGAGCCGATGGGCTTCCCGTCCGGTCAGGCTGCCGTCTTCGATGCCGGCACGGATGGAATCGCGCTGGGCGGCCTGGCGTTGGTTAATGCCCGCGGCCTCGGCAGTATCGGCGGCCAGGCAGGCAGCGGATAGGCTTGCGGCGATAAGCGTTGCAATCAGTGTCTTCATGTCATGTCTCCCTTGGTGGGTTTTTGCACTTGGCACTGGTTACAACGCGGCGGCAGGGGACCAGCTGACAGGGCTTCGTAAAGAAAGGTAAAGCGCTGGAGCGCGCATTCACATCACTGTCATATTTCTCGCCCACCATGCGGGCACTATCGCCCGGGCAATTCGACCCGGGCACGGCCAGCCAGGGAGCCTCCATGTTCGGTGACAAGCTCAGCGTATTTTTTTTCCTGCTGCTGGCCGTCACCGTGCTGTCTTTCACGGCCTGGGGCCTGGATTACGTCAACTTCAGCCATGTCACCCTGTTTGTGCTGGCTACCGCTTTTGGCCTGTTCATGGCCTTCAACATCGGCGGCAATGATGTCGCCAACTCGTTCGGCACCAGCGTCGGCGCCGGCACCCTGAGCATCAAGCAGGCGCTGGCGGTAGCGGCGATCTTTGAAGTCAGCGGGGCGATGATTGCCGGCGGTGCGGTGACCGACACGATCCGCAAGGGCATCGTGGACCTGAATCAGCTCACCGGCAGCACCGGTTTCGATGCCATGGACTTCGT
>JANQLM010000067.1 GCA_028280635.1 Halieaceae bacterium | reverse complement strand
GTTCTTCTGGATTACGGAGTACTGCAGGATGAGTCCGCTGCGTCTGCAGGCTCTACTTGGAACAGTAAAATAGAAACGGGTGGGTAAAGCAATGATTAACAAACTTTTTGGATATACAGGTGGTTTTTTGCTGCTGGCAGTTGCCGGCTTTTGGGCGATGCATGCCACTGTAGCCGGCGCAAACGCCGCGGGAGATTTAGATGTCATTACCGGAATCGTCACCAGTGAAAAAGGTCCCGAGGCCGGCGTGTGGGTGATTGCTGAAACCGATGACCTGGAGACTCCGTTCAAGAAGATTGTTGTCACCAATGACGAGGGCCGTTACCTGCTGCCTGAGCTTCCCAAGGCCAACTACAAGGTTTGGGTGCGCGGTTATGGCCTGGTTGATTCGAAGCCGGTAACGGCGTCGCCGGGCAAACGTCTGAATCTCGAAGCCGTTATTGCGCCCACGCCCCAGGCGGCCGCGGCCATCTACCCGGCAAATTACTGGGCGTCGTTGATCGAGCCTCCAAGAGCGAATGAATTCCCTGGAACCGGACCTGAGGGTAATGGAATTCACCCGGCCATGAAGTCACAGGCGCATTGGGTCAATAACATCAAGTCCTGCCAGCGGTGCCATCAGGTGGGCGCGGCCAAAACGCGTACCACCAGTCATCTCGGTCAATTGGGGTCATCGAAGGAGGCCTGGGACATACGAGTCCAGCTTGACAAGAGAATGACCGGGACCATGTCCGATTTCGGACGTGAGCGCGGCCTGGAAGTGTTCGCCGACTGGACGGATCGCATTGCTGACGGTGAGGTGCCCGAAGCGCCTCCGCGCCCCAGCGGTGTCGAGCGCAATGTCGTTATCACCTTGTGGGCATGGACAAGCAACGTAGCCTTCGTTCACGACGAGATCGCCACTGACAAACGCAATCCCCAAGTTAATGCGAATGGCCCGATCTATGGTGTTTGGGCTGCTCACGGAGCTCCCGGCGCGCTGATCAGCCTGGATCCGAACACGCACGAATCAAAGCATATTCCCATTGTGGACGACAAGGGTACGGAGATTGGGCGCTTCGGGCACAACCCCATGTTCGACGAAACGGGACGGGTCTGGTTGACCCTGGCAACTGTTCCATTCAGGCAGCCTGATTGGTGCACTGACCCATCCCTGAGCAAGTACGCCAAGTACTTTCCGATGAACGGCCCCAGCTACAATAACGGCACCGGCTACTACGATCCTGCTAGTGGCAAATTCGAGCTGTTTGAAACCTGTCAGTTCACCCACCACCTGCAGTTCGACTTCGATGATGACCGTACCCTGTACCTGAGTAATCCTCAGGGCCAGGTGGTGCAATGGGTGAACACCAAGCTGTACGACAAGACGCGGGATGCCTCAAAGACGGTGGGCTGGTGCCCGCTGGTGCTCGATACAAACGGTGACGGCCGCATCACAAAACCCTGGAACGAGCCGCGCATGCCGATTATGGGAGGAGGTGACTCGGTGTGGCAGGTGCCTTCGGTGCTGACGGACCCAAGCCATGACACGCGTATTCTCCCGGGTAGCTACGGCATCATCGTCAATCCCATTGACGGCTCGGTATGGGGTGCCAGCGATGTTTTCCCCGGCGAGATCTTCCGCCTGGAAGTGGGCAAGAATCCGCCCGAGACTTGCATTACCGAGCGCTTTACCATTCCGGTCGAGAAGGGCTTCCGGCCCCGGGGTCTCGATGTGGACCGCAACGGTGTGATCTGGACCGCCCTGGCCGGGAACAGCACCTATGCCAGCTTCGATCGGCGCAAGTGCAAGGTATTCAACGGCCCGGAGGTCCTCAATGGCAGGCAATGCGACGAGGGCTGGACCTTCTATCCCACACCCGGGCCGACCTACAAAGGCACCGATTTCCGTACTGATTACCAGTATTACAACTGGGTGGACCAGTTCAACACCCTGGGACTTGGCGAGAACGTTCCTATTGTCAACGGCTCGGCTTCTGATTCTCTTCAGGCTCTCGATCCGGAGACCGGCGAATGGGTAGTGATGCGCGTGCCGTATCCGCAGGGTTTCCACTCCCGCGGCCTTGATGGTCGGATCGATGACCCTGAAGCCGGCTGGAAAGGGCGTGGCGTCTACGCGAACTACGGTGGTATGGGCAACTGGAGCCTGGTGGAGGATGGCCCCACAGGTGGCGGTGGCTATCTGCTCAAATTCCAGATCCGCCCTGACCCGCTGGCACGCTGAAAATGCGCCGGAGCCTAGGAAGAATGCTGATGTCCAGGTTGAGTGCACTGTTATTACCTTTTATTGCACTGGCGGCCTTAGCCAAGGAGCCTGCTGGTGAGTGGCGTTACTGGGGTGGCGATGCAGGATCCAACCGCTATGCCCCGCTCGACCAGATCAATGCCGACAATATTGACGAAGTCGGTATCGTTTGGCGCTGGCAGGCACTGCGCGCACCTGGAGTGGATGGCGCCCTGGCAAACTACCACAAACCTACGCCTATATATGCCAATGGAACACTTTATAGCCCTAGCGGGCTGTATTCAGTGGTCGCACTGGACCCGGCAACAGGTGCAACGCGATGGGTATTCTCGCCCGATGGTCCGCCTCAAGGCACCGAGGGCTATGGCGTTGAAGAAACCAAAGATACCTTCCTTGGTTTCCTTGGCGCGAGACATTCGCCGCGAGCCGTCAGTTACTGGGCTGACGGAAAGGGCAAGGAGCGAATTCTCCACAACTCCATTGATGGGCGCCTGATCTCGATCGACGCCAAGACTGGCAAACTGGATCGCAAATTCGGTGACGGCGGCTATGTCGACTTGAGAGAAAACTTCGCGCCAGGTTGGAAGATCAAACGCATCAGCTCATCCTCGCCGGGAATCGTGGTAGGTAATGTCATCGTTATACAAACCACACCCAACGCGCACATCCCTTCCGTCGAGCATCCGCCCGGCCGTGTCCGTGGATACGATGTGCGTACTGGTGAGCTACTGTGGACTTTTCATACCACACCGCAGGAAGGAGAGTTTGGTGTTGAGACCTGGGAGCGAGGTTCCTGGGCCAATACCGGCGGTGGCTCGGTGTGGAGCGTGATGAGCGCCGATCTGGAGAAGGGCTATGTGTACA
>JANQLM010000056.1 GCA_028280635.1 Halieaceae bacterium | reverse complement strand
CGAACGCCCAACACATAGGCATCAGTGGAGTAGCTGGTGTGTATATGCAGATCCCCCCATAAAAGCTGGCCCGTCGCTACCGCTTCCGTCGCCGGTTTGGGCGGTGGAGGTTCCGCCCGGGCCGGATCGAAGGCAGGGTGCAGCGTCGGATCTGCCACCGGTCCGCAGGCGGCCAGTACAGCGCAAGCCACAAAACTTGCGAGTACTGCGGGTCGCATCAGCTACGCCTCCGTCGCCGCCACACCGCGTAGGCCACGACCAACAGCACCAGTGCCGCTGTTACCGCCGGCAGGTACCTGGGCAGGTATACAAACAGCAGCGCGTTGAGCGCTACCTGGCGCGGCATCTCGTAGTCCGCCGGCATGGGCAGCACGCCGGCGCGCTGCACGTATGCCTCGTAGTCCGCCAGCATGGATTGGAACAGCGCGGGCTCGCGTTCACGAAGGTCCGTAGTCTCACCGGGATCGAGCCGTATATTGAAAAGCTGCCAGCGGTTGTTCCCCAGCGGTGGCATGTTCCTCTTCAGCTTGTAATCACCGCGAAACAGGGCCGAGTTGCCGGAGAATTCATAGCCAACGCTATCGTCCGGCGAGCGCGGAGCCTGCGTATTGCCGCGCAGGCTGTCGGCCAGGCTGACACCGGATATCGAAAACTTCGGCGCAGATGGCGGTGTAGGTTCTACACCGGCCAGCTCCAGGATGGTCGGGGTGATATCGGTAATATGGGTGAATTCATGGTAGATGGCGCCCTGGCTTTCCACGCCGGCGCCTGCAATCACCAACGGCACCCGTACGCCGCCTTCCCCGGCAAAAAACTTGAAGTCACTGAACGGGGTGTTTGCGACTCGTCCCCAGCGGCTGCCCGCCGCTACCCAGCTGCCCTTTTCACCCAGGCTCTCGACCTCGCGGTGATAGTGCTTCTCCAGCCAGCGTCGCGCATAGTCGCTGCGGTAGGGCTCATTTGCCGCCGCCCCGTTGTCGGATAGCAGGATGAATACCGTGTTTGCCAGCGCTCCCGTCTCCTCGAGGTGGCGGCGCAGACGCCCGATCTCGTGGTCCATGCTGGTGGCCATGCCGGCGTAGGCCTGCATACGGCGCGCTTCAAAATACTGCTCTTCAGGCGCCAGTGCATCCCAGGCCGTCTGGGTGGGGCCGGCAGCAAAACTGGCGCCTTCCTCGAACAGACCCAGCGCGCGAATCCGCGCCTGCCTGTCCTCTTGAACGCGCGCCCAGCCTTCGGTGTAGCGGCCTCGATAGGCATCGATGAAGCTGGCCGGCGCCTGAATCGGTATGTGGTTGGCCTGGAAGGCCACGTAGGCGAAAAAAGGCGCTCGTGATTCACCGCGGTCTTCAGCTTGGGCCAGATAGCTGATGGTCTTGTCGACGAAGTGGCGAGAGCTATAAAAATCCGCGGGCAGCGACGTCATACGCTCACCGTCTTCATACCAGAACACCTCAGCCTGCATGGGCAGGTAGGGGCGCATCTCAAAATGGTCGGAGCCGCTGTCGGCCTGTATCACCGAGTGATCGAAGCCTCGTGCCGGCGGCAGGTTGCGTGTGTCATGCCCGAGGTGCCACTTGCCGGCGACCATCGTGCGATAACCCGCCGCCTTGAGCATCTCAGCCAGAGTGGTGACGCGCTCATCGAGCACGCCGCCGTAGCCCGGCTTGCCGCGGTGGGACAGCGGCATGAGCTCGGGCATGCTGCCGACACCGGCGAGGTGGCTGTCAATGCCCGTTAACAGCATCGCCCGGGTGGGGGCGCAGCTGGCCGCAGCGTGGAAATTGCTGTAGCGCACACCCGCGGCCGCCAGCGCGTCTATGTTGGGCGTTTCGATTTCGCCACCAAAGGCGCCGAAGTCTGAGAAGCCAATATCGTCCGCCACAATGAGTACTATGTTCGGCCGCGTGTCGGCGACGCAGGCCGCTGCCAGCACCAGCCCCGTGGCCAGTGCAACAGCCCTAGACGAGATCAAACGCAACCGGCATGGACTTGATGCCGTTGATAAAGTTCGACCGCAGCCAGCGCACCTCGCCGTCCAGACGCGGTTGTTTGATGCGGTCCAGTATCTCGGTAAAGATGATCTCCAGCTCGAGGCGCGCCAGGTGAGATCCGATACAGAAGTGTTCGCCAATCCCAAAGGCGCGATGGTTGTTCTTCACGTCCTCACGCTGCGCGCGGGTGATGTCGAAGCGGTCACCCTCGGCGAAGCAGGCCTCGTCAGCGCTGGCGGCGCCGTAGTAGAGCTGCACGCGATCACCTTTCCTGACGAGCTGTCCGCCGATGTCGACATCCGCCATGGCGGTTCGCTTGAAGGTAATCACGGGCGGGTTGTAGCGCAGCATTTCTTCGATGGCGCCCTCCAGCAACGTTCGATCCTCCTGCAGCATGTCGTATTGATCGTGCTCGATGAGCAGGCGCATGCCGTGGGTGGTGACGGTGCGCGTGGTCTCGTTGCCGGCCACCAGCAGCAACAGGAAGAAATTGCAGAACTCGTCGTCGGTAAGCGGTTCGTCCTCCACCGTGCCGTTGAGTAGTACGCTGGCAATATCATCCAGGGACTGGCCGCGCCGGGTGGCGGCTATTTCCTGTGCCAGCATAAACATTTCCATCATGGCATTGATGCCGTCCTCGTCCGAGGTCTGCAGCTCCGGGTCGTCCATGCCGATCATGATGTTGGTCAGCTCGAACAGCCGGTCCCGCTTCTCCAGCGGAACACCCACCAGCTCACAGATAGCGATGAGGGGCAGCTCGGCGGCGATGTCGCGGACAAAATCACAGCGGCCCTGCGCTATTGCGCGATCCAGTATGCCCTGGGCGATCTCGGTGAAGCGCGCCCGGTAGCCGTCGACAATCTTCGGCGTAAAGGCGCTGCGCACCAGGCGCCGGTACTTGAGGTGCATCGGCGGATCCATATTGATCATCTGCATTTGAAGGAACACCAGCCTCTCGTCGTCCGGTTCCCCGGGCATGCAGGATTTTTCGTGGGACGAAAACAGTTCTGGGTGCTTGGAAACGAAGTCCAGGTCCTGTTGGCGGCTGATCGCCCAGAAACCTTCAGATTCTCGCGGGTTCTCCTGCCAGCAAACCGGTGCCTCGTTGCGCAGGTAGCTATAGGCCTCGCGAGGGTGGCCCTGCTGGTAAAGATCCGGGTCGCTGAGGTCAAAGGGACAGCCAGACATAGGTAGATTCCGTCAGTAGATGATGTCCCAGACTATAAGCGGTGCTCCGCCGTGGGCACAGGCGTCATTGACCATGGCAAAAAAAACATTGTTTCCCAGCGCCGACCCTGCAAATGAACCCGATTACGCTGCAGACGTGGACAATGAAATTCCACACAGCCGCTTCATCCGTTCGTGAACAGGTTCTAGAGTCTCCCTGCCTGGTCCCCGCACGCCACAGGCCCCTGGATTACGGCCGGCGACGTGTAGGGTCACATCCACCATCTGTAGTGACGAGGAAAGCCCGATGAACAGCAGTGCTGCTCCGATTCCCGAACACCGCCCCGCGCACGACGGCGCGCACAGTCTTGGCTCCGAGCGCGCCAACCAGCTTCTGGACGCGGCGCGACAGTTGACACCCGTACTCAGGGAGCGGGCAGAGGCCTGTCAGCAGGAGCGTCGCGTGTCCGATGAGACCATTGCCGATTTTCATGCGGCGGGATTTTTCAGGATCCTGCAGTCGGAAGCCTACGGCGGGTACGAGATGGACCCCCAGGTGTTCTATGCAGTGCTGCTGGAGATCGCCAGAACCTGCATGTCCTCGGCCTGGGTGCTGGGTGTTATCGGCGTGCACAACTGGCAGATGAATCTGTTCGACCCCAGGGCATCGGAAGAGGTCTGGGGAGAAGACCCCGGCGTCCTGATTTCGTCTTCTTACGCCCCGGTCGGAAAAGTCACGCCGGTGGACGGTGGTTTCCGCCTGTCGGGCCGCTGGAGTTTCTCCAGTGGCTGTGAACACTGCCAGTGGGTGTTTCTGGGAGCCGTTGTGCCGACGGAAGAGCAGCCCTGGGATATGCAGAACTACCGGACCTTCCTGCTGCCGCGCGACGATTACACTATTGAGGACAATTGGAACGTGATTGGCCTTCAGGGCACCGGCAGTCACGATATTGTAGTGGACGATGTGTTCGTGCCTGAACACCGTACCCATCGCATGCGGGAAGACCGGGGCGGGGCCGGGCATCAGGACAAGGCGCCCCTGTACCAGCTTCCCTTCATGCAGGTGTTTGCGCGGGCCGTCTCGACGCCGACGCTGGGTGCAACGGAGGGAGCGCTTCTGAACTTTATCGATGTCGCGAAGACGCGTTGGGCGGGGCCCGCACCCATGAAAGACGACCCCAATGCGCGCCGGCTGGCAGCCGAAGTGCAGTCCCAACTTGAGACGATGAAGCGAACGCTGTTCAGCAACTTTGATCACCTTATGCAGTGCGCGCGAGCGGGTCACACCGCTGACCTCACCGACCGTGCCCGATTTCGCTATGACACCGCCATTGTCGCGGACCAGTGCGTTGCCCTGTCCGCCAGAATGCTGAAGGGTGCCGGTTCTTCGGGCATCAGGCTGGGCAGCCCACTACTGAACAGGCACCTGGACATCATGACCAGTCAGGCTCATATCGCCAACGTGTCCGAGCCGCTCTCGGTCAATCTGGGCGGCATGCTGTTTGGTGAAGAAGCTATCGACACGGCTATTTGAAACCAAACGGTGATCCGGCCAGACACCGGATTTTCAGCCAGCATCAGCACCCCGCCACCTGTCAGGAGAACCGTGCCATGCAACACTCCCACCCCGTGCCCGAAGGGGCATACGTCGAGTGCCACAACGGCCAGCGCATCCACTATCTGGAAGCGGGCGAGGGCCCGGTCCTGGTGTTGCTGCACGGGTCCGGCCCCGGCGCCAGTGGTTACAGTAATTTCAAGGGCAACTACCCGGTGTTTGCCCGGGCGGGTTATCGCTGCCTGGTGCTGGACCTGGTGGGTTTTGGATATTCGGACAAGCCGCAAAATGTGGACTACACCCTGGCCTTCTTCGTCGAGTGCGTGAAGCAGGCCCTGGACGAGATGGGTGTGACCCGCTGCAGTGTGGTGGGAAACTCCCTGGGTGGTGCGGTGGCCATCGGCCTTGCCCTGGCGCACGTCGAACTGGTTGAGAGGCTGATCCTGCTGGCCCCCGGTGGTCTCAGTGCCCGGGAGGAATATCTCGCCATGCCGGCCATGCAGAAAATGTTTGAGGTGTATGCCACTGGCGGAGCACCGAGCGCATCCAGCATGCGGGACCTGTTCGAGTTCGGGCTGGTCTACGATCCGCGGCACATTAGCGACAGCCTGCTGGCCGAGCGCATGCATATCATGGGCCTGATGAACGCGCAGGTGATGGCTACCATGGCGATTCCAGAGCTGGCGGAACGGCTTGCGGAACTGGACTGCCCGGTGCTGGTGTTCTGGGGCAGCAATGATCGCATGATGCCCGAGAGCGGGATTCTGGCCCTGGTCAGGCACTGTCAGGCCATGAAGATGATCATGCTCTCCGAGTGTGGGCACTGGGTAATGGTTGAGCACGAAGCACTCTTCAACCGTGAGTGCCTTGCGTTCCTTGCCGACCTGACAGGCGAAGCGTCACCGGCCGCGGAGGCTGTACTGTGACGATCAACAGCATCAGCTACGCCATCATCGGCGCGAAGGACCCGGCGGCCTGGCGCAGCTTCGGCCTGGAGGTGCTGGGCATGATGGAGGGCCAGTCCGGCAGTGAGAATCGCGTGCTGCTGCGTTGCGATGAGCGCCCTTTCCGCTTCATGGTGGTAGAGCACGAGGCAGACGCATTGCTGGCCACTGGCTTTGAAGTCGCCAGCCAGCGGCACTTTGCCGAACTCGGTGATGCGCTGGCAGCGGCTGGTGTCAGCTATGAACAGGGCGACGCCCTGGAGGCAGCGCAGCGCCACGTGCGCGGGTTGATCAAGTTTCGGGACCCCGCCGGGAATGCCATCGAGCTGTGCCACGGTGCAACACTGGACTACGCAAAATTCGTGTCACCCCAGGGCATCGACGCGTTCGAAACCGGCTTCAACGGGGATATGGGCTTCGGTCACGCCGTACTTCCTGCCCCCAATCTCCAGGAGGCCTACCGGTTCTACACCGAGGTTCTCGGCTTTGCGGACAGTGACTACATGCACTTCAAGTTGAGCGACGATCCGGAGGACGAGGGCATGGGGCTGCATTTCCTGCACGCTGACAATCCACGCCATCACTCTCTGGCCCTGTTTCAGGGAGAAAGCGCTGCCAACTGCATACACCTTATGCTTGAGGTCAGGAGTGTGGATGAAGTGGGCTACTGTCTGGACCGCGCACTGGCGCGAGAGATTCCCATCACTTCCACTCTCGGGCGTCACAGCAACGACAGGATGCTGTCGTTTTACATGATGACGCCGGGCGGTTTCCCCCTGGAGTTCGGCTGTGAGGGCCTGCAGATCGATTGGGCCGACTTCACGCCGACAGTCACTGACCTCCCCAGTCTCTGGGGCCACAAATGGGGAGCTTGAGCCGGCCGCGTCAGCGACTGGCGTCGAAGACCACCTCGCGGTAGGCCGGGTTTCTGGCCGCGACGATATCCGCGAAGGTGTCCTCCAGGTATTTCGAAAGGGGGTGCGTGAAAATCCAGAAGTTTCCCGCCCGAATGCCGTCGAACACCTGTGCGGCTACCTGCTCTGCAGGGATAAAGTCGGGCTGGCCGGCCATCAGGTGTTCCGTAGGTGGCGCGGTGCCATCACCGGGCTCTATTCCCATCAACTCATCGCTAATGGCTGTTAGCACCGGGCCAGGGCACAGCAGGGAGACGCCAATCGGGGCCTGGTGCGCGGCCAGGTCGTAGAGCAGTGACTCGGTCACGCCACGCACGGCCATTTTCGAGGCGGTGTACTGGGCCATGCCCGGTGCCACCACCACAGACCCTACGGAGCCCGTGTTCACAATGTGCGCCGCTTCGCCTGCTTCCAGCATGGCGGGTACAAAGGCGTTCAGGCCATGCACCACCCCCATCAGGTTGATGGTCAGCAGTTTCTGCCAACTCTCTGACGTCTGGGTCCAGGTCTCGCCAATCTGCAGAATGCCGGCATTATTGAACAACAGGCGGGGCGTGCCGAGCGTGTCCAACACCTCGTTGGCAAAGGCGGTGACCGCGTCGGCGTCGGAGACATCCAGCTCCCGGACCAGCACGGTCACACCCTCCGACTTCAGTTCCTCTCCCAGTGCCGCCAGGCGGCCCGCCATGATATCTGCCACCGCAACCTGCATACCTTCCCTGGCGCACTGGAGGGCGATCGCGCGCCCAATCCCGCTGCCCGCGCCGGTGACGACCGCCACGCCGCCTGCAAAATTGTCCATTGCACAACCCCCTGTCGTTTCAGCTACCCTCGACTCTAGCCGCCAGCGCAGGTCAAGTTAAGCCAGGCTGTGGAATATGACTTTTCACAGCGGACAGGTAATACCGCGGATCGGGACCGAAGCAGACGGCGACGACAGGTGCTATCCACATTCGCCAGCCTGGTGGATTGATACTCTGTTGTGGACAGTTAGTTCTCATGAGCCGGTTTTTACAGGCTACTGTGGACAGTTAATGTGGACGCATCCCTGCAGAGGCCGGTTTCCGCTTCCCCAGGGTTGAGTGTCAGCGCGGCCGCCCTGGAGACCGCCTGGCGGCGACAGATAACGATAAATCAGTGGCGCCCGCATCCATCGCGTGCTCTAGACCAGGGTTCGGAACACGGACAAGCTGCGTGCCGGCGCCGCCCAGGAGGTCGTATGCTCAAGCGATTTGCCCCATATCTGGCACTGTCCCTGTCCTGTACCGGCGGCGGCCTGCCCCAATCGGTAGTGGCACAGGATGCCTTCGTTCTCGAAGAAATTATCGTCACTGCGCGGCGCCGAGCGGAGAGCCTGCAGGATACGCCGGTGTCGCTCACGGTGGTCTCCGGCGAGCTGATCGAACAGACCAAGATGCTCAGTGTGACTGATCTCGAACAGCGTACGCCGGCCCTGAACGTTCGAGCCTCCGACAACGGCGTCGGCAGTGCGCTCCAGGCCTACATCCGCGGGGTTGGACAATTCGACTTTGCACTGACCGTCGACCCCGGCGTTGGCACCTACGTAGATGGTGTCTACCTGTCGCGCACGGTCGGGTCAAATTTCCAGCTGGCCGACATAGAGCAGATTCAGGTACTGCGAGGTCCCCAGGGTACGCTTTACGGTCGCAATACCATCGGCGGTGCCATTAATGTCGTGACGCGAAAGCCCACGGGGGACACGAACTTCACCGCTGAAGTCATAGGTGGTGAGTACGACTTTGTCTCTTTCAACGGTTATGCCGAGTTTCCGATTTCGGACAAAGTATCGGGCAGTATTTCCGCCCTGACCAGGAACTCGGAAGGCTGGCAGGACAGGAACCGCGGCGATGATGCGGGCAACGATGATATGTGGGCAGTAAGAGGCCATTTGAATGCCGACTTCAGCGAGGCGTGGAACTCGCATCTGGTGCTGGACTACACGGATATCGACCAGAACGTCTATCCCCAGGTACTGTCAGACTTCAACTCCACGGCAACGTTTGCGTTCTTTGCGAACACCTTCGTGTTGGCACCCCAGGGCGAATCCTGCTGTACACCGAACATTAACGATATCGACGACAGCGATGCGCTGAACGAACTGGACCGTGACCAGAATGAGATATGGGGATTGTCCTGGACCAACACCTGGGATCTGGACGGCATGAGCCTGAAGTCCATCACGGGCTACCGGGACATGGACAGCAGTTCCTATCGCGATGCCGACAACGACAGCTATAACCACTTTTCGGTGGGGTCGGCTTTTGACGTGCAGACCTTCAGCCAGGAGTTCCTGCTGAGCAGCGAAACCGACGGAGCCTTCGAATGGCTGGTCGGCCTGTACTATATGAACGAGGACGGGGACCACTTCAGCGACGTGACCGTTGCAGAAGGCCTGTTCGAGGCCCTGTCTGCGCTGCCCAACGAGGTAACTATTGGCGGCGTTCCTGGCCGTTTCCTCGCTGTGCCGCTGGATCTCACCCTGCGCTATGACCGGTCGCAGGAAACCAGCAGCTATGCCGCGTTTTTCAATACCACATGGCACATGTCGGATAACGTCAGGCTCAATATTGCAGGTCGCTACACCTACGACGAGAAAGACCTGGACATGTTTACGCTAAAGCGTGCCAGCCAGACGCCGATCCTGCGCCCGGGCGTCACCGATCCCGGCGCGTGTTCGGACGTGGTTCCTGACGGCAATGGGTCTCGCGTTAGCTGTGACGACGACTGGGGAGAGTTTACGCCCACCATCGGCGTTGAATATGACTTCAGCTATGACGTCATGGCCTACGCCCACGTTTCTACCGGCTTTCGCAGCGGCGTATTCAACGGCCGGCCCACGTCCACAGAGCAGATCTCGGTCGCCGACCCGGAGACTCTTCTCAGCTACGAGGTCGGATTGAAGTCTGTGAGTTGGGACGGGCGCCTGCAGTTGAACGGCGCCGTGTTCTACAACGACTACGAAGACCGCCAGTTCCTGGTAAACCGGCCCTCGGAGTCCGCTGACAGCGCCCTGGCCCTGGTAGTAGACAACGCGGCCGACTCGACGCTGTGGGGCGCCGAACTGGAGTTCGTGGTGCTGCCCTTCAAGGGTCTCACCCTGAGCGGCGGCGTTTCCTATATCGACCCGGAATACGAAAACTTCGACGTGGTGAACCCTGATACCGGTGAGCTTGAGGACTTCAGCGACCGTCCGTTTACCAACACACCTGAGTGGACCGCCAATCTGTTGGCTCAGTACGAGTTCTCGCTGAACAACGGGGGCAGAATCCTGCTACGTGGCGACCTGGCCTTCACCGACGAGATTTTCTATACCGATGATGAGGCCTGTACCTGCTTTGATCGGCTGGCGGCTGACAGCTACACCATCTACAACGCCGGTGTGACCTATATTTCATCAAAC
Source organism: Halieaceae bacterium (assembly GCA_028280635.1). Classification (GTDB taxonomy): domain Bacteria; phylum Pseudomonadota; class Gammaproteobacteria; order Pseudomonadales; family Halieaceae; genus JANQIO01. The sequence continues at coordinate 12,166 of JANQLM010000056.1, read as the reverse complement.
GATAAGTGGGAACTCAGCGCGTTTGGCCGGAACCTCAATGATGAGCGGGAGATCCGTGGTGGCTTCGGTGTTGACGCCTTTGGCACCACCACGGTGAGCTTCACCGAGCCCAGGCGCTACTTTGTGAGTCTGCGCTACCGCAATTAGCGACCAGTCCCCTGGCGCAGCCGGTCTGCGCACAGCCCCGGACGAGATCACTGGTTTTTGCACCGTGAAGCACTTCCTGCCGGGGGGCTTCACGGTTTTTTCATGCGATCTGGAAATAGCCAGGGGTCAGAGTAATTTTTCGAAAGAAAAAGTTACTCTGACCCCAATTTATGCATCCGCTATACTCCGCCCCGTGGAAACCTCACAACGCTTTGCCCAGACCATTCTCAATGGTTTCGAGTCCTACTTCGCCGACTTCCAGAACCTGACGCTGGCGGCCAAGCCGCGTTTTGAAAACGCCGATTGGCAGGGGGTCCACAGGGCCTCGCGGCGACGCATTGATCTCTACAAGGAGAAAGTGCACAACGTCCTGGATTTCGTACGGCTGATCGCCGGTGACCGCCTGCGCGATCTGGAATTCTGGAAAGAGGCCCGGGCGCACTATGCGCGACTGATCCAGGGCCACAACAACTTCGAGATTGCCGAAACCTTTTTTAACTCGGTGTACTGCTCCATCCACCAGCATCGCCGGGTGCGCAATGACTACGCCTTCGTGTTCTCGTCACAGGGTGACATGCCGCCGGTCAGTGAAGCCCGCATCCTGCAAAACTACCGGGCCTGGGACGGCCTCGAGAACATGTTTTCGCGGATGCTGGACGACTACGCCTTCAATATTCCCTGGGAAGACAAAGAGCGTGACGCCGAGCTGATTGCCGCAGCGCTGCGGGAGAAGCTGTTCCCGACGTTCCCGGTGGATGAATTCAAGATGCAGGCACTGACCCTGGAGTCGGTGTTCTTCCGCAACAAGGGCGCCTACATCGTCGGCAAGCTGCTGGCCGGTCGCGAGTCCATGCCCTTTGTGCTGCCGGTGTTGCATACCGAGCAGGGCAGCGTTTTTGTGGATACCATCCTGTTCGGCTCGGACCGGGTCAGCGTGATTTTCAGCTTCACCCGCAGCTACTTCATGGTGGATGCGGCCATCCCTTCCCAGTACGTGCTGTTCCTGCAGAGCCTGATGCCGGCCAAGCCCATCTCGGAAATCTACTCCTGCATGGGCTATTACAAGCACGGCAAGACCTACTTCCACCGCTGTGCCTGGCGCCACATGGACAGCACCACCGACCAGTTTGACCTGGCGCCGGGCATCAAGGGCATGGTGATGAGCGTGTTCACCCTGCCCAGCTACGATTTCGTGTTCAAGATCATCAAGGACCGCTTCACGCCGCCCAAGGAAATCACCCGCGAAGAGGTCATGGAAAAGTACGCCATGGTAAAGCGCGCCGACCGGGCGGGTCGCATGGCCGACACCCAGGAATTCAAGAACCTGGCCTTTGCCCGCGAGCGTTTTTCGGACGCGTTGATGGAGGAGTTGCGAGAGGTGGCGCCTTCCGCTATCGAGGAACATGGCAAGGCGCTGATCCTCCGCCACGTCTACGTTGAGCGGCGCATGGTGCCGCTCAACCTCTACCTGCAGGATGCCACCGACGAGCAGGTGCGCGCCGTCATGGATGAGTACGGCAATGCCATCAAGGAACTGGCGGCAGCCAACATCTTCCCCGGTGACATGCTACTGAAGAACTTTGGCGTGACCCGCCACGGCCGGGTGGTGTTCTACGACTACGATGAGATCTGCCCGCTGACCGACTGCAATTTCCGCAGGATCCCGCCGCCGCGCAGCGAGGAAGACGAGATGTCGGATACGCCCTGGTACACGGTGGCGGCCAACGATATTTTTCCCGAGGAGTTCCGCCTGTTCTTCAGCGGTAACCAGCGCGCCCGGGCGGTCTTCGACGAGATGCACAGCGATATCTACGACGCGGCCTTCTGGCAGGGCCTGCAGGATAATATTACCAGCGGCTATGTGGCCGATTTCTTTCCCTACCGCCGCAAGATGCGGTTCTCGCGCGAGGAGGAGCCGCTACAGCGGGTTTACAATGGCTAGTATCTACCTGATTCGCCACGGCCAGGCGTCGTTTGGCACGGATGACTATGACCGGCTGTCGGAACTGGGCTGCCGCCAGGCTGAAGTGCTGGGCCGCTACTTCGTGGAACGCGACCTGCACTTCGACGCCGTCTACACCGGTGAGCTTAGCCGCCAGCGCAAGACTGCCGCTATCGCACTGGCGGAGCGACTGTCCGCAGACCAGCACCGGGTGGACGCCCGCTTCAACGAGATCGACAACGCGGCCCAGCTCGAGGTGATCACCCCAATCCTGCTGGAGCAACGCCCGGAGTTGAAAGCCTGGTGGGAGAAAGCCAACAGCTCCAGCAAGGACTACCAGAAGCTGCTGGAGCAGGTGTTCAACTACTGGGTGGCGCTGGGGGCGGATAGCCCCGACGGCCTGCAGAGCTGGGCGGAGTACGCCGCGGGTGCCCGAACTGCGCTGGCCGATGTGATGCGTGAGCAGGGTCCTGGAACTGATACAGCTATCTTCACCTCCGGCGGAACCATTGCTACCATCGTCGCCCACGTGCTCGGTGCGGACGACCAGGCCACATACCAGTTCTATGAACCGGTTATCAACTGCTCGGTGACGCACCTTTTGTATAACACCAATAAAGTGTCGCTGTCTTATTACAATGATCATTCTTTCCTCGACGTCCTCGGGCGCCAGAACGGCGAAGCGCTGATCACCTATCGCTGATGGTTGATATCTACCTGGTCCGTCACGGTGAGGCCGCTGCCAGCTGGGGCGAAGACCCCAACCCCGGGTTGAGCCACCTGGGCCGGCAACAGGCCCGCCAGGTGCGCGATGAACTGGAGCGCTATGAAGACCTGCACATCGTCAGCAGCCCGTTGCTGCGCGCCCAGGAAACGGCCCAGCCGCTGGCGACCGTGCTGCGCAAGGAAGTGCATATCGAGGAAGCCTTCCGCGAGATTCCCTCGCCGGTAGGCATCGAAGACCGCCAGGCCTGGCTGTCCGGTTTCATGCGCCAGGACTGGCAGGAGCAGGGACCGGAGGTGCTGCAATGGCGTGAGCGTGCCTGGGACGCCCTGTTCGAACTGGAGCGTCACACCGCCATTTTCACCCACTTCATGATTATCAACGCCATCTGCTCGCGGCTGATGGAAGCTCCGGAAACCGTGTGCTGCGTGCCGGACAACGGCTCGGTGACGCGCCTCAAGCTGGCCAAGAAAACCCTGGAACTGGTGGAAGTGGGCCGCCAACAGCAGACCCACGTTTCATAGTAGGCTCAGACCGGGCGAATCAGCGCTTCCTGGGTGGTAGATGCCACCAGCCGCCCGTCCCGGGTGTAGAAACTCCCCCGACAGAAACCGCGCGCCGCCATGGCCGCCGGGCTGTCCTGCTGGTACAGCAGCCACTCGTCCGCCCTGAGCGGCTGGTGAAACCAGATGGCATGGTCGAGGCTGGCAAACTGCATATTGGGCATGCGCGTCGAGTAGGGGTGCGGGTGCAGGGCCACCCCGATCAGGGTCATGTCGGACATGTAGGCCAGCAGGGTCTGGTGTAGCTGTGGGTCGTCGGGCAAGTCGCCGGATGCCTTGAACCACACCTGGTTCTCCGGCACACGGGTATCCTCCGCCGGGTTCATCATGTCGCGGCGATTGACGCTGCGGCGGTCGATGGCGTGGCTGCGCACCATGTTCAGCTCGCCGGTTTCCTTCGCCAGCCGTTCCCAGTATTCGTGGTCGCTCTCCAGGCTCTCGGGGTCGGGCGCATCCGGCATGTCGAACTGGTGAGCGGGGCCTTCCTCTGCCACCTGGAAAGAGATGGACGTGTTGAAAATGGCGCGGCCGTTCTGCTTGGCCACTACCCGGCGGGTGGTGAAGCTGCGACCATCGCGGATCGGGTCTACCTCGTAGACGATTTTGCGGCTGGGGTCGCCCGGCCGCAGGAAATAGGCGTGCATGGAGTGGGGGTGGCGGTCGTCCTGTTCCACCGTGCGCACCGCGGCATTGAGGGCCTGGGCCAGCACCTGGCCGCCAAACACGCGCTTCGGCAATCGCGGGCTCTTGCCCACAAACAGGCAGGTATCGATTTCCTCCACCTGGAGGTTGCGCAACAGGCCCTCCAGGTCGCTGGTGTCTGCCATCTCAGGCGTTTCCTTCTGGGCTGTGGGGCGGTTGTGCGGCAAGGCCGCTGAAAAAGACCTGGTAGTAGTCGATGGAGGCGCTGTTCACGTCCTCGACCCTGCGCCACAGGGGCAGGTCCATGCTGGCGTTCATGGCGCCGGAGATCAACTCCTGGGCCACCTCCACGTTGATGGAGCGCACGCTGCCGTCCTCGATACCGTCACGCATGAACTGCCCGAAGCGATCACGGGACTTGTCGGTGAGGGCGAGGATTTCCTTGCGCCGCGGCACTGGCAGGGCGGTGATGGAGTTGTAGCGAATCAGCGGCCCTTCGTCGGAGTTTTGCACATGGAAGGTACGGCGCAGGGTAAACTCCACCTTGTCCATGCCGGTCGCCAGCCTGTCGGCGGCATCGTAGATACGGTGTGAGATGTCCAGCGAGCGTGTGTAGCAGCTGTAGAGCAGGTCTTCCTTGTTCTTGATGTGGTAGTAAAAGGCGCCCTTGGTCACGTCCAGGGTTTCGGCAATCTCGTCCAGCGAGGTGCCGACAAAGCCCTGCTTATTGAAAAACCAGGTGCCGGTCTTGAAGAAAGCCTCCTGCTTGAGCCGGTTCTGCTCGGCCCGGTCGAAGCTGCCGCCGTTGCCGGTCATGCTGCCGCTGAAATCAAACTCGCCAAAGCTGAAGGGCTGGGCGGCGATGCCGTGGGTCACCAGGTCGACGGCATTGCGCACGATCTGGTCGAAGTTCGCCATATCCACCGTGCGCATCCAGTTGAAGGACCACTGCATGGAGCCCACGAGGCTGAGGGTGGCCGCGCTGCTGTCCACATCGCGGATGTTGCCCTCGGCGATGCCGTCGCGAATGTACTGGCGCAGCCGCAAGAACATGGCGATATAGCGCTGCTCCACATCCTCCCGATGCTGGTCCTTGAGGGAGGCTATTTCCAGCAGCGCCGCCCGATGGTCGCGCTTGCCTTCCTGGGCTTCGCGCCATTCGATGAAATGAGAGCGCACCATGGCCTGTACCCGCGCCAGCCCGGTGTTGTGGGCGGCCTCGATGCGGTCCAGTCCCTCCATGATGCTGTCCAGCGCCGCCAGGTAGCACTGGTAGATCAGCTCTTCTTTGGTTTTAACGTAGTAGTACAGGCTGGTCTTGGTGAGCCCCAGCCCCTCGGCAATATCCAGCAGGGTCGTGGAGCGCGAGCCGCGCCCGTTGAACAGCTTCGCCGCCTGGCTAAGGATGGCGGCGCGCTTGGCGTCGTGCTGGGCCGTGCGATTGAACGGCGAGCCGGCACTGCTGGCTGGGGATGTCTTGTCGTCTTTCGGCACGGGTAGCTGGTCGGGTCTCGCTTATCAGCCGGTGGTTCACGTGAAACACAGTGGCAATACCGGCTGTTCTAGGGTTTTACTCTAGAGTATGTTTTTCTACCCGCGGATGATACCCCGCCCGGTGCTAGCGGGCCAGCGCTTTGCACTCCTCGTGGCGAAAGCAGCTCACCAGGTGGTCATTGACCATGCCGGTGGCCTGCATATGGGCGTAGACAATGGTGGAGCCGACGAAGTTGAAGCCCCGTTTTTTGAGATCCTTGCTGATGGTGTCGGACAGGGGGGTGGAAGCCGGCACCTCTTTCATGCTGCGCCAGTGGTTCTGGATGGGGCTGCCGTCCACAAACTTCCAGATATAGTCGGAAAAGCTGCCCACTTCCTCCTGGACCTGCAGGAAGGCCCGGGCATTCTGCCGGGCGCTGTACACTTTCAGCCGATTGCGGATGATGCGTGGGTCCTGGAGAATCTTGTCCAGCTTGCGGTCGGTGTAACGCGCAATCTTCTCGGCGTTGAAGCCGTCGAACACAGCGCGGTAGCCCTCGCGCTTGCGCAGCACCGTGATCCAGGCCAGCCCCGCCTGGGCGCCTTCCAGCATCAGAAACTCGAACAGGGTGTCGTCGTCGTACAGTGGCACCCCCCATTCGGTGTCATGGTATTCAACGTACAGCGGATCATCCCCGCACCAGCCACAGCGATTCAGCATCTCAGCCTCCCTTTCACAGCGGATGAGTATATTATTTGGCGCCATGACTGCGACGATCCTCTACGAAAAAACCGGCCATGTGGCCCGCATCGTGCTCAACAAGCCCGAGCGTCATAACGCCCTGGGTGCTGACGAGTTAACCGCGCTGCAAGCCTGCCTGGAAACCGTGGAAGCGGACCTGGAAGCTCGCGTGATGGTGATCACCGGCAGTGGAGACAAGACCTTCTGTGCGGGCGCGGCGCTCAACGAACTGGGCGCCGGCAAGATCAGCGGCGACTTCTTCCAGCAGACCACAGACCGGCTGGCGGCCCTGCGGGTGCCGACCATCTGCGCGCTCAACGGCAATGTGTTTGGTGGTGGCGTGGAACTGGCGCTGAGCTGTGACTTCCGCCTGGGCGTGCAGGGCTCCCGGCTGAGGGTGCCGGCCGCGCAGATCGGCCTGTGCTATCCCCTCAGCGGCATCAACCGTTTCGTGGAGCGGCTCGGGGTAAACCTCGCCAAGCGGCTGCTGGTCGCCGCCGAGGAGTTTGATGCTGAGGCCATGCTGGCCATGGGGTTCCTGGATCAACTCGTGCCGCGGCCGGCGCTGGAAAAACACTGTGATGAGATGGCCAATCGTATCGCCGGGCTGGCGCCGCTGGCGGTACAGGCCATGAAGGACATCCTGCAGCAGGCCGCCGCCGGTGGCATCGACATGGAGCGAGCCATGGAGCTGTCCCGGCGTTGCGCTGAGTCCGATGACCTGCAGGAAGGGTTCCTGGCCCAGCGCGAAAAACGCGCGCCCAGGTTTACGGGCAAGTAGGGAAGCTCTGTGCGGAGATTCCCAGGCTAGCGCAACACCCGGTCGACAAATTTGCCCATCAGGGCATTGGACTCCGGGGTGTCCACCGCGCTGTCCAGCACCTGCTGGAGATGCTGGTCGCCGTCGGTATAGGCCGCCTTGTAGGTGGTAAGCCGTGAAATCAATACCGCCCTGTCCACCTCCGGATGAAATTGGAAAGCCCAGAACGGACGCCCATTCACCTTGAAGGCGTGGGAACAGTTGCTGGTAAAGGCCAGCTCGGTGGCGTCGGGTGGGCAGTGCACCGAGCGCTCGCGGTGCACGGCAATCGCGTGAAACCCGTCCGGCGTGTCATGCATCAGCAGGTCGTCCGCCGCGGCGGGCCGCAGTGAAATGGGGATGCTGCCCATCTCGAAGTCTCTCTCGTCGCGGATGATGCGGCCACCCAGCGCCAGCACCGCAAGCTGGAAGCCAAAGCAGGATGCAAACACCGGCAGCTCGATGTCGAGGGTGTGCCGCAGCAGGTCGATGCAGTAGGGTACGGCGGAATAGGTGTCCGGCTCCAGCACGCTGGCCTCACTGGCGCCGCCCACCAGCAGCGCGTCGTAGCCCGTGAGCACGTCGGGGCCAAAGCGGGGCGTGTCGAACACGTTGAGGATGTCCAACTCCTCCGGCGCAAGTCCACAGTAGCTGAGGAAGCTCTGGTATTCCTCCTCACGCACCGAGGGCAGGTCGCGTATTTGCATCAGCAGCAGTTTCATGGCCGCGCAGTATACCTAGCGTCTCTCGCCAATGCTGCCGTGACAATTGAGCCCGGCGTCCACCGCCAACCAGGGCAGGCCCAGGGCTTCCAGCCAGGCCAGCGCCTGGTCGGCGGGTTTCAGCATGGCGATGGTGGCGGTGCTGCCTGCCACCAGGCACTGGCCGGCGCTGACGCTCACCGCCACCAGGCCCTCTACCGGCCAGCCGGTCACCGGGTTAAGGATGTGCCCGTAGGTTTTGCCGTCGATGGTAATGCAGCGGGCATAGTCGCCACTGCTGGCGAGGGCGCCACCGCTGAGTGCAATGTGGGCAATGGCCTGCTCGTGATGGCGCGGGTGGCGGATACCGATCTCCCAGGCCGATGTCCCCGGTGGGGTACCGAACATGGCCATGTCCCCGGCCAGGTCGACCAGCGCCGCTTCTACCCCGGCCTGGCGCAATTGCGCAGCGGCGCTGTCGCAGGCGTACTCTTTTACACAGCCGCCGAAGTCCAGTTCCATGCCGGGCTCGGTGAGTGTCACTGATTCCCTGTCCCAGCGCAGCTTGCCCCAGCCCACCTTCGGCAGCAGCGCTTCCACCGCGCCAGGTTCCGGGAGTGCCCCCGACTTGAAATCCCAGGCCTGGCGCAGGATGCCGGAGGTGAGATCGAACAGGCCGTCACTTTCGCGCCAGGCGGTCTCGGCGTATTGCAACAGCCCGGCGGTTTCATCATCGATGGCGACCGGCTGGTCGCTGCCGGCGGCGCCATTGATGCGGGTGGTGAGGGAGTCTTCCTGGTAGCGGCTGTATTTTGCCTCCAGCCTCCGCACCTCGGCTTCCGCCTGTGCCGCCGCGGTCGGGAGCAGCTCATCCTCACCGTACAGGCGCAGGCGGCAGGGCCCTGCCATCGCGGTGAAGCTGTGCTCGAGCATTATCTGAAGCTGTAGTCGAAACCGATGGAGTAGCGCCAGTACTTCACCAGCGCCGGGGACTCGTCGCCGCTGTAGATGCCAAAATCTTCACTGGTGGTGTAACGCTCGCCGGTGGCGTTGAGAGTCCAGTTGCCCACCGTGTGGCGCACCCGCAGGCCGGTGGTGATACCGCCAAAGGCTGACAGGCGGTAATCATCAGCGAAGTAGCGGTCGCTGAAATCCGGAGTGTTGGAGAAGAAATCCGCCTCGTCCTGGGTGTAGTAGCGCAGGAACGGCACCAACTGGGTCTTGCGGCCCAGGTTCTGCCACCAGGCCAGGTCGACGGTGTGGGAGGCGATGCCCCAGTCGTCGTCGAAGTAGCGGTAGTCCACGTGCAGGGCAGCGTTGGGGCCGGCAAAAAAGTGTCGGTAGCCGCTGGAGACTGCCCATTCCTTGCGGGTGCCGGGACGGCTGTCCTGGAGCTTGTAGGGGTCGGTCAGAAAGCCGTTGCGGTAGGTGTAGCTGAGGCCGAAGCGCAGGATGGCACGCTTGCTGATGATGCGGCTCACACCCAGGTAGCCGCCGTATACGTCCTTGCTGTCTTCCAGGGTGTTGGTGGGCGTGGCGCCCTGGGTAGGCTCGATGTCGTCAAAAGAGGCGCTTACGGCAGCCGACCAGGTGGTGAGACCATCGGCACTGTTGTACGAGCCGTCGAAGGCGACCGCGTCGGACTCGTAGTCATCTTCATCCGAACGCGTGTAGGTGAAGCCGGCGTTGCCGCGGTCGAAGTAGTAACGGGTGTTCACGCTGACTGTGGTGCGCGTGTCTTCGATGGAGGCGCCGCTCATGAACACCTGGCTGTCGCCTTCGGCGTCCAGGCCCACAAACCACGGTGAGGCACCGGACATGTCTTCCCACTGCACGTCCAGCGCCACCGACCAGTCATCGCTGACCGGGGTGAGCAGGTAGAACTGGGCGACATCGATCTCGTAGCGCTCTATGGAATCGCCACCCAGTGTTCTGCCGGCCTGGGTGTCATCCTCCTGGTAGCGTGAGTAGCTCATGCCGAGGGTGGTAAATTCCGGCGGTGCGTCGGCGTTGGCTTGCTGGTAGGCCGGTAGCAACAGAGCGCTGGAGGTGAGGGCTAGCAGGCTGGGATGTGTGTCCCGGCCCGCCATCAGTTGCAGCCGCAGCCGCCCCCGGCCGCGCCTCCGCCGCCGGTGGACGCTTCCTTGCTGAAGTAGATGTGGTCACGCAGCACCGCCTCCAGCGGGTCTGGCGCCCACTGCATTTCGTTTTTGGCCAGGGTACCGCGTTCCCAGGGCTGTACTGGTTCCGTGGCGCAGCCCGCCAGGGTGATCAGGGTGAACGCCATCAACAGGACGCGCATGGTTCAGGACTCCAGAAGCTTGATGATTTCAGCGCGCAGCCAGTCGGCGTCGCTCTTGCGAAAACCCTGGTGAATCTTGCGCACGGTGCCCTGCTGATCAATCAGGAAACCGGTGGGCATACCGAGGATGCCGAAGTCGCTGGGTGCCTTGCCGTCGGCGTCGCGTACCACCGGGTAGCTGACCGGCAGCTCGGCCAGGAACTCCATGGCATCTTCCGGGTATTCATCCACGTTGATGGCCAGCACCTGGAAGCCGCGGCCACTGAATTCGCCGTAGATCTCATCGATGATCGGGAAGGACACCCGGCAGGGGCCACACCAGGAGGCCCAGAAATCCACGTACACCACCTGGCCGCGCATGGCGGCCAGGTCGTAGGTTTTGCCCTGTTCCGTCAGGCTGGGCAGCACCACGGAGGGCGCCGGCTGGCCGGTGGGAATGGTCTCTGCCTGGGTGGGCAGGGCCAGTGCGAAGGCCAGTGCGGCCAGCCATTGGGTGAAGCGCATGCTTACCTTTCAACCTCCAGTTGCAACAGGGTCCAGGTGTTGTAGCCGTGATTGTGCACGTGGTACTCCACCTTGCTGCCCGCCGGCGCGTCGAAGGGCAGCGGTATTTTCACATCGAAGATGTCCGCGTCACTGGGAATACTGACCTGCGCTTCCCACACAAGTTTCCCATCAATACTTAGTGCCACGTGACCCGTGGCAGGTTCATCGAACACCAGGTCGCCGTGCCATACCACCAGGTGCAGGGTTTCACCGGCAGCCACATCCACCAGGCTGGGCTGGCTCAGAGACAGGTAGTTGCAATACCCCGTCTCCACCTCCAGGGCGCCATCCTCGTTGTACCAGCTATTGTCGGGGCAGTTCACGGTTTCCGGCCGGTGCGAGGCGCGGCTGTCTTCCTCAACGGACTGTGTGGTCCAGGCATCCACGTCCACCAGGCTCAGGTCTTCCCCACCGGTGGGCTCCACCACCTCGATATCGATGCGGTCTTCCACATCGAGTGCATGGTGGTCCATGCCTCGCAGGCTGACGCGCAGTTCGTAGGCGCCCGGCTCCAGGGTGTCTGGCAACTGGTAGAAATAGTTGTCGTCCCAGGCGGTGAGATGCTCGGCGTTGTCGTCATCGTTGTTCAGGTAGACGTGATAATGCCCGGCGTAGACCTGGCTGTGGTCGTCATCCGCGCTGCCATGAGCGCCGCTGTGGCCACCAGGGTCGGAATGATCATGCTCACCGGGGTCGTGCAGGGTGAAGTTGTTGAACACCAGCCGCAGCGGTACCAGGTCGCCGGCTTCGAACTGCTGCAGGTAAGTCGGCTGTTCGACATACACGCTGGGGTGGTGACTGTAGTTCTCGCTGCCTTTTACCGGCGTCATATACACCGACATCAGGCACATCTCGTCCTGGGTGCCGTCGCCCCATTCCACGTCACGGGTGGTGAGCTGCTCGCCGTTGACGAATTCCTGGTTGGCCTGGGAGTTGTCCCAGCTGCACTCGATGGTGACGTTGTCGCGCGGATTCACCAGCACTTCATCGACAAAGTTGTAGGTGCCCTGCCAGTTGAAGTCCCAGTCGCGGATATCGAGGATGACCTGCTCGCTGCCGTCTTCACGCTGTAGCGTGGTGCGCCCGCGGGTGCCCAGGTTGTGCATATGCATAAAGCCCTGGTGCATCGCCCAGGGTTGCCCGGCGCTGACGCCGGCCGGTTCCCCGAAGGTAAAGGACAAGCCGTTGGCGCGAATACTCCAGCTATGGGTGACATCTTCCTCGCCCGCCGGGATAGGCATACCGCCCGAACGTAGCCAGGTGGGGTTGGCCAGCAGGAAGCTCACCGCCGGACGTTCCACCGTATCGCTGGTGGCGACTTGGACAATTGACTGGTCGGGGACTGGGTCGGCGGACAGGGTGTTGTAGTGCATCTGCACCACCATCACCGAGCCGGGCCTGACACCGATGCCGGTGCCCTCGGGAACGGGCTCGCGGCCGGTGCCCGGCACCCAGCCGCCGATCTGGCGCGGCAGCGGTGCCCCGCGCACACCGCCGGCACCCAGGCAGTACCAGCCGGGGCGGCCATCTTCGCCACCGGCGGCGTAATACAGTGGCGCTTCTTCCGGTTCGGCGATGGAAACAA
>JANQLM010000040.1 GCA_028280635.1 Halieaceae bacterium | reverse complement strand
CGTGGTGGAGGAAATGGCGCTGGCCGCCGGCATGCCGGTGCCATCGGTCTACGTGCTGGCCGGTGAGCGTGGCATCAATGCCTTCGCGGCCGGTGTGTCGCCGGCGGACGCGGTGATTGGCGTCACCCAGGGCAGTCTCGACAACTTCAACCGCGAACAACTCCAGGGTGTGGTGGCTCACGAGTTCAGCCACATCCTCAACGGTGACATGCGGCTCAACATCCGCCTGGCGGCCCTGCTCAAGGGTATTACCTTTATTGGCGATGTCGGTGAAGTGGTGGTGCGCGGCGGACGCAGCCATCGCGGCAGTCTCAGTACCCGCAGCAAGAACAGGCTGCCGCCCCAGGCCATGGCGGTGGGGATCGCGCTGTGGTTGATCGGCTTGTTGGGCGGACTCTTTGCCGGGCTGATCAAGGCCGCCGTCAGCCGCCAGCGCGAGCTGCTGGCGGATGCCTCAGCGGTGCAGTTCACGCGCAATCCCCAGGGGGTGGCCAATGCGCTGAAAGTGATTGGTGGCTACCCCGCCGGCACCAACCTGTTGGAGCCGCGGGCCACCGAGTTGAGCCATATCTTTTTCGGCCAGATCAACCAGCTCTGGCAACTGGCGCGCACGCATCCACCGCTGCCAGACCGCATCCGCCGCATCGAGCCCCACTGGGACGGTCAGTACATCAAGCTGGACCCGGCCAGGTCCCATCGCGGTATGGAACAGGATCAGGCGCGCCGCGCGGCGGAGCAGGCCGAATCCGCTGAAGATCGGCGCAAGCAGGCCGCCGCGCTGGGTGCCGCGGTGATCGCCAGCACCGCGTTGGGCGGTGCTGCGGCGGATGCCGGCTCGGGCTCCGATGTGAATCGTCCGCAGGTCCAGGCAGACGCCGACTTCGAGAGCACGGCGGCCGGCGCTACCATCATCTCCGACGCGTTGGCAGAACAGGCCCGCGATCCCTTTGGCGCCCATGCGGTGGTCTACGGCCTGCTGCTGGCGGAGGACTTTGCTACCCAGGAAGCCCAGTACGCAATTGTCGAGGCCAGCGGTGTGCAGGGCCTTGCCACGACCACCCGGCAACTGCAGCCGCAGATTGCTTTGCTGGCACCGGCCCTGCGCCTGTCGCTGCTGGAACTGGCCCTGCCGGCCCTGAAGTGCATGTCCGCAGGCCAGTACCAGGGCTTCAAGGACACTGTGCTAAAAGTGACCCGGGCCGACAATACGGTGGACCTCTATGAGTGGTGCCTGTACCAGGTATTGCGCCACTACCTGGATCCGGAGTTTCTGCAGGTCAGCCCCAGCAAGCCCCGCTACCGCAAGGCGCAACAGGTGAGTGAGGAGTTTCGCACCGTGGTATCGGTGCTGGCTTGGCACGGCCACCAAGATGAGGACGACCGCAAGCAGGCGTTCACCCGGGGGGTCGAAACGGTCGGCCTCTACAACCTTAGCCTGCGGCCGCTGGAAGAGTGCGGCGTGGCAGAATTCAGCCGCGCGGTGAACAAGCTGGCGGACTGTTTCCCGCTGCTGAAGCCCCGGCTGCTGAAAGCCATGGCCAAATGCGCGGCTCACGACGGCGAGCTGCTGCCGCGGGAAGTGGAGATCCTGGTGGCGGTGGCTGCGGTGATGGACTGCCCGGTGCCGGCCAGTGTAAGGGTTAATCCGCAGCTGGATTAGGGGCTTGCGGGGTCCGGGCTGACCTCCAGCACAATCTTGCCGCGCACCTCGCCCGCCTCAATCAGCCGGTGCGCCTCGGCGGCTTCCCTCAGCGGCAGCCGCTTCCAGATTTGTGGGTCGAGGTTGCCTTCCTGGGCCAGTTCGAACAGGGCGGCCAGATCTTCACGAAACCAACCGGGCTCGGCTTTCCGCTGGGACTGGATGGAATAGAAGGTCACGCGCTTGTCGTCCTCCGGGAACCAGTCCCAGAGTTTCATCTGCCAGAGCATTTTCATAAAGGGCCAGATAACGCCCCAGCGGCTCTCCTCCGTCAGGCTGGCCTTGTACAGGCCATAGGTCACCAGCACGCCGCCGGGCGCCAGCACGCGGTAAGAGCGCCTGAAGTTGTCGACTCCCACGGCATCGAATACCACGTCGACCCCCGCGCCGTCTGTTTCAGCCATGATCCGCGCGGTGAAATCCTCGGTCTTGTAGTCGATGGGAATCACGCCGAGCTGGCGCACATAGTCCTGCTTGGCAGTGGAGGCGGTGCCATACATCTTCAGGCCCGCCACCCTGCCAAGCTGTGCCAGTGCGGTGCCGACGGCGCCGCTGGCGCCGTGGATCAACACCTCCTGTTCCGGTTTCACATCGGCGGAGCGAAACAGCATCTGGTAGGCGGTCATATAGGACAGTACCAGCACCACGGCATCCTCGGAGGCCAGGCCGCTGGGCACCGGCACCAGTCCTTCCGCGGGGCGCAGCATGTACTCGGTATAGGCGCCCCATACCGTCAGGTCTGCCACGCGCTGGCCGATCTCCAGCCCGCTGACACCGTCACCCAGTGCGTCCACCACGCCTACCATGTCGTAGCCGGGCGGGTAGGGCAGTTCAGCATCGACGCCGCTATAGAGCCCCTTGCGCACCATAATGTCGGTAAATGAAGCGCTGGCGCTTGTCACCCGCACCCGGACCTCCCCCGGCCCGGGCGTCGGCAGTGGTGAGCTTTCCGTCCAGCGCAGTACGTCGACATCACCGTACTCGGTAATCAGTACCTGGTGATAGCTGCTGGGGGTTTTCATGCTGCCTCCTGCGGCCGACTCTGGCAGTGCTGGCCCGGCCAGACTGAACAAAACTGCTAAAAACACCGGCCCTGCGCGCATGGATATGTCCGAAGAAAACGAGTCCGTGTATGATAGCGCGCCATGAAATACCTGCGCACTCGCATCACCGAAGTTCTCACCCCAGCACCCAATTACAAGCTCCTGCGTTTTGCCGGCGACGAGCCGATACCGGCCCGCCCCGGTGAGTTTGTGATGGTGCGCGGCGAGTGGGGAGTGCACCCGGTCCTGCCGCGGGCGTTCTCGTTGGTGGAGTGTGGCGAGTTTGGCTCAATCATCGTCAAGCCCATTGGCGAGGGCACCGAGCTGCTGGCGGGCATGGAGGTGGGCGATCTACTGACTGTGTTCGGTCCACTGGGCAAGGGCTACGACCTTGAGCTTCCGCTTGGGGACAGGAGCCGTCGGCCAGTGCTGGTGGCCGGAGGGGTCGGCGTAGCGCCGCTGCTCTATCTCGCCCGCGAGTTTCATGCCGCTGGTATTCGCAGCGTATTCATCTACGGCGGTCGCACCGAGGATGACCTGCCGCTGTCCGAGGACATCGCGGAGGTCGCTGACCTGGTGGTCACTACCGAAAATGGCGCCCGTGGCGAGCAGGGTCGTGTCACGGCGCCGTTGGAGCGGCTGCTGGCGGAGGACAGCCACGCCATCGTTTACAGTTGCGGTCCGGATGGCATGCTGCACGCGGTCTCCAATGTTTCCCAGGCGGCCGGAGTGCCCTGCCAGTTGGCGCTGGAAGCACCCATGGCCTGTGGTATGGGCACCTGTAAGGGCTGCGCGGTGATGGGCACCGATGGCACGTACAAATACGTCTGCTACGACGGCCCGGTGTTCGAGGCCGCTGACATTTTCGAGGCCGCCTCATGAGTGCGCGCCTGCAGGCGCCGCTGGGTGCGCTGACCCTCGACAACCCTTTCATCAATGCCTCCGGTACCTACGGCTATGCGGTGGAGTATGCGGACTTCGTCGATGTGTCCCGCCTCGGCGGCGTCAGTGTTAAGGGGATTTCCCTCGAGCCTCGCCCGGGGAATGCGCCGCCGCGTACCGCGGAAACCGCGGCCGGCATGCTCAACTCCATCGGTCTGGCCAATATCGGCATCGAGGCCTTTGTGCGCGATACCATGCCTCGGCTGCGCGAGCTGGGGGTGACAGTGATCGCTAACACCTTCGCTACCTCTGTCGAGGATTTTATTGAGCTCGGTAGACGCTTTGATGATGTGGAGGGGATTGCGGCACTGGAGCTGAATATCTCCTGCCCCAATGTCCACGCCGGCGGCATGCAGTTTGGCGTCTCCGGCGAGGCCGCCGGTGAAGTCACTGCCGCGGTGCGCGAGGTTACCTCGCTGCCGCTGATGGTGAAACTGTCGCCGGAAGCCGGCGACATCTGCGAGGTGGCGCGGGCGGTGGAAGCCGCCGGCGCCGACGTGATCACCATGATCAACACCATTCGCGGCATGGTCATCGATGTCGACCGGCGCCGCCCGATGCTGGGCCAGAAGATGGGTGGCATGTCTGGCCCGGCGCTGAAGCCGCTGGCCGTGCGCATGCTTTACGAGGTCTACCAGCAGGTCTCCATCCCGATCATCGGTATGGGCGGCATCGGCAGCCTGCGGGATTCCCTCGAGTTCTTCATGGCCGGTGCGGCCGCCGTGCAGGTGGGTACCGCGAACTACGCCGAGCCTGGCATCAGCCTGCGCCTGGCGGATGAGCTGGACGCCTGGCTGGAAGAGCGCGATCTCGTGCTGACAGATATCGTTGGGGTGGCCCAGGACTCCGCATAGAGCCCCGGAGTGCCTCCTGTGCCTGCCAGAGCCCGGGCACGGTGGTGTGACGACGGCCGGTCGCAGCTTAGCTTTCGCTGGCCCTGCAAACTGTTCTCACCAGGTGAGAGATCTCTTCCGGTAGGAATGGTTTACCCAGATACGGACAGTTGGTCGACTCCAGGAACTCGAGTGCGGGACCTGACACGTTGTTTCCGGTAATGAACGCGGTCTTGTTGAGCATCTCGGGGAATCGGTCCTGAATGCAGTGGTAGAGCTCCTCCCCGGTCATCACCGGCATGCGAATATCGCTGATTAGAACGTCGTACTCCGCTTTCTCCAGCGCCGCCAGCGCCCCCTTGGCCGACCTGACTGAGCGTACGCTGTGCCCGTCCAGGCTCAATACATCTTCCAGAGCCTTCAGGACTTTCTCTTCATCGTCGACTACCAGAATCCGCTTGGGCTCAAGCTGTTCCCCAGATCTGCCAGTGGAATCCGTCGCCTGTGCCGGTTCCTCGAATACCGGCAGCTTGATCTGGAAGTGGCAGCCAGGGTCTTCGCTGGAAATAAGCCGGATGGTGCCTCCATGAGAACGAATAATCCCGCGTACCAGAGACAGTCCCATGCCTGTACCTTCGCCGACCGCCTTGGTCGTGAAGAATGGCTCGAATACGTGGTCGGCGTGGTCCGGGGAGATGCCGGGCCCATTGTCTTTGACATCAATAACCA
The DNA here is from genome assembly GCA_028280635.1 of Halieaceae bacterium. Classification (GTDB taxonomy): domain Bacteria; phylum Pseudomonadota; class Gammaproteobacteria; order Pseudomonadales; family Halieaceae; genus JANQIO01. The sequence continues at coordinate 18,368 of JANQLM010000040.1, read as the reverse complement.
GGAAGTTGCTCGGGCTGTCGAGCGCAGCGGCGATTGACACCTTGCGGGGAGGTGCCTGGTTCGCCAACCCCTGCTTCGCGTTTACTACCAGGTTGAGGATGGCCTGGGAGAACTGGTCGGCATTTCCCAGCACCCTGGGCAGGTCGGCATCAATGATGGAAGTCACGGTGACGTCGTACAGGCTATAACCCAGGTTCGATATCTCAAGGGCCTGGGTAATACACTCCCCGGCGTCGAAAGGTACGCGCTCGTCAGCGCTCTTTCTTGCCATATCGAGGAAGGAGCGGATGATTTTCGCACAGCGATCCGCGGCGTCCGTGATGTTCCTCAGCCTTCTGGACGCTTCGCTGTCTATGGAGTTGTTCAGCAATACGTGTGAATTGGTGGTGATGATGGTAAGCGGGTTATTCAACTCGTGCGCCACACCGGCCAATAGGGTCCCCAGTGCGTTCAGTTTCTCGCTCTGGTACAGGGCTTCGCGTTGGGTGGCGAGTTCTTGCTGCATCTCCTTGATGTTTGAGATGTCAATAAAGCTGATAACCGTCGCATCTTCGCCCGAGAAATTGGTGTCCAGCGCGGACGTCAGCGCGGGGAAACGCTCGCCATCTGCTCTCGCGTAGCTGACCTCCTGAATAGCGTTGCCGGTCTTGGGGATGGAACCGAACACCGGATCGGTAGCCTGCTGCTTGCTGCGGGTGAAGAAGCTGGCATCAAGTTCACCTGATTCCTGGCCCAGTCGCAGGACCCGGGCGGCGGCCTTGCTGTAAAAGACAAACTGTTCGTCTCGCTTCCGGATGACGGCGACGGGAAACGGCTGGTTGCCCAGCACTTCGCGAAGCTGGGCTTCGCTACGTTCGAGTCCAATTTCCAGCAGCCGGCGCTTCGTGATATCCCGCGCTATTGTGACAAAGCCGCCGTCGGCAATGGGCTGGATGGTGAGGTCGTACCAGCTGCCATCGTCGAAAAGAGCGGTTCTGCTGAAATGCTGGCGGTGCCTTATGGCATCTCGCAATCCTTCGTGGCCGGCTTGCAACTGCGGCTCCGGTCCCTTCCGGTCAAGCCGCGCCACGCCGGCTTCGATCAGGGTTTCGAACGAGCGAGACATAATCCAGTCCCGGCTTTTTCTGAGCAGTTTCTCGTAGCTGGAGTTGCAGGCGATCACGCGGTTCTCCTTGTCAAACAGCGCAAAGCCGAGCGGCATGGAGTGTATCGCCGACTCGAGCCGCTGCTTGGCGTCATAGAGTTGCGACACGTCGCTGGCGACAACGATCTGGTCTCCGGATCGCAGGTGGCCACAGCCCAGTAAGTAGATGCGGCCCTTTTTGGTGACAACTTCCAGTCGATCCCCGGATGCAAGTGCGTGCGCAAACATCTCCCTGGCCTTGAACTCGCTGCGAACTTCCTGGCCTTCAACGGTGCTCAGATTGGTACGGCAGAATGTGACCAGATCGATTGGGTTGTCTCCGCAGCACTCATCCTTCGAGAGCTCCAGCAGCTTGGAGAACGTTGAATTGCAAGCCACCAGGTTGAGGCGATTGTTGGCGATCGCCACGGGATCCGGGATCGCCTCGATGACATCCAGCAAAGTCTCCCAGCTACGGGCGGAGTCCTCACGACGTAGCGTCTCTTCACGCTTTGCCAGGTGCTGTGCCTTGAGCGCGAGGTCAGACGCAATGATAAGCAAAGCCAGTAGGCCGAAAACGGTGTAAAAGGCGGGGAGTGTAAGAAACAGGCCGGAGTTGTATAAGTTGATAAGGTTCTCGTTTCGAAACGGGCCCTGGCTGAGTGCAATGCTCCCGAGAACGAGCTGGTTCACCGCATAGACGAGGTGACAGATGATCGACGCCCATTCCGTGGCGCGCTTGCTGCGTTTGGGGGCCCACAGTATGGCGGCTACCCATACTGAGGTGAGTACGGTGAATAGCGTCAAAGACGATGACATTACGCCCGCATGTGGCGCGATGTAGGTGGCGGACATGGTGATCAGGAAGGGCGTCCCGACGATCGCCGCGAACGCCACGGGCCCCAGCGTGGGTACGCCAGCTCGCTGCTGATATCCGAGAACAGACAATATGGGCACCACCGGGCCGAGGAAACTTGCCGGTATCCAGTACAAGGAGAAGGGCATCCAACTGGACCCGTACAGCAGGTTCAAGAACCACTGCAGCGACGCGCAGCCGAAACACCACGTCCAGGTCAGGACGTGCTGCTGCCTGTCAAACGCGCGCCATGCCAGGTAGAAAACAGCCGTAAGCGCCAGGCTGGTCAGGAACAGGCTGAAGATTACATAGTCTAATTGAGCCATAAATACCTGGTTGAAATTGCCTGACGGTTCAGCCCCATCGGCTATCGACGCCTTGGCGTCCCAGTGCGTTCAACCCCTTCCTGATTCACGAATCAACCAGGCGAAACCGGTGGCTAGTCGGACTCGTCTACATTGAGCGCGTATCCACCACCCCAATAGGTTTTAAGAAGCTGCGGCTCGCTGGGATCGTCCTCGATCTTCTTACGAATCCTGCTCACGTAATTGTCAATACTGCGATCAAACATTGAGGCGCGCCTTTGCTGCGTTTTTTCCAGCAGTTCGTCCCTGCTGAGCACGGTGTTTGGATGCTCCAGGAACACGTTCAGCAAGCGTGCTTCGCCCGTGCTCAGGTTCACCCGGTCCCCGGTTTCGGAAATCAGCATTTGTTTTGCAAGATCAAGCTGCCATCGACCGAATCGGGTTCGGTGTTCGGTTTCGTGCTCACTTTCGACAGCGGCCGCGGCAGCAGACCGGCGCAGGACCGCCCTGATGCGGGCTAGCAACTCGCGAGGATTAAAAGGCTTGGCAATGTAGTCATCTGCGCCAATCTCAAGACCGACGATGCGCTCGGTATCCTCGCCTTTGCCCGAGAGAAAGATGACGGGGACGTTGGCGATCTTCTGGATATCCCGGCACAGCGTAAACCCGTCGCCGCGCTCAAGCAGAACATCGAGTATAGCTAGGTCGGGTTTGTCTGCATGCACTATTTCAAGAGCTTCTTCGGCATTCTGCGCCAGGCGAACCCTGAATCCTTCAGATTCAAGATAATCCCCAAGCATTTCCAGAATATCCTTGTGGTCGTCTACAACCAGCAGATATTGCTTTTCGGATTTCAAGTGCGAGTTCCTGAATCAGTACACAATTCCTATGCTGTTCCTGGCTGGACCACGTAAGCACCGGTGAATGTAATCTAGCTCGAACTACATTTCCAGAAATGGAAGAAGTTCTCCTCACATATGTGACAGAAGCGAAATCTTTGCGAAGAAACTGCGACATTACTGATACATTTTTAGACAAACAGTGACGTTTTCTCCGCAGTTCCTACAGGACTCCATGGTATTTTCCTGCTCAAAAAAGCGCGTTTCCGCCCTGCACGGCAGCTCGCCGCAGTTTCTCCTTGTCTCAAAAATGGAGGACCTCTTCAGCGCTCTGGGCAAAAGTCTGGTTTGAATCAGGCGGACTTTACGTACCCAAAAATGAGAGCGCGTTTGTCATTTCAAGTCGCTGTGAGCATGGAAGGAGTCGCATATTGTCTTATAAGAATGAGCGAGCTTATAAGAACAAGCAGGCTTATAAGAAAAAACAGATCGAAATGGTCTTCGATCAACTACCCCTGGCATACACGGCAGATTTCGCCACGGGTTTTACTCTCGTTGCCCTGTTGCTGTACATGGGCTCCGGACTGGAAGTCTATATCTGGTATGGGCTGCTCTGCTCGCTAACACTCGCAAGGTTGCTACTCGCCAGGAAGGTGAGGCGCAGCGACTACAGCGTCCGGCGGAAAACAAAGTTTCTGTTTGTTGCCACGCTTATCGGCGGCACGCTGTGGGGGCTGTCCTGGCTGATGGTTGTGCACGAACATACGTTCCTGCACGTCTGCATCGTCGGCCTGTGGATTGCGGGCATGATTGCGGGGGCGGCGGCCAGTCTGTCCGTGCTCCGGCCCCTGTTCTTCGCGTTTGCGGTCCCTGCTTCCGCGCTTTACGTTTTCTACCTACTCGTTTTCGTTGCTGAAAATACCTTTCTCTACCTCGGCGCTTACACCATGTATCTCTGTTTCATGGTGCCGCTCGCTCTGCGAATCAGTAGTGACCTGAATCGAAGCATCAGGATGCAAATTGCCAACTCCAGGTTGCGGGCGCAGCTGATGGAAGACGCCTTGCGTCTCAAGGAGCGCGAGGACGAGCTCCTGGTGAGAGAACAATTCGATCAGCAGCGCGGCACGGGGGGCCGTTCCATGGAGACGGTCGATGGTGACATCTCGATTCTCGACTCCGTCAGCGAGGGCATTTACGGCATAAATTACAGCGGCAGAATCAGCTTCATCAATTCCTCGGCTCTGGAGCTGCTCGGCTACAAAGAGAGCGACGTGATCGGTCGCTACTCCCATGAAGTGATCAACCGCTATCACAACAGCCTTGAAGAGGAGGGCACGGCCAACCTGGCGATTATCGGCGCGTACAGAGATGGCGATAGCCTGCAGAACATCGACAGTACCTTCTACCGCAAAAACCGTACCGGTGTTCCAGTTCGCTTCTCCTGCAAACCGGTCAAGAAGGGACTGGAAGTCATAGGGACAGTGGTGAGCTTTTCCGATCTGACCAAGCAGCGGGAAATGGAGTCGATGTTGATTCAGGCCCAGAAGATGGAGGCCATTGGCAGGCTCACCGGCGGTATCGCACATGACTTCAACAACCTGCTGACGGTCATTCTCGGTAATCTGCACTTTCTTCAGAAGCGCCTGGTGGAAGATGACGGCGCCACAGCCCTGCTGAACAAAATAATGAACGCTGCCAAAAGTGGTGCTCAGTTGAGCAACCGCTTGCTGAGCTTTTCGCGGGAGCAGGCCCTGGTACGGGAGCCGGTGGATGTTGTCGAGATGGTCTCGGAAATGCGCGAGTTCATAGATCGAGTGCTCGGCGAAGACGTGGAACTGGCGCTCACTCACCAGGGTGAGCGGTGTATTGCGATGACCGACCGTAACCGCCTGGAAAGCGCGATCTTCAATCTCTGCATCAACGCGCGGGATGCAATGCCCAGGGGCGGCAGGTTGACGATTGCGATCCGCCCCAGTTGCGCAACCGACAGGGTAGGGATGCCAGTCAAGGTGTTGGGTAACCCCGGCCATGTTGTGCTCTCCATAGCAGATACCGGCACCGGCATTTCCAAGGACGTCCAAAAGAACATTTTCGATCCGTTTTTTACGACCAAGGAAATACACCGGGGGACAGGTTTGGGCCTGAGCTCCGTTTACGGATTCGTAAAGCAGTCGGGCGGCAATATATTCGTGGAGAGCGAAATCGGTGTGGGGAGTACGTTTACGCTGTTTATTCCCGCTGCTGAAAAGGGCGTTCTCCCGAGAAAAGTTGAAAGGCCCAGGTACAAGCAGGCGCAAAAACATGAAGGCACGATACTCGTGGTGGAAGACGACGACAGTGTTCGTGAAGTTGCAGACCAGATGCTCACGGAAGCTGGCTTTGAGGTCCTGTCGGCGCGCGATGGCCCCACCGGCCTCAACAAATTTGACAAGCATGCAGATGAAGTTGACCTGCTGTTCTCCGACATGGTGATGCCGGGCGGCATGAACGGTGTTGAGCTGGCACAGAGAGTACTGGCCAGAAACCCGTCGCTACCCGTCATCCTGGTAACGGGTCACACGGAAAACAATCTCAAGGATTGTATGAAGGACTTCAAGAACGTGCTGATTATCCAGAAACCCTACGACACCAATGACCTGCCCGACATAATCCACTCCATGATCAACCAGGCATCGACCTCCGAGGAGCCTGTGCTAAACAGTTGATTGTATTGCGGACCCTGTTCTAAGCACGCGCATCCGGCACTTCTGGTTTGCTAAAGACATCCAGGCACCCGCTTTAGTCTCGTCCAAACCATCGCGGGTCGAACACTCAGCGGACAGCGTGACCTCCGTCGGGCGCTGTTTGTAAGTTCTGCGGTGGGGCGGGGATCACTGCACGCGCCGTTCTTCCAGTTCTCGAAATGTATCGGTCTTCGCGTGTGGTCAGCCCCGTGCGACGGGTCTGATACAAATTAGTACAAATAAAGACATGCCGTCGCCAATTCCTACCTGACCACATGCGAGACTTTCCGCTAATAACTTGGCGCGAACAGGCTGCACAACAATCATGCGTAACAGGGCGCAAAGAACCTGGCGACAATTATGCCAAGGGCGCTTTCTTTCGGCTGTACTAATCATGCTGCCATTTGCTTGGTCACCCTCGGCCTATGCCCAGGAGTTGCCGGCAACCCTCGAACCTGCCCAAATCGAACGTCGGTTCGAGAAGACCCGGCAGCCTGACGCCGCGCCCGCCGGCACCACCCTCCCGGAACTACCCGCGCTGGCGCCATCCGCCAGCACGGAGCCTATCGCCGTGCTGCGCAGGCTTATTGTCAATGACATGACGGTGCTTGGTGAGGACGTGCTGTCTCCGCTGATGAATCAATATGGCGGTCAGGAGATCTCACTGGCGGACGCGCAGCGCATGGCGCGCATACTCACCAACGAATACCGCAATGCCGGATACATCCTTTCCCAGGTGATTGTTCCGGTTCAGCGCATCGAGAACGGTGTGCTGACACTGCAGGCCGTTGAGGGTTTTATTGATCAGGTCAAGATCATTGGCCGCGAACGCAACAAGAGCACGCTGCTGGATCGCTATGTCTGCAAGATCATGACGTCGAAACCGCTGCACTCGTCAGATCTGGAGCGTTACCTGCTGCTGGCCGATAGCCTGCCGGGCATTACCGCCAACGCGGTGTTGCGAGCGTCTTCCACGACGCTCGGCGCAAGCAGTATGGACCTTATCATCGAAGAGGAGCTCTTCGACGGCTACACCAGCATGGACAATCGCGGCTCTCGCTTCAACGGTCCAAACCAGATACAGCTGTCCGCCAACCTGAACTCGCTGTTCGGTATGCATGATCGCACTCGTTTGCGCGTGGTGGGCGCGTCCGAGTTCTCCGAGCTGAAGATGTTTGAACTGTCCGAGGAGCTGCCGCTGGGCAGCGAGGGCATGACGCTTCAGGTCTCGGGCAGGTACACGGAGTCCCAGCCGGGTGGAGTACTCAAGGATGCTGAGCTGGAGAGCGAGTCGGTCAGCGCCAGTGCACTGCTGAGCTACCCGCTGGTACGCAGCCGGGCACGCAACGTCTTTGCGCGCGTCGCCCTGGATGTTCGGGATACGGAGACGGACGTCCTCTCCGAGGCCTTCACGGAAGACAGCATTCGCGCGCTACGCGCGGGCCTGGCATTCGATTTCGCAGACCGCTGGGGCGGTATCAACCTGGTCGATCTCGAGGTAAGCCAGGGCCTGGACATTTTCGACGCCAGTGACAAGGGCGATCCCTTGCTGTCGCGTGTGGGTGCAGAGCCGGAGTTCTTCAAAACCAACCTGAGTGTTCTCCGCCTGCAACGGCTGGGTCTGGGATTCAGTGCCTTGCTGAGCGCCGAAGGTCAGTACAGCGGAGATCGCCTGGTGGCTGCTGAGGAGTTCGCCCTGGGTGGCAGCGTTTTTGGTCGCGCCTTTGACCCGTCACAGATCTCCGGCGAGCGCGGCTTCGCCACAAGACTGGAACTGCGCCACGACTACAATCCCGCGCCACGCTATATGGACGGCATGCAGTTGTACACCTTCTACGACTACGGAACGGTGTGGCGCAGGTCCTCCGCCAGCACGCCGTCCTCTACCGACAAGCTTGCATCCGCGGGCGCCGGCTGGCGCTTCTACTTCAGTGAGTCGATCTCTGCGGCCTTTGAGGTGGCGAAGCCCACCATAGGCAACAACCTTTCGGAAGGTAACGACGATGCCCGGATGCTGTTTGAGATCAGCTTCGAGTACTAACAGGCCGACGATGCTAGCGAACTGCGTGCCCGGGATAACAGTGCGAGACAATAACTCATGACAGCCAAACGCCGTAAAGCCGAAACTGAGTACACTCCGGTAAGGCGCAAGCTGGCGAGTGCTGTACGGGAGGCTTTGCGCCCCCCGATCAGCATTGGTTTGACGTTCTGTATCCTCGGAGTTGTTCAAGCAGACCCGGCAGCAGCCGGACCGGAGGGCGCCAGCGTAGTCGCTGGTGATGTCGAGTTCTCGCGCGCATCCAGTAGGGAACTCAACATTGAGCAGGCCTCAAACAAGGCGATTGTTGAGTGGCAGTCCTTCTCGATCGCCGCGGACGAGTCTGTGAATATTATGCAGCCGGGTGCTAATGCCCTGCTGCTGAACCGGGTCACCGGAACCAGCGTTTCCGAAATACTCGGCGTGCTGCAATCCAATGGGCGTGTCATGTTGGTCAACCCCAACGGCGTTTTCATCGGTGACGGCGCACGCATAGACGTCGGTGGCCTGGTGGCTTCCACCGCGGATATCGACAACGCGGACTTTCTCGCGGGGCGGTATCAGTTTGGCATCGCCGGCGATCCCTCCGCGGCGATCATCAACCAGGGCAGCATTACCGCCAGGGACTTTGGCCTGGTCGCGCTGGTTGCTCCCAGTGTGAGCAACAGCGGTGTTATAACGGCTCGTCTTGGCAAGGTTAGTCTCGCCGCGGGTGAGCGCTTTACCCTGGACCTGTACGGCGATCGCCTGGTGAACCTGGTGGTCGACAGCCCGCCGCTCGAGGGTCGCGGGGTGTCCGCCAACAACAGCGGCGACCTGCTCGCAGACGGCGGGCTTGTGCAGATTTCAGCTGCCTCGGCCGGGGGCGTCGTCGATCAGGTCATCAATATGACGGGCTATATCCAGGCCCGCTCCATCGGTTCCCAGGGTGGCACCGTAGTTCTTGAAGGTGGGGACGCCGGAAGTGTTCATCTGGCTGGTACGGTAGACGTCAGTGGCTCGGATGGCGCGGGCGGCAAGGTCGAAGTGTCCGGCGCCCGACTCTCAGCTTCAGAACACGCCCACATTGACGCCAGCGCCGGGCGGCGTGGAGACGGTGGACAGGTGTCGCTGCGCGCCGCCGATAGCCTGGATTTTGCCGGACGGATTGAAGCCCGTGGGGGCGCCGAACAAGGTGATGGCGGCTTCGTGGACACATCGGCAGATCTGCTGACCGTTCGCGCCACGGCACGTGTCGACACCTCTGCCGGGAACGGCGCGAGCGGCACATGGTTGCTTGACCCGCTGGATCTGCGCGTGGTGGACACTGCCACCGAGGCCGGTGATATCGCGGTTGACGCAGTTGAGACCGGCCTGTCATCCGGCAACGTGGTGCTTGAGGCGGAAGCCAGTATTACCGTTGACGCCGCAATTGACACCAGCGCGCAGTCCGCCGCCACGCAACTGACGCTGGCGGACGAAAACAGTGACGGCGACCTGACTATTAACCTGAATGCCACCATCGATCTGGGCGCCAACCAGACGCTCGCCGGCGAGGGCTCGCAGGTGAATGTAGCCGCTACGGCTCGCATACAAAACGGTGTTGACGTTGCCGCGGTCGACGCCACTGTCAATGTCGCGGCGGGCAGCTACAACGAGTCGGTCATTGTAGACACCGCCGGAATTACCCTTGCCGGCGCCCAGGCCGGCGTCGACGCCCGCGGCCGCAGCGCAGCCGAAAGTGAGCTGACCGGCAGTATCCAAATCACCGGCAATGCAGACGGTGCGGTCATCGACGGTATGACGCTGCTGGAAGGCGCCAGCGTACAGGGCAGTAAGACAGCGCTTTACCTGCATGGCGGTGCCACCTTTGTCACGGTTGAAAATACGCGTTTTCTGCGCTCAGGTGAGGTAGACGGCGACGCGTTCCGCGGCATCGTCAATGCGATCAACGGCGGGCAGGAATCTCTGGATATCCGCAACAATGAGTTCTCTGGCTGGGCGACTGGCATATTTTTGAACCCAGGCGCCAGCGGCGCGACCATCTCGGACAACGATCTCGTCGGCAATTTTGTCGGCATGTCCCTTGATGGACCCGAACAGATCACGGTCAATGGAAACCGCTTTGCCGACAACCTGTTTGAAGGGCTGGGGATTGGACCCGGCGTCTCAGACCCATCGCTGACGATGACCGGCAATAGCTTCGATAACAACACAGCACACATCGGCGTCTACACCGATATCAGGGTTGACGCAACGGCCAACAGTTTCGACGGCACGGCAGCGAGCGCCATGACCACAGCCGAGCTGTTCGCGCTGGAAGACCTGATTAACCATGGCCTGGACGCCTCCTTCGCAGGCTTTGTCAGCACGCGGGCCAGCAACGTCTACGTTACCCAGGACAGCGGTAGCATCCAGCGCGGCGTCGACGTCGCCGCCGTAGGCGACACGGTCAATATCATTGCCGGCAGCTACGCCGAAGACGTTGAGTTGGACCAGGCAGACATCACATTGGCCGGGGCTCAGGCAGGTGTAGACGCCCGCGGGCGGTCCGGGTCCGAGACGGAGCTGACGGGCAGTATCACGATCACCGGCAACGCTGACGGCGCCACTGTCGATGGTCTCACGATCAGAGACGGGTCAGCCATCAATGGCCACGCAGGGATTTTTGTCTTCGCCGGTGCTGAGGATGTGACAGTCCAGAACAGCATCCTGATCGGTGAAGGGGACGTGGACTCGAGTATCAGTCGCGGGATACGCATTCTCGAAAACAGCGGCAGCAGCGGGTTTGTCGCCCGGCAGAACAGCTTCAGCGACTGGCGGGTCGGGCTGTTCGTTGAAGATGGGGCCACCGGTGCAGTTGTTGCGGACAATGAGTTTACCGGCAACCGCAAGGGCCTGATTGTCGAGGGGGCGGACGGCACCCAGATTACCGGGAACAGTTTTACCAACCAGACCCAGCATGGCGTGGAGATCAACGGCGACGCCGACAGCCTCTCTACTCCCTCTCTGGTGCTCTCGGGGAATGCATTTACCGGTAATTCTGCGCACATCGGCGTTTACGATGATATTGTGATCGACGCGACGGCCAACAGCTTCGACGGGACTCTTGCGAGTGCGATGACCACCGCTGAACTGTTCGCGCTGGAAGACCTCATCGATCATGGCCTGGACGCCTCCTTCGCGGGCTTTGTCAGCACGCGGGCCAGCAACGTCTATGTCACCCTGGACAGCGGTAGCATCCAGCGCGGCGTCGACGTCGCCGCTGTGGGTGATACCGTGAACATTGCCAACGGCACCTACGACCTGGCCGGCAGTCAGCTACTGATTGAAACCGCGAATATTGCGCTGTCCGGAGAGTCCCAGGCCGGAGTGCTTATCGACGCCAGCGCCGTACCCTCCTCAGCCGGTGTGCTGGTGCATTCCGACGGTGTCACGGTCGAGAACCTGACCATCCAGGGGCCGACGGCGAACACCTTCGGGCTCAAGCTGCGGCCGCTGACTGACGACCCGGGCGCCAGCTACGTCCTCAGGAATCTCACCGTGCAGGGCAGTGGCCGCACCGAGATCGATATCCTGGGTGTCGATGGCGCGGTGCTGGACAATGTCACTGCCGACGGCCAGGACACCGGGGGCGTGGGCATCGCCATTACCGATTCCCACAACATCGATCTCTCAAACATCACCACGCGGGACAACCAGTGGGGCGGCATCGGGATCTTTACGGCGGGCCGCTTCGCGGTCGGCGGCACCAGCAACATCTCCTTGAGCGGCAGCAACTCGCTCAACGAGTCCAACCCGCTGTATGCCGAAAACGACGTGGACAGCGGCACCGGGACGTTCTTCACTATCAGCGGCCTGGATCTGGAGGGCTTCGAGTACACGGTGCAGAACAGCACCTTCCGCGGGGATAGCAGTGCCCCGGCGGACTCCGAGGAGTTCACCTTCTTCCAGCGGAACCTGGATGACGCGGTGTCCTACGCGTTGTCGCTGAACAACCCGGAGGACTCGGTGGTGCGCCAGAATGCTTCTGGCAGCAGCTACGTGGACACGGACGGCGACGTGAACCTGGACGCCGACGGCGGCTTCTTCGTGGGCAATGACGGCCTGGTCAATATGTCCATCCAGGCGGCGCTGGATGCCGCTGCCAACGGTGATATCGTCAACGTACTGGCGGGAAGCTACCTCGAAAACCTGGTGATGACCACGTCCGGCGTGACGTTGTCCGGCGAGACCGGCACATGGCTTCAGGTCGGTGCCGGTGAAACCGGTGTAAACATCAATGCGAATGACGTTACCGTTACCGGTCTCGGTATCAACGGTCCGTTCACAGACCCATTCACTCAGGTCGACTGGGACAGCGTTGGCAACGCCTTCGGCATGACCGTGGGTGCCGGCGTTTCCGGGGTCAATATCACTAACAACACCATCACCAACACCCGCACCGGCGTGTCCTTCTTCAGCGGTAGTGGGGCCACCGCCAGCGGCAATACCATCGATAACACCAAGGGTTCGTTCCTGATCCGCAGCGAAAACATAACGCTGTCGGGTAACGCCACCGGTACCAACGGCAGTGAATGGGATATCGTCTTCCTCGACGGCGTCAGCGATGGCGCCTACGTCACCTCTCCTCATGTGGACGAAGCCGCCTATGGCGCCGGCATTATGGCATTGTCGGCGAACAACGGTGATATGCGCGTGCTGGACCGTCGCTACGGCTCCAATGGCCTGCTCGGCGGTACACCTGAGTTCGGCAACCGCTCCCATGTCAGCGTAGCGGAGGGCGCGGGCTTCACCGCGTCGGACGACTTCGATCTGGGTAACGGTCTCGGCAACCCGCGGCAACCCCTGGCCAGCATCAATGATGCACTGACCGCAGCGGTAGCGGGTGCGTGGATCGAGGTTGGCGCCGGCAGCTATGCGGAAACCGTCAACCTGTCGGCCGACGCGAATCTGGTCTTTGCGGCGGCAGGCGTTACGGTGAACGAGTTGGTCGTCAGTGACAACAGCACTGTGGGCCTGTCCGGTACGCTCACTGCATCCGGCGGTCTGGCGATCCTCGGGGACGCGGTGCTCACGGGCGACACGGTGATCAACTCCAGTAACAGCGCAGTGAACTTCGCTGGTGCGCTGGACGGCACTGTAGCGGGCGAGCAGGACCTTAGTATCGACGCAGGTACTGGTTCCGTCATCTTCACCAACGTTGGCCAGAATGTACGGTTGGGGAACGTGGTCATCAAGGCCGGTGACTTTGATGCCTCCGCCGGCTCCACCGATGTCACCAGCATCGACGTCACCGCCAGCGGCGATGCCGATGTCGGTCAAAGCACGCTCAATAGTCTGTCTGCAGTGACGTTGATTGCCCGCAACATCATCGGCCGGATTATCTCGCAGGGCACCGTCGACCTTGAGGCCGCTGAAGCCGTCAACACTGAGGTGGTCTCAGAACAGGCGGTGGTCATCAACGCAACCAATGATGTGGTGGCGAATGTCACCACGCCGGAAGACGTAAGAGTCGTCGGTGCAAACGTCAGCGGTACCGTCGCAGCCAAGGGCGTTACCGTGGTCGCGGCGGCGAAGGCCGACCTCAGCGTTGAGGCCACTGAGGAGGTGTCGGTCGAAGCGGACGATGTCGAAGGCTCCTACCAGGGCGACAGCGTTTCCATTGATGCCGTTGACGAGGTCAACGCAACAATCGAGGCGCAGACTACCGCCGAGGTCGAAGCCAGGAGCATTGTGGCGACCATTGACGCAGAAACTGCGGAAGTGACCGCCGATGAGAGCATCGATGTAGATGTGGAAGTCGAGGACCTCACCGTTTCCACCCAGGGCACCGCGGAAGTCGACGGTGACTTCGAGTCCGTGACCGTGGATGCGGACAGCGAACCGGTGGAAGTCAACGAAGAAACCGTCGACCCCGGCGAGACCGTGGTGCCGCCGGCGCCGGCACCTGCCCCACAGCCCGCACCCCAACCCGCGCCTGAACCCGAACCGGAGCCCGAACCGGAACCGGAGCCCGAACCAGAGCCTGAGCCTGAGCCCGAACCAGAGCCCGAACCGGAGCCTGAGCCTCAGCCAGAACCGGAGCCAGAGCCCCAGCCAGAACCGGAGCCTGAGCCCCAGCCAGAACCGGAACCGGAGCCTGAGCCCCAGCCAGAACCGGAGCCTGAACCTGAGCCCCAGCCAGAACCGGAACCCGAGCCGGAGCCGGAACCACAACCAGAGCCGGAGCCCGAACCGGAACCCGAGCCGGCCGTGTCGGATGGCAACAGTATTCTCGCGCCTGAGGCGGCAGTCGCTGGCACAGACCCGGCCAGCGCGCTGACGACCACGGAGCGGGATATCTCCGGGAATGCGCCCACACCCCGCGTCTATGAGCGCGGCTACCGTCTCAAGGTAGAGGTAGATTCTGCCGCTGTGGATGAAGACCCGCAGTCCAGGTTCCTGCGCAAGTGGTTCAGCGATTTTTGGGGCCGGTTTGCCGGAGAAGCGAGCTCAAGTACCGAACAGGACCAGTAGCGGCGTTCACGCCCGGCGATGCCGACAGGCCCGGGCCCCGGTTCTCGAAGGCCTTCTCAGGGTGTTGCGTATCCGGGCGAGGGCGGAGGCCTTATCCTGCCGGTTTGTGAAGCTTTTTTGATCAGGGCCTCGTGCGCCTTCCTTAATCTTTCCGTCATGCTATTGTCACGAAGTCGTAATGAAAAATAGCAGGATGGAACCTCATGCCACCCGTGACGGGTCGCACCCGGAGGGCCGGCCGCAACTGGACCGTTCCGCCACTGGCCAGCGTGATGCTGTGTCTTTTTCTGGGGATAACCGCCGCGCCAATACTGGCGTCTGAGCTGGACCTTCCCCAGGGTCGTCTGCTGGGTAACAGCGAGGACGGCATACGGTATTTCCTCGGTATTCCCTATGCCGCTCCGCCGGTCGGCGACCGCCGCTGGCGTGCCCCCGGCGCCGCCCCTCGCTGGACGGTCCCGCGCGATGCCACCCGCTACGGGCCCCAGTGCCCCCAAACCGCCTACCCGGCGGGCAGCCCCTACCTGCAGGCTCCGGCCGCACAGTCGGAAGACTGCCTGTACCTGAATGTCTGGGCCCCGGCGGATGCAGACGCACTGCCGGTCATGGTGTGGATTCACGGCGGCAACTTCACCCGCGGCAGCGGTGGTTTGCCGGTTTACAACGGCAGCGAGCTGGCTACTCGCGACGTGGTTGTGGTCACCTTCAACTACCGACTCAACGTCTTCGGTTACCTGGCCCACCCGTGGCTGTCGGCGGAGCAGGGCGGAGGTTCCGGCAACTATGGCCTGATGGACCAGTTGGCGGCGCTGGCCTGGGTGCGTGACAACATCGCCCATTTCGGCGGCGATCCGGGCCGGGTGACGGTGTTCGGTGAGTCCGCAGGCTCAAGCGCCATCAACCAGTTGCTGGCCACCCCAAAGGTGGACAAGCTGGTGCACGGCGCCATCGGCCAGAGCGGTGCCTTCTTCATGCGGCAGCCCGAACTGGCGGACGCTCATGGGGTGGGCGAACAGCTGAGCGCGCGCCTCGATACGGACGCGCTGCAGGGCCTGCGCGATGTGCCGGCCGAGACACTGCTGGCGGCCTTTGCCGCCATGGAAGCCACCGGCGCCCAGATGGGGCCGATCGTGGATGGACGCCTGATTCCCGCGCAGCTGATTGAGCTGTACGAGCGGGGCGAGTTCGCAAAGGTACCCACCTTGTTGGGCTATAACCGGGACGAGGCCACCAGCTTTGCCCTGTATCCCGATTTCCCCGGTATCTTTCGCACCCAGACCGAATTCGAGGAGGGGCTGTGGTCCTTCGCAGGACCGGCGGCGCTGCCATTGATCTGGGCCTACCCGGAGCAGCCCGGCTCCCAGCGACCCTACCTGGATTTCTGGCGTGACGCGGTATTCGGCTGGAACATGCACACCTGGGCGGAGCTGAGCGAGGAGGCGGGTCAGCCCGCCTGGCTCTACTTTTTTACCCATGTGCCGAACGATTTCTGGGGCGAGCAACTGGGCGCCTACCACGCCGCGGAGATTCCCTTTGTGTTCGGCAACCACCTGCCCTCACACCCTGAGGACCGCGCCGTACACGATCTGGTGCAGGGCTACTGGGTCAACTTCGCCCGCAGCGGCAATCCCAACGGCGACGGCCTGCCCGCCTGGCCCAACTACGGTGGCGACGCCCGCTACCTGGAGCTGAACAGCCGCCCGCAGGCATCAGAAGACTTGAACTGGCTGCAAATCCGCCTGCTGGGCCTGCTGCAGGCTGCGGTCAACTAGCGCGGCGGCTTGAGCCAGATCGGTGAGGAGTAGGCTCGCTCCTGAATGGTGCTGGGATGGTCACGGGCCTCGCTCTGCCCCAGGGCCAGCGCGTCCAGGTAGGAATGCCGCGCGGTGGGAATCTGCAGTACCCGTACATAGTAGAAGGCCGGTTGGCCGGGGACATAATCCGGGTCACTCCAGCGCGCCCTGAGCTGTGGCGCGCCGATGCTGTTTTCCACTGCGCCGGTGCTCATATCGACTGTGTTGCCGACCGCCGGCAGTTTGCCCCTGGCGTCCAGCTCGCGATCACCTGACCAGCTCACATCGTAGACCCGCTCCCGCTCTTCTCCCTCCGCATCCAGCCAGCCCTTGACGATCTGGATACGGTCGAGGTTCGCTCCCCGCGGGTCCTTGTCGGCCAGCACGATAAACTCGGGCGCTGTCTCGGCAGCCAGCAGTTCTCCGCCCATAGCGGTTCCGGTGCTGGTCGCTTCACTGTAAAGCGTCGCTGAATCCAGGCTCAGCTCGCCGAAATCACCGGCGGCAAAAAACTGCAGGCGAATCCGCGGGCCCGTGGTGGCATACACCTCGCGCCGTTGCATGGCATCCATAATGCTCTCGCGGGTGTTCTCCTCCGCCCATACAGCGGCCAAACCCGACGCTGACATCGCCCAGCCGTCCGGTGAGCGCACGCCTTCTTCCCACTCGCGGGTTTTGTTTTCGGGAATCGAATCCGTCGCCATTTTCCCCCAGAAGTTATCTTCCTCTGCGCTGGCGACGCCGGTGTGCGCATCCGTCGAGCCGATAACGCCAAACTGATAGGGATTGGCACCGTGCTTCCGCTCGAGTGACAGGCCGCGCATCAGTGCGGTGCGCATGTAGTCACCGGGGCCCGCCTGGTAAGGGCTCTGGTTTACCTGCAGGTAAAACGGGAACTCCTCGAAGTCGGCGAACTCGTCATCCGGTGACAGGTCGGGATGGGTCTCGGAATCGCCCTTCAACTGGGTGACCTCGGTGACCGGCTCCCAGCGCCGCCGCAGCTCAATATAGGCGCTGTCGAACTCGGTACCGCGCAGGCGGGTGGTATCAAACATGAAACCCTTGGACAGGTTGGAGTTGTGGGGGATGGAGAGAAAGTCCGCGCCGGTGGCGACACTGGTCTCCTCCAGCCAGGCCCACAGGTCCTCCGGATACTGGCTGTCGATCAGGCGGTAGGGGTGGAAGCTCTGGCCGACCTCGGCATCGCCATCGGTAAACACCACCCGATGCAGGTTGGCGCCTCCCGGCGTTGAGCTCCACTCCCAGCCAATAAACGTGCTGAACTCACCGGGCCGGTAGTACTCGTCCGCCAGCTCCGTCTGCGAGCGCCAGGTGTCGATCTGCACCCACATCATTTCCGGCAGGATATTGGTATTGCCACCGACCGTGTTGTCTTCCGCCGCCTCGCGCACGGACTTGGGCGGCGGCAGAATATCCCTGAACAGCTCCGCCGCATCTCGCTCATCCAGCCGCCGGTTCAGGTACCAGGCCGCAAATTCGGCCTTCAGGCTGTCCCAGAGTCCCAGCTCACTGGTATCGACCCCCTCGCGGTGGATATGCCGAATTACCCCGAGAAACTCCGCATGGTCCGACACCACCAGGAAATCCAGCGGCGTCTCAATCTGCACCCGCACCCGATTCCCCGGATGCACCACCGGCTCCCCCCGCGCATAGCGATACGCCACATGCGGATCCGCCGTAAAGTTGTTGTTGGTATACGCATCAAACGAATAGCTGGTGTGAAGGTGCGTATCCCCCCACAACAACTGCTTATCAGCAGCCAGCGAAGCGACAGAAACCAAAGAGAGAATAAAGGGAAGAGCAATGCGCATAGGGCATGTCCTTATAGTTATCCCCAAAGCATAACGGAAAACCTGTGCCCAGAAAAAAGCGGAGAGGCGCCACCGCGGCTTTGCAGCGCGCCAGCGCGCACCAAAGCCACACTCGATAGTCAGTTTCGCTCGCTAAGAAAAAAGAGCGCAGAACAATGGGGCAACTCACAACACCCAGCTACTGGCACGCCCAGGAGAGGGTGAGCCAAACGCCTACGTTGCGTAGCAACGTGTGCCGGCGAACGCCGCCCGGCTGCGCAGGGTGGCCGGATTAGTCCTCTCGGCTTTGAAAGAGCGCATAGCGCCCGCCTCAAAGACGTGCGCGGAACGCCAAAAAAAACGCCGAGTTACGAATAACTCG
>JANQLM010000036.1 GCA_028280635.1 Halieaceae bacterium | reverse complement strand
ATTCTTGATTTGTCCCGGATTGAAGCGAATAAATTTGAAATGCAATACGCACCCTGTGACCTTGATAAGATTTTGAGGGAAGTGGAGCAGTTTTTTTCCATGCATTTCCAAAACAAGGGCAGCCACCGGTCGGCCCCGCCGGCGGGCTTCACTGACCCAGCCAGGCCGCCAGCAGGATTCTCAGCGCCAGCAGTATCAGGATAACCCCGAATACCCGGTCGATGGTTCGGCGGGCCGCCTGCAGGCGCGGCAGCACCCTGGGGTTGCCCATCAGCGCGGCCACCAGGCAATACCAGGACGCGTCGGTGGTGCCGATCAGCAGCACCATGCCGGCGCGCTGGCCAAGACCCGCCTGCGGGTCCAGGAACTGGCTGAACAGCGCCAGGAAGAACACCGCAATCTTGGGATTGAACAGCGCCACTGAAAAGCCGTGTACCACGGGATTGCCCGAGTCACCCTGGGCCTGCTCCTCAGTGGCAAGCTGTGCCGGGCTTCTCAGCGACTGGATGCCCAGGTAGGCGAGAAACGCCGCCCCCGCCCACTGCAGGCCCTGGTAGAGCAGGGGAGAGGTGGTGATCAGCAGCCCCAGCCCGGAGACCACCGCGACCGCATACACTGCGACCCCGATCCCGTGGGCGAGGCTGGCTTTGAGGCCTGCCGGCGTGCCGCTGGCCAGGGTATGCCGTACCACGACCGCCAGGCTCGGGCCCGGCGACATGGCGCCGAGCAGGCAGACACTGGCCAGCGACAACCATTCAAGAATGCTCATCGAAACGACCCGGGTGCCAGGATAGGGTTCTGGTGGATAGCAGTTTCAAGAAAGAACTGCGCGTATTGGTTGTCCACAGAATCTGTGGATAAAACAGTGGGTAAAGTGTTTAACAGGCCCTTCGCCCCAGTGATTATGGCCATTGTGACAGATTGATTAAAAAATGCTCAATGATAGAAAAATCATAAAAAACAAATAGATATAAAACTTATGTTATACCGGTTATTTAAAGTGCTTCGTAAGTATGTGAAATATTCTTTACCCAAAAAAAATGTGAATAACCTTACGAACTGTGTTATGCAAACGACACCTTTTGGCCAATTCGCCAAGTTGGCCGGCAACTTTTACTGCTCGCCGCGATAAATGCATCCAGAGGTACATGTTTCCCGTGTTTCGACGCTGGAGAGCTGTGGCAAGTCCGGCGCCAGCTTTTCCCATATCCAGCGCGCGATGTTCTCACTGGTGGGGTTTTCCAGGCCCTCTATCTCGTTCAGTTAGTGGTGGTCGAGTTGGTCATGCAAAGGCTTGAAAGCCCGTTTCACATCGGCGAAATCCATGACCCAGCCGCTGTGTTCACCCACCTCACCGGACAGGCAGATGCGCACATGGAAAGAGTGCCCGTGCGGGCGTGTGCACTTGTGCCCTTCCGGCACATTGGGAAGGCGGTGGGCGGCCTCGAAATGAAACTCTTTGTATATGTCCATGGCTGGCTGAATCGCTTGTGTCAAAGCGCGCAGTGTAGCCGCAAAACCCCTTTAAATTAAGGCTTTGGCAAGGTTCTCGCGGCAGCGCAAAAACTTTTTCCAAGTGTTTGACAGCATAGGTGAAATCTCTATAATGCGCGGTCTTGGAAACGGGGGTGGTTAGCTCAGCTGGGAGAGCATCTGCCTTACAAGCAGAGGGTCGGCGGTTCGATCCCGTCACCACCCACCACTTCCGAACTTCTTGTGTCAGCGCGTCGAGAGTCTTCTCCTGCCTATATAAGAAGCAACACACCCGGGCGCTGCCCCGAGTGTTCTACCGTTGGACCGGTAGTTCAGTTGGTTAGAATGCCGGCCTGTCACGCCGGAGGTCGCGGGTTCGAGTCCCGTCCGGTCCGCCATCCCACTTGTTCGAATTTACTGCTTAGCTGTAGAGGCTGCCGCGTGCGACTTCGGCTGCCCGGCCCAGCATGGCCGCGATATCAACGCTCCGGCCGAGGCTGCTCGCTTCACATACCAGGGAGGTAAAGCCCTCGGTGTGCCAGTGCATTGGAGACGGGGCGTCGGGTAAATGAGCCGGGGTAGGCCAGGGTGTGCAGTAGAAGTAGGGCTCGGCATAGCTGCCGTCCCCGGGCGACAGGCCGATGCCGACAGAGCGCGCGGTTTCCGGGTCGCCGGTCTCCAGCATGAACAGGGTGGCCAGGTCGTAGTGGTGGGGCCAGCAGCGCACCTCGACCGGCGTGACTGCGTAGGCGCCGAAGCTGGCCACCAGGCTGTCGAGGGCGGACTGGGCGGTGGCGAACCAGGCCCCCAGCGTTTCGAGTTCGGCCGCTGTGCCTTCGAAGCCCGCATAGTCCGCGGCGGGCAGTTCGTAGGGCATTTCCGCCTTGTCCGTAATTTCCAGTCCCACCTCCTGCAGGTGAGCGTCACACCAGGACCTCGCGCTGGCCTCGTCGCTGCCCGTCAGGCTCATAGAATCGGCCAGGCCACCGTTATCCACCCATAGCAGTGCGGCATTGCGAAACCCGAAACCCAGTTGGAAGCGTTGCTCACTATCGAGCGGGTGACTCAGCAGACCGAAATGCGGCTCATGCCAACCGAGGTTGGAGTGGCTGTCGTCAGCCTGGACCGGCAGATTCGCCCGTGCCGCGCGGGAGGCCCATTGCACGGCGGCATGGCTGAGCTCTCGAGCTTTGATGAGAGTGGCCGGAGGCACGGAAAACAGGGTGTCATTCACGTTGTGACCCCCTAGACCAGCTCGGCGTCGGTCATGATTTCCACCAGCGCCGGGCCGGGGTGATCGAGGGCCGCCTGCAGCGCGGTTTCCAACTCGCCGGGGTCGGTGACTCGCACGCCTTTGGCGCCACACAGCTTGGCGAATTCGGCGAAGTTGGGGTTGTGCAGGTCGGTTTCCCAGACATCCCATTCGCCGGCGCGCTGTTCCTTGGAGATTTTGCCCAGCTCGCCGTTGTGCAGCAGCACGTGGGTGATGTCCATGTTGTACTTCACCAGGGTGGTGAAGTCGCCCAGGTACTGGCCAAAGCCGCCGTCACCCGAAATCGAAATGACCTTGCGGCCCGCGTACTCCTCGAAGTCCTGGGTGGCGCTCCAGGCGCCCATGGCCGCCGGCAGGCTGAACCCGATCGAGCCCAGGTAACCGGACATCAGCACCCGGTGCTCGCGGCATTCGAAGTAGCGGCCGAAGGAGTAGGTGTTGTTGCCGACATCGACGG
>JANQLM010000018.1 GCA_028280635.1 Halieaceae bacterium | reverse complement strand
CGGGCTGGGCCAGCTGGCTATCCTGCAACTCAACAGGCTGGTGGGCTTCAGCCTGCTGCCCGTGGCCGGCTGGGGCACCCCGTCGCATATGCTGGTGCCCGCCCTGGTGCTGGGCCTTGGCACCATGGCCTATCTCACCCGCCTGATGCGCTCTTCCATGCTGGAGGTCGCCGAAACCGACTACATTCGCACCGCCCGCGCCAAAGGCCTCACACCACAGCGCATTTTTTTCCGCCACCAGCTCCGCAACGCCATCCTACCGGTGGTGACAGTACTGGGACCGGCGATTGCCGCCATCACCACCGGTGGCTTCGTGGTGGAGCTGGTGTTCGCCATCCCCGGGCTGGGCCGCTACTTCGTGCAGGCGGTACAGCAGCTCGACTACACGGTCATCATGGGCACCACCGTGTTCTACGGCGCCTTCCTGGTGCTGATGGTGATCGCCGTGGATATCACCTATGGCTTTATCGATCCGCGCATCCAGGTCAACAAGAGCCTGTCCTGATGACCAGCTATACCCCCACCGCCGAAGACTTTCTACCGCTGGACACGGCCCTCGAGGGAGATCGCATCGACCGGCCCTCACTGTCCTACTGGCAGGATGTGTGGCGCCGCCTGCGCAGCAATCGGCGCGCATTGGCTTCCCTGTATATCGTGGTGGGCCTGCTGCTGTTTACCCTGGCGGGGCCCCTGGTGTGGAGCGTAGACCCGGCGCTGCAGGATCTGGAGCAGGTATCGCAACCACCGAGCCTGGGCCGCACCGCCCTGGTTGTCGCCGACACCAGGCCGGCGCCATCGCTTACCCACACCACCATCAGCAGCGCAGCGGCCAGCCGCGACCGCACCCCGAACAACCTGCGCCTGCTCGGCACACCACATTCGGAAGGGGTCAGCCTGGCCTGGGACCCGCTGCCCGGGGTTGAGGCCTACCAGCTTTACCGCCACGAGTACCCGCCCCGCGACGCCGATGATCTGGGCCTGCCGCTGGTTGTGCTGATGCCCCACGAAGTCAGCTACCGCGACCTGCTGCGCCTGGAAACCCGCCAGTATTACTACTCGGTGGTGGGCGTTTACGACGGTGAGGAAGCGCGCGCCTACACCACGCTACCGGTGCAGGTAGAGCAGGCCATCCTGTTCTCGGAGGCCCGGTACCGCGGCCTGCTCGAGGCCGACGCGACGCCGGAGTCGGTGGTAGGCAGCTCCATCCGACTCGAGTCCCACCCGCTGGGTACCGACTACCTGGGTCGCGACATGCTGGCGCGACTGATGTGGGGGGCTCGCACTTCGCTGTTCATCGGCATATGCGCACCGCTGATCTTTGTGTCCATCGGTTTGGCCTACGGCGGCCTGGCGGGCTATAGCGGCGGTCGCCTCGATGACGCCATGATGCGTTTCGCTGACTTTGTTATCGCCCTGCCGTTCCTGCTGTTCATGATCCTGTTCAAGATTGCCTTCGGCCTGGGGCCGGGAGAAAGCGGGGTCGGCCCGATGTTGCTGGCGCTGGTGTTGCTAAGCTGGCCCGCCACCGCCCGGCTGGTTCGCGGCCAGGTGCTGCAGATCCGCGAAGAGGCGTATATCGCCGCGGCCCGTATGATGGGCGCCTCCGCACCTTACCTGGTACTGCGCCACATCCTGCCGAATGTGATGGGTGTGCTGCTGGTGTCCCTGACCTTCGCCATCCCCACCGCCATCTTTACCGAGGCCTTCCTGTCCTTTATCGGCATGGGCGTGGTGCCGCCCACGCCGTCCTGGGGTTCCATGTGCAACGACGGGATTCGCACCATGCTCTCCCACCCCCACGAACTGTTGTTCCCGGCGCTGTTTATCAGCAGCACGGTGCTGGCCTTCAACCTGTTGGGTGATGGCCTGCGCGACGCCATGGATGCGCGCATGAGGAGCGGCACATGAGTGAACCACCGGTGCCAGTGTTGAGCGTGAAGGACCTGGAGGTCGAGTTCGACACCTTCGGCGGGGTGGTGCGCGCCGTGCGCGGCGTGTCCTACGATGTACATGCCGGTGAGACCCTGGCGGTGGTGGGGGAGTCCGGTTGCGGCAAGTCGGTGACGGTGCAGGCGCTGATGGGCCTTATCCCCATGCCGCCGGGGCGCATTGTCGGCGGCTCGGCAAAACTGCTGGGGCAGGAGTTGATCGGTCTCGACCAGGCGCAGCTCAATGCCGTGCGCGGCGCCGATATGGGCATGATATTCCAGGATCCCATGACCTCCCTGAACCCGACCATGCGGGTGGGGGACCAGATTGCCGAGACCCTGGTGGTGCACCGCGGCATCACGCGAGATGCCGCGCTGGCGGAAGCCGTGCGCCTGCTGGAACGAACCCGAATTCCCGAGGCCGCTCAGCGAGCGAAGCAATTCCCCTTTGAATTTTCCGGCGGCATGCTGCAGCGGGTGATGATCGCCATGAGCCTGGCCTGCACCCCCAGGCTGCTGATCGCCGATGAGCCCACCACGGCATTGGATGTCACCATTCAGGACCAGGTGCTGGAACTGATGCGGGAAATCCAGCGCGAGGATCACATGGCCATCGTCCTGATCACCCACGACCTCGGCGTGGTAGCCCGCATGGCGGACCGGGTGGCGGTGATGTATGCGGGTGAGGTGGTCGAATACGGCTCCGTGGACGATATCTTCTACCGCGCCGCCCACCCTTACACCCAGGGCCTGAAGCAGGCCATGCCCGACATGCACCAGCACGGCAAGGACCGGCTGGAAGCCATTCCCGGCAGCCCTCCGGACCTGTTTGCACCGCCGCCGGGCTGCGCCTACCACCCGCGCTGCCCGCACGCCATGCAGATCTGCAAACGCGTGGACCCCGAGCAGTACCCGGTGGGTGACGCCCACCACGCCAGCTGCTGGCGCCTGCACGAAGCGGCGCCTGCCGCGATGGCGGAGGACAGCCATGCTGGTTGAAGTGCGCAATCTCAAGACCCACTTCGACATCGGCCACAACCGGGTAGTGCATGCGGTCGATGGGGTCTCCCTGAATATCGCCGAGA
The DNA here is from genome assembly GCA_028280635.1 of Halieaceae bacterium. Taxonomy (GTDB): domain Bacteria; phylum Pseudomonadota; class Gammaproteobacteria; order Pseudomonadales; family Halieaceae; genus JANQIO01. The sequence continues at coordinate 5,735 of JANQLM010000018.1, read as the reverse complement.
ACGAGATTCTCGGCCTGGTGGGCGAGAGCGGCTGCGGCAAATCCACCCTCGGCAAGACCCTGGCGGGCCTGCAATCCAAGACCAGCGGCGACATCCTGTTCCGCGGCAAGCCGCTGCCCGAGCGCTACTTGCGAACGGACTTCCAGCGCCTGTCTACCAATATCCAGATGATATTCCAGGACCCCTACACCTCGCTGAACCCGAGAATGACTATCCAGGAAATCATTTCCGAGCCACTGCGGCTGCAGGAGGCGGGCGGCAGGAGCGACTACCGGGAGCTGGTGGCCCAGTGGCTGGAGCGGGTCGGGTTGAAGCGCGATCACGCCAACCGCTACCCCCACGAGTTTTCAGGCGGCCAGCGCCAGCGCATCGGCATTGCCAGGGCGTTGATCGTCAAACCCCGCTTCGTGGTCTGCGACGAGCCGATATCGGCCCTCGACGTGTCAGTCCAGGCCCAGGTCATCAACCTGCTGCAGGAGCTCAAGGACAGCCTGGGCCTGACCCTGTTGTTCATCGCCCACGACCTGTCGATGGTGCGCTACCTCTGCGATCGCATGGCGGTGATGTACCTGGGCTCGGTGGTGGAGGAAGGGCCCTCGGAAGAGGTCTACTTCAAGCCCAAGCATCCCTACACACGCATGTTGATCGCCTCCAACCCGGTGGCCGACCCGCACCGGGAAAAGGCCCGCGCCCACCAGCCTCCCCAGGGCGAGATTCCGTCCCCGATCAACCCGGCGCCGGGCTGTCGTTTCGCCGATCGCTGTCCGGAAGCCAGCAGCCGCTGCCGGCAGGAGACGCCGGTGCCGAAATTCATCGACGAGCAGCGCATGATTGCCTGCCATCTCTACTGAGGCAGGCAGCCGGTGGAGGACGAGAAGGCACGTTTCCTGAGCGAGTTGGCGGAGCGCTACGGGCCCGCCCTGGAGCGCTTTCTCACCCGCAAGCTGGACAACCCCGCCGATGCGGCGGAGGTGGCTCAGGAGACCTTCATCCGCCTGTACCGCCTGGAGCACCCCGACCAGCTCGATAACGCCCGCGCCTTCCTGTTCCAGGTCGCCTCCAACCTGGCCGTGGACCAGCTGCGGCGGCGCAGCCTGCACTTCCGTTTCCTGAAGGCGGAAATCCGCGATATCGGTGAAGGCGATGTGGCTGAAGGCTCTGTGGACAGTGCGTCGCCGGAGCAGATTCTCGCCAGCCGCGAGAAGCTCGCCCGCATCTACGAGGCGGTGGACAGGCTGCCCGAGAAATGCCGCCAGGCCTTTCTGCTGCACCGCAGCTCCGGCCTGTCCTATGGGGATATTGCCCGGGAGCTCGGGGTCTCAGTATCCAGCGTGGAGAAGTACATCCTGCAGGCGCTCAAGGAGTGTCGGAAGGCACTTTCAGTTTACTATGCGGAAGGCGAGCAGGAAGAACGGGGACCTGGGTCTCAAAAACCATGAAACGGTATTGAGGGATTGTGTGGCTGTAACGTTTAAGTGTCATAACGGACCATGCGTGTAGCATGTAAGGCTCGCTGATCAGCACCTAGTGAGTGATTTTCGTTACATATGGATCAAAACCAGGTGACTTGCAGCAAGCAAGGGGGAAACAGCGAATGATGTCGCATACCACAGCCAGCGAGCTGAGCGGGGCCATGCAAGACCAGGCCTGCCAGTGGATTGTTCGCCTGCGGGCTGACGACGTCAGCGCTGCGGATCGCGAGCAGTTTGCCCTGTGGCTGGCCGCCAATCCCGCCCACCGCCAGGCCATGGATGCCATGCTGGCGATGTGGGAAGACCTTGAAATCCTCAACTATCGGGGAGAGAGCCGGGAAGGCCGGGAAGAGAGCATCCCGGCACGCAGAAGCGATCCCGACGAAAACACCGCTGCCCCGGCACGGTACGGTCGCCGCCGCTGGTTGGGGACAGGCCTGGCGTTGGCGGCCTCCCTGGTGCTGGCCGTATTGCTGGCTCCCGGCCTGGGCCTGGGCCCCGATACCCAGGAGTACCGGACTCGCCTCGGCGAACAACTGGCGGTCACCCTGCCTGACGGCTCCACCGTCAAACTGAATACGGACTCCAGGCTTTTCGTTAGCTACAGCGCTAGCGAGCGCCAACTTACATTGGCCCGCGGCGAGGCCTTCTTCAAGGTACAACACGATACCAGCCGACCCTTCCTGGTCACCGCCGGCAATACCGAGGTGCGAGCACTGGGCACGGCCTTCAACATCCTGCTAACGGGCGAGCATAGCGAAATCACCGTCACCGAAGGGGTTGTGAGGATTACCGAACTCAACGCCCCGGATGCACGGCCTGCCCATAGCGAATTGCTGTATAGCGACCAGCGTATGCGCGGCGACAAGGCGGGCCTGTCAGCCGCCGATACCGTAGACGCGGAAAGCCTGCTGGCCTGGCGCGATGGCAAGCTGGTGGCCCACGGTATGCCTCTGGGTGCTCTGGTGACAGAGCTGTCCCGCTATCACCCCAACCGTATCTTTATTGCCGAGCCCGACCTCACCCAGACCACGGTGTCCGGCGTATTCCAGCTGGAGGATCTCGACAGCATCCTGCTGGCCCTGGAGCATACCGTCGGCGTGCGCAGCGTCACCCTGGATGACGGCAGCGTTCAGTTGATCAGGGCGCCCCTATAAGCTAACGTCTCGCCTGTGAACGCACGGGCGCATCCCTCGATCGCAGCGCGGCTCGCTCGCATTCTCCTGGTACTGTGGTGTCTCCCTGGCATAGTGCTGGCCCAGGCCCGGTACAACTTCGATCTGGCGGGGCAGGCGCTGTCCGAATCCCTTATACAGTTCAGCCACCAGAGCGGACTGGCGATCGTCTTTTCTGATCCGGAAATCCGCGGCATCCAGGCCTCTCGGGTGCTTGGGTCCATGACGCCCGACGAAGCCCTGGACAGCCTGCTGGCCAATACGGATTTCACCTGGCGTTTGATCGACAACCGCATCGTGGCGATTTACGACGGCAGCTGTCGCGCCACCGACAGCTGTCTGGAGAACGAGCAACTGCTGGTAGCGCACCCCCTGTACGTGCCTGGCATCGAGGAACTCTACGTCTACGGCAACCGGGTAACCGGCTCGCGCATCAAGCGCAGCACCCTGCAGGGTTCAGCGCCGGTAGACGTGATCTCCTCCCCGGATATCGAATTGACCGGGGCACAGACCCTCGGCGAGATTCTTCGCTACCACCCCGCGGTCTCCGGCAATGCCACCAGCACCGCCATCAGCAACGGTGGTGACGGCACCGCCACTGTGACTCTGCGGGGCCTGCCCGCCTCCAGCACACTGGTGCTGATCAACGGCCGGCGGGTGGCCAACGATGGCCTGGCAGGAGAATCGGTAGACCTGAACACCATTTCACCGGCGGCGGTGCAACGCATCGAGGTGCTCAAGGATGGCGCCTCAGCGATCTATGGTTCCGATGCCATCGCGGGCGTGGTCAATATCATTATGAAGGAGGACTTTTACGGCCTGCTGCTCGAGCAATACATCGGCGAGGCACAGCAGGGTGACGGCCAGACCACGACCACCACCTTCCAGTACGGCACCGGCTTTCGCAACGGCTCGCTGTTTTTCTCCGCCAGCTACTTCGACCAGGACGAAATCGCCGCCCGCGACCGTCCGGTATCGGAGTCCGCCGACGGCCGCTCGCGCGGCGGCGCCGACCTGCGTTCCAGCGCCACACCCAATGCCCGGGTCACGCTGCCCGACGGCCAAACCGTGATTCGCGACCCTGACACCGGCGATTACCGCCCGGTGAACCCGGAGGATCTGTTCAACTACCTGGACTTCACTTCCTCGCTGGTGCCGTCTGATCGGGCCTCGGCCTACCTGTCGGCCAGCTATGACTTCAGCGAACTGGTGACCGGCAAACTGGAGCTGAGCTACATACGCACCAACGCCAGGGCCCAGCTTGCGCCAACGCCAGTCTTTACCGCTTTTGAGCAGCATCCCATCACCGTCGCTGCGGACAATATCTACAATCCCTTCGGCGTCGATCTCGAGGATGTCAGGCGGCGCCTGATCGAGCTGCCGCCGCGACAGCAGCAGAACCAGTCCGACGTGTACCGCATCAGCGCCCTGCTGGAGGGCATTTCCGGGCGCTGGGACTGGGAGTGGAGCGTGGACTGGAGCAGGAGCGAAGCGCGGGAGACCATCAACGGCGTGATCAGCAGCGACGAACTGCGGCGGGGGGTGGGCCCGGCGGCCCGCTGTCTGGGCCCGGAAATCGACGGCTGTGTGCCCATCAACCTGTTTGGCCGGCCCGGCACTATCGACAGCGAACAACTCGACTACCTGCGGGTACCGGCCGAGGTGAAGGGTGAGAGTGAATTGGTCAGCACCAGCTTTACGGCATTCACCAAACTGTTTGACCTGCCACACGGCACCGTCGAGTTTGCCACCGGCGCCGAATACCGCGACGAGTTCACCAGGAAAAAGCCGGATGCGCTGATCGCGAACGTTGGCACCATCGGTGGCAGCAACTTTGAGCGCACCCGCGGTGATCGACGGGTGGCTGAAGTCTATTTCGAGAGTGTTGCACCTCTGTATCGCAATGCGGAGAGGCAACAACAGCTAGACCTGGAACTGGCACTGCGTTACTCCCACTACAGCGACTTCGGCCAGACTACCAACCCCAAGGTGGGACTGCGCGCGCAGTTCAACAGCAACTGGATGTTCCGCAGCACCTACGCCCAGGGCTTTCGCGCCCCAACCCTGAACGAACTCTACCAGGGCGCCACCGAGTCACAGGCCTTTATCTCCGACCCCTGCACCATCCCGGAAAACGTTGGCAAGCTGCAGGGCTGTGAGACCCTGGCAGACCCCAGCCGCAATCAGTTCCTGACCATCAGCGGCGGCAATGAGGACCTGGAGGAAGAGAAATCCGTGAGCTGGGGGCTCGGCCTGGTTTGGACGCCGGACTACGTACCCGGCCTCTACGCTTCAGTGGACTACTTCGATATCGACACCGAAAACGTCGTCGGTTCAAGCGCACAGTTCATCGTCGACCAGAACGCCGCCCGTGGCCTGTTTGAGGACCAGGTGCTTCGCGATGACTTCGGCAACCTGCGGCAGGTATCTGCCGTCAACCTGAATGTCGGCGAACGCCGGGTGCAGGGTATAGACTTCAGCCTGAACTACCGGCTGCCCACCCGCGAATGGGGGCAGTGGTCCACGGCACTGGATGTCGCTTACATGAAGGAGTACACCATCCAGCTTGACCGAGAATCGGACACCTTTGGCTTTGCCGGCAATTTTATCGACCCGGAATCCGAGGGACTTGGCGGCTTGCCGGAGTGGAAGGGGACCTTCGGCATTCAATGGGCGAGGCAGCGCTGGCGCGGCAACTACGACCTGCACTTCATCAGCGACATGCGCGAGGAGGTGCCCGGCACCACCTCGCGTCGCAACATCAACTCCTGGGTGGTACAGGACGTGCAGTTCAGCTACGTGCTGAACGTGCTACGCGGGCTGCGGGTGTCTGTCGGCGTCGACAATGTGCTGGACAAGGACCCACCCTTCGCGGCCTCGGCCTTCAATGACAATTTCGACGGCCGCAGCCATGAACTGCGCGGCCGTTTCTGGTACGCCAAGCTCAGCCAGCGCATCTAGTTCGGGGCGCGCAGTCCGGGACGCGCAGTCCGGGACGCTTAGTTCAGGGCACCGGGTACGGGGCGCTATCGAGGTAGTCTGAAATCGTCGCCAGCATGCGCTCCCTCACCGGTCGCGACTCGTTCAC
>JANQLM010000128.1 GCA_028280635.1 Halieaceae bacterium | reverse complement strand
CAACCTGTCGTTCTCCTTCCGGGGCAACGAGCCGGTTCGCCAGGCCATGCATTCGGTGTTTCTTTATCACGCCATTCGCGCCGGCCTCGACATGGCGATCGTCAATGCCGGCCAGCTGGCGGTCTACGATGACCTGCCCGAGGATCTGCGGGAGGCCGTCGAGGATGTGGTCCTCAACCGCCGTGAGGATTCCACCGAACGCCTGCTGGAGCTGGCCGAGCGTTTCCGCGACAGCGGTGGCCAACAGGCCCGGGAGGAAGACCTCAGTTGGCGCGAGGCGCCTGTGGCGAAGCGCCTGGAGCACGCCCTCGTGAAGGGCATCAACAGCTATATCGAGGAAGATGCCGAGCTGGCGCGGCAGGCCTTTGACAGGCCCATCCAGGTGATCGAGGGGCCGTTAATGGACGGCATGAACGTGGTCGGCGACCTGTTCGGTGAGGGCAAGATGTTCCTGCCACAGGTGGTCAAGAGCGCCCGCGTCATGAAGCAGGCCGTGGCTTACCTGCAGCCTTTCATCGAGGCCGAGAAATCGGAAGACAGCAAGAGTAACGGCAAAATCCTCATGGCCACCGTGAAGGGTGACGTACACGATATCGGTAAGAACATCGTGGGTGTAGTGCTGCAGTGCAATAACTTTGAAGTGATTGACATGGGCGTTATGGTGCCCTGTGAGGATATCCTCAGGGTTGCCAATGACGAGCAGGTCGACATCATCGGCCTGAGCGGCCTGATTACACCCTCCCTTGACGAGATGGTGCACGTGGCCAGTGAAATGCAGCGCCAGGGTTTCACCGTGCCGCTGATGATTGGCGGGGCCACCACCTCGAAGGCCCATACGGCAGTCAAGATCGAGCCCAGCTACCAGAATGACCTGACGGTGTATGTACCGGACGCTTCGCGTAGCGTGTCCGTGGCCACCCAGCTGGTCAGTGATACCAAGGACAACTTCGTTGGCGAACGCCGGGAGGAATACACCCAGGTGCGTGAGCGCATGGCCAATCGCAAGCCCAAGGCGGAGCGGCTGGCCTTTGCGGATGCCCAGGCCCGCGCCTTTGCACCCGCCTGGGACAGCTACCAGCCACCGGTACCGACTTTTACCGGGGTGCGCACGCTGGATGATTACCCGTTGGAAGTGCTGGTCGACGCAATCGACTGGACACCGTTCTTCATCACCTGGGAACTGGCGGGCAAATACCCCGCTATCCTCGAGGACGAGGTTGTGGGAGAAACGGCGAGCCAGCTGTTCGCCGATGCCCAGGACATGCTCAGGCGCATTGTCGAAGAGAAGTGGCTGACAGCCCGCGCTGCCTTTGGCTTCTGGCCCGCCAGCAAGGTGGGCAGCGACGATATCGCGGTGTATGCCGACGCGGAGCGCCAGCAGCGCCTGGCCACTCTGCACCACCTGCGACAGCAGACCAGGATGGTCAACGGTAAGCCGAATCTGAGCCTGGCTGACTACGTCGCACCAGAGACCTGTGGTGTGAATGACTACGTCGGTGGATTTGTCGTGACTGCCGGCATCGGACTGGATGAGAAAGTCGCGGAATTTGAAGCCGACCACGACGACTACAACAGTATTCTGCTAAAGGCCCTGGCGGACCGCCTGGCGGAGGCTTTTGCCGAGCACCTGCACCTGCGGGTACGCAAGGAGTTCTGGGGCTACGCTGAGCAGGAGGCACTGAGCAACGAAGAACTGATCAGGGAAAAGTACCGCGGCATCCGCCCGGCGCCGGGCTATCCCGCCTGCCCGGATCACACCGAAAAAGACACGCTGTTCAGGCTGTTGGATGCCACGGCGAACACCGGTGTAGAACTGACCGAGCACTTTGCCATGACGCCGACCGCCTCAGTGAGCGGCTTTTATTTCTCGCACCCGGAGGCGCGCTATTTCGCCGTAGGACAGATTGCCAGAGACCAGGTTGAAGACTTGGCGCAGCGCAAGCAGGTGGCGGTGGAAGATGTCGAGCGCTGGCTGCGCCCGAACCTGGACTATATGTAGGAGCCGTTATGGAAGATGTGGATCAGGAAAAGCCGGCAGCACCTGAGAAGCGCCTCAACCCCTTGCAGGTCGTTGGCAGCGTATTGGCGGCGGCCTTCGGTGTGCAGAGCAGCCGCAACCGCGAGCGCGACTTCACCCAGGGCAGTTTCGGGCCCTTTATCGCGGCGGGGATTGTTTTCACGGTGTTGTTCGTAGGTGCTCTGTACCTGGTGGTGAGCACGGTACTGAGCGGAAGGTAGCAAGGGGCCGGTACGGTAAGTGCCGGCCCTCCTCTGGGATCAGCGCCTGCCGCGCTTCAGGAAGGCATCCCGGACAGCCAGAACACAACCGTGGCGATGACAATGGTCACAATGGCGGTGGTGGCAATGGCGTCCGCGCGCGCGTCCCCGGAATCTTTCTGCTCGGTCATGGTTTCCCCCGTGATTTCAGCATGAATTGACAAAGTACAGGTCTGAACGGGCGCGGATTATAACAGCAGAATTCCCGATTCCACATAAGCTTATAAAGATTCGTGCGTTCAGCGCTTCGCCGAATTTTGCTATGGTAGCGCGTCCACGAAAGCGGTAATGCCATGTACGTTTACGACGAGATAGACCAGCGCATCATAGATGACCGCGTCGAGCAGTACCGGGACCAGACGCGGCGCTACCTGGCCGGTGAGATTTCCGATGCGGAGTTCCTGCCCCTGCGCCTGCAGAACGGCCTGTATGTTCAGCGCCTGGCACCCATGCTGCGTATCGCCATACCCTACGGCATGCTGTCTACCCGGCAGCTGCGCAAGCTGGCGCAGATTTCCCGCGACTATGACAAGGGCTACGGCCATATTTCAACGCGCCAGAATATGCAGCTCAACTGGCCACGCCTGGAGGATGTACCCGATATCCTCGCCGAACTGGCCAGCGTTGAAATGCACGCCGTGCAAACCAGCGGTAACTGCATCCGCAACACCACGACCGACCAGTTTGCCGGGGTCGCACCTGACGAACTGGAAGACCCTCGGCCCTGGTGTGAAATCATCCGTCAGTGGAGCACTTTCCACCCGGAATTTGCCTTCCTGCCCCGCAAGTTCAAGATAGCGGTCTGCGCCAGCGAAACCGACCGCGCCGCCATTCACGCCCACGATATCGGTCTGGAACTGGTGCCCAATACCGACGGTGAGCTGGGTTTCAAGGTACTGGCGGGCGGCGGGCTTGGCCGTACGCCGGTGATTGGGCAGGTGATCTGCGAGTGGCTGGAGAAGAAGCACCTGCTGAGTTACCTGGAGTCCATCCTGCGGGTGTACAACCAGTTGGGCCGGCGCGACAACAAATACAAGGCCCGCATCAAGATCCTGGTCAAGGCCATGGGTGTTGACGCCTTCCGTGAGCGGGTGGAACAGGAGTGGCAAGTGCTGAAAGACGGCCCTACCACGCTGACCGACGCTGAAATCGAGCGCGCCAGGAGCTACTTTACCCGGCCGGATTACCAAACCCTGCCCGCCGATGCAGACAACGAGGCCCTGCAGACGCTGCTGGCGGAAAACACTGAATTTGCCCGTTGGTACCAGCGCAACACCCTGCCCCATCGCGTCGACGGCTACCGTATCGTCAATATCTCATTGAAGGCGACCGGATATGCACCCGGTGATGTCAGCGATACCCAGATGGAAGTCGTGGCCGATCTCGCAGACGCCTACTCCTTCGGCGAAGTGCGCACCACACACCAGCAGAACCTGGTGCTGGCGGAGGTGGCTTCGGGCGACCTGCTGGCGGTGTGGGAGAAACTATCCGCCATGGGTCTGGCAACGCCCAACATCGGCCACCTGACGGACATTATCTGCTGCCCCGGCGGAGACTACTGCTCCCTTGCCAACGCCAAGTCCATCCCGGTAGCGGAAGCGATTCAGGAGCGTTTCGAGAACCTCGACTACCTCTATGACCTGGGGCCGATCGACCTCAATATCTCCGGCTGCATGAATGCCTGTGGTCACCACCATATTGGCCATATCGGTGTGCTGGGGGTCGACAAGAAAGGCGCCGAGTTCTACCAGGTCAGCCTTGGCGGACACCAGGGCAAGGATGCCTCCCTGGGCAAGATTCTCGGCCCCTCCTTTGAGCAGGACGCCATGCCCGGCGTGATTGAAAAGCTGTTGGAAACCTATGTGGCACTGCGAACCGACGAGGAGCAGTTCCTTGATACCTACCGGCGCGTCGGCATCGATCCCTTCAAGGAGCGAGTATATGCCCAGGATCATTAAGGACGGCGCGGTCGTCGAAGACAGCTGGGACGGCCGCCTGCTGGACCTTGAAAGCTACAACGCCGCGGTTGAGGGCGGTGAAGCCCCGTCGGCCGAGATCGCGGTCCAGCTTGAACCCGGCGAAGAACCCGCGGCCATAGCGGGCGATCTGCACCGTATTCCCATGGTGGCCATACACTTCCCGGTCTTTACCGATGGACGCGGCTTTTCCTACGCGCGGGAGTTGAGGCAGCGCGGCTATGAGGGTGAGATCCGCGCCGTGGGCAGCTTTATTCGCGATCAGCTCGCCTACCTGGCTCGTTGTGGCGTGAACGCCTATGCCTTCGACGGCGATATCGACCTCGAGGCCGCAGTGGGGAGCCTCCAGGGCTTCAGCGATCATTACCAGGCCGATGTCCTGCAGAGCGAGCCCCTGTTCCGCCGCCGCTGACGTTATACTCGCACTATGGACGTTAGTGCGGTCACATTTTCGTTTTTCCTGATTTTTACCGGGGCCGCCGTGTTGGCATCGGTGGCACTGTATACCCGCCAGCCGCTGATCATTGCCTACATCGTGCTGGGCGCCGCCATGGGCCCTCACGGCCTCTCACTGGTTACCGATGTACAACTGCTGGCGGATATCGCCCACGTGGGCATCATATTCCTGCTATTCCTGCTGGGACTGGACATGCAGCCACAGGCCCTCTGGCAGACGCTGCGCAAGTCCACCGTGGTGGCACTGATATCTTCCGCCCTTTTCATGCTTATGGGCTTTGGCGTGGCCCTGGCATTTGGTTTCAGCCAGTTCGACGCCCTGGTGGTCGGTGCCGCAATGATGTTTTCTTCCACCATCATCGGCATCAAACTGTTGCCCACCACAGTTCTCCACCACCGCCATATCGGCGAGCTGATGATCGGCCTTTTGCTGCTTCAGGACCTGCTTGCGATCATCGTGCTGATGATGCTGCTGGGGGCCGCCAACCCTGACCGCGGAGATATGTCGGGGCTGTCTGTGCTGCTGTCATTCCTGAGCCTGCCGCTGCTGCTGGCCGGTGCTTTCCTGGCCGTGCGCTATATCCTGTTGCCGCTGATCAGTCGCTTTGACCGCTTCCACGAGTATATTTTTCTGCTGGCGATCGGCTGGTGTCTAGGGGTGGCGGAGGCCGCGTCGGCGCTGGGACTGTCGGAGGAGATTGGCGCCTTTATCGCCGGGATCAGCATAGCCACCAGCCCGATCTCACAATACATCGCCGTAAACCTGAAGCCCCTGCGCGACTTCTTCCTGGTGCTGTTTTTCTTCTCGGTCGGAGCCCGCTTCGACGTCAACCTGCTTGGTTCCGTGCTGGTGCCAGCCACGGTGCTGGCCGTGCTGGTGCTGGGGCTAAAACCCGTTATCTACCGTTTCCTGCTCAAGGGTGTGAGCGAAAAGCGCACCCTGGCCTGGGACCTGGGCTTCCGGCTCGGGCAGGCCAGCGAGTTCTCCCTGCTGATTGCCTATGTGGCCTCGGCGGGCGCCCTGATCAGCCACCAGGCGTCCCTGCTGATCCAGGCCACCACCATTCTGACCTTCGTGGTATCCAGCTATATCGTGGTGCTCAACTACCCTACCCCGATCGCAATATCGGATCACCTGCGCAGGGACTAACACAGAGATCACGCTTGCTGCAGCGCTTTGCGGCCCCAGATGTAAACATAGTGAACGCCGCTTAGCGCGGTGACGCCGGCGATAACATACAGCAGCACAGTCACGACAGAGTGCTGTAACACGGGGTACACCTGCCCAGCCAGCAAGACCAGGGCCAGCACGATCTGCAGGAAAGTACTGAATTTCCCGAGCCCGGTAGGCGCCATTTCGTAGCGCCCATACAGGCCGTGGAAGGCCAGCGCCCCGACGACGATCACCACATCACGGCCAATAACCAGCAGCGCCAGCCACCAGGGAATCAGCCCTACCGCGGCCATGGAGGGATACGCGCCACTCAGCATGACCTTATCCGCCAGTGGATCAACAATGGCACCATAGCGCGAAGTGGCATCAAGGCTGCGCGCCAACCAGCCGTCCAGGCCGTCGCTGACGCCGGCGGCAACAGCAATCCAAAGAACGGCCTCAAAATCTTGCTGCAGGATCATCCAGCACAGGGGTATCGCCAGCAGCAACCTGAGTGTTGTCAGTGTATTGGGAAGCTGTCGCAGCAAGAAAAACCTTTGCGAACCCATGCCCACGCTCCGGAGGTTTCCTTATGCCAGTGTAACGATCACACCGGCAGGCAGAAACAAAAAAGGCCGGCAAAGGCCGGCCTCATCTTGGGAAACCTGCCGCAAGACTACAGCGAAGCGTCCAGCTCCGGGACCGCGTTGAACAAGTCTGCCACCAGGCCGTAGTCTGCCACCTGGAAAATCGGCGCGTCTTCGTCCTTGTTGATGGCCACGATGACCTTGGAGTCCTTCATACCGGCGAGATGCTGGATAGCACCGGAAATACCGACTGCGATGTACAGATCAGGTGCAACGATCTTGCCGGTCTGGCCGACCTGCATATCGTTGGGGACAAAACCGGCATCTACCGCGGCGCGAGATGCACCCACGGCGGCACCCAGTTTGTCCGCGACGGATTCCAGCATGGCGAAGTTCTCACCGTTCTGCATGCCGCGGCCACCGGAAATCACAATACTGGCGGAAGTCAGCTCGGGGCGATCGGAAACCGCCATTTCCTCGCCGACGAAGGACGAAATCCCCGCGTCGTGAACCGCATCAACCGCTTCCACGCTGGCGCTGCCGCCCTCTGCGGCGACGGCATCAAATGCGGTGGTACGCACGGTGATGACCTTCTTGGCGTCCATGGACTGCACCGTGGCAATCACGTTACCGGCGTAGATGGGACGCTTGAAGGTGTCGGCGGACTCGACCGAAATAATGTCGGAAATCTGGCCGACATCCAGCAAGGCTGCCACGCGCGGCATGATGTTCTTGCCGCTGGTGGTGGCCGGCGCCACGACGTTGTCGTAGCCGGCGCCCAGGTCTGCCACCAGCAGGCTGACGTTTTCAGCGAGCTGATGGCCGTACACGGCGTTGTCAGCGCACAGTACCTTGCCAACACCTGCCACGCTGGCAGCCGCCTCGGCTGCGGGGCTGCAGCCTTCACCGGCCACCAGGATATCCACGTCCGCGCCCAGTGCCTGGGCGGCGGCAACCGCATTCAGCGTGGCCGGCTTGAGAGTGGCGTTGTCGTGTTCTGCAAGTACCAGCGTGCTCATGAGATCACCTTCGCTTCGTCCTTCAGTTTGTCGGCCAGCTGCTCGACGCTCTCCACCATGCTGCCCGCCTGGCGCTCGGCCGGCGGCTCGACCTTGAGGGTCGTCAGGTGGGCCTTGACCTCGACTCCGAGGTCAGCCGGCGTGTGAACGTCCAGTGGCTTCTTCTTGGCCTTCATGATATTCGGCAGGGACGCGTAGCGCGGCTCATTGAGGCGCAGGTCGGTGGTGACAATGGCGGGCAGGTTCAGGGATACCGTTTGCAGACCGCCATCGACTTCGCGGGTGACATTGACCTTGTCGCCGTCAATCGCGACTTCCGAGGCGAAGGTGCCCTGTGCCATATTGGTCAGCGCGCCCAGCATCTGGCCAGTCTGGTTGTTGTCACCGTCGATGGACTGCTTGCCCAGGATGACCAGTTGCGGCTGTTCCTTCTCGATAACACCTTTGAGGAGCTTGGCCACGACCAGCGGCTCTACGCCACCTTCGGTTTCGACCTGGATACCGCGGTCGGCGCCCAGCGCCAGCGCGGTGCGGATTTGCTCCTGGCAGGCCTTGTCACCAATGGACACGGCTACCACTTCGGTAGCGGTACCCGCTTCCTTGAGGCGAACCGCTTCTTCAACAGCGATTTCGCAGAATGGGTTGATGGCCATTTTGACGTTGTTCAGGTCGACGTCGGACCCGTCTGCCTTGGCGCGCACCTTGACGTTGTAGTCAACCACGCGCTTTACAGCTACAAGAACCTTCATGGATTCTCCACAGATCAGGGGTGAATTGATGGGTAGGTAGGTGTATCGGCCGGGTATCATGCCCACATCGATTACACAGGTCAAGGGCATAAAATGACCCTGGAATTGACCGCAGCGCGCAGTGAGATTTCCCCCGTATCTGTTTGATTTATATGCGGTATCTCAGCGCTTTATAGAGATTTTTACGGGAAAACACTATACTGCCTGTCCTTCATTTGACCGACACATCAAGAGGTAGCTTCCGTGGAACGCGAATCGATGGAATTTGACGTGGTGATCGTTGGTGCAGGCCCGGCAGGCCTGTCCGCTGCCTGCCGAATCATGCAGCTCGCCGCCGAGAAATCACAGGAGATCACGGTTTGCGTGGTGGAGAAAGGCTCCGAGGTGGGCGCGCATATTCTGTCAGGGGCCGTGGTTGAGCCGCGTGCCATGAATGAACTGTTCCCGGACTGGAAAGACCTGGGGGCGCCCCTCAGCACCGAGGTGACGGGAGACAATTTCTTCTTCTACACCAGCGATAGCGGCGCCATCAAGCTGCCCAATTTCATGATCCCCAAGCCCACCCACAACGAAGGCAACTACATCGCCTCCATGGGCAATGTCTGCCGCTGGCTGGCGGAACAGGCCGAGGGCCTGGGCGTCGAGGTGTACCCGGGGTTCGCTGCCTCCGAAGTGCTGTTCCACGAGGACGGCCGCGTCAAGGGCATCGCCACCGGTGACATGGGCATCAGCGCCGAAGGCCAGCAGAAAGACAGCTATATGCCGGGCATGGAGTTGCACGCCAAATACACCCTGTTCGCCGAGGGCTGCCGTGGACACCTCGGCAAGCAATTGATCAAGCACTTCGAGCTGGACAAGGATTCCGACCCACAGCACTACGGGATCGGCATCAAGGAGATCTGGGAGATCCCCCCGGAGCAGCACCAGGAAGGACTGGTCGTACACGGCCTCGGCTGGCCCCTCAAGGAGACCGGCTCCAGTGGTGGCGCCTTCCTGTACCACGCCGAGAACCACCAGGTCTACCTGGGCCTGATCACCGACCTGAACTACAGCAACCCGCACGTCAGCCCCTACGACGAGTTCCAGCGCTGGAAACACCATCCCGAAACCAGCAAGTACCTCAAGGGCGGCAACCGCATTGCCTACGGTGCCCGGGCTATCGCCAAGGGTGGGCTCAACTCCCTGCCGAAGATGCACTTCCCCGGTGGCCTGCTGATCGGTTGTGACGCTGGCACCCTGAACTCGGTGAAGATCAAGGGCAACCATACGGCCATGAAAAGCGGCATGGTGGCCGCTGAAACCGTGGTCGACGCCCTCGCCCAGGGCGACGCGGCGCCGGCGGACCTCGAGCGCTTTGCAGAGGACTTCAAAGCGTCCTGGGCCTGGCAGGAGTTGTACACCACGCGCAACTTCTCCGGCTTCATGCACAAGTTCGGGACTTTCCTGGGCGCCGGCCTGGTGTGGCTGGACCAGAACATCTTCGGTGGCAAAATGCCGTTTACCCTGCGGGACAGCACACCGGATTACGCCACTATGAAGCCCGCCGCCGAATGCACGGCCCCGGTGTATCCCAAGCCCGACAACGAGTTGAGCTTTGACAAGCTGTCTTCCGTATTCCTCTCCAACACCAACCACGAGGAAGACCAGCCCTGCCACCTGACTCTGGCCGACAGCAGTGTCCCGATCCAGGTCAACCTGCCGAAGTACAACGAACCGGCCCAGCGCTACTGCCCGGCGGGCGTGTACGAGGTCATCGAAGACGGCGACAGCCCGCGCTTCCAGATCAATGCCCAGAACTGCGTGCACTGCAAAACCTGCGATATCAAGGATCCATCGCAGAATATCAACTGGGTGACCCCGGAAGGGCTGGGCGGACCGAACTACCCCAATATGTAGCTTTGACCGGCGCTGGATACATGGTGTGGCCGGCCGCGGGTGGCCGCCATCTCAGGCCCTGGCGATAGGAAAAAACAGGCCGTCGCTTTCCACGCCGGTGTTACCGTCTCGCTGTTCGGCCGCTTCCACCAACCGGTACCAGGCGGGACGGCTGAATGAGGCGGCCAGCCCGTGATCCAGCCCCACAGCGGGTACTTCACCGACGTCCAGAGAGGGATTGGACTCCGGCAGGAACAGGGGGTAGTCCCGGCCCAGCAGGTAGCGCTGACCGGTATTGGTAATCACAGTGATAATTCGGCCTGCCGTGTCGTTTTCCGCGACATCGAAATCCACCACCTGCAGGGGAAAACCCTCCACCTGGATTCGCCATTTCTCAACCGGTGTTACCAGGTAGTAGTCGCCATCCGCCTCCCGGCGAAGAATGCTGGCGAACAGGCGCACAAGGCTGGCGCGACGAATGCGCTCACCCTCGTGCCACCAGCTTCCGTCGCGCTCAATTCGGATATCGATATCCCCCGAAAACTCGGGGTGCCAGAGATGCAGCGGTGGACTGCCGGGGTTCCCGCGCCCGGCGGCTTCACCGCCAAGTTGCTCGCTGATTCGGTCCAGGGGCTGGTCCGTCATAGTGCCTGTCGGCTACCGGTCAGTGATCGCCAGATGAGCGACGATCAGGGTTTGCAGAGCTCGCCCTCACCGATCACCCGGACGTTGATAATACCCTCGACGGCACGCATCTTTTCCAGCGCGTTCTCGCTGGGCATGCACTCCACGTCGATCAGGTTGTAGGCGACGTCACCGCGACTCTTGTTGAGCATGTCGATGATGTTGATGTTCTCATCCGCCAGCAGTGACAGCAGTTTGCCCAGCATCGTGGGCACGTTGTCATTGCTGATAGCGAGGCGCACGCCTTCAGCGGGCTCAAGCTGGGTGGTCGGGAAATTTACGGAATTGCGGATGTTGCCGTGTTCCAGGAAATCCCGAACCTGGTCAGCCGCCATCATGGCGCAATTCTCCTCGGCCTCGTCGGTAGAGGCACCGATATGCGGCATCAGGATGACGTCCTCGCGACCGATAAGGCTCGGCGCCGGGAAGTCGGTGATGTAGCGGCGCAGGGTTCCATTGTCGAGGGCTTCGACCACGCCATCGCCGTCGACGATCTCCTGGCGGGCGAAGTTCAACAGGCAACTGCCCGGCTTCATCTGCGACAGCAGCTCGGCATTCACAAGGCCACGGGTGCTGTCGAGCACTGGCAGGTGCAGTGATACATAGTCGGAGCGCGCAAACAGGGTTTGCAGGGCATCCATCTTCTGGACCTGGCTGGAGAGGCGCCAGGCGGCCTCCACCGACAGCGCGGGATCATAGCCGCAAACCTCCATTCCCAGGGTCAGGCCCATTTCGGCCACCATGGAACCGATGGCCCCGAGACCCACCACGCCGAGGGTCTTGCCGGTAATCTCGCTACCCTTGAACTGCTTTTTCTGGGCTTCCAGAATCTTGTTGAGCTCAGCCTCGTCGGCAACGTCGGCAAGACTGCCCACGTAGTTGATGCCTTCAACAATGCCGCGGGAGCCCAGCAACAGGGCTGCAGCCACCAGCTCTTTTACCGCATTGGCATTCGCGCCAGGGGCATTGAATACCGGGATGCCACGGCGCGTGCAGTCTTCCACAGGTATATTGTTGGTGCCGGCACCGGCGCGGCCGATGCAGGCCACGGTATCAGCGATTTCCTGCGGCTGCAGTTTATGGCTGCGCAACAGGATGGCATCGGGGTGGGAAAACTCGCTGGCGAGCTCATAGGACTCACGGGGAAAACGATCCAGCCCTTTTACAGAGATCTGGTTGAGTGTCAGTACCTTGTACACCGTGTGGGGCCTCTCCTGTGTTTATCCGGTATTGCTTTACAAATGCCTGGCTGCGGGGCGTTAACTGCGAGTGATGTCCGCACTGCTACGCAGCTGCTGCTGAAAATACTCATCCGCCTGGCGGCCGTACTCCCCAATCAGCTGGCGCTCGATCAGGCTGCGCTGACCTTCGCCAACCGTACCGCCTTGCCCCCGCACAACTTCCACCAGCTCGAACAGCTCGATATCACCCTCGCCGTTCTGTACGTATTCGAAGGTGGTTTGGCCCTCTGCCGGCGCCGGTAGCTGGAAGGCCCGCCGCAGCAAGCTGTCCGGCACCGCCGGGTTGCTGCGAGTGGTGGCCAGTTCAACCTGCCACTGGTAGCCGCCTTCCTGGGCCAGCGACTCGATGCTGGCGCCGTCACGCAGGCTGCGCAGAAGCGCTGTGGCCGTGCGGCGAATCTGTTCGCGCGCCATCTCGTCGCGCAGATCGGCAACAATGCCATCGCGCACGGTTTCTAGGGGCTTGAGCGCAGGCAGGCTGTGCTCTTCCACCCTCAGCACCACAAAATGCTCGGTGTCAATTTCCACCACTTCGCTGTTATAGCCTTCGCTGATGACGTCTTCACTAAAGGCCGCCGCCACCAGGCGCGGGTCGGCGAACAGGCCTTCCGACTGGTTGCGAGTAATTGCGTCGCTGCGCTCGACGACGAGCTCGAGCTCTTCCGCCGGCTCTGCCAGGCTTTCCGCGTTGTAGGCAAGATCCCGAAGCTGTTCCACGGTTTTGATAAGTACCCGGCTCGCCTCTTCGCCCTGCAGACGCTGCTCCAGTTCACCGCGCACTTCCTCAAAGCTGAGTGCCTTGCCATCGCGCAGCTCGGTCAGCTTGATCAGGTGAACCCCGGCATCGGTTTCCACAGGAGCCGAGACTTCGTCCAGCCCCAGTTCGGCAATGGCCGCCTCCATAGGGTCCGGGAAGAAGGTGCCATCGGTAAAGCCGAGATCACCACCGACGGTGGCGCTACCGACATCATCTGACAGCTCTGACGCGACGCTGGCAAAATCCTCCGACTCCAGCCTCGCCTGCGCGGCGGCAACGCGTGCCAGCAATTCCGCCTCGGATTCACCGTCTCCCGGGCTAACAAGAATATGTGATACCCGGCGCTCCTCCGGCTGCTGGTAGCTGCCGCGCTCAAGCTCAAATACTTCCCGCAGGCGGTCCTCAGCGACCGGCTCGAAAAAGTCATCTCGGGTGAGTTCTATATAGGACAGCGTCACCGTCTCCTCGGTCATGAAGCTGTCCTGGTTCTGTTGGTACCAGGCCTCAATGTCGGTGTCGGTGACGTCGGCGTCGGTGCGGAACTTTTCCAGGGGCAGAACCATATAGCGAATATCGCGCTGCTCCTGCTCGATGCCTGCCAGCCGCTCAACGTCACGACCGGTCGCAAAAGTGGAACCGGCCAGTCCGAGGCGCAGTTGTGTGACGGTCAGGTCTTCACGAAGCGCCTGCTGGAAACCCGCCGGGGTGTAACCCTGGTCGGAGACAATCTGGCGGAAGCGTACCGGGTTGAACTGCCCGTCGATCTTGAACACCTCCATTTCGCCGATAAAGTCGACCAACAACTGCTCCGGCACAGCAAGACCATAATCGCGCGCCGCCTGCATCATCAGGGACTTCTGTATCATGAACTCCAGCGCCGGCCCCGCCAGTAGCTGGTCATCCAGCATACTGGGGTCAATGTCATCGCCCATGGTCATCAGCAGGCGTCTTTTCTGCTGATTGATCTGCAACTGTACGTCCTGGGCGCTGATCCTCTCGCCGTTGACCTCGGCCATGTACTGGATGCCACCGCCAGTCAGCAGGGAATCAATACCGGTAATCGCGAAAGGGATAATCATCAGGACGATGATCACCGTGGCAATCGTGCCTTTGAGGTTCTTGCGTATGTTCTGAAGCATGGAATCCGGGTGTTGCGTCGTAGGGTGAGAAGATTGCGGCGGCCCTGAGACCGCGGTGGCGTGATTATATTCCTGCCAGCGGAATTTTCATCTGCTTACTTTCATCTGCTTAAAAAAAAAGCGCACCGTTAAGTGCGCTCTTTTTCCTGAATGTCGTGCAGTGTTAGCTGTTGACGGCGTCCTTTAGGGCCTTGCCGGCCTTGAAACCAGGCACCTTGGCAGCGGGAATCTGGATTTCAGCACCCGTCTGCGGGTTGCGGCCGGTGCGTGCGGCACGCTCTTTCACCGCAAAGGTGCCGAAGCCGACCAGTGCTACTGAATCGCCATTTTTCAGCGCACCAGTAATCGAGTCTACGACGGCGTCCAGGGCGCGTCCCGCTGCGGCCTTGGGTATGTCTGCTGAAGCCGCGATAGCATCAATAAGTTCAGTTTTGTTCACACTTATCCCCTTTCATCTTTTAATGCGTGGACTTGTTGTTATGGCTCAAATACTCGGGTATCCGAGGCTTGGAGCCTAATATAGGTAATTCAACCCGGTCAACACGGAGCATATCGCTTAATGGGTGTTAATGCGATTATTTTCCTCGGAATCTGTGGCCTCGGACGAGCCAATCGGGTCGGCCAGGTAGTCCTCATCCGACAGCGGATCAGGCATCTTTTCCAGAGCAATATCCAGTACCTCGTCGATCCATTTAACCGCGCGAATATCGAGGTCTGATTTTATATTCTCGGGAATCTCCTTGAGGTCTCTTTCATTCTCTTTAGGAATAACTACCGTGGTAATACCTCCGCGGTGGGCAGCCAGGAGCTTCTCCTTGAGTCCACCAATTGGCAGCACTTCTCCACGCAGCGTGATCTCTCCCGTCATTGCCACCTCGGAGCGCACCGGGATATC
>JANQLM010000115.1 GCA_028280635.1 Halieaceae bacterium | reverse complement strand
CCACGCCGCTGCGCTCGGAGCCGGCGATGGGATGGCCGGGCACATACTGGGCCACACCGCTGAGCGACAGGGTGTCGTCCGCCTGAATCGCCGCGCGTGTTTGCTGGTAGGCCGCGACCAGGTTCCCCTTCACTGAGGCCACATCGGTAAGCACGGCGTCGGCGGGCAACTTGACCAGCACCTCAACCATCACGTCTGCGGCGGCCAGAGTCGGGGTGGCGATCACCACCAGCTCGGCGCCACTGAGGACAAGGTCGAGGTCGGTCTCGAAGCCGTCGATCACATCCAGCGCCAGCGCCCGCTCACCCACTTCGGGATTACGGTCAAAGCCCACCACGCGGGAGGCAAAATCCGACTGCCGCAGGGCCCGGCACAGGGAGCCGCCGATGAGGCCCAGGCCGATGACCGAGACCTTGCCCAGGGCTGCCACTAAAGTACCGCCTTGGGGTAACTGCCCAGGGGTTTGAGGAGAATCGAGTGCTCTTCAAGGCCGCTCATGATTTCGGCAATCGGCGAATCCTGCAGATGGCCTTCAAACTCGATAAAGAACACATAGGCCCACTTCTCGGTTTTCGAGGGCCTGGTATCGATGCGGGTGAGGCTGACACCGGCATCCCGGAACGGCTCCAGCAACTCGAACAGGGCGCCGGGCTTATTGCGACTGGAGACGATGATGGACGTCTTGTCGGTGCCGCTGGGAGGAATCTCGTCGCGCCCTATCACCAGGAAACGGGTGGTGTTGTGGGCGGAATCCTCGATGTTCTGGTGCAGCTTCTCCAGGCCATACTGGTCGGCGGCCATATCCCCGGCGATGGCCACGGTGCCGGTCTGCACGGCGGCGAGGCGCGCTGCCTCACCATTGCTGGACACGGCCTGCAGTTCAACGCCGGGCAGATAGTGCTCCAGCCAGCCGCGGCACTGGGCCAGGGCCTGTTGGTGCGCGCAGACGCGCTGGATGTCGTTGAAACTGGTATGGGTGCCAGCCAGCAGATGGTGATGGATGTGCATTTCGACTTCACCACAGATCTTCAGGCTGGAGTCCATGAAGTTGTCGAGGGTGTGGCTGACCATGCCCTCGGTGGAGTTCTCCACCGGCACCACACCGTAGTTGCAGTCCTCCGCTTCCACCTGGTTGAACACGGAATCGATAGTGCCCTGGGGAATGCTGACCACCGCATGGCCGAAATGTTTGACGGTGGCGGCCTGGGTAAAAGTGCCCTCGGGGCCCAGGTAGGCCACCTGCAGCGGACGTTCCAGCGCCAGGCAGGCCGACATGATTTCGCGGAAGATGAAGGCGACCCGATCGCCCGGCAGGGGGCCGTCGTTGCGCTCCTTGATGCGATTGAGCACCTGGGCCTCGCGCTCCGGGCGGTAAAAGACGGCGGCCTGCTGGCCTACCCCCTCCCCGCTCTGGCCCTGCTCGCGGGCGGCCTGGGCATCAGCTATCTTGATATCCGCCACTTCCTGGGCACAGCGCGCACGCCGATTGATCAGCCCCTGGATCTCTCGATCGATGCTGTCGATCTCATCACGGACCTGCGTCAGCTCCCGAGGGGCCTCTGGACTCTTCTTGCCAGCGTTGTCAGAGCCTGGTTTGTCCATAGTCGCTTTCCTGGCGAGGTTTAGGCTCAGCCGGCGTTGCGCGCCTCGAAATCCCGCATGAAGTCGATCAGCGCATCAACGGCGGCCTCAGGCACCGCATTGTAAATGCTGGCGCGCATGCCGCCCACACTGCGGTGGCCCTTCAGGTTCAGCAGCCCCGCCGCCTCGCTTGCCGCCAGGAAGGCCTTGTCCAGCTCCGGGTTGGCCAGGGTGAACGGCACGTTCATCAGGGAGCGGCTGGCGGTCTCTACCGGGTTGGCATAGAAGGCACTCTCATCAATGTAGCCGTAGAGTTTTTCAGCCTTGCGACGGTTGAGAGTTTCCATGGCGCCCAGCCCGCCCTGGGCCTTCAGCCACTGGAACACCAGCCCCGCCAGATACAGGGCGAAGGTCGGCGGCGTGTTGTACATGGACTCGGCTTCGGCGGCGACCTGCCAGTTCAGCATCGCCGGGCACAGCGGGTGGGCCTGGCCCAGCAGGTCGTCGCGCACAATCACCAGGGTCAGGCCGGCGGGGCCGATGTTTTTCTGGGCGCCCGCGTAAATCACACCGTAGTCCGCCACGTTGATGGGCCGGCTAAGAAGGGTGGAAGACATGTCTACCACCAGCGGGGCGTCCGCTTCGGGGGCCCAGAAAAACTCCACGCCGCCAATCGTCTCGTTCGGCGTGTAGTGCAGGTAGGCGGCGCCCTCGCTCAACTGCCAGCCGTCCCGCGGCGGAATCGTTGAGAAGTTGCTGTCTTCCGCGCTGGCGGCCACATTCACGTTCAGGTAGCGCTTGCCCTCGGCGATGGCCTTCTTCGACCACTGTCCGGTATTCACATAATCCGCGGTGGCATTGCCCTGGGTCAGGTTCAGCGGCACAGCGCCGAATTGGGTGCTGGCGCCACCCTGCAGGAACAAAACCCTGTAGTTGTCCGGCACCGCGAGCAGTTCGCGCAGGTCGTGCTCGGCGCGCTCGTAGATGCCGACAATCTCCGGGCTGCGGTGGCTCATCTCCATCACCGACAGGCCGGCGTCCTGCCAATCCAGCAGTTCGTCACGGGCCTGTTCCAGCACCGTTTCCGGCAGGGCTGCCGGGCCGGCACAGAAGTTGTACTTACGAGCCATCAATCAAATCTCCAGAGTTTTCGTCGCAGTCAATAATGCGTATTGGCAATACAGACGCAGCCAGGGCGCTGGCCGGGCAACTTACAGGCTATCCCCACGGTCGGCTATGCATGACAACGGATACCGGCTATCAGCCACCGCAATACACACCAGCAGGCGTCATGGAGCCCGGCCGCGGCCAGGCGATCAGGATTCTCCGTCGTCGCCGGACTCAGACCCGTCGTCGGCTTCACCGGGCAGCTCGTCTTCAGCTTCCTCGATACGCTCGATGCCCACCAGCTGTTCACCGTCCTTGAGGCGAATAACGCGCACCCCCTGGGTGTTGCGGCCCTGCTCCGACACCTCATCGGCACGGGTCCTGACGAGCGTCCCCTGATCGGAGATCAGCATCAGCTCATTGCCATCAAACACCTGTACCGCGCCCACCAGTTCGCCGTTGCGGTCACTGCACTGGATGGCAATCACACCCTGGGTGCCGCGGCCCTTGGTGGGGAATTCGGTGACGTGGGTGCGCTTGCCGTAGCCATTCTGGCTGACGGTCAGCACGCGGCCGCCCTCGGCCGGAATAATCAGCGAAATCATGCGCTGATCGCCCTGCAGTTTGATACCGCGCACACCGCGGGCGGTACGCCCCATGGCGCGCACGTCCGACTCCTTGAAGCGTACGGCCTTGCCCGATGTCGAGAACAGCATGACATCCTGTTCGCCGTCGGTAATGGCGGTACCCACCAGCACATCGCCCTCCTCCAATTCCAGGGCCCGGAGACCCACGCTGCGCTGGCGGGAGAAGTCGGTAAGCGCCGTCTTCTTGACCGTGCCGTTGGCGGTGGCCATGAAGATGTAGTGCCCCTCGGTGTACTCGGCCACCGGCAGGATGGAGGTCACCCGCTCGCCCTCGTCCAGGGGCAGCAGGTTGACCATGGGGCGGCCGCGTGAGCCGCGCCCGGCTACCGGAATCTGGTAAACCTTGAGCCAGTAGACCTTGCCGACATTGGTGAAGCAGAGAATGGTGTCGTGGGTGCTGGCAATCAGCAGGTGCTCGACAAAGTCCTCGTCTTTCACGGCGGTGGCCGACTTGCCCATGCCGCCGCGGCGCTGGGCCTGATAGTCGGTCAGGGGCTGGGTTTTGGCATAGCCGCCGTGGGAAATGGTGACCACCCGGTCTTCCTCGGTGATCAGGTCTTCCACCGTCAGGTCGGCGGCGGAATCGGTGATTTCGGTGCGACGCTCGTCGCCGTAGTTCTCAACAACCTCCTGCAACTCCTCGCGGATGACCTGCTTGAGGCGATCCGGGTCGGAGAGGATTTCCAGGTAGTCGGCAATTTCCGCCAGCTTCTCCTGGTATTCCTGGATCAGCTTTTCCTGTTCCAGGCCGGTCAGGCGATGCAGGCGCAGCTCGAGGATGGCCTGGGCCTGGGCCGGAGACAGGTAGTACTTGCCGTTATGCAGGCCGTACTGGGCTTCCAGGCCATCCGGGCGACAGGCGTCGCTGCCGGCACGCTCCAGCATGGCGGTGACATCCCCGGGTGACCAGGGCTCCGCGACCAGCTTCTCGCGGGCTTCGGCGGCGTTGGTGGAGGCCTTGATCAGCTCGATCACCGGGTCGATGTTGGCCAGCGCCACCGTGAGGCCTTCCAGCACGTGGCCGCGCTCGCGCGCCTTGCGCAGCAGGTACACCGTGCGGCGGGTGACCACCTCGCGGCGGTGACGAATAAAGGCCTCGATGATCTCCTTGAGGTTGAGCACCTTGGGCTGGCCGTTGACCAGCGCCACCATGTTGATACCGAAAACCTGTTGCAACGCGGTCTGGGCAAACAGGTTATTGAGCACCACATCGCCCACTTCGCCACGGCGCAGCTCGATCACCACCCGCAGTCCGTCCTTGTCGGACTCATCGCGCAGCTCGGTGATGCCCTCGATCTTCTTGTCTTTCACCAGCTCGGCGATCTTCTCGATCAGCCGCGCCTTGTTGACCTGGTAGGGCAGCTCGTGGATGAGAATGGTGTCCTTGCTAGTCTTCTCATCGGTAATGATCTCGGTGCGGGCGCGCACGTAGATTCGGCCGCGACCGCTGCGGTAGGCCTGCACGATACCGGCGCGGCCGTTAATGATGCCCGCGGTGGGGAAATCCGGCCCGGGAATGTGCTCCATCAGCTCATCCACCGTGAGCTCCGCGTTATCCAGCAGCGCCAGGCAGGCGCTGACCACCTCGGTCAGGTTGTGGGGCGGAATATTGGTGGCCATGCCTACGGCGATGCCCGAGGAGCCGTTGACCAGCAGGTTGGGAATTCTGGTCGGCAGTACTTCCGGAATCTGTTCGGTGCCGTCGTAGTTCGGCACGTAGTCGACGGTTTCCTTGTCGAGATCAGCCAGCAGGTCGTGGGCGATCTTCTGCATGCGAATCTCGGTGTAGCGCATGGCCGCCGCCGAGTCGCCGTCGATGGAACCGAAGTTGCCCTGCCCGTCCACCAGCATGTAGCGCAGGCTGAAGGGCTGGGCCATGCGCACAATGGTGTCGTAGACCGCGGAATCACCATGGGGATGGTATTTACCGATCACGTCACCGACGATGCGGGCAGATTTCTTGTAGGCTTTATTCCAGTCGTTATTGAGCTCGTTCATGGCGAACAGCACCCGGCGGTGGACCGGTTTGAGGCCGTCGCGAACGTCCGGCAGGGCCCGCCCGACAATGACGCTCATCGCATAGTCCAGGTAGGACTGCTTGAGCTCGTCTTCGATGTTTACCGGCAGGATTTCCTTGGCTAAATCACCCATCTATTGCTTATTCCGAACCCCGTTGACGTAAACGACCGATTATACGGACAAAGCATTTTTCGCGCCATTTTTTTCCCGGATTACGGGTATACTGGCGCCCCGAAACGGCGGCCCCGGGCGGGCGCCGTCAACGGCCAAAACCCAGACAAGCACAGAGCGGAAACCACCCCCCAGCGCCAGCCCCATGACCCAAGCAGACACCCTCATCCACGCCGGACATATCATCCCGGTCATACCCCGCGGCGAAGTGCTGGAAAACCACAGCCTGGCCATTAGCGGTGGCCGCATCAGCGCCATTCTGCCGCGCCAGCAGGCGGATGCCATCGAGGCAGCAGAGGTGCTGGAGCTGCCGGGTCACGCCCTGTTCCCCGGCTTCATCAACAGCCACGGCCACGCCGCCATGAGCCTGCTGCGCGGCTACGCGGACGACCTGGCCCTGATGCCCTGGCTGGAGGAGCACATCTGGCCGGTGGAGATGCAGCACGCGAGCGCAGAGTTTGTGCGCGACGGCGCCGAACTGGCCATTGCCGAGATGTTGCGCGCCGGCACCACCTGTTTTTCCGACATGTATTTCTTTCCCAACGTGGTGGCCGACATCGCCCAGCACATCGGCCTGCGCTGCCAGCTCAGCTTCCCGATTTTCGACTTCCCCAGCGCCTGGGGGACGGACGCTGGCGACTACATCAGCAAGGGGCTGGCCCTGCGCGACGACCTCAAGCACAGCGAGCTGGTGCAGGTAGTGTTCGGCCCGCACTCCCCCTACACCGTCAACCCGGCGGCGCTGGGCAAGGTGGCGATGCTGGCCGCGGAGCTGGACCTGCCCATCCACATCCACCTGCACGAAACCGCCCGGGAAATCGAGGACAGCCTGGCCGAACACGGACAGCGGCCGCTGGCGCGACTCAACGATCTGGGCCTGATCGGCCCGCGCACCCAGTGTGTGCACATGACCTCGGTGGAGGAAGATGAAATTGCACTGCTGGCGGAAGTGGGCGCGCATGTCATCCACTGCCCGGAATCCAATATGAAGCTGGCCTCGGGCCGCTGCCCGGTGCCGGCGCTGCTGGCCGCCGGTGTCAATGTGGCCCTGGGCACCGACAGTGCCGCCAGCAACAACGACCTCAGCCTGCCGGGTGAGATGCGCAGCGCCGCCCTGCTGGCCAAACACAGCGAGGGGGACGCCACCGCCCTGCCCGCTGCCACGGTGCTGGAAATGGCTACCATCAACGGTGCCCGCGCCATGGGCCTGCAGGAAGACACCGGCAGCCTGGAAGTCGGCAAACTGGCCGATCTGGTGGCGGTGGATTTTGCCCGGCCCGAAACCCAGCCCCTGTACAACCCGGTATCGCAGTTGGTCTACGCCACCGACGCCGAACAGTTGACCCATAGCTGGGTGGCGGGCAAAGCACTGATGGCGGAACGTCGCCTGTTGAGCCTGGACCTGGACGATGTTCTGACACGTGCAAACCGTTGGGCGAAGACTATCGTATCCGCGTAGCAGTCATCGTAGATCG
The DNA here is from genome assembly GCA_028280635.1 of Halieaceae bacterium. Taxonomy (GTDB): domain Bacteria; phylum Pseudomonadota; class Gammaproteobacteria; order Pseudomonadales; family Halieaceae; genus JANQIO01. The sequence continues at coordinate 2,368 of JANQLM010000115.1, read as the reverse complement.
AGGAAAACATGAACAGCCAGCCATCACCCGAGAACCTGCAGAACGTCGACGAGAAGGAAATCGCCAAGTTCAACGAACTGGCCTCCCGCTGGTGGGACCGCAACGGTGACTTCAAGCCCCTGCACCAGATCAACCCGCTGCGGGCCAACTACATCGACCAGCGCTCGCCGGTGGCGGGCAAGCGGCTGGTGGACGTGGGCTGTGGCGGCGGCATTCTCGCCGAGAGCATGGTACAGCGCGGCGCAGAGGTCACCGGCATCGACATGAGTGAGGCGCCGCTGGAAGTGGCGCGCATTCATCGTCTGGAATCCGGTGTCGAGGTCGACTACCGGCAAATGACCGCCGAGGCGCTGGCGGCGGAACAGCCCGAGCGCTTCGACGTGGTGTGCTGCCTGGAAATGCTGGAGCACGTGCCGGATCCCTCCCAGGTGGTGCAGGCCTGTGCCGACCTCTGCAAGCCCGGCGGCCACCTCTACTTCTCCACCATCAACCGCAACCCCAAGTCCTACCTGTTTGCGATTGTCGGCGCCGAGTACGTGCTGCGGCTGCTGCCCAAGGGCACGCACGATTACACCAAGCTGATCAAGCCGGCAGAGCTGGCGGAGTGGGTACGAGAGGCCGGCCTGGAGCTGAAACACATGACCGGGCTGCTCTACAACCCGATCACCGGCAACTACTGGCTCGAGGAAAAAGACGTCAGCGTCAATTACATGATCCACTGCCACAAGCCCGGCTGATGTTCCCCCACCACCTGAAAGCCGTGGTCTTCGACCTCGACGGCACCCTGCTGGATACCGCGCCGGAGTTTATCGAGGTGGTACAAGCGCTGCGCGCCGAACACGCGCTGGCGCCCATGGAGCCGGCGGCCGTGCGGGCGGTGGTCTCCGACGGTGCTCGCGCCATGGTCTCGCTGGCGCTGGGCCTGACCCAGGACCATGAGGACTTTGAGCCCCAGCGGCTGCGCTTCCTGGAGATTTACCGGCAGGACCTGGGTCGCGCCACCACACCCTACCCGGGCATACCGGCACTGATCACCGAACTGGCCGAGGCCGGCATTCGCTGGGGCATTTCCACCAACAAGCCCAGTTGGCTGACAGAGCCGCTATTGGAACGCCTGGGCCTTGAGCCAGCGCCAGCCAGCGTGGTCTGCCCGGATCACGTCAGCCGCCCCAAGCCAGACCCGGAGCCGCTGCTGCTGAACTGCGAGCAGTTGGGCTGTGCGCCCCATGAGGCAGTGTACATCGGCGACCACCCGCGCGACGTCGACGCCGGGCGCGCCGCGGGTATGTATACCATCGCCGCCGCTTACGGCTACATTCATCGCGACGACAATCCCGACCGCTGGGGCGCGGACGTTGTCGCCCATACCAGTCAAAGCCTGAAGACCCTGGTCGCCGAGGCCCGTATGCCATGAACATTTCCCATATCCCCGACGCTTACCAGGCTGCCCCCGGGCTGCTCGCTGACAAAGTGATACTGGTCACCGGCGCCGGCGACGGCATAGGCCGCGAAGCCTCGCTGAGCTACGCGCGCCACGGCGCCACGGTTATCCTGCTGGGCCGCACCGGCAGCAAGCTGGAATCGGTATACGACGAGATCGAGGCGCAAGGCCTGCCACAGCCGGTGATTTTTGAAGCGGATATGCTCACCGCCACAGCGGAACACTATGCCGCCCTGGCCGCCTCCACCGCCGAGGCCTTCGGGCGCCTTGACGGCCTCTTGCACAACGCCTCACTGCTGGGCGAGCGCAGTCCCATCGCACACTACAAGCCGCAGGTCTGGCAGGAAGTCATGCAGGTCAACGTCAACGCCCAGCTCATACTGACCCAGGCCCTGCTGCCACAACTGGAGACCGCAAACAACGCGTCGATCATCTTCACCTCCTCAGGCGTGGGTCGCCAGGGCCGCGCCCACTGGGGTGCTTACGCCGTCTCCAAGTTTGCCACCGAGGGGCTGGCGCAGGTATTGGCCGATGAACTGGAAAACATCAGCCGGGTACGTGTGAATTGCCTCAATCCGGGCGCCACCCGGACAAGCATGCGCGCCGCGGCCTACCCGGGCGAAGACCCCAACACCCTGAAAACGGCTGCCGACATCATGCCCAGCTATCTGTACCTGATGGGCGACGACAGTCTCGGCGTCACCGGCCGGACCTTTAACGCCCAGTAGCACACCTGGGATCCGGCGCAATAGGATACCGACTGGAACCGCAGCATCGAGTTGGTGGCCGGCAGCCGCGAACGGCTGCAGGCGGCGGTGTAGAGGCTTACTTGCCCGAGTAGTGGCTGTCTAGGAAATTGCGCAGCCGGTCAGCCCAGACGCGGAACATGCGGCGCGCGTCCGAGGTATTGGTGACGCTGTTGCTCCA
>JANQLM010000111.1 GCA_028280635.1 Halieaceae bacterium | reverse complement strand
ACCGCCGCGAGCGTTGGGTATCAGGTGGGGGGCATTGCTCATGCTCTCCATGCCACCGGTTACCACCACCTTGTTGGTGCCGGCCATGATGCTGTCGTGGCCGCTGATTGTTGCCTGCATGGCGGAGGCGCACATCTTGTTTACGGTGACTGCCCCGGTGGACACCGGGATGCCGGCGCCAATGGCCGCCTGCCGCGCCGGTGCCTGGCCCAGGCCGGCGGGCAGTACACAGCCCATGAAGACTTCATCGATGTCAGCGGGGTCCAGCCCGCTGCGCTCTACCGCGGCGGCGATCGCCGTGGCGCCCAGTTCCGGCGCAGACACGTCTGCCAACTCACCCTGCAGGCCGCCCATCGGGGTGCGCGCGCCGGCTACGATCACTACTGATTGCTCGCTCATACGGATTCCAAGCTCATGGGGGTTGAACAGGGCGCCCATTTAGCCACAGGGGCCAGGCGCGCACAACATCACGTATATGGGGGCAAAGCCATCGATTTCAACGTGGCCGGCAGTGCATCGACGCTAGCTCCGCACCGGGCTGAACAGCTTGCCACGCACGCTCCTGCGGTAGCGTCCGGGTGTCATCCCTTCGTGCTTCTGGAATAGCGTCGTGAAGTAGCTGACGTCATGCAGGCCCACGCGGTAGGCAACTTCCCCCACCGACAGGTTGGTGGTGCGCAGCAACTCGCGGGCCTCGGCCAGTCGCTGGCTGCGCAGGTAGGCCGAGGGCGTCTGGCCAATGGCCGTATTGAAGCGGCGGGTCAGGGTGCGCGGGCTGCAGCGCAGTTCATCGGCGAGCTGGGCCAGGGACAGGCGCTGGTGGAGCTGTTCCTGCAGCCGTTCCTGGGCCGCCAGCACCAGTTCATCGTGGTGAGCGCTGTCATCCGGTGACTGGAAGGCGTGGGCCCTGAAGGGACGGCGAATTTCCGGTGAAAACTGGCTCTCGATCTGCCGGGCAATACGCTGGCCAAACCAGTCTTCGACGAGGTGAATCATCAGGTCCGCCACCGAATTCACGCTGCCGGCGCAGTAGATCGACTCGCTCTGGGTAATCAGGTGGCGACGTTTCAACTGTACCGCGGGGTAGCGCTGGGCGAACTCATCAAAATAATGCCAGTGGGTGGTGGCAGCGCGGTTATCCAGCAAGCCCGCTTCAGCGAGAAAACAGCTCCCAGTGCCTACTGAACAGATGACTGTACCCCGTGCGTGAAGCTCGGGTAGCAGCCTCAGCAGGGTGCCGGCCCGCTTTAATACCGGCCTCGGGTTGCGCCATAGCCCTGGCAATAACAGCATATCGCAGTGGCGGATCGCATCCAGGTGGATATCCGGCAGCATTTGTAGCCCTCCAGCCACCGCCACCGGTCCAATCTGTTCGGCGGCGAGCTGAAACTGCACGGGGTTGCGTCCCCGGGTCTGTGCGCCGGCGGCGTGCCCTGCGGCCTGCAGCACGTCCATGGGCAGTGAAATGCTGGTGGCCAGGGCGCGAGGGTAAAGGGCCGCCACCACCCGTATCGTACGGGCCTGCGAATCCCGGCCCGTGTTTTTCTTCGCGTCTGCTGGCATGTCTTAATTGCCCAATAATTTGGCGTATTTGCCATATTGCTGCACAGACTGTCTTTTTACAATGAACTATCCAGTTTCAGGAGGTCAGCCGTGCGTTTGCCAGTCATCGTCGGGTTTGGTGGGGTCAATGCCGCCGGGCGCAGTTCTTTCCACCACGCCTACCGGCGCATGGTGATCGAGACCCTGCCCGAGGCGCTGGCCGAATCCACCTGGCAGGCTCTGGCGGCGCTGACCAACCGCAGCTACGACGGTAGTGTCGACGCCCGGCAGGCGCTGGCGGACGCCACCCTGGTGCGGCGCATTGAGGCCAATCATTTCGATGTTGACGCGGTGCCTTGGAACCGGCGCATGGTCGCCCACTCCGAGGGCTATCCCATGCAGTTTCGCACCCAGCGCAAGCAGCTTCCCGAGCAACTGCCGCCCGGTTGGAAGGTGGAGGTGCTGGACGACCTGCATGTCCACGTGGAAATCGACCAGGGCATGATGTTCCTGCTGCCCAGCCAGCGTGAGTCCACCGTAAAAGCGGCCGGCCAGTTGCCCAGCGGTTTCGACCCGGCGGAACTCTACAACGCGCGCAGCCACCCGCGGGGTTTGCAGATGACCATCTTCGCGGCCTCCGATGCCCTGGGCAGTTCCGGCCTGGACTGGGAGACACTGCGGCGGCACGTACCGCTGGACCAGGTGTCGGTGTACGCGGGCAGCGGTATGAGCCAGCTCGACGGCAACAGTAATGGCGGCCTGCTCAAGGCGCGCTACAACGGTCGCAAGGTGACCTCCAAGTACTGCCCCTTCGGTTTTGCGGAAATGCCGGCCGACTTTATCAACGCTTACGTGCTGGGCAGTCTCGGCAGCACGGGCACCAATATGGGCGCCTGTGCCTCCTTCCTGTACAACCTGCGCCAGGCGGTGCAGGACATCCAGTCCGGGCGCAGCCGCATCGCCCTGGTGGGCTCTTCGGAGGCGCCGATCACGCCCGAGGTCATGGATGGCTACGCCGCCATGGGGGCGCTGGCCAGTGACCGCGAGCTGCGCGCCCTGGACGGGCTTGATAACGATGTCGAGCCGGACCATCGCCGCGCCTGCCGACCTTTTTCCAGCAACTGCGGGTTTACCATCGCCGAGTCGGCGCAGATGGTCATGCTCTGCGACGACAGCCTGGCGCTGGAGCTGGGTGCGCAGATTTACGGCTCGGTCAGCGATGTCTTCGTGAACGCCGACGGCCACAAGAAATCGATTTCGGCGCCCGGGGTCGGCAATTACGTTACCGTCGCCAAGGCCCTGGCGGCGGCGCGCAACCTGGTGGGCGAGGCTCGCCTGCGGTGCGGCGGCTTTGTACAGGCTCACGGCACCGGCACACCGCAGAATCGCGTCACGGAATCCCATATCCTCAACGAGGCGGCTCGTCAGTTCGGCATCGAGCAATGGCCGGTGGTGGCGGTCAAGGCTTACCTGGGGCACTCCATTGGCTGCGCCGGCGGCGACCAGTTGGTGAACACCCTGGGCATCTGGCGGCACGGCCAGCTACCGGGCATTGCCACCATCGACCATGTCGCCGAGGACGTCCACGCCAGCCACCTCGATATCTCTCCGGCGCACCGTGCGCTGGAGGAGGGCAGCGCCTACGCGCTGATCAACGCCAAGGGTTTCGGCGGTAACAATGCCAGCGCTACCGTGCTATCCCCGTCGCGTACCGAGGAGATGCTGGAAAAGCGCCACGGCAAGCAGCGCATGCAGCGCTGGCGGCAGGCGGCGGAGCCGGTGTTACAGCGCTCGGAAGCGTTCGAGGCGGCCTGCCTGTCCGGCACCTTTCGGCCCACCTACAAGTTCGATCACCAGGTGCTGGGGCCCGAGCAGGTCGTGCTGGCGGACGACAAACTGGCCCTCGGCGACCAACTGCTGGACCTGCAACTGGAGAACCCGTACCAAGATATGTGCTGAGCGCGGCCGGTAGCTTCCTTAAAGTTCTGGCACTAAACTCAAAGCTGGGCAGGCACCTACAGGGAGCGGCCGAGGCCACCCCATGCGCAAGTTCATTCGTCACCCCAACTGCATCCCCATCGATATCGCCGTGGACGAAACCAGCGGTACTGATAACGACGGCACGGTGCACTTGATCAATGTGTCCGCGGGCGGGCTTGCCTTTAGCCTGCTGCATCCGGTGACCACCGGTGCGCGCCTCACTATTTCCATGCCCCAGGTGTGGCCTGATTACAGCGCCAGCGGCACCGTGGTGTGGTGCCGTGAGGCCCCATCGGGCTACGAGGCCGGCGTGCAGTTCGATCAACCCGATGAGGCCTTCAAGGCCCGCATGGTCGCCCAGTTCTGCCAGATAGAAGACTACCGCCGCGAAATGCGCGAACGCGAGGGCCGCGCACTCAGCAGTGAGGAAGCAGCCCGGGAGTGGATCGTGCGCTACGCCGAGGAGTTTGCCGACAGTATGGGTTGGCACTAGGCCCTTGCCCGAACCCAGGACCACCCGCCTGGCCGTCCCTGGCCTGGACGCTCCATTGGATATGCTGCTGCACGACAGCGCCGACCTGCACGTCAGCGCCACCCTGCGCGAACGGGGCATTTGGGAGCCCTTCGAGACTGCCCTGCTGCTGGGTGCGGTATCGGCCGGTGACCGGGTACTCGATGCCGGTGCCAATATCGGTTATTTCACATTGCTGGCGGCGTCGCGTGTCGGGCCGTCCGGGCGTGTGTACGCCTTTGAACCGGAACCGAGGAACTTCGCGTTGCTTGCGCGCAATGTCGCGCTGAATGCGCTCCAGGACCGGGTCACCCTTTGCGAAGCCGCCCTGGCGGAGACGACCGGTGAGGCGCAGCTCTATCTCAGCGAGGACAATCTGGGCGACCACCAGTTGCAGCCGGATGAGGCCGGGCGCAGCGCGGTCGCCGTGCGCCTGGAGCAGGGCAGCCACTGGTTCGCCGGGCGCGAGGCGGGGCTCGATTTCGTCAAGGTTGATACCCAGGGCGCTGAGCACGCCGTTATCAAGGGCTTGTTACCCACGCTGCGCGCCAGTGGGCCCGGCCTGCGAATCCTGCTGGAACTGACACCACGCTCGCTGCGCAGCGCGGGCACCTCTGGCGCCGCATTGATCGATACCCTGGCGAGTCTGGGGCTGCCGTTTCATATCGTCGACCACCTGGAGCATTGCCTGGTGCCGACCAGCGCCGAGGAGCTGGCCACCTGGTGCAACAACGTAGACGCGGTGCCGGAAGACGCCGGTTTCATGAACATCTTGCTGGGCGCCACGGTATAATTTCCGCCATGAATGAGACCATCGAGCGACTTCTCTCCCGCAACTCCGCCCCCAAACTCACGGCTCCTGGCCCGGACGCTGCCACCCTGGACTATATGTTCCGTGCGGCCCTGCGCGCCCCTGACCACGCTTGGCTGCAGCCCTGGCGTTTCCTGACGCTGGAAGGTGAGGCGCGCGAACGGCTGGGCGAGGTGTTTCTGGAATCCAGGCTGCAGGAAGATCCCGGCCTGGACGATGCGGCCCGAGAGAGAGCCCTGTCGGCGCCGCTGCGGGCACCCCTGATGGTAGTTGTCATCTGCCGCTACACCGAACATCCCAAGGTGCCGCGCCAGGAACAGATTATCTCCGCCGGCTGTGCCGCTCATGCGCTGCTGCTGGCCGCCGAGGCCCAGGGCTATGCCGGCATCTGGCGCACAGGCAGTTACACGGAAGACCCGCTGGTGGCCTATGAGCTGGGGCTGGAGTCCAACGAGTCCATCATCGGCTTCCTGTACTTCGGCAGCCGTGACGGGCACGCCAAGCCCTTGCCGGAACGCAAGGTGGAGGACTTCGTACAGGCGTGGTCGCCCTGACACCACCGGCCACCGCTGTCGCGCTTTTTGCCGCCGCAGTACTGGCAGCCAGCGCGGCTGGAGCTGAGCCGGAGTGCGCGCAGTACAATCCCCAGAACAACCTGTACTGGGGGGACCTGCATGTTCACACCCGTTACAGTCTCGACGCCAGTACCCAGGATACGCGCACCACGCCGGCCCAGGCTTATGCCTTTGCCCGCGGTGCGCCGCTCGCTATCCAGCCCTGGATAGACGGTGTCGCCCAGCGCCGCCTGCAGCTGCAACGGCCGCTGGACTTTGCCGCGGTGACAGACCATGCGGAGCTGATTGGCGAGGTCGCCCTGTGCACAGACCCCGACAGCTATGCCCACGGCAGCCTGTACTGCCGCACCTTTCGCAACTTCCCGCGGGCGGCATTCTTCATCTTCAATACAACGGCGGCCAGGGGTGGCCGCCTTGGCCTGTGCGGCGAAAATGGCGAGCGTTGCCTGGATGCCGCGCGCAAGCCCTGGGCGGATATCCGTGCCGCCGCCGAAGCCGCCAACGATGATGGGGAGAGCTGCAGCTTCACCAGCTTTATCGCCTATGAGTGGACCGGCGCATCAGAGAACCTGGCCAACCTGCATCGCAATATCATTTTCCGCAACGCCCGGGTGCCCGCGGTACCGCACAGCTTTATCGACGGTGACGGCACGGTCGATAGCCTGTTCCGCGCCCTGGACCGTGACTGCCTGCAGGCCGATGGCGACTGTGACGCCCTGGTGATTCCCCACAACAGCAATCTCAGCGATGGCGCTATGTTCCCCGCGCCCTCGAGCTCGACCATGGCACTGGAGCAGGCCCAGCGGCGGCGGCGCTTCGAAACCCTGATGGAGGTGTACCAGCACAAAGGCGCCAGCGAATGCTATTTCCAGCCCGGCGTCTCGGAAGACGAACTCTGCGCTTTCGAACAACTCCCCTACGGGACCTTCAGCGGCAAGTTCGTCGGCTGGCTAAGCAAACCGGTAAAGCCCGGCGCGGGCTTTGCCCGCTCCGTGCTGCGTGACGGCCTGGCCTATGCCGGCCAGTTGTCCGTGAATCCCTACGAATTGGGTTTTATCGGCAGTACCGATACGCACCTCGGTGCTCCGGGTGCTGTGAGTGAGACGGACTACGCGGGCCACGGCGGCGCGGGTGCGCCGGCCTCCGGTGAGAACAGCGGCGGGCTGGTGGATGACCTGGAATTCAATCCCGGTGGGCTGGCGGCGATCTGGGCGCCACAGAATCGCCGCGATGAACTGTTTGAAGCCCTGCGGCGCCGCGAGGTGTATGCGAGCAGCGGACCGCGCATCACCCTGCGGCTGTTTGCCGGCGAGGACATCAGGGCGGACCTCTGTGAGGCGGCGGAGTTTGCCGAGCAGGGCTATCGCGACGGCGTGCCCATGGGCGCGGTAATGCCTGCCAGCGGCCGGGTGCGCATCGCCGTGGCGGCGGCAGCCGACCCGGGCACGGAACAGAGCCCGGGGCTGGATTTGCAACGCCTGCAAATCGTCAAGGGCTGGATCGATGAGGGCGGCGCCGCCCGGGAGAGGGTATTTGATATCGCCGGCGATCCCGACAATGGCGCCGGTGTCGACCTGGCCACCTGCCGTCCGCGGGGTGAGGGCTTTTCCCAGCTCTGCTCCGTGTGGCAGGACCCGGACTTCTCAGCCACCACCGCCGCCTACTATTATGCGCGGGCGGTGGAGAACCCGCGCTGCCGCTGGAGCCAGCAGATCTGTGTCGCCAGCGGCGTGGACTGCGCGGAGCCTTCGACGATAGGCAACGGGTTTGAAGCTTGCTGCAGTGCGGAACACCGACCGCTGATCCAGGAGCGCGCTATCTCCTCACCGGTTTGGCACTATCCGGCAGCCGATGCCCCAACAACAGAATAAGCAACCACAAAGCTGACAGGATCAAAGACCCCGTGAATCGCCTCAACCGCCCCTGGCTGCACTTTCTGCTGATTGGCGCCGCCCTGTTCATGCTGCAGCGGACCCTGTATCCCCCGGCCCGGCCCAGTGTGGGCCCGCTGCCGGAAACGCGGGTGGAGTCCCTGCGCCGGCAGTGGTACGTCACCACCGGTCGCATGCCCACCGAGCCGCAAATGGCGGCGATGGTGAGCGCCGAGTTGGACCGTGACATCCTGTTTCGCGAAGCGCTGGAAGCGCGTGTGCACGAGATAGACCCCATCGTGCAGCAGCGGCTGGTGCGTAATATGCGCTTCCTGCAGCTCGACCGGGGCCGCGAGGATGAAGCGCTGTTTCGCGAGGCCCTGCGTATGGAGCTGCATCTCGGCGACGAGGTCGTCAAGCGCCGCCTGGTGCAGGTCATGGAGGAGTTGCTGCTGGCCCAGTCGCCGCCGCCGGCGCCCAGCGATGCGGAAATCAGCGACAGTTTTGCGGAACGCCGCGACGAGCTGATGCGGCCACCCCGTTACAGCCTACAGCAGATCTACCTGTCCCGCGAACGTGCCGGTGAGGCCGAGGCGCTGCTGGCCAGATTCCGGAAGGAGGGGCTTACGCCGGAGCAGGCCCTGGACTTCAGCTCACCGTTCCTGCCCGGCTATCGCTTCCCGGCCAGCAGTCCCGCCCAGCTCGCCCGCCAGTTTGGTGCCGCCTTCGTGCTGAACCTGGAAGCCAGTGAGCCAGGGTCAGGCCGCTGGGTAGGCCCGATTGCCTCCACCTACGGCGTGCATCTGGTGTGGGTGGATGCGGTCGAGCCGGCGCGGGATGCCGAACTGGAGGAAGTCAGGGCGCAGTTGCTCCGCGACCTGGAACTGGAAAAAAGGCGTGAGACCCTGGCTGCTGCGCTGGCGTCCGTGCGCGAGCACTATGAGGTGATCCTGTGATCCGCTGGTTGCTGTCGCTGGTTTTGTTGTGCGCTGCGGTGCAGGCCGAGGCCCACCGTTTCGCGCCCTCTTTGTTGCGTGTGTTTGAGGTTGCGGAAGGGGAGTACCAGGTGATCTGGAAAACCCCGGCCCAGCGGGTCAGCAGTGTACCCCTGGCGCCGCGTCTCCCAACCCACTGCCAGGGTGGACCGGACGCCCCGGGGGACCTGGTCGGTACCGGGGTGGTCAGCAGTTGGCGATTGATCTGCGCCGGCACCCTGGTGGGGGAGACCGTGGCCGTGTCCGGGTTGGGTGAAAACAGCGCCTCGGTGCTGTTCTCCCTGGAGACCCGCGGCGGCTTCTATTACCAGTCCCTGCTGAGTAGTGATCAGCCGGCCTTTACCGTACCCGCGGAGCCCACGGCGATTGAGGTTATGCGCGAATACACCTGGCTGGGCGCCGAGCATATCTGGGGCGGCATCGATCACCTGCTGTTTGTATTCGGCTTGCTGCTGCTGGTGGGCTGGGGTAAACGCCTGATCTGGACGGTCACGGCTTTCACCGCCGGCCACAGTGTCACCCTGTCACTGGTGACCCTGGGCTTTTTTGAGTACCCGGTGGCGCTGGTGGAGTTCATGATTGCCCTCAGTATCTTCGTGCTGGCCCTCGAGCTGGCTCGCAAGGAGGGTGCGGGCCTGTTCAAGCGCTACCCCTGGTGGCTGGCGGGTGGTTTTGGCCTGTTGCACGGCATGGGCTTTGCCGGCGCCCTGGCGGAAGTGGGGCTGCCCCAGTCGGAGCTGCCGCTGGCGCTGCTGTTTTTCAATATCGGTATCGAGCTGGGTCAGCTGGCGTTTATTGCAGTGGTCGCCGCCATCGGTGCGGCGCTGTCACGCCTGCCGGCACTGGGTCTGCCGGCCTGGCGTGCGCTGCCGGTCTACCTGCTGGGCTCGCTCTCTGCCATGTGGTGCATCGAACGAGCCCTGGAAGTGGTGTAGGGCTGTCTTTTAAGACCCGGGCGGTGGCCCGGGATATTTATCCATGGGGATAAACGGGTGGAAGGCGAGCTGGATGCCTTCCTCGATAAAGCCAGTGCTCTCGAGGATGCTGCGTCGCCGCACGTAGCGCCCGGAACTGGAGCGGGTGTCGATGGCCTGGGTGGTATCGAGGCCGCCAATGCTGGTGAAGACCCGCTTGAGATCCATATCGTAGATGCTGACCCACAGCGAGGCGACGGACAGCGGCTGTGCCCAGTTGAAGTCGGCGGACACGCCGTCGCCGGGGCCCTGCAGGGTCGGCTTGCGGGTGACACCGTGCCAGCGCGCAAAGTGCTGCAGCCCGGGGGAGAACTGGGATTCCTGTTCGATCAGGTCGGTAAACACGATGCCGTCGATGTTCTGCTTTTCGGCCAGCGCGTCGCGCACATCGATCAGTGCCAGCGCGAAGGACTTGCGATTGACCTCGCCGGTGGCCGGATCGAACACGTTGCCGTAGGCACGCACCGCGCGGCGCCACTCCTGCTCAAAGACGCGTGCGGGAATCACCTCGATGCCATTGGCTTCCAGGTAGTTCTCCACCATCTTGTCGATGCGGGCTTCATGCTCCTGCAGGTAGCGCCGTGACAGGCGGTCGATGTTCACGTGGGATATCACCACCCGCTTGATGGGGTTCTGTTCCAGGCGTTCCTCGTCGATTTCATAGGGGAACGCAGTAAGATTGACGGTAGGAGCGGAGGAGCAGGCGGCCAGCAGGCCGAGCAGTGCGGTACACAGTAGGCGAATCATGGTGGTCCTCGGATTTCGGTCGCGCACATCTTAACAAACTGCACCATCCGCGGGCACTGCCCGCCATCGATTGACAGCGCCGCGGCGGCAGTGGAATGGTGGCTGGGTGAGGGAGCAGCGCAGGTGAGCAGGCAGTCAGCATGAAAATCGATGGACCGCTTTACGCGCAGTTGGCAGAGGTGGGCAGCGACGCCCGGCGCCTGCAGGCCATGGGCTACGACGGCGTGTACACACTGGAGGGGCCCTCAGACCCCTTCCTGCCTCTGGCGATTGCCGCCGAGCAGTGCCCGGGGTTGGAGATTGCCACCGCCATTGCGGTGGCTTTTCCGCGCAACCCGGCCCATATCGCCTACCAGGCCTGGGACCTGCAGAGACTGTCAAAGGGTGGGTTTCGGCTGGGGCTGGGGTCCCAGGTGCGCGCCCATATAGAGAAGCGCTTCGGCGTGGACTTCCATCCGCCCGCTGCCCGCATGGCCGAGTATATTCGCGCGGTGAAAGCGCATTTTGACTGCTGGCAGCAAGGCGCCGAACTCAGGTTCGAGGGGGAGTACTTCCGCCACACCCTGATGACGCCGATGTTCAACCCAGGCCCGCTGGACCAAGGCCCACCGCCTGTTTATCTCGGCGCCGTCGGGCCGCGCATGACCGAGGTGGCGGGGCAGGTGGCCGACGGGCTCATTGTGCACCCTTTCCATACCCAGCCCTTCCTGCGCGAGCAGCAGTTGCCGGCCCTGGCCAGGGGGCTTGAGCAGGCGGGGCGATCTCCGGGGGCCTGTGCCCTGCAGGTCTCGGCGATCTGCGTCACCGGCACGACCGAGGAGGAATACCGCGCCGCGGATGCCAGCGTGCGCAGCCTGCTGGCCTTCTACGGTTCGACGCCAGCCTACCTGCCGGCCCTGGCAGCCATCGGCCAGGAGGCCCTGCAGAAGGAACTGAACCAACTCTCC
>JANQLM010000098.1 GCA_028280635.1 Halieaceae bacterium | reverse complement strand
CTTCGGCGGGGGCTTTTTGGTTTAACTGGCGGAGAAGGAGGGATTCGAACCCTCGATACGCTATTAACGTATACTCCCTTAGCAGGGGAGCGCCTTCGACCACTCGGCCACTTCTCCGGAAGGGCGGCATCATACCAACAACCGCTCTCAAATCAACTATTTGGGGGTGGATTTGGGGGTGGATAAGCGCGCTGCACGCGCTCGCTGGTGGCTGTCAGAGAGCTACTCCTGGGACTCCTCAGAGCTACCAGGCTTCTCGTCTTCGTGCTGGATGCGGTTGTAGATTTCTTCGCGGTGAACGGCCACGTCGCGCGGCGCGTTGACGCCCAGGCGTACCTGGTTGCCTTTCACACCCAACACCGTGACCGTCACATTGTCGCCCACCATGAGTGTTTCCCCGATTCTTCGGGTAAGAATTAGCATGTCCTGGTACTCCTATCCATGTTTTGCGGTACCACGGCCGCCCAGCGCAAAAACGCTGCACCGATCCACTAAGTATTGCTGAGTTTGTGACAATTGCCAATTATGAGACCTCGGCCGACGCCGAAGATTCCTGATCGAGGCCGAATGCGGAGTGTAAAGACCGCACTGCCAGTTCGATAAATTTCTCATCAATGATCACTGAGATCTTGATTTCGGACGTACTGATCATCTGGATATTGATGCCCACTTCGGAGAGGGTCTTGAACATCTGACTGGCCACCCCGGCGTGGGAGCGCATGCCCACGCCTACCAGGGAGATCTTGGCGATCTTGTTGTCGGCAGTGACCTGGCGCGCGCCCAGTTCCCCGGCCACCTGGCGGATGATCGCCTCGGCCCTGTCCATTTCGCTGCGGTGCACGGTAAACGTGAAGTCCGTGCTGCCGTCCTCCGACACGTTCTGTACGATCACATCCACTTCGATATTGGCCTCGCCCACGGGCCCGAGGATGCGGTAGGCCACGCCGGGGGTATCCGGTACGCCCAGCACGGTGATCTTGGCCTCGTCGCGGTTGAAGGCTATGCCCGCGATGGTGGGGTTTTCCATGTCGCTCTCTTCCTCCAGTCGGATCAGGGTGCCTGGTCCGTCTTCGAAACTGTGCAGCACCCGCAGGGGCACGCTGTATTTGCCGGCAAACTCGACGGCGCGAATCTGCAGCACCTTGGAGCCCATGCTGGCCATTTCCAGCATCTCCTCGAAGGTGATGGTGTCGAGGCGCTTGGCGCCGTCGACCATGCGCGGGTCGGTCGTGTAGACCCCGTCCACGTCGGTGTAGATCTGGCATTCGTCGGCCTTCAACGCCGCCGCCAGCGCGACGGCGGTGGTGTCGGAGCCGCCACGGCCGAGGGTGGTGATATTGCCGTGCTCGTCGACACCCTGGAAGCCCGCCACCACCAGCACGTAGCCGGCCTCGATATCGGCATGCAGGCGGGCGTCATCGATGTCGCGGATGCGCGCCTTGGTGTGAGCGTCATCGGTGAGAATGCGCACCTGGCTGCCATTGTAGGACTTGGCCTTCACACCGCGCTTGTTGAGTGCCATCGCCAACAGGGCGGTGGAGACCTGTTCGCCGGTGGAGACCAGCACGTCCATCTCCCGCGGCAGCGGCTGGTCCTGCACCTCGTGGGCGAGGCCGATCAGGCGATTGGTCTCCCCCGCCATGGCTGAGACCACCACCACCAGCCCGTGGCCGTCACGGCGGAAGCGCGCGACCTTGTCGGCCACCTGCTCGATCTTCTCGACGGTACCTACCGAGGTACCACCGAACTTCTGTACCAGGAGGCTCATGGGAGTTGTCCCTGCACCCACTCCGGCACGGCGGCCAAGGTGGTGGCCAATGCGCCCACATCCGTGCCACCGCCCTGGGCCATGTCCGGGCGGCCGCCGCCCTTGCCGCCCAGGCGGCCGGCAAATTCCTTCATCAGGTCACCGGCACGCACCTTGTCAGTCAGGTCCTTGGTAACGCCCGCGGTCAGCGCGATTTTGTCGCCGTCCACCGCGGCCAGCAGGATCACCCCACTGCCCAGCTTGTTCTTGAGCTGGTCGACGGTGTCGCGCAGGGATTTCGGGTCGGCGCCGGCCAGTGACGCCGCCAGCACCTTGGCGCCATTGATGTCCACCGCCTGGCTGGCGAGGTCGCCGCCGGCGCTGGAAGCCAGCTTCTGCTTGAGCTGCTTGATTTCTTTCTCCAGCTCCCGGTTGGCGGTACGCAGTGCGCCGACCTTGTCTACCACGTTGCCGGTGTCGCCTTTGACCAGTTCGCCGATCTGGGCGAGCTTGTCTTCGGCAGCGTCGAAAGCGGCAATGGCGGCCGCGCCGGTGACCGCCTCGACCCGACGCACCCCCGCGGAAATCCCCGACTCGGAGGTAATCCGCATCAGGCCGATGTCCCCCGTGCGGTCCACATGGGTGCCACCGCAGAGTTCCACCGAGAAGTCGCCGCCCATATTGAGCACCCGCACTTCCTCACCGTATTTCTCACCAAACAGCGCCATGGCGCCCGCCTCCATGGCCGCGTCCATGCCCATCAGCCGGGTGGTGACCTCGCTGTTGGCACGAATCTGTTCGTTGACCATATCTTCGATGGCCTTAAGCTCCTCGCGGGTGACCGCCTGCGGGTGGCTGAAGTCGAAGCGCAGGCGCTGGGAATCCACCAGGCTGCCTTTCTGCTGCACATGATCCCCCAGCACATTGCGCAGGGCCGCATGCAGCAGGTGGGTAGCGGAGTGATTCAGCGCCGTAGCCTGGCGCACGCCGGCATCCACCGTCGCATTGAGGGTGTCGCCAACGCTGACGCTGCCGGACAGCACAGCTCCGTGGTGCAGGTGCTGGTCGCCGCCCTTGGTGGTGTCGCGCACTTCGAAGCGGGCCTCACCGCTGGCCAGGTAACCCGAGTCGCCGACCTGGCCGCCGGACTCGCCGTAGAACGGCGTGTGGTCCAACACCAGTACGCCCTCTTCACCGGCATTGATGGCATCCACTATTGCGCCGCCCTTGAGGATGGCGGTCACTGTGCCACTACCCTCGGTACCGTCGTAGCCGGTGAACTCGGTGTGGCCGTCGAGCTTCAACACGTCGTTGTAGTCTATCGCAAAGCTGCCGGCATCCTGGGAACGCTTGCGCTGCTCTTCCATGGCGGCCTCGTAGCCGTCCATATCCAGCCTCAGCTCGCGCTCGCGGGCGATGTCGTTGGTGAGGTCCACCGGAAAGCCGTAAGTATCGTAGAGGCGGAACACCACCTCACCGGGAATAACCGCGCCATCCAGATCAGCCAGCGCTTCTTCCAGAATCGCCATGCCGTTGTCCAGGGTGCGGGCAAACTGTTCTTCCTCGACCAGCAACGCCTGTTCGATGCGCCCCTGGCCCTCGCGCAGTTCCGGGTAGGCCTCGCCCATCTGCTCGGCGAGCACGGCTACCAGCTTGTGGAAGAAAGGTCCGGTAGCACCGAGCTTGTTCCCGTGGCGAATGGCGCGACGAATGATGCGGCGCAGCACGTAACCGCGCCCCTCATTGCTGGGCAGCACGCCGTCGCAGATCAGGAAGGCACAGGAACGGATATGGTCGGCAATCACTCGCAGGGAGCTGTGCCCGGTGGAGTCCTGCCCCAGCAGCGTCGCCGCTTCCTCAAGAATGGCCTGAAACAGGTCGATCTCGTAGTTGGAGTGCACGCCCTGCATGACCGCAGCGATGCGCTCCAGGCCCATACCGGTATCCACCGAGGGAGCGGGCAGCGGTTCGCGGCTGCCGTCAGCGGACTGGTTGTACTGCATGAACACCAGGTTCCAGATTTCCACGTAGCGATCGAGGTCGTCATTCTCGCTGCCGGGCGGCCCGCCGGGCACGTCTTCGCCGTGATCGTAGAAGATCTCGGTGCAGGGTCCACAGGGGCCGGTGTCACCCATCTGCCAGAAGTTGTCTTCGTCGAGGCGTGAGAAGCGCTCCTTGCTGACACCGATATCGTTGAACCAGATATCCGCGGCTTCATCGTCACTGACGTGCACCGTGACCCACAGGCGCTCTTCCGGCAGGCCCATTTCCACCGTCAGGAATTCCCAGGCAAAGCGGATAGCGTCGCGCTTGAAGTAATCGCCGAAGCTGAAGTTGCCCAGCATTTCAAAAAAGGTGTGGTGGCGGGCGGTGTAGCCGACGTTTTCCAGGTCGTTGTGCTTGCCGCCGGCGCGTACGCAGCGCTGGCTGGACGTGGCGCGGCTGTAGTCGCGCTGGTCGGCGCCCAGGAACACGTCCTTGAACTGGTTCATGCCGGCGTTGGTGAACAGCAGCGTCGGGTCATCGTGCGGTACCAGCGAGGAACTGGCCACACGGGTATGTTGCTGGCGCTCAAAATAGGCGAGGAAGGCCTCGCGGATATCGGAACTCTTCATGGCTGTTTTTGCTTGTTCGCTATCCCTGGATACCACGCGCCAGGCTGGCTTCGTCGAAGTCGCGCCCTGCCAGGATGTGCAGGTGCAGGTGGAACACGGTCTGTCCGCCGCCTTCGCCGTTGTTCACCACCAGCCGGAAGCCCTCACTGACGCCGAGCTGGCGGGTGATCTTGCCGACCGCCAGCATCAGGTGGCCCATCAGCGCCTGGTCTTCATCGCCGGCATCCGCCAGCCTGGGGATCGGCTTGCGGGGAATCACCAGCACGTGCACCGGTGCCATGGGGTGAATATCGTTGATCGCCACGCAGTGTTCGTCTTCGTAGACGAACTCGGTGGGGATTTCCCCGCGGGTGATCTTGCCAAAAATCGTATCTTCCATCGGTGCTGTTTGACCCTGGTTTCCTAAATCGTCCTGAGCTGGTCGTGTTCAGCCCAGCTTTTCATCCGCCGTGAGCTGACGCGCCTCGTTTTCCAGCATTACCGGGATGCCGTCGCGAATCGGGTAGGCCAGGCCGCTGGCCTTACAGACCAGTTCCTGCCGATCGCTGTCGTATTCCAGCGGCGCTTTGCTCACCGGGCACACCAGGATGCTCAGCAGTTTCTTGTCGATGGTTCCGGTCATGACGACTCTCTCGAAAACGGCCGCGCATTATACGCCACATGCGGCCATGGGCGGTACCGTCCAGCGCCGGGCGGGGGCTACTGAGCGGCGGGCGCTGTCGGCATCGGCGGCGCGAGCAGTTGGGGGTCCACCCGGCGGTTGCGCCAGTTCATGCGCCAGTCCAGGTGGGGGCCGGTGGCGCGGCCGGTGCTGCCCACCCTGCCGATAATGTCGCCGGGCTCCACCCGCTGGCCCACCTCCACGGTCACGTCGCTGAGGTGCAGGAACGAGGAACTCACGTCCATACCGTGGTCGACGATGATGGTGCCACCGCTGTAGAACAGATCAGGTTCCGCCAGGGTCACCACACCCGGAGCCGGGGTGGTGATCGGGGTGCCGGTAGGCACCGCCACGTCCACCCCGAAGTGGGGGCGGCCCGGGGTGCCGTTGTAGACCCGCTGGGAGCCATAGACCCCGCTGATGCGCCCGGTCACCGGCCAGTCAAAGCCCGCGGCGAAGTCGGCGGCCGCACGGGTGTTCTTGCGAGCGCTGGCCACCAGCGCCGCTTCCCGGCGAATCCGCTCCAGGTCTTCAGGGTCCGGCGTGACCGTACGCTGGGGCACACCTTCAACGCGCTGGATGCGGTAGTCCCGCGGCTGGATCTTTAGGGTCAGGGCACAGGTCTCACTGCCATCCACCTGCAGGGTGCGTTCGCCGGTTTCATCGCGGCCAAATCCGAACACAAAGGTGCCGTCGGCGGCCACGTCGAGGGCCTCGTCTTCCAGCATCACCGTATTGCCTGGGGCGACCTTGCCCCACACCAATGCGCCCTGGTTCAGCTTGGGCTCGATTTCCAGGCAGGCCAGACTGGCCTGGCTCAGGCTCCACAGGGCAACTATCAGCCAGGGTTTCACGTCAACTCAACTCCTGTTCGGCGGCGGCAATCGCCGCGAACTCTTCTTCAGGCGCCTGGGCCACCAGATGGTGGCGGCTATACAGGGCAAAATAGGCAATCATCAGCAGGTAGAACCCGGCACTCCACAGCGCCGCCTCCAAGTTGGCCAGGAAGGTGGAGATAAAGGCCACCACCGCCAGCACCAGGGCCAGGCCCGAGGTCACCACCCCGCCGGGCGTGCGGTAGGGCCGCGCCAGCTCCGGCTCCCTGAGCCGCAGCAGGATATGCGACAGCATCATCATGGCATAGGAGATGGTGGCACCAAACACCGCCATTGTCAGCATCAGGTCGCCCTCCCCGGTCAGTGACAGGAGAAAGCCGATAGCGGCGGGCACCACCAGCGACAGCACCGGCACCTTGTGCCTGCCGGTGACAGACAGACGGCGCGGCAGGTAGCCAGCCCGCGACAGCGCGAAGACCTGCCGGGAGTAGGCGTAGATAATCGAGAAGAAACTGGCAACCAGCCCCGCCAGGCCGACCCAGTTTACGAATTCGGCAAGCCGTGAATCCGCGCCGTAAACCGCCTGCAGGGCGCCCACCAGGGGCGCGCCGTGGTCCTGCATCAGCGCCGCCCCGGCACCGCCCGGGGCCAACACCAGCACCAGGAGGCCAAACACCAGCAGAATCAGCATGGCAACGATAATGCCGCGCGGCATGTCGCGCCCCGGGTCCTTGGCCTCCTCGGCGGCCAGCGGCACGCCCTCCACCGCCAGGAACAGCCACATGGCAAACGGCAGGGCTGCCCAGATACCCAGGTAACCCTGGGGCAGGAACCGGCTGGCGCCGGCGGCCTCCGGGTTGGCGGGAATATCAAACAGATTGGCGTGATCGAAATGCGGCAGCATACCGACGATAAACACCAGCAGCGCCACCACCGCCAGCAGGGTGATCACAAACATGACCTTGAGCGCCTCACCCACCCCCCACAGGTGTATACCGACAAAGATCAGGTAGCTGCCCAGGCTCACCGTCCAGCCGTTGATACCCACCAGGGATTCTACGTAGCCGCCAATAAATATCGCGATGGCGGCGGGGGCGATGGCGTACTCGAGCAGGATGGCGGTGCCGGTGAGATAACCACCCCAGGGACCCATGGTGCGGCGTGCAAAGCTATAGCCGCCGCCGGCGGTGGGCAGGCTGGAGGAGAGTTCCGCCAGACTCAACACCATGCACAGGTACATCAGGCCCATAATCGCCGTGGCGATCAGCATGCCGCCAAAGCCACCGGAGGCCAGGCCGAAGTTCCAGCCGGCGAAGTCCCCTGAGATCACGTAGGAAACACCCAGGCCCGCCAGCAGAATCCAGCCCGCCGCCCCCTGTTGCAACTGCCTGTGTTTCAGATAGTCGTCGCTGACCGATTCGTACTCAACGCCGCCCTGTGCTTCACCCCGACTGGCTTCCATGCTGACTCCATCGCCTCACACCAAGTGCGCTAACATAGCCAAATGGGACGCTACCGACCACCCCGCAAACGCGGTTCGCGCTATATCACGCCGGAAGGTGAGGCGGCGCTGCGCGCCGAATTACACCAGCTCTGGAAAGTGGAACGGCCGCAGGTGACGTCCGCCGTGCACGAGGCCGCCAAGAACGGCGACCGTTCGGAAAACGGCGATTACATCTACGGCAAGAAGCGGCTGCGGGAGATCGACGGCCGGGTGCGCTTCCTGAACAAGCGCCTGGAGGAACTGCAGGTCGTGGATCGCGCACCGGACGATCACGACAAGGTCTACTTTGGCGCCTGGGTCACCCTGGAAGATGATGACGGGGAAGAGCAGCGCTACCGGATCGTGGGCCCGGACGAGTTCGACCTGAAGCAGGGCAAGCTCAGCATGGACTCACCGATGGCCCGCTCGCTACTGGGCAAGCGGCTGGACGATGAGGTGACCGTGCGCAGCCCCGCGGGGGAGCAACGCTTCTACATCACCGGGATTAGCTATTAACGATTCTGAGCGGGTATCAATGAAGATGGGCCGGGCAGAATGCCAACGTTCTCGACACTGCTCGACGTCATTCCCGCGTGGGCGGGAATGACAGCACGCGCCTAAAGCGCAAACACCAGCTGCGCCGTCACCGGCACCTGGGTTGCAATGTTCTGCAAACCGGCGATGCTGCGCAGGCGTTCCACCCCGGCGGTCAGTTCGAAGTCCGCCGCACTCACTACCAATGGCTGCTCGGTGGCGACGTGAATCTCATCGCCCAGCCGCGCCACGCTGACCGCACTGGTGTACGTCTTGCTGCTGCCGTGCAGGTCCAGGGTCACCTTCACATCCATGGTTGTATAGTCGCCGCTCTCAAGCGCCATGACCCTGTCCATGTCGACCATCGCCGTCAGCGTGGCCTTGGGAAAGAGCTCGGTCTCGAACAGCATTTTCTGCATGCGCTCGTTGCGGATGGGGATCATGGTCTCCACGTCCACCAGTGGGATGGTGACGCTCACGGCACCGTTGTCGATGCTGCCGCTCAGGGACCTGAAATGATGCACCTCGGCAATGGCCGCGTTTTTCACGGAGATAAAGCGGATATCCGACTTGTCGCCCAGCAGCGCGTGTTCCGCGAGCGTCGGCAAGCTCAACAGGGTAGCCAGTGCAGCCGCGATCAAATGCCTGATTCTCATGTGCTTGTCTCCAGAGTCAGCGAGGTATCAATAGAAGTAGCAATAAAGGGTTAGCGTGGTGACAGTATGGCAAAAGCCCAGCCCTGACGGGTAAGTGGATTGAGCCTGGCTGTGAGTTCCTGCAGGTAAGCGGGCAGTGAGGCCGGGCGCCGAAACGCCTTGCCGGGCGCCAGCACAAAGGCCCTGGCGTCGTGCTCACGGCCGCCGCGCCAGAACCGCACCCTGGGCTGCTTGCGCAGGTTTTTCACCCAGAAAGAGCGCTCACCGCGCACGGTGGCTACCAGGATATGCTGGCCCAGCTTCATCGCCACCAGTGGCGTGCGGCGCGCCTGGCCGCTCTTGAAGCCAATGCTCTCCAGCACGATCAGTCCGCCGGGCAGCAGCCGCGGTGAGCCAATGCCGCAGCGCACGGCGGGCTCCACCACCGAGTTCAGGCGGCGGAAAAATTCGCGTTCAAATGAGGCGGGCAGTGCCAGGTCCATAAATTATTTCCAATGTGCTTGGGTGCTCTCGGCAAATCGCCTACCATCACCAGAGTACCCTATGTACGATTCCGACGCTGAGCGAGATTACCACCGGCGTGTGCAGGAGCGCCTGCCACGCAATTTTGCCGTACACCTGGTGCACGGCCTGCTGGGGCAAACCGGTTTTCGGCTGGTCACCACGCCCACCTTCCTGCCCGCCTACATCCTGCTATTATCCGGCGGCTCAGATGTGGCCGTGGGCCTTGCCCTGTCATTGGCGGCGCTGGGCGCCACGCTCACGCCCCTGTTCAGCGCCAGCCTGATCGGCCATCGCCGCCGGGTGCTGCCAGTCGGTTTCTGGACCGGTGGCGCCATGCGGGTGGCGGTGCTGTGCCTGGCCCTGGCGGGGTTGCTACTGGAAGGCCAGGCGGCCCTGGTCGCCGCGCTCGCGGCCATGGCCCTGTTCGGGCTGTTTGCCGGCATGCAGACCGTGGTGTTCCAAACCCTGCTGTCCAAGGTCATCCCGGTGAACTACCGGGGCCGGCTGATGGGCCTGCGCAATTTCCTGGCCAGTCTCACGACCGTGGGTGTGGCCTGGGTCGGCGGCAACTACCTGCTGGGTACACCACCCAACGCCAGCGGCTACGGTGCGGTGTTCCTGGTGGCCTTCGCGCTCACCACCCTGGGCCTGCTGGTATTGACGCTGGTGCGGGAACCGCAACCTCCCACCGTGGCCGACAAACGCAGCTTTGCGCAGTACCTGCGCGAGATGCCGGCATTCCTGCGCTCGGAGCCCGCCTTTGCACGCTTTGTTACCGCCCGCGCCCTGTCCACCCTGGGACGCATGGCGCTGCCTTTCTACATTCTTTTCGCCGGCGAGAGCATTGGCCTGTCCGGAGAAACACTGGCCAGCCTGACCGTGTCTTTCACCGTCGCCGCCACGGTGACCAACCTGTTCTGGGGCTGGCTGTCGGACCGACACGGCTTTCGGCTGTGCCTGCTGCTGTCCATCGCCCTGTGGATTGTCGCCACCCTCCTGCTGCTATTGAGCACGGACTACTGGGTGGTGGTCGCCGTCTTCGCCGCTATCGGCGCCTCCCAGGAGGGCTTTCGGCTGGGGGCATTCAACCTGCCAATGGAATTCGGCAATCGCGAGCAGACCTCGCTGCGGCTGGCAATTGCCAACACCGTCAGCGAGGGAGCTGGCAGTATCGCGCCGCTGCTGGGCGGGCTGGTGGCCGCGGCCATGGGCTACGACGCAGTCTTCATTGGCGCCAGCGCCCTGCTCTGCCTGGGATTTGCGGTACTGCTCAGCGTGGAGGATCCACGCACGCACGGCTAGCTGGCCAGGCGGGTCGGCGCAGGCTACCTTCATTATCAAGAGCAAAGGAGCACAAGCTATGGAAACAGTGACTGGCATTGGCGGCCTGTTTTTCCGGGCCAGAGACCCGGCGGCGCTGGCGGCCTGGTATGAAGAGCACCTGGGCGTATCCCGGGTGCCCACCGACTATGACACGCCGCCCTGGACGCAGGAGGCGGGACCCACGGTGTTCGCACCCTTTTCAGAGAACACCGACTACTTCGGTCGCCCCGAGCAGGCGTGGATGGTGAACTTCCGCGTCAGTGACCTGGACGCCATGGCAGCGCAGTTGGAAGCGGCGGGGATCAAGGTGGAGCGTGACCTGGAAGAGTATCCCAACGGGCGCTTTGCCAGGGTCTACGATCCCGAGGGCAACCCCATCGAACTGTGGGAGCCCGCCAACCCCCGATGAGACGATTACTCCTGAGCCTGTCGGCACTGCTGCTGGCGGGCTGCGCCAACAACGCCACTATCACCAACACCTGGATGGCCAGGAACATCGAGGACTACCGGGACCTGTCCGGAGTGCTGGTTTTGGCGGTGACCACCCATAGCGATATCCGCCAGCGTTTCGAGCGGGAGTTCACTGATGCACTGCAGGCCGAGGGCGTAAAAGCCGTCGCCAGCTACGAACTCAATCCGGCGAAGAAGATCGACAAGCAAGCCGTGGCCACCATGGCGGCACAGGCGGGCACCGATACCGTGCTGGTGACCAGCTTTGCCGGGCGCGACGAACAGGAGGTCCTGCACCCGGGCCGCACCTATTACGGTGTGCAGCCGATCTACCGCGGCGGCGGCTACTACCGCCGCGGTGGTGTATACGGCGTGCCCTACGAAGTGGCCCACGTGCCCGACTTCTACGCCCAGCACAAATCCCTGCACCTGGAAGCCAACCTCTACGCGGTCAGCGACGGCGCCCACCTGTGGCAGGCAGCCTCCGGCATCGAGGAAACCGACGACCGGGAGGCAATCATGAAAGCCTTTATCAAGGCCTTTGTGGAACAGCTAGACCAGGACCTAATCCAGAATCGACGAGTAGATGATTGAGTGTAGCTGGCTGCGGAAATCGAAGGTGCCCGAGGGAATCAACTGGGTCATGAAGATGACCACCAGGTCCTCCACGGGGTCCACCCAGAACAGGGTACTGGCCAGCCCACCCCAGTGATACTCCCCCACTGAGGTCACGGTGCCGCTGGCTACCGGGTCGGTGCGGGTCGCAAAACCCAGCCCAAAGCCTATACCCTCGTTGCCGGTTTCACTGAAGCTGCCCCGCGCCCAGGTCGCCATATCGCCGCCGTCGGGCAGGTGGTTGGCGGTCATCATCGCCAGGGTGCGCGGGCCAATAATGCGCGCACCGTCCAGCTCACCACCGTTGCGCAGCATGCTGCAGAAACGGTAGTAGTCCGCCATGGTGGACACCAGGCCACCGCCACCGCTGAAAAACGTCCGCTCACGGTAGGCACTGGCCTGGCCGTCGTCCTCCAGACCGATCGACTTGTCGAGGTTGCGCTGGTAGCAGGAGGAAAAGCGCGCGACCTTGTCCTCGGCAATATTGAAGGCAGTATCGTGCATGCCCAATGGTTCGAAGATGTGCTCGCGCAGGTAGTCGTCGAAGCGCTGGCCGGACATCACCTCTACCAGGTAGCCCAGCACATCGGTGGCCACCGAGTAGTTCCAGGCGCTGCCCGGCTCAAACTCCAGCGGCAGCGCCGCCAGGCCCTCGATCATGTCCCGCAGGGTCTGCCCGGGCTGCAGGCTGCCGATGCGCGCCTTGCGGTAGCCGTAGTCAACATTGGTGGCATGCAGGAAGCCGTAGGTAAGGCCGGACATGTGCGTCAGCAGGTGGCGCACGGTCATGGGTGACTGGCAGGCGACGGTCTCATACATCGGCCAGCTACCGGCCTTGAAAATGCGCAGGTCGCGCCACTCGGGGATAAAGCGGTGCACCGGGTCATTGAGATGAAACATCCCGCGTTCGTGGAGTTGCATCAGCGCGATCGAGGTGATTGGCTTGGTCATGGAGTAGATGCGGAAGATGGTGTCGTCCTCCACCGGCAGGTTGCGCTCCAGGTCGCGCCTGCCCTCTTTTTCCAGATAGCAGACCTGCCCGCGACGGGCGACCAGGGTGAGGCTGCCGGGAATCTTGCCGGGCTCGATGTAGCGGCTGCGCAGGTGCTCGCCAATGCGCGCCAGGCGCTCGCCACACAGGCCGACTTCGGCGGGGTCTACCCGATTCATAAGAACTCCTTGGATTTCAACGGTGTCTGGATTGCAGGTGTTCGCGGAAAGCGGGTAGCACCTCGGCCTCAAACCAGGGGTTACGCCGCAACCAAAGCTGGTTGCGTGGTGAAGGATGCGGCATCACCCAATACTCGGGCGCCCAGGTCTGCCAGTGGCGAACGCGCTCGGTCAGGCTGCTCTTCGCATCCAGCTCACCATCCCAGCTGAGATAGCGGTCCTGGGCGTACTTGCCCAACAGCAACGTGGTGCGGATGTTGGGCAGGCGCTCGAGGAGCGGCTCATGCCAGGTCTCTGAACATACCGATGGCGGCGGCAGGTCCCCGGATTTGCCCTTGCCGGGGTAACAGAATGCCATCGGGATAATGGCCACCTTGCGTTCGTCGTAGAACTCCTCGCGCTCCATCTGCAGCCATTCCCGCAGCCGGTTGCCGCTGGGGTCGTTCCAGGGAATCCCGGTCTCGTGCACTCTGGTGCCCGGCGCCTGGCCGATGATCAGCAGCTCGGCGTCCTCGTGGGCACGCAGTACCGGCCTGGGGCCCAGGGGTAATTCGCAGCGGGTGCAGGCACGCACATCGGCGAGCAGGTCGATTAGCGGTATCATGGCGGCATCATGCTACTTCATCACCTGCATCGCGGCGAGGGCCCGCCGGTCCTCTTGCTGCACGGCCTTTTTGGCTCGGCGGCCAACCTCGGCATGGTGGCCCGTGGCCTGGCGGAGCAATTCAGCGTCTATTCACTGGACCTGCCCAATCACGGCCAGTCGCCGCGCCGCGAGGTGATGGACTATCCGGCCATGGCCGCCGATGTGGCCGCGTTCATTGAGGCCATGAAACTGGCCCCCTGCCGGGTGTTGGGTCATTCCATGGGTGGCAAGGTCGCCATGCAGCTGGCACTGGAACATCCGGAGCTGGTGGACCGGCTGGTGGTGGCGGATATCGCCCCGGTGCAGTACCCACCCCACCATGACGATGTGCTGGCGGGCCTGGATGCCGTCGCCGAGAGCGGGCCTGCAGATCGCAAGCGCGCCGACGCGGTGCTGGCCGAACACGTCAGCGATGCCGGCGTGCGCGCCTTTCTGTTAAAGAGCTGGCAGAAAGACGCCGGCGGCCGCTGGGACTTGTTGATCAACCGCGAAGCCATCAAGGCCAACTATCGCTACCTGGGCGAACCCAACGTGCCGCCCTCCCCCGGCGGCCACTACCCCGGGCCGGTGCTGTTCATCGCCGGCAGCGAGTCCAACTACGTCCGCGCAGAGCACCGGGAGGCCGTGTTGGCGCTGTTTCCCAATGCCGAGGTCAAATTCATGCAGGGCGCCGGTCACTGGCTGCACGCCGAAAAGCCCGCGGTATTCAACAAGCTGGCGACCCGCTTTCTGTCCGTCTGAAACAAGGCAGATCGGGACGCACGTGCTTAGTGCCGGCAAGCATGCATCCTGGATCGAATATTCTAATAGGGTATTTGCCAGCGGCACGCGAATTCCAGCATGCTTGGAGCTTCAGCTCCTGGAAACAAAAGCGGCATTTGCGCTCAAGACGTTTCAACTGGGTGGCCACGTTAGGCGTCACCACCTCGACCTGGATTATCTGGGCTGTCCTGCTGGCACTACCCGGTGTGGTGTTGGGGCCAGGGGTAGGCACCCTGTTTCTCATCGGTATCTACGCTGCGGTTGGTTTGGGCGTGCAATTGATTGCGACCTTCAGGCGTCCCGATCTGGAGACCTTCCCACTCACCGTAGTGGTAACGACACTGGGCTCGCTGGGCATCGCCGTACTGTTTGAAGGCGACATGCCATTCACCGCTTTCTTATCCTTTTTTCTCCTGTTTGTCGCGCCTGTTGCCGGGGCGATAGCCCTGGTACGGTGGATGTGTTTCGCAAACCGGCCAGAGCAGCCGATACCCTGACCAGCCACCGGATTACGACTCCCCGAGCGGAACAAATCCACTGCAGCTCACTGGCAAAGCGGAGCTGTTCCGGTACAATCGCCGCCTTAATCCCTGAGGGCTTTGTACGTGACCCGCCGTACCCTTTCCGAACTCGAAAACCACGACGATTTCATCCGCCGCCACGTGGGCCCCGGCCCCGCCGAACAACAGGAAATGGCCCAGGCCCTGGGCTACGACAGCCTCGATGCCCTGATCGACGACACGGTGCCGGAACTCATTCGCCGGCGCGAGCCCATGGCGATCAACCCGCCGCAGACCGAGCAGGCGGTGCTGGCCAGGCTGCGCGAGATTGCCGACCGGAACACAGTGCTGCGCTCCTGTATCGGCATGGGTTACGCCGATACCTATACGCCACCGGTGATCCAGCGCAACGTACTGGAAAACCCCGGCTGGTATACCGCCTACACCCCCTACCAGCCGGAAATTTCCCAGGGCCGCCTGGAAGCCCTGCTGACCTACCAGCAGATGGTGATGGACCTGACCGGCATGGACCTGGCCAACGCTTCCATGCTGGACGAAGGCACCGCCGCCGCGGAAGCCATGACCCTGCTGCAGCGGGTCAACAAGAAGAACCGCAGCCGCAATTTCATTGTGTCTTACCGCTGCCACCCGCAGACCATTGCCGTGGTGAAAACCCGGGCCCAACCGCTGGATATCGACGTAATCGTCGGCGATCCGGAAGAGCTGGCGGGATCAACCGATGCCTTTGGCGTGCTGCTACAGTACCCGGGCAGCCACGGTGAGGTGGTCGACCTCGAGCCGTTTATCGAACGCGCTCACGGCGCCGGCACGCTGGTCGCGGTCAGCGCCGACATCATGTCCCTCCTGCTTCTGAGGGCGCCCGGTGAGATGGGTGCGGATGTGGTGGTGGGCAACAGCCAGCGTTTTGGCGTGCCCATGGGTTACGGCGGCCCGCACGCGGCCTTCTTTGCCACCCGCGACGCCTACAAGCGCTCCACCCCGGGCCGTATCATCGGCGTGTCCATCGACCGACTCGGCAACCAGGCCCTGCGCATGGCCATGCAGACCCGGGAGCAGCACATCCGCCGCGAGAAGGCCACCAGCAACATCTGCACCGCCCAGGCCCTGCTGGCAATGATGGCAGCCTTCTATGCCATGTATCACGGCCCCCTGGGCCTGCGCCGGATTGCCGAGCGCATTCACCGCATGGCGAGCATCCTCAAGGCCGGACTGGCCGCCCAGGGCTTTGAGGCCGACAATGAGTTTTACTTCGACACCCTGACCTACACGGTGGGCGAGCGGCAGGCGGAGATCATCGAGCGTGCGGTCGCGGCGGGTTACAACCTACGCATCGTCGACACGGACCGGCTCGGTATCAGCCTCGATGAAACCACCAGCCGCGATGACCTCGTCGCACTGATCAGCGTGTTCGGCGGCAGCGATATCGATGTCGACGCCCTCGATGCCGCGGTGGATGGCCTGCCCGGTATTCCCGAAGCCCTGCAGCGCGAAGCGGATTACCTGCAGCACCCGCTGTTCAACGACTTCCACTCGGAAACCGAAATGCTGCGCTACCTGCGGCGCCTGGAAAGCAAGGACATCGCCCTCAACCGCGCGATGATCCCGCTGGGCTCCTGCACCATGAAACTCAACGCCACCACCGAGATGGTGGCTGTGACCTGGCCGGAGTTCGGGCGCATGCACCCCTTCGCGCCGGAAGACCAGGCCCAGGGCTACCAGCAGCTGCTGGACGAGCTAGAGCACATGCTGCTGGAGTGCACCGGCTACGACGCGATTTCCATGCAACCGAATGCCGGCGCCCAGGGTGAATACGCGGGCCTGCTGACCATCAAGCGCTACCACGAGAGCCGCGGCGACCATCACCGCGATATCTGCCTGATCCCCAGCTCCGCCCACGGTACCAACCCGGCCAGCGCGGCCATGGCGGGCATGAAGGTGGTCATCGTCGAGTGCGACAAGCACGGCAACGTCGACATGGACGACCTCAAGGCCAAGGCCGAGCGCCACAGCAGTGAACTGGCCGCTATCATGGTCACCTACCCGTCTACCCACGGGGTGTTCGAAGAGAGCATCGTCGAGCTGTGCGAGGTCATTCACGCCCACGGCGGTCAGGTCTACGTGGACGGTGCCAACCTCAATGCCCTGGTGGGCCTGGCGGCGCCCGGCAAGTTCGGCGCCGATGTCTCGCACCTCAACCTGCACAAGACCTTCTGCATTCCCCACGGCGGCGGTGGCCCCGGCATGGGCCCGATCGGCGTGGGCGAGCACCTGGCGCCTTTCCTGCCCAACCACCCCCTGCATAGCGACGAAGGCGCTGACCATGTGGTGGACGTCATTGCCAGCGCGCCCTTCGGCAGCGCGTCTATCCTGCCAATCTCCTGGGCCTATATCGCCCTGATGGGTGCTGCCGGACTCGAGCACGCCAGCAAGGTGGCGATCCTCGGCGCCAACTATATTGCGCACCGCCTGGAAGGCCATTACCCGATTCTCTATACCGGCCGTAACGGCCGGGTGGCTCACGAGTGCATTATCGATATCAGGCCGCTGAAAGAAGCCAGCGGCATCAGCGAGGAAGATGTGGCCAAGCGCCTGGTAGACTACGGCTTCCACGCCCCCACCATGTCCTTCCCGGTGGCGGGCACACTCATGGTGGAACCCACCGAAAGCGAATCGCTCTACGAGCTGGATCGTTTCTGCGACGCGCTGATCGCGATTCGAGAGGAGATTCGCGCAGTGGAGCAGGGCAAGGCCGAGGCGGGCACCAGCATGCTGCGCAACGCTCCGCACACACTGGCCGATATCATTGGCGACGACTGGGCCTTCTCCTACAGCCGCGAAGCGGCCGCCTACCCGGTAGAGAGCCTCAGGGGGAACAAATACTGGCCACCGGTCAATCGCATCGACAACGTCTACGGCGACCGTCACCTGATCTGTTCCTGTCCGTCGATCGACTCTTACCGGGAAACGGAAACCGAAACCTGAACCCGGCGCGCAGCGCTGCGCACCCTCAGGCCGTCAGGAACAGCACTATGGCGGCGTAACTGGCGAAGGCCAGCGTCAACCGCTGGAACCAAGCCGGCTTCACAAGCTGCAGTACCATCAATAAGGCCCCAATGCCCGCGACCACGGTCGAGGGTATCGGGGCGTTGCCCAGCATCCAGATATTGACGTAGGGCCCCAGCAGGAAATAGGCAAGCATGGATCCCGCGGACACCCGACCGAGGGACTGGCTGTGGCGCAGGAAGTCCAGCTCCCGGTCGCTGGCCACATCGTAATCCTCGACCGGCAGTGACAATTCCGCCGCGCCGTAAATGAACACCGTGCAGGCTACCAGCACAAAAAAGTCGAAGAAGCTCCAGTCCGGGTAGTCGCGCAGCTCCCAGCCCACCCACCACATCTGCAGTGTGAACACCATGATGCAGCCGGCCCACAGGGCCGTGGCCCAGTGGAACTTGATGCGGTCGTGAGCGCGGATCAGGCCGCCCATCTCCCCCAACAGGCGGGTGATGGCCAGGCCGAGAATAATGGAGATGGTAACGAAGACGTATTCGTGTTGAGTCAGGGGAGGCTTTCCATGCGACTGATCGTGCGCCCCAATGTAGTCAAAAGCCCGCGAGCTGTGAAGCAGGCGCGGCAGCTTGTTACACTCCGGAAGACCTATCGACCAGGACAGTCTCGTGACAACACTGGCACCCTATCCCCTGATCCTTGTCACCACTCTGCTGCTGAGCGCCTGTGGCGATCAGAGCGACAGCATGTCGATTGAGAAACGACTCGATCAGGCTTCAGAGAACGTCAGCGAGGCTCTGGACGATGCTTCCGACAAGGTCACCGACGCGTTTGGCGACGCGTCCGACAATGTCAACGAGGCCTTTGACGAGGCTTCCATCAACGTCAACGAAGCTCTGGACGAAACCTCGGAAGCGGTGCAGGAGACACTGGAGAAAGCGCAGCAGGTGCTGGAGGGGCCTGAAGACTGAGCAGCGCCCGAACCGCGCTGCCAAAAGCACCCATTCGCGCCGGCGTTGAGGCCAGGGCAGTTTCACTGGTGGCAGGCAGCTAGCCGGCGGGAAACCAGTGCCGGGTACGATTGGCGAGATACACCAAAGACAGCATGACCGGCACTTCCACCAGCACGCCGACCACGGTGGCAAGGGCCGCGCCGGAGTTGAGCCCGAACAGGGAAATGGCCACCGCCACCGCCAGTTCGAAGAAGTTGCTGGTGCCAATCATGCAGGCGGGCGCGGCAATAGTGTGCGGCAGTTGCAGCGCCCGCGCCGCACCGTAGGCGATCGCAAAAATGCCATAGGTCTGGATTAGCAGCGGCACCGCGATCAGGCCGATCACCAGCGGCTGGCTGATAATCTTTTCCGCCTGGAAACCAAACAGTAGCACCACTGTCGCCAGTAGGCCCACCACCGACCAGGGCTTTACCGCTGCCAGGAAATCGGCCAGCTCGTGGTGGTCCTTGCTATCGCGCTCCAGCCGTCGGCGGGTCAGTGCCCCCGCCACCAGCGGCAGCAGCACATACAGCACCACCGACAGCAGCAGAGTCTGCCAGGGCACAGCAATATCACTAACGCCCAACAGAAAGGCGGCAATCGGCGCAAAAGCGAACACCATGATGATGTCGTTGACCGACACCTGCACCAGCGTGTAGTTGGCGTCGCCATCGGTGAGCTGACTCCACACAAACACCATGGCGGTACAGGGGGCCACCCCCAGCAGGATCATGCCGGCGATGTACTCGTTGGCGGATTGTGGGTCCACCAGGTCGGCAAACACCACACGGAAGAACAGCCAGCCCAGAGCGGCCATGGTGAACGGCTTGATCAACCAGTTGACCACCAGTGTCAGCACCAGACCCCGGGGCTTGTTGCCGATATCGCCAATGGCGGCAAAGTCCACCTGCACCATCATCGGGTAGATCATCACCCAGATCAGCACCGCCACCACCAGGTTGACGTGGGCGAGCTCCAGCGCCGCAATGGCCTGGAACAGGGGCGGGAACAGATTACCGAAAATCACACCCGCGACGATGCACAGGCCGACCCAGAGAGAGAGGTAGCGTTCAAACAGTCCCATAGGTAAGGTAGTTCCTTGTAAGCGGTACTTCACACTCGCACCGTCTAAAACAACCGATTGGTACATTCCAATAGTGGCATATTCAAGAAGCGGAATGAAGGCTTATGACTTTTGGCGAGGATACATCCCTGGCGAGCGTCTATGCGGCGCTCTCCAATGACACCCGGCTACGGTGTCTGAACCTGGTGCTACGCAATCCGGATGTCTGTGTTTGCGAAGCCGTGGCTGCGCTGGAGATTTCCCAGCCCGCCGCCTCCAAGGCCTTTGGCGCCCTGAAAACAGCCGGCCTGCTGCACGCGCGGCGTGACGCGAACTGGACCTACTACAGCCTGCGACCGGTGATGCCGGAAGCGCTGCAGGGCATTGTTGACGCCACCGCCGCTGCGCTGGCGGAACAGCCCCTGTGCGACGAGGACCAGGAGCGCATGCGGGCGCTGGACCTGAGGCAAAGAATGGCGTCCTAGCAGGACGCTCCTGGCCGGAAGCTCCTGGCCGGACGCTCCTAGTCTGAAAAGGCAGGAGCTGGCGGCGCGCCCGCGAGGATGCCCTCGGTGCGGCCACGCAGGCCCTCGGCCAGGCCCGTATCCGGGGTCAACCAGAAGCGCCCCGCTGCCAGCCCGGCGAAGACTTCGACGGCAAGGTCTCGAGGTGATTGCCCGGCGCTGACTCGCTCAACCATGGCTTCGCGCAGAGAGCGTTCGGCGTCGCTGCCGAGCTGGTTGTGATCTTCCGCCGGCCGTTGCCTTTCCGAGGACCAGATGCCGGTGGCCACCTCCCCGGGGCACAGCACCGCGGCGCTGATCTCCCCGTTCTCCAGCAACAGCTCCTGGTGCAGGGTTTCGGTGAGCGCCGTCACCATGTGTTTGCTGCCCTGGTAGGGCGCCATATAGGGCCAGCCTCCCAGCAGGCCACCGATGGAGGACGTATTGATCACCCGGCCGGGTGACTCCTGCGCCAGCATCCGCGGCACAAAGCTGCGGATACCGTGCACCACGCCCATCACGTTCACGTCCAGCAGCCAGCGCCAGTCTTCGGGGCGCCGTTCCCAGCTCTTGCCGTCCAGCAGAACACCGGCATTGTTGAATAGCAGATTCACCCTGCCCTGCTCAGCGAACACCCGGGCCGCCAGCGAGTCCACCTGGCCGGCGTCGGTAACATCCAGGGCGCTGCGGTGCAGCCCGGAGGAACTACCGAGGGACTGGAGCCCGGTACCGTCCAGGTCGGCGGCGTACACCACCATGCCCAGTTCCAGGGCGTGCTGCGCCAGCCCGGCGCCGATGCCGCTGGCCGCGCCGGTGATCACCGCCACCTGGCCATTCCAGTCCTGCATCGTTCGCCCTTCCGGTTGCTTCGAAAAAACTATCGTATACCATCTCGGCTTTCCCGAAGCAGGCACACGGTATGGCACAGCGTTCCATCTGCATCTATTGCGGTTCCAGCCCCGGCGACCACCCCGCCTACGTGGAATCGGCGCGCCGTATGGGCACCCTGATCGCCGAGGGCGGCCATCGCCTGGTGTACGGCGGCGGCCATGTCGGCCTGATGGGAGCGGCGGCGGATGCGGCCTTGCAGGCCGGCGGGGAAGTTGTCGGCGTGATACCCAAGGACATCCTCGACAAGGAAGTGGGCCACGGTGGCGTTACCGAGCTTTACACCGTGGGCTCCATGCACGAGCGCAAGATGAAAATGGCGCACCTGTCCGACAGCTTTGTCGCCCTGCCCGGCGGCATCGGTACCCTGGAAGAGATTATCGAGGTGCTGACCTGGAGCCAGCTGGGCTTTCACAGCAAGGCCTGCGGCGTGCTAAACGTGGAAGGCTTTTTCGACCCGCTGTTCGCGCTGTTGGATCACATGGTGGCGCACCGTTTCCTGCGCGAGGAACACCGCGCCCAACTGCTGTGCGGTGACACCCCGGAAGCCGTCCTCGCCCGGGTGATGGCGCATGAGGCGGTCAGCATCGACAAGTGGATGGACCAGGGATGATCCGCGCACTGCTCGCGGTCTTCGCCCTGGGCCTGCTGGCCTACCCGGTCGTGAGCCTGATGGACATCGAGGACTACCGCGCCACGCTCGACGATATGCAGGAGAGCCTGGCGGCAACCGCCGCGCAACTGCAAACGGTTGCCGCCCTTCACTGGTTGAAAAATGCCTACCTGGCTTTTGCGTTCCTGTTACTGGCGCGCTACGTGGGAGCGCCGGAAAGACCCGCCGATCTCTCGAAGGCCGGTGGTTTGCTGATGGCTTTCCCGGTGATTGACGTTCTGTGGCAGACGCTGGCCCAGCTGGCCATGAGCGTCGATCCCGAAGATCTGGACATTAACATTCAGCTTCGCTCTGACTACCTGCTGTACTGTATGCTAGGCCTCGGCCTGATCGGCATCACCCGGGCCCACGGAGACAACGGCAAGACCACTGACGCGATCGCTCGCGGTGAGTCCAACGACAAAGGTGCGCAGGCATGATGTCCAAACCCGGTTCCACCGGCTTCAAGAAACTGGTGGATTCGACCCGCTACTCCTGGTGGGGCTTCCAGTCCGCCTGGAAGTACGAGGAGGCGTTCCGGCACGAGGTTCGGCTGGCGGTGATCATGACGCCACTGGCTTTCATCATCGGTGAGGACCACACCCACTCCCTGCTGTTGCTGCTGAGCGTGGGGCTGGTGTTGCTCGCTGAGATCATCAACACGGCGCTGGAGTCAGTGGTGGATCGAATCGGCGTGGAGCATCACCCGTTGGCAGGCCAGGCCAAGGACCTGGGGTCCTCGGCGGTATTCCTGTCGCTGATGATCGCCGGCATCATCTGGATCAGCAGCATCTACCGCTTCTTCTATGGCAGCGACGGGCTGTTTGTCTAGAAGCTGTTTGACTACAGAACGGACTAGTCCGAGAACTTCACCGTACCCTGCCGTTCGCGGTTGACCTCCAGGCGGGTAACATCCGGGCGCGAATAGTGGCCGGCGGG
>JANQLM010000096.1 GCA_028280635.1 Halieaceae bacterium | reverse complement strand
GGGGGACTGGGTTCGTTACCCTGCGCCTTTCTCAACAACGAGCCCAGTCCCCCGAGCTGGCAGATCGCCGCCGCCAGGCGCACATCGGACACGCCGGCCATGGGCGCCTGTATCAGGGGGTGGCGCAGCCCCAGGTGAGCGGCGACACTCATTTGCCGGAAGTCTTCTGGTCGGCGGGTTTTTCCAGGATCGCGTCCCTGCGCTTCACCAGCTTCGGCTTGTCCAGCAGTTCGTCCAGCGGCCCCGGTGTATCCCCGGTGGTTTCTGTCGGTGCCGCTGGTGCGGCAGCGGGTTTTTGTTCTTTGGGCTCGGCCCAGCTACCCGGGCGCAGTTGCCAGAAGGCATAGACCAGTGCGCCGTAGACCACCAGCGTCTTGACGATCAGCGCCGGCCCCAGCCACTCGGGTTTGTGGCCGTCCAGGTAGAGGGCGATGTCGTCGAACACCCAGGCGGTGACCAGGGCAATGGCGACGGCGATAAACAGTTTGAACAGCTTGCTGCGGTAGCGCCCGGCAAGGGTCAGCAGGGCGGTGGTGCGCGCGAAGCGATACAGGGACATGCGAAACCCCTACAGTCCGCCCAGGCCGAGCAGAGCCAGCGCCCCCAAAAGGCCGGCTTTCTGCAGGTCGCTTTTGACGTCGGTTTCGGCATCCGCCACCAGGTACTCAAGCTCGTCCTTTGACAGGTCGTGCTCGGATTTGCCGTGCAGGATCAGGTCCTTGCGCACCCGCCGAATGGCGGCTTTGCGTACGCGGCGATTGAATACCTTGTGGGGGAGCAGGGCCTGTAGTCGCTCGAGATCCATGGCGCTGTTGTAGCAGAGCGCAGGATTCGTGTCCAAGCCCTTGACGCATAAGGGGTTGGCCCCTATAGTACGCGACCTTCTCGCCCGGTGGGCGAGGTGGTATGCTTCGCTTTTCGGCGGTATGCACAGTTTTAAGCGCCTGTAGCTCAGCTGGGTTGATTGCACCGCAATCAACGACCGAGCAGAGACGGGATGCGAGCAAAGCGAAGCTTTGCGACCCCGGCTCGGTAAGCGAGGGCCGGGCTTGCAGCCTAAAGGCTGCAAGGAGTACCTGGCTTCCAGGGTTCGCTTACGAAGTACCATTTTTATGCGCCTGTAGCTCAGCTGGATAGAGTACCTGGCTACGAACCAGGCGGTCGCACGTTCGAATCGTGCCAGGCGCGCCATATAAATGAAAAGGCCCCATCCAAAGGATGGGGCCTTTTCATTTATGGAGTGTCCTCCGCGAGCGAACGTTGCGAAGCAACGTTCGATTGGATGCGACCATAGGAGCATTTAAGACGCCCGCAGCGCGACGCAGTCGCGTGAGGAGGGCCTGCCCCTCTTTTCGGGTACGCCCGGAGGCTCAGAGCAGCCCAAAGGCTGTTCTGATCAATCGTGCCAGGCAACTCGGTCCCCAATCGGTCCGAGCACGCCCACCCACTATTTCCTAAACAAAATCACATGCTGCTGAGGCAAATAGTCCTCGGTACGCACCCATTCCAGGCCAATCGCCGCCATTTCCTTGCGCACCTGGGCCTCACTCATCTTGTGCAGTCGCTTGATCGGCACCCGCGGGTCCTCGGCGCGGTATTCGATCAGTACCAGCAATCCGCCTGGCTTCAAGGCTGCCACCAGCGCTTCACCCATTTCCCTGGGGTGTGAGAACTCGTGGTAGGCATCCACGATAAACGCCAGGTCAATGGCGCTTGCCGGTAGCCGTGGATTACTGACACTGCCGCGCGTAGGCAGCACGTTGGCGATGCCGTTCTTGCGCTTGCGTTCTTCTATGTAGGCCAGCATCTCTGGCTGTATATCTACCGCATAGACGCGTCCTTTTGGCACCCGCTCGGCGACGGGGAAACTGAAGTAGCCGGTGCCGGCGCCAATATCAGCGACACTGAACCCGGGCTTGAGTGGCAGGCGGTCTATAAGCAGGTCGGTGCGCTCCTGGCGCTCACGTTCACTGCGTTCCAACCAGCCCGCGCCCAGGTGGCCCATGACCTGGGATATCTCACGTCCCATGTAGAGCTTCCCAATACCGTCCCGGCTGGGCTGGGCGTATTGGTAGTAGGCCGCAGGGGCATCGGCGGCAAGGGTGCTGGTGCAGAGCAAGGCAATAACCAGGAAAAGACGCCATTGCATGGTGGAATCACTCTTCTCTATCTCATGACGGCTTAGATACGCCCGGCGACTTGAAGCGGTGCGCAAGTGGCGGTGAAAAAACAGATCAAGGCTGCTATGGGAGAGATTGATATGTAGTAACGTTACCCCTGTCCATTCTGCTAGAAACACGCCGCGAGCCCGCTTTTGAAAACATCCTCCCTCCTCAAACACATCAAGAAACTGCAGGCTGACCAACCCTGGGGCCACGTGCTCGATGCCGGCACCGGCCCTAAGTCATTGCCCTGGGTCGCCGCACTGCCCAGCGAACGCTGGACAGCGGTTACCGCCCAGCCCGGCATGGCAGACAGCGCGCGGCAGGCACTCACAGTCCCCCCCAGGGCCGTCGACCGGATTGTTATCGGCAACTGGGCCGATGAAGACTTGCTGCCGGGCGAGTGTTTTGACACGGTGTTGCTCGACTACCTGATCGGTTCGGTCGATGCCTTTGCACCGTATTTCCAGGAAGCGCTGCTGCACAGGCTGGCGGCCCGCACCGTGGGCAGCTTCTATGTCATCGGGCTTGAGCCTTACGTGCCGGTGGTCGCGGACGAGGAGGTCGGTGCATTCGTCGGTGATCTCGGCAGGCTGCGTGACGCCTGCCAGCTATTGGCCCGGGACCGACCCTATCGGGAGCACCCCGCCCAGTGGGTGGCGGCGCAGTTGCAGCGGATCGGCATGACAGTGACCGATACGAAGTACTTTCGCATCCGCTATCGCGAGCAGTTTCTCGCAGGTCAGCTCGACATTTGTGACACCCGAGCCAGGCAGTTGGCAGATCCCGCTCTCTCTGCAGCCCTGCTGGAACACATCGCCCTGATGCGGCAGCGCGGTGAGGCGCTCATCGACCAACACGACGGGCTGCCCTATGGCCGCGATTATGTGATCCGCGCAGTGCCGGCTCGTTGAGCGTTTCTGCGTAGCATATAGCCCCACCCAGAACCCCAGTCACTCCCAGCCAGTAGACGAAAAGCAGCGCTATCGACGCTTTGAAGCCGCTCTGCCCCGCGTATTTTAAAGAATGATATGTTGTAACATATCCTGTTAATAGCTAAGCTTTCCCGCTGACATCAACTCATCGATAGCTTTCTTTGTTGTGACAGGTCCATCGTGTCCCAGTTAATCAGGCACAGCCTATACCAGAGGTTGGTTGCCGCAGGGTATTGGTTACCGGTCATCCTCTGCCCAATGCCCCGGTTGTTGGGGGTTGCGGGCCTTTTTCCCAAACAGCAGCGTCACTCCGGGGGCCTGGAGCGCATGTCCACGCTTTTCCAGCTTCGGATCGTCGCCATGCTGTTTCCGCAACAAGACCACCTACCGTGTTTATCCAGGAGAGAAACATGAAACGTTTGTTATGCGTTGCGGTCGCCGCGGCGTCCGCGCAAATGGCAGCATCCGTGTCGGCTGAAGACGATCGCATGGAACACGTCCTCGTCACGACGCCTATTCAACGGCGCGAAGCTGATACCGCACTGCCGGT
The DNA here is from genome assembly GCA_028280635.1 of Halieaceae bacterium. Classification (GTDB taxonomy): domain Bacteria; phylum Pseudomonadota; class Gammaproteobacteria; order Pseudomonadales; family Halieaceae; genus JANQIO01. The sequence goes on along the minus strand of JANQLM010000096.1, from coordinate 4,727 downwards.
TACGATTCTGACCGGAGAAGATTTGCGGCGTGCTGCCGCCACCACCATCGGTGAAACGCTGGGCAGTCAGGCCGGCATCGCCAACGCAAGCTTTGGCCCTGGTGTCGGGCGACCGGTAATCCGCGGCCAACAGGGCCCCAGGGCTATCACCCTGCAGAACAATATTCTGTCTGCGGACGTCTCCGGTCTCAGCCCTGACCACTCGGTGACGGTGGAAGCCATGCTGGCTGACAGCGTTGAAGTGCTGAGAGGGCCCGCGACTCTGCTGTATGGCGGTGGCGCCATCGGCGGCGTGGTCAATGTCATCGACAACCGTATTCCGCGGCAAGCCATCGACGGCATCGAAGGCGGGATTGAGTACCGCTACGACGAAGCCTCGGATATGGATGCTGGTGTGGGTCGCATCGAAGGAGGCAACGGTAAATTCTCTTTCCACCTGAGTGGTACCACGCGGGAAACGGATGATCTCGATATCCCCGGCATGGCCATTGACGAAAGAGCAGTGGAGGAACAGGAGGAACTGCTCGGCGGTCACGACGAGGACGAGCATGGTCACGATGAGGAAGAAACCGAGAACACCGACGGTTTCATTGCCAATACAGACAGCGAAACCGACGTGATCAACGCCGGATTCAGCTTCGCTTTTGGTGAAGGCAGTTTTGCCGGTTTCTCTGTCAGCCACCTCGAGAGCGAGTATGGTCTTCCGCCCGGCGCCCACGCCCATCACGAGCACGAAGATGAGCATGATGAAGACCACGACGAAGACCACGATGAGGATCACGACGAAGATCATGACCACGAGGAGGAGGAAGAAGTCGTTCGCCTCGATATGGAGCAGACCCGTTACGACGCAATGCTCCACCTGCAAAATCCCACCGAGTGGGCGGAAGCGATCCGTGCCTTCGTGACCTACACCGATTACACCCACGATGAGCTGGAAGGCAGCGAAGTGGGCACCCAGTTCAACCGCGAAACCTGGGAAAGTCGCCTCGAGTTGGTACATGACGGTTTCTTCGGGACTCACGGTGTGATCGGCCTGCAGGCGCGGGCGGATGAATTCGAAGCCGTGGGTGAAGAGGGCTACGTACCGCAGACCGACAGCACCGATTTTGGCCTGTTTGTCCTGGAAGACTGGCACAGCGGCGACTGGCTGTATGAGGTCGGCGCGCGGGTGGACTACGCCGAGCGTGATCCGGATTCCCTAGGCGCCTCCGAAGAAGATTTCACTGCGTTCAGCGTCTCCGGCTCCGCCCTGTGGAACATTGACGATACCTGGCAGCTGGGCTTTGCCCTGTCGCGGTCGGAACGCGCGCCGCTTGCCGAGGAGCTGTTCTCAAATGCAGACGCAAGAATCAACGGTGTCATAGATGAGGAAGAACTCGTCGCTCACCCGGCGACGGGCGCCATTGAGATCGGTGACCCTGACCTCGACGAAGAGGTATCACTGAACCTGGACGTCTCCCTGCACTGGCACGTGGAACGCTCCTGGGCGGAACTTTCGGTGTTCTACAACAGCTTCGAAGACTACATCTTCCTGCTGAATAGCGGCGAGGAAGTCGATGAAACACCCGTCTACCTCTACGAGCAGGACGACGCGGAGTTCTTCGGCCTCGAGCTGGATAGCAGCTTCCATCTGGCGGACATCGGCCCCGGCTCTCTGGACCTGGGCGTGCGTGCAGACTACATCACCGCGGAATTTGATGATGCCGGCGATGTGCCCCGTCTGCCTCCTTTCCGTGTTGGTGGACAACTGAGTTGGAGCGGGGAGAACTTCCACACCTACGTCAGCGTACTCAACGCCGGCGACCAGGACGATCCCGGTGATTTTGAAACCGAGACCGACGGCTGGACTCGCTGGGATATCGGCGCGGACTATAGCTTCCAGGTCGCCGATGCCAGTGAGCTGCTGGTGTTTGTGAAGTGGAAGAACATCGGTGATGACGAGATTCGCCTCAGCACTTCATTCCTGCGCAACTTCGCGCCGGAGGCGGGTGAGTCTATCGAAGCCGGTATTCGCTACACCTTCTAGGTCCAACTTCCAGGCCAAGCGCCTGATTTGCTTTCTGGTTCCCCTCTGGACCGGGGGCGACCGCGCCGGGCAAGCGCGGTCGCCCATTTTCCACCCATACCCCTTCAGCCCGTGACACTTGTTATGCTTCGCCGGGAGCCCCGGTGACAGGCTGAATCCCCATGAGCACTGCTGATCGCGACAAGTGGAACCAGCGCTACGCGGAAGGCGCCTATTCTGAGCGCATGCACCCCAGTGCCCTGCTGGAGCGCTGGGCAGATCAGATAGCGCCGGGGCGGGCGCTGGATGTTGCCTGTGGCGCCGGTCGCAACGCTCTTTGGCTGGCTGAGCGGGGATTCGCGGTGGACGCCATTGATATCTCGGCTACCGGGCTGGCAAAAGCCCGGCAGGTGGCCGAAAAGCGCCGGCTTTCAGTCAAGCTGATCGAGCACGACCTGGATCAACCTCTGGAGCTGGACGTGGATTACCAGCTCATCCTTATGATTCGCTACGTCGACCTGCCATTGTTGCAACAGCTCGGCGAACACCTGGCGCCCGGCGGGTGGCTGATTTGCGAGGAGCATATGCTCAGCGATGCCGACGTTATCGGCCCGGGTAATCCGGCGTTTCGGGTTGCCCCCGGCGCACTCTCCGCAGCCGTGGCTGGCCTGGAGATACTGTCCGAGGAGGAGGGGGCGGTGAGGGAGCCGGATGGGCGTCTTGCTGCGCTGTCCCAGCTCGTTGCCCGCGCGCCAGTCTCCGACGCTTAACACGCACCGCCCGCCGGGGCGGCTCTATACTTGGCGGTGACGCAGGACTGGGATGGAGGCACCATGCCCTCGAGCTTGAAAGACATGTTCACCATGGACTTTGGCCGTTTCGTCGAGGTTGTGGGGTTGGTGGGAATCGTGGTCTCGCTGAGTTTTCTCGGCTACGAATACGTCAGCGACGTCTGTGACGTCTAATCGGCGCGCTCAGGTCCTCAGGCATTCACCACCGCTACTGGTTCGGCGGCGGCGGAGGTGCTACACCCTCGAAGAACCTCGGCTGGTTCGCGAACAGGTTGACGTTGGCATAAGCGGGATCCAACTGGCCGCTGTCGCGGACATGCATCCGCAGCGAGCACCAGCGATAGGCGGTTCCCTGCTTGTCGCGGCGGTACCCGTAGTATTCCTTACCCGTGGTGCGCCAGCTCTGGGTGTCGACATCCCAGAATAAATAGCGGACCTCCAGTGGGAACCCTTCGGCTGAGCGCCGGCTTACCACCGTCCGGTCTGTGTGATGCCATCGCTGCTCGGAGCTCCGGAGCGAGTAGTTCTCGATCGCCTCCGGCAGTTCCCAGGCGTGCTCCGTTTCCAACTGGCCTGTGAGCGGCAGCGGTGGAATCGGTGAAGTGTAGATATCCCGCTCCGGGTAGATAGTCTTGTTGTCTGGCGGCAGCCCACGGTAGAAGTCGTAGGTGGCAAGGCCCTCGGGCTCCGGGAGATAGAGTATGTTGCCGACAATGCTCTCACGGATCGGGCAGTCGTAGCCCTCCATGGGGAGACAATCCCTGTAGTTGAGAGCCCAGTAATTGGCATTGCTGACAGAGTCGCCCTCCTGGTGCTCCCAGGACATTGAATACGTTTTGGCGCGGTCATTTGGCTCGAATGTCCAGCGCGCAAATGCATAGTCTTCGAAGCCCGTGTATCGGCCCGAACCGTTGCTGCCGGTTTCATAGTCGAAGATGCGAGTATCCTGGTAGCTCACCCGTCTCGGGTACGGCGACTCGATCATTTGGTCGGTTCGCTCAAGACGTTCTACCACTTCGCCCTGGAGCGCCAGGTTGAAGTAGCGGTAGTACGTGGCGTTCTCAACCTGGTTACGTTGCGGTATCTGCCCAACAACGGTTTTCTTGAGCCTCGGTTGCCCGTGCAGCGGTGAACGCTCGAAGAAGTAGGAGTTTCTCTCGCCACAGCTATCGGGCAGGATGCTGAAGCTGTCGGCGAGCACGCCGAAGGCGCCGGATTCCTCCGAGTCGGCAATCACCGGTTCCACACCTTCGACCACCTCCCACTCGCAGTACCTGTAGCTGTCCTGCAGCCAGGCTTCCGACACCTCCAGCGGCGCAAAGATCGGCTGCAGGGTGACCACCATGTCACTGTCCAGTATGGCAAGCAGGCCGGCATTGCCTGAGAACCCTTCGGTGCTCAGTGTGCAGGAGCCACGGTGGTCGCCGCACAGGAACCCGGCGCCGCCTTGCCAACGCAGGAAGACAAAGCCGGCGTCGGCGCTGGCGTGAAAGACTTCGGTAAATTGGGTGTCCAGGACATCGATCACGCAGGATTCACCGGGCTCACAGCTTATGCTGCCGGAGTCGGTCACCACGCGACCGCCTTCCGCCGGAACGATGATCTCGACTTTGCAGCCCACTATCAGCAGCAGGGAAAACGCCGCCGCGGCTTTACCCAGGAATCGCATACCACACCTCCGCGCGATCCGGCCAGAGCCCATTCTGACCTGCAGGTTTCGAACACTGAACGGGATAATAGCGATTTCCGGCGGGCTTGGGGCGCGGTCGTCACCGGAAACTTGATATAGCCCAAAAACTGCGCCCCATATCGCAGCTTCGGCAGTTCATTTGTTGAATAGTGCACAGAACGCACACTTTTTTGGTGTAAGTGGCCCGGCGCTACACTAGGGTGGGCTCAAAGACACATAGTTGCGCTGAGCGATGACG
>JANQLM010000129.1 GCA_028280635.1 Halieaceae bacterium | reverse complement strand
CGACTTTGGTGTTCACACCGAAGGTGAACACGAACAGGATAAAGGCCGCCAGGAACAGGATGCGGTAGTGGGTGCTGTTGACCTCAGCCTCCGGCACCTCCACGGCGATATTGGCCGCCAGGGTGCGCATGCCCTCGAACAGGTTGAAGTCCATGATCGGCGTATTGCCGGTGGCCATCAGCACAATCATGGTCTCACCCACCGCTCGGCCGAAGCCAATCATCAGGGCGGAGAACACGCCGGGACTGGCGGTGGGCAATACCACGCCGGTGAGGGTCTGCCAGGGTGTCGCCCCCAGCGCCAGGCTGCCCTGGCTGAGGTGGCGCGGTACGGAATAGATGGCATCTTCGGCGATGGAGAAAATGGTGGGGACCACCGCGAAGCCCATGGCGATTCCGACAATCATGGCGTTGCGCTGGTCGTAGGCCAGGCCCAGCTCGGTGCTGATCCAGCCACGGGCGTCGCCGCCGAAGAAGAGCTGCTCCACCGGGCCGCCCAGCACCATCGACAGCCACACCAGGCCTACCATCACAGGCAGCAGCACAATCGCGTGCCAGCCCTCGGGTACCAGGTCGCGCCAACGCATCGGCAGGCGCGACCAGGCGAGGGCAAAGGCCAGGACGCCCATGGGCAGCATGAAAACCAGGGTCAACACTCTGGGCAGGTGATCCTCCACCAGCGGCGCCAGCCAAAGCCCCGCCAGGAAACCGAGGATGACGGTGGGCATGGCCTCCATCAGCTCGACCAGAGGCTTGATACGGCGGCGCAGCGGCGGCGCCATGAAGAAAGCGGTATAGATCGCTCCGCCGAGTGCGACCGGGGTGGCAAACAGCATGGCATAGAAGGCCGCCTTGATGGTGCCAAAGGCCAGTGGGGTAACGGAGTACTTGGACTCGTAGTTGCTGCTGGACGCGGAAGATTGGTAGACCCAGGCTGGCTCGTCATAGCTCTCGTACCAGACCTTGCGCCACAGGGAGGTCATGGACACTTCCGGGTGGGGATTCTCCAGCGCCCACTGACGCAGCCGGCTGTCGGCATCCACCAGCAACAGCCGATCGGCACGGGGAGACAGCGCCAGCGCTCCCTCGGCAGGCAGGGGCAGCGGCGCGCGCAGGGAGCGCTCCCCAGAAGTGGCATGGAACCACTGCACCTCGTTTTCGCCGAAGGCGAGGAAGCCGCGGCGCCGGTGTTCCCGCAGCAGCCGCTCTATCACCACCCCCGCCGTATCGTAGCCGCGCACGCGGCTGAGTTTTGCCTGCTGGCCCTGGCCGGTCACCAGGAAGCGGTGCAGCCCACCAGCCGAAGACGCTGCCACGACCGACAGTTCACCCTGTAGCAGGGTACTGGTGCTGAGTGTTTCCCCTTCGGGAAACAGCCGACCCCGGTCGACCAGACTGGGTGTTCCGCTCAGGGACCAGAGGCGATAGCCCGCTTCCGGTGTCAATAGCAGCAACCAGCGCCCGCCGTCCATCAGGTGCAGGCCGCCGGCCAGGGGCTGTACGCCCAGCAGCAGCTTGGCGGGCGCAGGCTGTGGCATGCCCGGCTCCTGCGGGGCGGGTGTTTCCGGCTGCCGCCACAGGTGAATCTCGCCACTGGCCTCCTGCACGGCCAGCAGTTTGCTCTCGCTGCTGAGAGCCAGGCGCTGGATGGCGGTAGCGCCGGTCTGCAGCCCCCCGGACCCCCAGGGATAGTCCAGGACGGGCGTCACGCGACGCCGGCCGTCGCGTACCGTGTAACTGTAGCTGCCCCGCACCACGCGTACATGGCCGTCGTCGTACCCCAGCGCCATGGCACCGTCACCGCCGCGACAAAAGGCGGAAACGCTACGGTCCGCGGGTGCCAGCCGAATGAGCTTCAACTCGCTGCCGTCCGCCTGGCGCACAAAGCGTGCGGTGCCGTCCCGCTCCACGCTGAAGGCCAGTACACCGTACTCCTCGGCGGCCAGCCAGCCCGGGGCGGTTGCGACCGGCGGCAAGCTCACAGAGGCCTGCGGTGCCAGCGTGGCCGGGCGCAGCAGCGGCAATACCTCGTGGATCAGGAATACAAACAGCATCAGGATCGTAAACAGCACTACCCCGCCGCCGGCGCTGATGGCCAGGGTGGCGCACTGGTCTTTGAAGCGCCGCCAGCGCGGCCACCACTCGGGGCTGCTGGCGCGACTCACAGCAACAGGGCCTCGCGGGCACGTGCCGCCAGCGCCGCCGGCAGCGGGATGTAGCCGTCTTTAACCACCGCCTCCTGGCCCTGGCTGGACAGCACCAGGGTCAGGAATTCTCGTTCCAGCGGCGACAGCGGCCGCCCGGGCACCTTGTTGACGTAGATGTACATGAAACGGGACAGAGGGTAGTCGCCGTTGGTGGCGGTTTCCGGGTTGGGCGCCACATAGGGCTGGTCCGGGCGGCGCGCCAGCGGCACCGCCTTGACGCTGGCGGTGCGATAGCCCAGGGCCGAGTAGCCAATACCGTTGACCGCGGTGGAGATGGCCTGCACCACCGAGGCGGAGCCCGGCTGTTCATTCACACGGCTCAGGAAATCTCCGTTGCAGAGGGCCTCTCGCTTGAAGAAGCCGTAGGTACCGGACACCGAATTGCGCCCGAAAAGCTGGATATTGCGCCCTGCCCAGAAGCCCTTGAGACCGAGCTCACCCCAGCGCCGGATGCTTTCGCTGCGGCCACAGCGGCGGGTGGCGGAGAACATGGCGTCCACATCCGCCAGGGTCAAACCCTGCACGGGGTTGTCCTTGTGCACGTATATCGCCACCGCGTCGATCGCCACCGGGATGGCCGTGGGCTGGTAGCCGAACCGGTTCTCAAATGCCTCGCGCTCGCCGTCTTTCATGGCGCGACTCATGGGACCCAGGCTGGCCGTGCCCTCGGTGAGGGCCGGAGGCGCGGTAGAGGAACCCGCCGCCTGCACCTGAACGTGAACGTTGGGGTAGTGGCGCTTGAAGGCCTCGGCCCAGAGGGTCATAAGGTTGGCGAGGGTATCGGAACCGGCGCTGGAGAGACTGCCCGCGACCCCGCTCGCTGGTGCATAAACCGGTAACTCCGGGTCGAGGGCGGCGCTGGCGGATACTGGCGAAACGGCCAGCAAAAGACCCAGGGCAGTGGCCCTGGACGGAAAGAACACAAGGGCTGCGATGGAGCGCAGGAAAACCGTCACTCTCATTCCGCCGCTTTTATGTCAGTCTTGTGAAATGGGAAAAACACAGCGGAAGGTACTGCCCACCCCGACTTCACTTTCAATTTCCAGCCTGGCGTGGTGCCCCGCCAGCACGTGTTTGACGATGGCCAGGCCCAGGCCGGTGCCGCCGGTGCCCTGGGAACGACTCTTGTCGACCCGGTAGAAACGCTCTGTCAGGCGCGGCAGGTGCACCGCGTCGATGCCGGGTCCATGGTCTATGACCGCCAGGCAACAGGCGTCCTCGCGGTCAGACCATTCAATTTCCACATCACCGTCACTGTACTTCAGGGCATTGATCACCAGGTTGGATACTGCACTGTACAAGTGCTTGTAGTTCCCCTCAACGGAACGCCTGGTCAGGAGCTCCGTGCGGATCACCCGGTCCGGGTAGGCGCCGAGGGCAAACTCCCGGACTTCATTGATCAACTCGCGCATATCCATGGCGCGACGCTCATCTCGGCCTTCGGCCGCCTCGATCTGCGACAGCCACAGCAGGTCGCGCAGCAGGGTTTCCATGCGCTCGGCCTGTTGTTGCATCTGCAGCATGGGCTGCTGCAGGCGCGCCTCGCGGCCCAGGTCGGTATCCATCAGGGTCAGCAGGTAGCCGGAAATCACCGTGAGCGGTGTACGCAGTTCGTGGGACACATTGGCCACAAAGTCGCGGCGCATTTTTTCAAGCTGCAGCTCACGAGTGACATCGCGGCAGAACATCAGGCGGCTGCCGCGGCCGAAGGCGGTGATTTCAACCTGTAGCTGCACATTGGCATCCAGCGGGCTCTCGATCAGCAGCGGCTCCTGGTAATCACCCGCCGCGAAGTAGGCGCTGAAGTTGGGCACCCGCACCAGATTGACAATGGCCTGACCACGATCGCGCGGGTACTGCAGGCCCAGGAGCTGCTGGGCGGCGGCATTGCTCCACTCGATATTGGCGGAGGGGTCGATGAGTACGGCGGCATCCTTGAGGGCGGCCAGCGAGTCGCGCAGGTAGCTGACCGCGGTTTGCAGGCGATCCCGCTCCTCGCGGTCGTGGCGCTGCAGCCGGTAAATACTATCGAAAAACTCCCCCCACAGGCCGCGGGCCTCGGGGGGCTCGATGTCCGGGCGGCGCATCCAGTCGGACACCCGCCGCAGTTGGTTGAGCCAGTAGATGATCAGCAGCGTGGCCGCTGCCGCGAGGGCTTCGAGGGCGTAGCCGAAGAAGGCGCCGAGACCGACGACTACGAGAAAATAGAGTGCGACCTTTCGAAATTCTTTCCACCAGTTGGTGGTGGCCACTACAGGGCGACTCCCCGCGCCGAGAAACGATAACCCGTGCCACGTACAGTCTGGATCAGCCGACTGTAGTCGTGATTATCCGTTTGCAGGGACTTGCGCAGCCGGCGGATGTGAACGTCCACGGTCCGCTCTTCCACATAGACGTTGGCACCCCACACCTGGTCCAGTAGCTGGTTGCGGGTGTAGGCGCGCTCCGGGTGGGACATGAAAAACTGCAGCAGCCGGAACTCGGTTGGGCCGACATCGATCAGGTCGCCGCCCAGGAAAATGCGTTTGGAATCGCTGTCCAGGGTCAGCTCGGCCACCTGCAGGGTGCTCTCCTCAACACCGCCGGTGCTGCGACGCAGCAACGCCCGGATGCGGGCGATGAGCTCGCGCGGCGCGAAGGGCTTGGTGATGTAGTCATCAGCGCCCACGTCCAGGCCCTGGATGACGTTGTCCTCGGTGGTCTTGGCGGTGAGCATGATCACCGGCAGATCCTTGGTGGCGTCGTTGCGCTTGAGGCGGCGCAGCAGTTCCAGGCCACTGCCACCGGGCAGCATCCAGTCCAACAGCACGATGTCGGGGCGATCATCCACGATCACCTGGTAGGCGGACTGGATATTCTCCGCTTCAAGGCAATTGAACTCAGCGATCTCCAGGGCCATGCGCAGCATATCGCGAATGGCAAACTCATCGTCCACGATGAGAACCGTGCGGTCAGTCATATGACAGTTTTCCCTAAGGGTAGATCAAACACGGTATTAAAAGTCGCAATTATTACCTCATTATGACAGCCGCTCGCTGTCGGATACACCCTGCCGCGCGTTCCCTGGCAGGCACCCCCCAATCACCAGGGCCACCAGCCGTCGTCCTTGAGGTCTTCCTCGCAGCCACGCAACTGGGTGGCGTAACGGGATGACTGCCGCGACACCTTTTTAGCCACATCTTTCAGCCACTGCTTATTCTTGAAGCTGCGCCGGTTATAGCCGCCGTGGCCCTCGTGGTAAGCCAGGTAGAGGTGGTAGGGGTCATCCTTCTTGATACCGCTGCGGCGGTAACTCTGATGGTTGTACCAACCAACAAAATCAATGGAGTCGCCAAAGTCATCGCGGTCGGCCCCGTAGTTGCCTGCATCGCGCTTGTAGACATCCCAGGTCTCCTCGAGAGCCTGGGTATAGCCGTAGGAATTGGAGGGCCGCGGTCCGGGGATGACCCAGAGAATCTTCTTGCGTGGCGGCTTGGCCTTGGCACGAAAGCGGGATTCCTGGTGCATGATGGCCATCATCACCGGAATCGGGCTGCCCCAGCGCTTGCGGGAGTCATCGGCATCGTCGTACCAGCCGTTCTTCTCGCGGAAAATTGAGCAGATATTGTTGACGTCCGAGGGCGGCGTGGTGGTACAGCCGCCCAGGGCCAGGGCAGCCAGTAACAGTGCTGCCATCGGCAGCCGCGAGCGATGGTCGCAACCTCTTTTGCTCACAGCGACACCCCGTGCCGGTCAAGCAGCGCCATAAACGCCTCCTCGTCGATGACTTCGATACCCAGTTCCTCGGCCCTGGCCAGCTTGGAGCCGGCGCCCGGGCCCGCCACCACGCAGCTGGTCTTCTTCGACACGCTGCCCGCCACCTTGGCGCCCAACTGCTGCAGGGCCTGCTTGGCGCCGTCGCGGCTGGTGGCCTCAAGAGTGCCGGTGACCACCCAGCTCTGGCCCGCCAGCGGCAACTCGCCGGCATCGGCCACCTGCACCTCTTCCCAGCGCACACCGGCGGCAAGCAGTGCTTCGATAACTTCCAGATTCTGCGGCGCATCGAGGAACTGGCGAATGTGGTCAGCGACGATGGGGCCGACGTCATCCACGTTCAGCAACTGCTCCTCACTGGCCTCGATGATGGGCCGCAGGTCGCCGAAATGATTGGCGAGGTTGAGGGCGGTGGCCTCCCCCACTTCGCGGATACCCAGGGCAAAAATAAAGCGTGCCAGGCTGGTCTGCTTGCTGGCTTCCAGAGCATCGACCAGGTTTTGGGCGGACTTGTCCGCCATGCGTTCGAGCCCGGCGATCTGCTCCACCGTGAGCCCATAGAGATCGGCAGCGTTGGCCACCAGTTCCTCATCCACAAGCTGATCGACCAGCTTGTCGCCCAGACCCTCGACATCCATGGCCCGCCGAGAGGCAAAGTGTTTCAAGGACTGTTTGCGCTGGGCCTGGCAGACCAGCCCGCCGGAGCAGCGCACCACAGCCTCATCCTCGATTTGTTCCACCGGCGAGCCGCACACTGGGCAGTGGGTGGGAAAGCAGATATCTTCCGCGTTCGCGGTCCGCTCTGCGGTAATCACTGAGACCACCTGGGGTATCACGTCGCCGGCCCGGCGCACGATGACCGTATCGCCCTTCTTCACCCCCAGGCGGGCAATTTCATCGCGGTTGTGCAGGGTGGCATTGCTGACCGTGACACCGCCGACGAACACCGGCTCCAATCTCGCCACCGGCGTGATGGCGCCGGTACGGCCTACCTGGAACTCCACGTCCAGCAGCCGGGTGCTCTCTTCCTGGGCCGGGAACTTGCGGGCAATCGCCCAGCGCGGCGCCCGGGACACGAAGCCCAACTCTTCCTGCAGGGCGATATCATTCACCTTGAAGACGATACCGTCGATGTCATAGGCCAGGCCGTCGCGCTTCTCTGCCAGGCGCTGGTAGTAGGCGTCGCAACCTGCCACGCCCTGCACCACGTCGGAGTCGTTGTTGATACGCAGACCCCAGCGCTGTAGCTGGGCCAGAATCTCGGATTGCAGGCCCGGCCAGTGTTCACCCGCACCTTCCACCACGCCAACGCTGTAGCAGCACATTTCCAGCGGGCGACTGGCGGCGATCCTGGGGTCGAGCTGGCGCAGGGTGCCGGCGGCAGCGTTGCGGGGATTGACGAACAGCTTGCTACCCTCTGCCCGGGCCTGGTCGTTCATGGCCTCAAAACCGTGCCGCGGCAGGTAGACCTCGCCGCGCACCTCCAGCAGCGGCGGGTAATCGTCGCCCAGAAGGCTCAAGGGGATAGACTGCACCGTGCGGATATTGTGGGTGATATCCTCGCCGGTGCGGCCGTCGCCGCGCGTGGCGCCCCGCTCCAGCACCCCGTCGCGGTACAGCAGGCTGACTGCGATGCCATCCAACTTGGGTTCACAGGCGTACTCGAGATCTTCCTCGCGGCCCAGGCGTTGCTTGAGCCGGCGATCAAACTCCAGCATTTCCTCGGCGTTGAAGGCGTTGTCCAGGGACAGCATCGGCATCTCGTGCCGCACCTGCCTGAATTCAGTGAGGGGCTCGGCGCCCACCCGCTGTGAGGGCGAGTCCTCGGTGACCAGCTCCGGGTGGGCCTCTTCCAGGGCCTGCAGCTCGCGCATCAGCCGATCGTAGGTGGCGTCGGGAATGCTGGGTTCATCGAGCACGTAGTAGCGGTAGTTGTGTTCGCGGAGCTGGGCGCGCAGGGACGCTATCTCATCGGCGGCTGCAGATGACGCGGACGCGCTCATGTTATCTAGCGCCCTGCCTGGGCCAACAGTTTGCGTTCGAGGTCGCGGATGCGCTGGCGCATGTGCTCCAGCGTCTGGCGCGTGGTGGCGCTACGGCTCTCATCCAGCACGTCGCCGCCGAGGTTCTCGGCCACGCCACGGGCGGTTACCAGCATCTTCTCGAAGGCGGCCATCATGTCCCGCGGGCCGGGCAGGGTCAGGAAAAAGATCAGGCCGGTGGTGGAGAAATCAGACATCCTGTCGATATCAAACACACCCGGTTTGAGCATATTGGCCACGCTGAACTGAACCGCCCCGCGGCCGGCAGATTCCTCGTGGCAATGGAAGAAATCCATATCGCCAAAACGCAGGTTGTAGGCCAGCAGCACCTGCAGGATATCGTCACCGCCAAAGCCGGCCTCATCGCGAGACACCACATGCAGCATCAACACCTCGCCGGGGCCATCCGCCGTCGTGGCCGGGGCCTCATCATCGGCGCTGATGCCGTCCAGCAGATCGAGGTTTTCGCCGGCGGAGCGATCGTCACCCGCCGATATGGGCGCCATCTCGTCGCTGGACGCAGCGGCGCGGTCGGGCAAGGGATCAAATAGCGGATCCGGCGGGGCCGGCTCCGTCAGCAGCGGCGGCTCACCCGGCGGGGGCGCGACGGCGGTGTCAGCGGGCGCGGCACCCACATCAACATCACCTGAACCCGGGGCAGCCGGTTCATCTTCAGGGGCACCGTCCCCCTCTGAGGCGCGCGCCTTCACCCGCGCGCCGCCGTTGGGCAACTCGCGGCTCATGCTGACATCGTCATCGGGGCCGTCGGGTACCCGGGTCAGGGAGACCCGGATGCGTCTGGGGTCGCGCATGCGCCGGTAGCCATCCAGCAGTACCGCCACAATCAGCAGTACCCCGATGATAATCATCCAGTCGCGCACGCTTATATCCATGTCCCCCAGTCTACCTTTCGCTCACCCCGTACTCATGTGTTTCCGCCCCGGTCGGTCATTTACCAGACTTCTTCCGGGTGCCCACCGGGCGCTCTGCTGCCGCCAACGTCTCCCCTTACGATGCAGCCAGCTCTGCAGCCTCGTCTACGTCCACGGTCACCAGGCGCGACACACCTGGCTCCTGCATGGTCACGCCCATGAGGTGATCGGCCATTTCCATGGTGATCTTGTTGTGCGTGATGAAGATGAACTGCACGGTATCAGACATCTCCTTGACCATGCGCGCGTAGCGGCCGGTATTGGCATCATCCAGCGGCGCGTCCACCTCGTCCAGCATACAGAACGGCGCCGGGTTGAGGCGGAAGATGGAAAACACCAGGGCGATGGCGGTCAACGCCTTTTCACCACCGGACAGCAGGTGAATGGTGGCATTCTTCTTGCCGGGAGGCCGGGCCATGATGGTGATGCCGGTGTCGAGCAGGTCCTCGCCGGTCATCTCCAGGTAGGCGGAGCCGCCACCGAACACCCGCGGGAACAGCTCCTGGAGGCTGGCGTTGACCTGGTCGAAGGTCTCGCGGAAGCGGTTGCGGGTTTCCTTGTCGATCTTGCGAATCGCCGATTCCAGGGTCTGCAGAGCCTGCTCCAGGTCCTCGTTCTGGGCATCCAAGTAGTTCTTGCGCTCGGACTGCTGGCTGTACTCGTCGATGGCTGCCAGGTTGATCGGACCCAGCCGGGCGATGCGGTTGCCCACCTGCTCCAGGCGCCGCTGCCACTCGGCTTCCTCGGCTTCCTCCGGCAGGGTCTCCAGCACGGTTTCGGCTTTTTGATCGGTTTCCGCCAGGGCCTGCTCCAGGGTCTCGCGTTGCACCTGCAGGGTCTGGTTCTCCAGGCGCTTCTGCTCCAACTGGCTGCGCACGGTGGCACTGCGCTGCTCAATCTGGGCGCGCAGGCCCTCGGCCTCGCGCAGCTCGCCGTCGATACGGGCTACTGTGTCACGGACTTCGCCCAGTTCGGTTTCAACC
>JANQLM010000127.1 GCA_028280635.1 Halieaceae bacterium | reverse complement strand
CGGAATCTGCTCGATATCACCGCCGATGGAGCCCTCAAAAAAGTACATGGGCATCCAGGGCTCAAAGCGCGTGAGCAGGCTGGGCTTCACCTCGGAGTGGGTGCGGAGGTAGTAGTTGAGGCCGTCGGCAAAGGCAATGCAGAGTGTTTTGAGCCAGTCAGGCGCGCTGGCATAGGCCTGGCGTGCCTCGATTTCCGTCATGTACAGGCGTGCTCGCAGGTCACTGAACAGGGCCTGTTCGCCCTCCACCTCGGCGAGCCGGCCCAGGGCCCAGATGTAGTTACGCTCCACCCGCGGGAAATCGTCCTCTGCCTGGGCGTACAGCAGGCCGAAGACGGCGTCCGCATCGGACTGGCCGTAGATATGTGCTACCCCGTAGTCGTCGCGGATGATCTCGACATTGCTCGCGCGGGTCTGCTGGCGCAGGGTCTCCGCGTCCATCGGCATCGCCGGTGGGGCGGTGGTGTCGGGCGGCGTTGACTCGGAGCAGGCGGCCAGCGCCGTCGCCAGGGCCAGCGCCAGCCAGGGGTGGAAAAGCCGCATATCGCGCTCAGCCCTGCTGGGTTTTACGGCGCGAATACTCCATCAGGGCCCACAGCACGTTGCTGCTGCTGACCTGGCCCACCAGTCGGCCGTCGGTGATCACAGGGCGGCGACGCTGGCGAGTTTTGAGCATGTCCTGGGCGACCTCCACGATACCGTCGGCGGGGGTGCAGGAATTGACGTTGGTTTGCATGACTTCCTTGACCAGGTAATGCTCGGCGTCGCCGTCGTTGTAGATGCTGTCGAGGATGGCCTCCAGGCACTCGATTTCCGAAAGAATACCCACCACGCAGCCGGCATCATCGGTTACCGTGAGGCCGGTGAGCTTGTACTCCACGATCATCTCCACGGCCTGTAGGATGTTGGCGCCCTGGTTGATCGTCAGCGGGTTCTTGCGCATGCAGTCCTGGATGGTGGTTGGTCTGTTCGGCATGGGGCGTTCCTTATTCCTGCGGGATTATTGCGGTGTTAGCGGCTTGGCTCAGGCGTTGATCCAGTCAACCACGGTCTGGGCCCAGCGCGGGCCATCAGTATTCTGCACGAAGTGACCACCGTGCAAGGTCACATGGGGCTGGCCGGCGGTGCCGGGCACCCGTTCCAGGAAAATCTTATAGGCCTCACCGAGGATTGGGTCGCCGTCCGAGAAGCACATCAGCGCCGGTTTTTCCCAGGCCTCCAGCACTTTCCAGGCCGCCAGGTTGGGCTCCCGCGCGGGATCATCCGTGGAAATGGGCACCAGGGTGGGGAACTGGCGGGCGCCGGCCTTGTATTCATCGCCGGGGAAGGGGGCGCGGTAGGCGTCTATTTCCGCCTCGGTCAGGTCGCCGTTGCCCAGTTCGTTGCAGATGAAGCCAATATCAAACACCGGATCCTCCTGGCTGAACTGTCTCCAGGCCATGAAGGCGTCGTTGGCGGGCATGTCGCCGGTGGGCAGCATGGTATTGCCAATGGAGAAGCGCGCAAAATGGTCGGGATTCTCCGCCAACAGCCTGAGGCCCAGCAGGCCGCCCCAGTCCTGGCCAACAAAGGTCACATCGCTGACGTTCATGCCCAGGAACCAGTCGGTGATCCAGTCCATATGGGACTGGTAGCTGTAGTCCTCGCGATTGCTGGGTTTGTCGGAGCGGCCGAAGCCGATCAGGTCGGGTGCCAGCACGCGCATGCCCGCGGCCACAAATACCGGGATCATCTTCCGGTACAGGTAGCACCAGCTCGGCTCCCCGTGCATGCACAGCACCACCGGGCCGTCCCGGGGGCCCTCGTCAAGGTAGTGCAGGCGCAGCTCGCCGAGCCCGGGGTCGTCGATGGTGTAGTAGTGGGGCGCAAAATCGTAGTCGGGCAATGACTGGAACTGCTCGTCGGGGGTGCGAAGGACACTCATAGTTTTTTTTCCTGCAAATGGAATTTTTTTCCTGTGTATACCGTTTTAGAGGTAAGACGTTTACAAAGTATAGCCATGGAGAAAACCACAAGGAGAGCCCTATGAATATGTCCAGTTCTTCCCTGCATCGCCTGCTGCTCGCCGCCCTGGTGGGCGCGCTGGCGGCCTGTTCCTCGGCGCCAGGCCCTATTGTAGACACCAAGGGCGTCAACATGAGCCGTTATCACGAGGACCTGGCCGATTGCGAGGGGTATGCCGACCAGGTGCGCATTGAGCAGGGGGTGGCCAAGGGCGCTGCCGCCGGCGGTGCGGTGGGCGCTGCCACTGGCGCAATTCTCGGTGAGAGCATCGGTGAGTTTGCCGGCGTCGGTGCCGTGGCCGGTGGCGCAAAATCCGCCATACGCGGCGACCAGGAGAAGTCCCAGGTGGTCAAGCGCTGCATGCGCGGGCGCGGCTACAAGGTGTTGAACTAGCGGATCGCCAGGCGCAGCCCGAGTTTGCGGAGCTGCGCCTTTTCTTCCCGCAACTCATGGCTGGTCAGCGGGTGCTGCTGCAGCCAGTCCCCGGGGAATTGCAGCCTGAGGCCGCGCACCTTGGCGCTGATGCGCACCTTGGGCAGTTCTTCGAGCTGTTCCACGTATTTGAAGGCACAGGCCAGCCGCAGGATGACCACCAGCCGGCTGACCCGCTGCAGGTCGCTGGCCGGCATGTCCTGCAGGTCTTCCATCGGCAGCTTGCGCCGATGGCACCACACCAGCAGGGCCAGGGTTTCCTGTTCATCCTGGGAGAAGCCCGGCAGATCGGCGTTGCGCAGCAGGTAGGCGCCGTGACGGTTGTAGTGCTTGTGTGAGATGGCCATGCCGATTTCGTGGGTGCGCGCTGCCCAGCGCAGCAGGTCGCGGTCGCTGTCGTCCAGTTCCCAGGGCCCAGCCACCGCGTCGAACAGGTTGTCGGCGCGCTCTGCCACGGTTTCAGCGATCTGGGCGTCAGCGCTGTAGCGCTGCATCAGCGCATTGATAGTGCGTTCCCGCACATCCTCGTGAGACAGCCTGCCCAGCAGGTCGTAGATGACCCCCTCACGCAGGGCGCCGCGGCTGGGGCGCATGAGTTTGATGCCAAGTTCATCAAAGATACCTGCGGTGATGGCCACCCCGGCCAGGATCACGTTGCGGCGGGTATCCGACAGGCCTTCGATTTCAATCTTGTCGATATGGTCAAAGGTCAACAGGGCTTTTTCCAGGCAGGCCAGGCCGCTGCGGTTGATGCCCCCCTCACTCCAGCCGAAATTCTGGATGATGGCCTCGATAGCCTGCAGGGTGCCCGAGGAGCCGACACAATCCTCCCACTGGGAGGCCGCAAAGCGGTGGCGGATATGGGATACCTCGAGGCGGGCGGCATCATAGGCCCGGCGATAGCGCTTGCTGGTAATACGGCCGCGTTTAAAAAACTGGCGGGTATAGGACACGCAGCCCATCTGCAGGCTTTCCAGCTTCTGGGGTTCGAAGCGCTGGCCGACGATAAACTCGGTACTGCCGCCACCGATATCCACTACCAACCGGGAATGCTCGTCGTCCGCCAGCGTGTGCGCGACTCCCAGGTACACCAGGCGCGCTTCCTCGCGCCCGTAAATCACGTCGATGGGTACGCCCAGCAAGGCTTCGGCGGCGCTGGTGAAGTCCCGGCGATTGCGGGCCTGGCGCAGGGCATTGGTGCCGACGATGCGGGTGCGGTAGGGGGAAACGCTGTCCAGCACCTGCTTGAAGCGCGACAGGCAGTCGATACCGCGGCGTATGGCAGCTTTGTCCAGTACCCCATCCTTGAGGCCGGCGCCCAGCTGGACCTTTTCGGCCAGGGTTTCCACCGGTCGCACCTCGTTGTGCTCGACCCGCGCGACGATCAGGTGAAAGCTGTTGGAGCCCAGATCGATGGCGGCGAGTATGGCGCCGTCAGGAATGTCCTGTTCGGTGGGGCGGGGTATCGGGTCCGTGGAGACGGCCTGCTGCATGGGTGAGGTGCTGATTCGGCTCAGTCATCGACAAAAACCCTATGGTAAAGCAAAGCCCCGCGGCTGTCCCCTCGCCGCGCTGGTCTGGGTCAGGCGCAGCGTAGCTTCCAGGCGATGTAGGCAAAAGCAACAGCGGCAACAGCGCTCGCGCCCAGTACTGTCGGCGTAATTTTGGACAGCTCTGTGAACGGGTCGCCGCTGCGCTGCGCGCGCAGCAACGGCGGCAATTCCACACCGGCGGCAAAGATCGCCGAGCCGATGGCGCCGGCGGCCAGCATGGCACGCCCCGGATTGTCGGCGGGTACCAGCCAGGCGAGAAGGAACACCGCTATCCAACTACCGAGCTGGCCTGCCACGCTCATCACATTGAACTGTCCGAGGCTATTGCTGGCAAAGTCGTAGTCATAGACCAGCAGGGTGTAGCGTTCCGCGGCAGTCACCTGGGCACCCGCCAGGCGCGCGCCGGCCAGGTGCAGCCACTCGTGGATGACGGTTGCCCAGGTGATACCCACCAGCGCCGCCAGCCCGATGGACAGGCCGCTGGCCAGAGCCTCGCCGGTAGTGGTGTACCAGCTATCCGTGGCCAGCCATAGTGAGAAAACAAGTGCTGCGAAGCCAAAATGCAGGGCGGCGTTCTTATAGAGCATGAAATTGTGCCGTGTTTGTACAAACACTATACGTGTGGCTCTCCGTCGCCGGATTTACGGCTGCCGCGCCGTCCGGTGTATGCTGTGGCCGTCGACAGTGAGGAACATGCGGCGAATATGCGCGCGATGATCGATGATTTCAGGATCGTACCCGCCGGCCACTGTGGCAGCGGCAGCATGCGCAACCTGATCTATCACTACTGTGGCCTGGACCTGCCCGAAGGCGTTGTGTTCGGCCTGGGGGCGGGTCTCGATGCCGTTTACTTCGAATACCCGGACGCCGCGCCGCCGTTCATGGCCTTCGGGCGTGGCTCGACCATGGAAGCCGATATTGCCCGCACCCTGGGTATCGACTATAGCGAACAGATGGAGCCGGACAATGACAAGGCCTGGGAGGACGTAAAGGCGGAGATTCTCGCCGGTCGGCCGACCATGCTGTCCGGGGACATCTTCTACCTGGACTACCGGGAGTACACGGTACATTTCCCCGCCCATCGCTTCGTGCTGCTGGGCTTCGACGAGGAAGCGGGCGAGGTCTACATCGCCGACCGTATCAACGACTACCCGGAGACATGCTCCATGCAGGCCCTGGTCCAGAGTCGCAATCCGCCGGTGGGCATTTCCACCTACAACCTGTGGGGCAAGTTCCAGTCCGGAGAGGTGCGGCACAGCCTTACCGAAGCGGCTGCCCGCGCCCTGCGGATGACCGTGGAGCGCATGCAGGGCGCGGATACCTCCCAGCGTGAGCTGATGGCGGCGGCAGCGGGCCAGCAGGGGCGCTGCGAAACAGGCCTGGCGGGGCTGGCCGCACTGTGCGATGCGTTGGACGGCTGGCCGGGCCTGGAGGACGCGGCCGAACGGCTGGTGTACCTGGATAACGCCATCGTCAAATTTGGCACCGGCGGTGGCTTTTTCCGCAATCACTTCGCGGTGTTCCTGGCCTGGGCGCGGGAGCGCGATAGCGCGTTGGTGTCGGCGGATGATGTGGCCCTGGCCGTGCGCGCGGCCGAACGCTGGAACGCACTGTCGCCGGCCCTGCGGCAACTGGC
Source organism: Halieaceae bacterium (assembly GCA_028280635.1). Classification (GTDB taxonomy): domain Bacteria; phylum Pseudomonadota; class Gammaproteobacteria; order Pseudomonadales; family Halieaceae; genus JANQIO01. The sequence continues at coordinate 47,885 of JANQLM010000127.1, read as the reverse complement.
AGCGTCGCCTGGCAACGAGGCCGCTTGGCAAGACGTGAGCGGTCGCCTGCGTAGCATTCTGGACGATGAAACCGTGCTCATCGAGCAACTGGGCACGCGGCTGCAGCAGGCCGCCTGAGAAGGGGTGTCTATGGACCAGGATCAACAGCCAGCCACCCAGGGGCCGCAGTCCACCGAGCAGCAGGCTGTTAAGGTGCTGTCCTGCGTGCAATGCGAAGGGCCTGTACCCTCCAGTGTGCCCAAGTGCTACACCTGCGGTGCTCCACTCACCGGTAAGGAGTTCGCCTATATCCCCCGCCAGGTGTCCGGTCCGGACATCCAGGGCATGATCAAGTGGTGGGCGATCCTCAGCGTCGGCGTGTTCGCATTGGGAGGTTTTTCCTTTGGTATCGGCTCGTCCCTGGTGTTTACCGCGATTACCCTGGTGTACCTGATTCGTATCCTTCGCGCGTACTATTTATAAGACCGCCATAGGTCGCGTCTCTAAGGCAGGTGGGAGGCGCTACTTCACCGCTTTGCTTTTTCAAGACCGCTATAGGTCGCGTCTCTAAGGGGGTGTGAGGCGCTACGTCACCGCCTTGCTTTTTCAGGGCCGCTAGCGATCACGTCTTCGAGGAGCCTGTGAGGCGCCAGAGCGTTCTGGTGCTTTTTCCTTCGGAGCATTGTGTCCGCCATTCCCGCCTACGCGGAAACAACAGGTAGCCGGGGATGGCAACGGCGCTGGGTGGTCATGGCCTGGGAATCGTCACTTGACGGGTGTTTTGTGCTTTCTGAAAACCTGCCGAAACAGTTTTAGCCTTCGTGTGCGGCAATCCCGGTTGTGGGGCAGGCGAGGGGAGAGTTGGAGAGAGCCTGTTCGCCGCCGCAGAGTTTTTTGCGCATTTCCTTTTTCAGTGAGCCGCAGGGGTCTTCGCTGGCGAGCATACGGTTCATCACGCTCTCGCCCAGCACCGACAGGCCGGCGGTCATGAAGGCGGCCCAGCCGCGGACCAGCAGGCCTGGGGTATTGGGGACGATGCTGGGGTCGTTTAGCGGGCCTGCCAGTTCGACGGTGCTGGAGAACGCGTTGCCAATCGAGATACCCACGCCCTTGCGGGAGCGCGACTGGAAGCGCACGCGCATCTGTTCCTCTACCAGGTCGATTTCCATGCCCCCCAGCAGGTTCGCAGAGCGGGTTTGTACCGCGTAGCCATAGGGCGTAACGCCGATACCATTGCTGAATTCCATCAGTGAGGCGCCACAGCGCACCTCGGGGGTGCGTTCCTTGGCGTTGGGGATCAGCACATTGAACACATTGCTGGCCATGTCGGCGGTGAGAAAGTTCACGCCACGATAGTCCATCGGCCCGCGGCCCAGTTCCAGGTAGGCCTGCCCATTGAGGTTGGCGGCGATTTCGGCCTCGCTGCCGCCGGTGCTGCTCATCACGGCGTGCATGGAGCTAGGGTAGCTTCCCTGTTCCGGCCGGCGATGAACGTTTACTCCCTGGAGTTCCAGCGACACGGCCGGCGGCGTGACCGTGTTGTCAAAACTGAAGTTTCCCGTCAGCGGCCCGCCATTGGCCTCGGCGGCGTTGACGCTGACCGCCAGTTTGCCGCCGGCCATTCTCGCATCTACTTCGAAATCCTCGGCTACGATCGGTCCGCTGTAGATGCGTCCCAGTCGACCCTTTACCCGCACATCGTTGTCGGTCAGCGCCTGAAGCTCCAGGGGTTCACTGCTGAAGATGCGTTCCCCGGGTTTGGTGGCCCGCTCGCTGCCGCCGAACAGGCTGCCGGCAAAGCCCACCACATTGCGTGCCACCTGGGCGGTCTGCCGCACCGGGCCGGTGTCGTCGTTGTCAGCGGCTTCTTCGCCGGCTGTGTCCGCCAGTTCCCAGGGCGTCAGGTCGAGAGTGCCGCCGTCCAGCTCCAGTTCGAAACGCCGGGGTGTGCCCGTGGTAACGCGCAACTGGCCCTGGACATCGCTGCCCACGAACTTGAGCTCACGGAACGTCACGCGGCTGCCGTCCGCGAGCTGCTCGAAAGTGATATCAAGGCGGTCGGGGGAGGGTTCGTTGGGGTCCGTGGTCTCCAGTAATAGCTGGCCGTTCAGGCCCGCGGCCAGGGCAGCGAGGCTGTCGCCGGCGCTGATCAGTTTCAGTTCACCCTCCAGCGGCGCGCTGAGCTGGTCGCGCAGGCGCTGTTCCTCAAGACCGAAAAACTCCGGCAGCCGCAACTGCTCGATGCGCATATCGGCATTCAATGCCGCGGTTTGCTGGTCTTTCCAGTTCAGCGAAATGCCGCCGTCCAGCCTGGCGCTCTTGTGCGCAAATGACAGCTTGTCCATGGCGAAGTAGAGTGGCCTGGAGCTCAGCGCCACCTCGACCTGCTTGAATTCGCGGTCCAGCCAGACCAGGTCTGCAACGGAGAGGCTGATGCGGCCAGGCACGGCATCTCGCAACAGCGCCAGCGTGTCGGAATCATCGGCGGCATCGGGGGATTCGGGGATAAAGTCCATGATGCGGTCGATATTGAGGCGCTCGGACGTCAGGTCCGCCACCATCGCCGGTTCGCGGGTGACGATGATGGAGAAGGTGCCTGTAATGTCCTGCTGCAGGGCATCGATGTCGATATCCTCCAGTACCACGCCCACCACCGCACTGTCCTCGACGGCCAGTGACGGCTTGCCGTTGAAGGTCACCATCTCTCCGGGACTCGCCGAGCGCGACCAGTCGCCGTCCTCACGTATCTCGATTTGCAGCCTGGCGTCGCCGCGGCCGCGCTTGAGCACTTCGCGGATGGAGCTGCCCTGCGCCGCCAGCGACAGCAGTCCGCTGGTGCGACTACCGAGTGCACCGCTGCCGAGGCCAAAAAACTCGGATACGTAAACCTTGTCGAGGCGGAAATCCAGCGTTGTGTCGGCAATGCCGGAATCGAGTACCCGGTAGTTAAACTCTACCTCGAGCTGGCCTGCAGAGGGGCCGGTTGCCGCCAGCACAAACTCCCCGGCTTCTACGCCGCGCTTAATCCTCGCCTTCGGGTTGGTGAGTTCGAAGGCCGGCAGCACCACCGCATCAAAATCCAGGTCGGCGTCTATGTTGTACTGGGGCAGCCACGACAGGAAGGTAGGCACAGCCACCCCGGGATCCTGCATGGCGGAGTCTTCGGTGGCCAGGAAGCGCAGGTCCAGGCGAGACCCCGCGGCGCTGAAACGCAGGTACAGGTCGTCGACGCTGGAAAACGCTACTTCGCCGGATATTGTCGACTCGCCCAACTGCAACACCACGTTCTCCAGCGCAAAGCGGTCGGGTGAGCCGTCCACATCCGCATGCAAGGAAACCGGGGTTTCCACGCTGCCGCGGTGCACACCCGCCAGGTCCATGGTGCCTTCCAGCTCGTCGAGCAGTTGTGCCCAGTTGTTGCCGTGGGTCTTGAGGCGGGTGCGCCCGCGCTTGGCCAGCCACTGCGAGTCCACGTAACGCGCCATGATGCCCTTGTCAGGTGTGTTGGCAATCATGTCGCCGCCCAGGGCTACCTGCCAGCCGTCTTCCACCGTGGCGATCGCCGCACTGGCCACCAGGTGCGCATAGGGCCCGGAGGCGGCGATGCGCGTGAAGGCCAGGTAGCTGCCACTGGTGGTCATGCTGAAGCCCACGTCGTGGAGCTTCTCTTTGCCGAAGCGCAGTTCACCAATATCCAGCTCGCCGTCGTGGCGCGGCAGGTCGATGACGGGTACGCTCCGGGAGAGTTCGCCCTGGTAGGCGTCTTCCTTGCCGTCGGATACCAACAGCCTGACCAGCGCGCCCAGGTCGCGAACGTTTATGAAATCAACCCGGGTTGAGGAGACACCGGGGAGTGCCCAGGCTTCCGAGGCGCCGGCTTTGAGTTCAACTGGCATACCGGCCAGCTCGCCATCGAGCTCCATCTGGTAGCCGGCGTCCGCTGCCGGTGTGATAGACAGGCCCAGCTCCGACACCGGCAACTGCTCCTGGTCGGCCGCCAGGGTGATAGAGGCCTGGAAGGCCCGCAGCCACAGGAAGTCCTCCAGGGAGGCCAGGTCGATATCGATATCGATACGTCCGGTGGGAAAGCGGCTCTGCCACGCGAGGCTGGCATTGTCGTCGCCGGCGCGGCGCCAGCGAGCATTGTGGAAATGCAGTTCACTGCCGTCTTCGCGACGGTAGCGCAGTTCACCCACGTCCAGCATGCCGGGCAGCCATTGCTCGAGGTTGGCGTAGTCTTTCTTCGGCGGGCCATCACTTTTTGGCCATGCGGAGATATCGAGCATCAGCTCCTCACCGGCGCCGCTCACCAGGCGGATTTCCCCGCTCAGCAGGTCCGACCAGTTGAGGCTGACCCAGACATCACCGGCATCAATGGCCAGGCGACCGGGCTCGCCCATCTCGAAGCGGGCGGTTTTTGCGGTCAGGGTGATGATGTCAGCGCGCAGTGGTGCGATGCGCACCGGAATACCGAGTTCCTCAGTCAGCAGCGTGGGCAGCTCGCGGTTGAGCGCCTGCTCCAGGACATACTCCGAGCCCCGCAATAGCACCAGGGCAATGATCAGCAGGCTGAGTATTCGTAGCGGGCGTTTCACGGGTGGCTCATGACAATGGGGACCCCGATGTTAGCAATCGCCGCAGCGCGAGGTCACGTTAAGAGTTGTTGATGGCAGCTACCGGCCAGGCCTTACTGACCAAGATATCGGCGCGGCACCCGCGGCAGCATGCGTGTCATGACTTCATAGCCGATACTGTCCGCGTGGGAAGCTACCTCGTTGGCGGTGACAGTGTCGCCCCACAGTTCCACCGGTTCGCCCACTGAGATCGCCGGCAGGTCGGTCACGTCCACGGTGATCATGTCCATGGAGACCCTTCCCACCAGCGGCACGCGCTGGCCTCCCACCACCACCGGCGTGCCGTTGCCGGCGTTGCGTGGGTAGCCGTCGCCGTAACCGACGGGGATGGTGGCGATACGGCTGCCGCGGCGTGCAGTCCAGGCGCCGCCGTAGCCTACCGACTCGCCGGCGGCCACGTCGCGCAGGGCGATGACTTTCGATTGCAGGGTCATGACCGGTTTCAACTGGTCTGCCTGCGGGTGTGGTCCCGGGAACGGTGACTGGCCGTAGAGCATGACACCGGCCCGGTTCCAGGCATCCCGGGAATCCGGCCAGCCCAGCAGGCCCGGGGAATTGGCCATGCTACAGGGGGCGCCCAGGGCGGACGTATGTTCGCGAAAAGCGCTGATCTGCCGCGCGGTAAAATCGTTGTCCAGCTCATCTGCCCGGGCGAGGTGGGTAGCCATCACCACGTCGTCGGAGACATTGCGACTGGCGCGCAGTCGCTGCAGCAGATCGGCGGACTCCTCCAGGGAAAAACCCAGCCGACGCATGCCGCTGTCGAGCTTGAGCCAGCAGGTGATTGGCCGCGACAGAGCCGCGGCATCGAGATCATCCAACTGCTGGTGGTTCTGCAACATCACCCAAAAATCGCGCTGGGCGGCAATTTCCAGCTCTTCGACCTGGAAGATGCCCTCCATCAGCAGGATGGGGCGGGTAATGCCGGCATTGCGCAGATCCTCCGCCTCCTCGATACACGCCACCGCAAAGGCAGACACCAGCGGCTCCAGGGCTTTCGCCGCGGGGATGGCACCGTGGCCATAGGCGTTGGCTTTCACCACCGCCATCAGTCTGCCATCGCCGCACAGCGAGCGTGCCAGCCGGCAGTTGTGGCGCAGGGCTTCGAGGTCGACGATGGCCTGGGTGGGGCGCGCCATCAGTAGTCGTATTTGTATTCCGAGAACAGGGCCTGGGCGCGCTCCCACACATCGCCGGGTTCGCCGTTGCCCACCGGGGCGCCATCGATCATTACCACCGGGCCCACCTCCTTGGTGGAAGAGGTCAGCCACACCTCGTCCGCATGGCGCAGTTCATCCAGGGTAACCACGCGTTCCTCAACGGGAATGCTGCCGTCGGCCCGCAGGATTTCCACCAGCAGCAGGCGGGTGATGCCGGGCAGTATCTGGTGATCGGTGTCCGGGGTCGCCACCACGCCGTCTTTGACGATAAACACGTTGCAGGCGGCGGCCTCGGTAATTTCGCCATCGGCATTGTAGAGGATGGTCTCGTCGCTGCCGTTGCCCTGGTTGTAGTGCATAACGTTGCCGAGCAGCGCCGTGGACTTGATATTGCAGCGCTTCCAGCGCAGGTCCTGGGTGGTGGTCACCGCAAAGGTCCTGGTGGTGCCGCGGTCTGCCACCGGCGCCGGCGGAATGTCGAAGGTGTAGCCAAATACGGTGGGTTCAATGCCCTGCGGGTAGGCGTGGTTGCGGTTGCTGTCGGCACCGCGGCTTACGTGCAGGTAGATTCCCAGATCGCCGCCGCCGTTCTTCTCGATCAACTCGTCGCACACCTTGTGCCACTGCTCTTCGTCCCAGTTGAGCTTGATGTTGATGGCTGCCAGGCCGTTTCTCATACGCTCCATATGCGGGCCGAAACCCACCATGCGTCCGCCGTAGGAGGGCACCACCTCGTAGATACCGTCGCCGAACAGGAAGCCCCGGTCCAGTGGGCTGATCCGCGCCTGTTCCAGCGGCAGGAAGTCACCGTTGAGGTATGCGATAGTCATGCTGCTTCTCCAAAGCCGGTTATCTCTCGCAGGGAGTTGAGGATAGTTTCGCCGATTTCCACTTCGAAACCATCCTCGGTAGCTGTGGGCTCCCGGGTCACGCCGTCCACGCTGCCACGTTCACTCAGGTATGCCAGCAGGGCGGCCGGCGAAATGCGCGCCAGCAGGTCCTCACCACGCCAGTAGCCGAGCAGGGCGATCAAGCCGTAGGCGCCCCAGTTGGATACGTCGGCCACCAGCAGTTCGTCGCAGCGAGTCGTGGACGGTTCCAGCTCCAGTGCCTTGATGGCCTCCTGCGCGTTACCCATGCCGATCTCGTTGCCGCCGTCGCCGATGGCAATCGTGGGGCAGCCCGCCAGTTCCACAAAGTAGTCAAAGCAGGCGCAGCGCTCGGTAATGTCCTCGCCGCGCATATTGTAGTAACGGCCCTCGGCGGTCAGCCCCGGGCGCTCGATGCTTATTACGGCACTGGGAACCATGCTCACCAGGGCATCCAGGGTACTGATTTCCGGGTCACCGGTGCGGCGGCCGCCACGCAGGCGTACCGGCTCAATGCCCTGGTCGGTGACGCGGCCGGCGCTGTTGCCTACCGCGATATCGTGTACCCGGTAGTCTTCGGCCAGCGTTGCGGACAGGGGGGTGCCGCACACCAACATCGGTTGCGCGCCGAGGTATTCCAGAGTGTCATACAGGGCCAGCGCGCCCACCGGCCCGTCGGTTTCGTAGGTGTCGTCCACCGGGAAGCCGGTGCCGATCAGCACTGTGCCGCTGATATCCCGCAGGGCCCGCGCCGCGCGTAGAAAGTAGCCGGGTTCCAATACCGCCTGCACGGTCGCCATACCGCGGTGATTCCGCTCTACCAGCAGGTTCTCGATAGCAACACTCATTGCCATCTCCTTGTCTGCGGCGGAATCAGTCATTTACGGGGTCCAGGGTCATACGTTGGTGCATGCTGTGGGCCATATGGAACAGGTTGTCAGCGGCGTGGGGTGTCACAGGCTCAAAGCGCACCGTGGCGCCGGGCATAAGCTGGGCCAGTCTACCGGTATCCAGTGACAGCGCGGAGCCTATCTTGGGGTAGCCGCCGATGGTCTGGCGGTCCTGTAACAGCACGATGGGCTGGCCGTCGGCGGGAATCTGGATGGCGCCCATGCAGATACCCTCGGAAAGAATGCCTTTGATGTCGCAGGCAATGGCCGGCCCCTCCAGGCGGTAACCCATGCGGTCGGCGCGCTCGGTAACGGTGTAGGCGCCAGAAAAGAAGCGCCGCTGCTCCAGGCGCGGGAAATGCTGCGCCTGGTAGCCGGGCAGTACCCGCACCGCTACTTCGGTCTGGTAGGGGGTGCGGTTGGGGTCATTCAGTTGCAGGCACTGGCGCTCAGTGGTGCCCCGTGCCGGCAGGTGGTCGCTGCTGTCCAGTTTGCCCCCGGAGAGGCCGCCGATACCTTCCCGTACCACGGTGGCTGTGCTGCCAAAATCCGGCTTCACCTGAAAGCCACCGTGCACGGCGAGATAGCTGCGGCAGAATTGTTTGGCAAAGCCCAGTTCGATGATGTCACCCGCTTCGACCACATGGCTGCGCCAGATGGCTTTTTCCACGCCGTTGATGCTTAGCGCCTGGTCACCGCCGGTTACCGCTACCAGGGTGTTGATGTGGGATTCCAGCTTGAGACCGCCAAAGCTCGCCTCAATGGCCGTGATATCCGGGGCGTTGTGCACCAGGCGGTTGGCCCAGCTCATGGCGAAGCGGTCCAGCGGTCCGCCGGTGGTCAGGCCAATCCGGTGTTGGCCGTAGCGGCCGCCGTCCTGGAGCAGGCTCAGCATGCCCGGGTTGACGATGCCGAAGCCGCTCACAGTTCGCCTCCCAGATCGAGGAAGGCCTGGCGATCGATGGCTTCGAACTGCACCCGGTCGCCGACGTTCACTGGCATGGTGGGCGACGCCTCGGGGTCAAACATACGCTGCGGGCAGCGACCGATCAGGTTCCAGCCGCCGGGGGAGGGTGCGGGGTACACCGCGGTCTGCCGGTCGGCGATCGCCACGGCGCCGCGCGGCACCGATTGCCTTGGCGTGGTGAGGCGCGGGGCGGCGATGCGGCCGTCCACCTGGCCAAGGTAGGCAAACCCCGGAGCAAAGCCGATGGCGTACACCCGGTACTCGGTATCCAGGTGGATTTGAATAACCTCCTCGACATCCAGCCCGGCCCTGTCCGCCAGAGCTTCCAGGTCGGGGCCCACCTCCGGGTCGTAGAACACTGGCAGCGTGACCAGGGCGCCCTCGCGAGCGGTGCCGGCTTCCATACTATCCAGCGCAGCGTGAATGCGATGCCTGGCCGCGAGGTGGTCTATCTCCAGCATGTTGTAAATCACCAGCACCGAGGCGTAGGAAGGCACCAGGTCAACCAGCGCCGGTCCCAGGGCGGCTTCTATCGCCGTGGCGGCAGCCTGCACCCGGCCCGACACCTCCGGGCTGGCTTCTTCGCCCAGGTAGACGATCAGGGCATCTTCGCCTGCGAAATGAATCTGCATGGGAGTGCTAGTCCGCAGCCTGATCGACCAGGGCGCGAATATCGCGAATAGCGGCCACACCTTCGGCATTGTCGCCATGCACACAGAGCGTGTCGGCGGCGATGGGCAGCTCGATACCGCTGACGGTCGTCAACGTGCCTTCAGCGCATAGCTGCTTTACCTGGGCCAGCATCTTGTCGCGGGTATGGACCGCGCCTGCCAGGCGCCGCGACAGCAGTTTGCCGTCATCGGTGTAACAGCGGTCGGCAAAGGCTTCGAACCAGGTCTCGACGCCGGCGGCCTCGGCTTCAGCGCGGTGCTGCTCGACCTGTGGCGTCGCCTGCAGCATCAGCGCCAGCGGGCGGTGGTAGCTGGCAAGGGCTTCAATGATGGCCGCACGCACTTCGTCTTTGGCCATCATGTCGTTGTACAGGGCGCCGTGGGGTTTCACATAGCGCAGCTCAATGCCGGCCACCCGTGCCATGCCGTCCATGGCCGCCACCTGGTAGTGCAGGCTGGCGATGATTTCTTCCGACGAACAGGCCATGGAACGGCGCCCGAAGCCGCCCAGGTCCGGGTAGGACGGGTGGGCGCCCACGGTCACGCCATGGTCTTTGGCCATCCTCAGGGTGCGCTGCATCACTACCGGGTCGCCAGCGTGGAATCCGGTGGCGACATTGGCCTGGTCGATGTAGGGCATCACCTCCGCGTCCAGGCCCATGGTCCAGGCGCCGAAGCTCTCACCGAGATCGCAGTTCAAAAACATGAGGTGTCCTGTTCGCTAAGAGTCTTGTCTAGAGAATAGCCAGCCTGCTGTTGGGCAGGTCGGTAACCAGCATACAGCCGGGGCTGTGGGTGATACAGAGCGGCGGCCTGGCCTGCTCCAGGGCAACCTGGGGCGTGACCCCGCAGGCCCAGAACACCGGCAGTTCATCCTGCTTCACGGTGACGGCGTCGCCGTAGTCCGGCGCGCCGAGTTCCTCGATGCCGATCAGGGCCGGGTCGCCGAGGTGGACCGGGGCGCCGTGGACCGAGGGAAAGCGTGTGCATATCTGCACCGCGCGGATGGCGTCCGCTGCCAGGAAAGGTCGCATGCTCACTACCATGTTGCCGCTGAACGGGCCCGCCGGCTCGCAGGCGATGTTGCTGCGGTACATGGGCACGTTGACACCCTCGGCGATGTTGCGCACCTCCAGGCCGTCGGCCATCAGGGCCTCCTCGAAGCTGAAGGAGCAGCCCAGGGCGAAGGTCACAAGGTCGTCCTGCCACAGGGCCCGTATGTCAGTGACTTCTTCGGCCAGTTCGCCGTCCCGAAAGATGCGGTAGCTGGGCACATCGCTGCGAATGTCGATATCCCCGAGGGTGGGCAGGCTGGGGTCGCCGGCCTCGCCGCTGGCGACCAATGGGCAGGGCTTGGGATTGAGCTGGCAAAAGCGCAGGAAATCCCCGGCCCAGGCCTTGGGCAGGATGACGATATTGCACTGCACATGGCCCGGCGCATAACCCGAGGTATTGCCGGTAAATGCGCCTGCGCGTATCCGCGTGCGCAGCGCCCGCGGCGTTTCTGTATCAGGAGCCCGCGGCGTCTCTTTATCAGGAGCCCGTGGCGTTGTCTGGGGGGGCAGGTCGCTCATCCTTCAACTATACCCCGCGCTGCGACAAGCGCCACATCACCCAAATCCGGTACGGAAGTGGGACGTACAAAGGTCACAGCCCTTCACTTTCAAAGGTCAGCTTATGAAAGCCATCTGGAACGACACGGTGATAGCCGAATCCGACGATACGGTAGTGGTTGAAGGCAACCACTATTTTCCCGAAGACGCCCTCGACAAATCGCTGATCACCCCCAGCGACACCACCAGCGTCTGCCCCTGGAAAGGCACCGCGCACTACTACAACGTGGTGGTGAACGGCGAGATCAATGGCGACGCGGTGTGGTACTACCCGCAACCCAAGGACGCCGCTGCGGAGATTCTCGGCCGGGTTGCCTTCTGGAAGGGCGTGCGGGTGGGATAGCGGCGAGGCTATACTCCGGCGCAGTTCGCAAGCCTGGAGCCACCATGAGCAACATCCTTTCCAGCCCGCTGGGGCTGCCCTGCGGAACCAGCCTGCCCAATCGCCTTGCCAAAGCGGCGATGACCGAAGGCCTCGCCACCCCGAAAGGAGTGCCCACACCGGCTCTGGCCCAGCTTTACGGACTCTGGTCCGACGGCGGCGCAGGCCTGCTGCTCTCCGGCAACATCCAGATCGACGCCGATCACCTGGAACGCCCCGGCAACGTGGTCATCGACCGGGCCCCGGATGCGGCGATGCAGGTGGCCCTGTCGAACTGGGCGAGCGCTGCGACCCGCAACGGCAACCAGTTCTGGGCTCAGCTCAGTCACGGCGGCCGCCAGACCCAGAAAATGGTGAATCCCCATCCCAAGGCGCCGTCAGCGGTAAAGGTAGGTCTGCCGGGCGGGCAGTTCGGAGAGCCGGTGGCGCTCACCGTCGCGGAAATCCAAGATCTGGTGCAGCGCTTCGCGGTGGCGGCGGTTGCCTGCCAGCAGGCGGGCTTCACCGGTGTGCAGGTGCACGCCGCCCACGGCTACCTGATGTCTTCCTTCCTGAGCCCGCGCAGCAACCTGCGCACTGATGCCTACGGCGGCAGCCTGGAAAACCGCGCCCGGGCGCTGCTGGAAACGGTGACGGCGGTGCGCGCGGCGATCGGCCCCGACTTCCCGGTGGCCGTAAAACTCAACAGCGCAGACTTCCAGAAGGGCGGCTTCGCCTTCGAAGACAGCCTGCAGGTGGCGCGCTGGCTGCAGGAGGCCGGTGTCGATCTGATCGAGATTTCCGGCGGTACCTATGAGCAGCCGAAACTGCTGGATATGGAAGGCATTGAGGCGGTGGAAGAACAGGACGTGGCCAAATCCACCGTGGCGCGGGAAGCCTACTTCGTGGATTTTGCCCAGGCCATGCAGGCCGAAGTCAGCATTCCGTTGATGGTGACCGGCGGTTTCCGGCGCCGCGACGCCATGGAACAGGCGATAGCATCAGGCGCAGCCGACGTGGTGGGCATCGGCCGGCCCATGTGTGTGGATACTGATGCCCCCGCCCGGTTGCTGGGCGGTGCCGAGGAACTGGCGCGCTACGAGAAGCAGCTTTCCCTGTTTCCAAGCTGGCTCGCTTTTCTCGGCAAGATCCAGGCGCTGCGCCCGGTGGCGGGCTTTGCAGTGCAGTTCTGGTTCTATGCCCAGCTCGATGAGCTGGGCAAACAGGGCAGGGCGGCGCCGGACATGTCCGTGTTTGCGGCGACCCGCCGTATCATGAGCCTGCAGAAGGCGCTGCTGGCCGGGCGCTGAGGCCGTCTATAACGCCGCCAGCCAGCGCTGCCGCGCCGGCTGGCAGACACTCTGGAGCAGGGCCACCTGACCTGCGAGCAGCTCGGCCGGCACGGTTTCCAATACCAGCAATCCTTTTTGCCAGAGCAGCACCGTGCCCCACTGGGCGGCCACCATGCGCCGGGCGAGCGCGTAGATATCGGTCCCGGCGGCCAGTTCTCGCCGGCTGTCTGCTTCCGCCAACCCGCTGGCGAGCAGGGCGACACTGTCCCGCAGCAGGATGTCCACCAGCCGGTTGGCCGGGGGTGACTGGAACAGGGCCCGGGCCATGGCGTCGGCGTAGGCCGGCTCGCGCACAATGGTTTCCCCCAGCACCCGCGTATAGGCCAGGCTGCGCGGCAGGCCCGCTTCGGTCTCCGCCACCTCCGGCAGCGCCTGCAGGTCCTGAAGCAGATCACCGACTGCGGCGAACAGCAACTCATCCTTGCTGGAGTAGAGGTTATAGAGAGTCTTCAGGGCCACTCCGGAAGCGCCGGCCAGGCCGCGCATGGTCAGGCCCTCGTAGCCAACGCGGGAGATCTCCCGGCGCGCGGTGGCGAGAATGCGCTGCTGCCGCTCGACCTGACGGGGGGAGTTGTAGGCTTTCCTCTGGACGTTTTCCACGCGCTGCTCTGCTTCGGATTGGCTTGACAGAAAAGTATAACGCGTAATACTTTCTTGTCGATCCGGGATTCAGGTGCCAGGCAATGCCCAATAACAACCGCTCGTCCGACGACCGCTTCTTCGATGAGCAGTATCTGGAAGACCCATACCCGCGCTATGCACAGTGGCGTAACAGCCGGCCGGTATGGTGGGACGATGAAAACAAGTCCTGGATCCTGAGCCGTTTCGAGGACGTTCGCACGGTATTCAAGGACCCCGAAACCTTCTCCTCCAATGCCGACGCCCCCAGCAGTACCCTGATGCTGCCGCTGTTGATGGATGACCCACCACGCCATACCAAGCTGCGCGCGCTGGTAAACCGCGCCTTTACCACCCGGGCCCTGAAGGATATGGAGGAGGGCGTGGCGGTGCTGGCCCATGACATGGTGGCCGCTCTGGACACCTCGGCCCCCATCGATATCGCCGCGGCGCTGACCATACCGCTGCCGGTGCGGGTGATCGCGGACCTGATGGATATACCCCGTGATCGGGCCGCCGATTTCAAGCGCTGGTCCGATGCCGTGACCGCCACTGCCAACATACCCGAAGAACGGCGCATGCAAGACATCGGTGAACTGTTTGCCTTCTTCCAGGCCATGATTCCGGAGCGACGGGCCGCGCCCGGTGAGGACCTGGTGAGCCGCCTGGTCACCGCCGAGGTTGACGGCGAAGTGCTCAGCGACGAGGACATCATCGGTTTCAGCATCCTGCTGCTGATTGCCGGCAACGAGACCACTACCAACCTGTTGAGCAACCTGTTGCACTACCTGTCGCAACACACGGCTGACTGGGACCGGTTGCGAACTGACCGCTCGCTGATTGATGCCGCCATCGAGGAAATCCTGCGTTTTGACGCGCCCGTGCAATACGTCGACCGCAAGGCCACGCGGGAGGTGGAGTTTTACGGCCAGGCCATAGCTGCCGGTGAGCGGGTTTCCCTGCTGATGGGCTCCGCCAACCGCGACGAGAGCATTTACGAGGACCCGGACAGTTTCCGTCTGGACCGCGGGCGCTCCCACCACCATACCTTTGGTCACGGCATTCATTTTTGCATCGGAGCACCGTTGGGGCGCATGGAAGCGCGCTATGCCATGGAGGCACTGCTCAAGCGTTTTGTTGCCCTGCGACCCGCAGAGGTCGGCAACGAGCGCACCCACTCACACATGCTGCGGGGCTTCCACCACCTGTGGCTGGAATTTGACGTGGCTGCCAGCCGCGCCGCTTAAGCCAACGGAGACATCACCATGCCCATGAGCCCTGCCGAGATTCAGCAACTGCGCGACCTGATGGAATACGAGGCCGCCCGCACCGCGCCGCCCGAGGGTTTCCCGGCCCTGCCGGACATTCCCGCCGGGCGCTACGTGGACCCGCGTTATTACCAGTTGGAACTGGACCACGTCTGGCGCAAGAGCTGGCTGCTGGCCGGCCACATTGATGAAATTCCCGAGCCCGGCTGCTTCCGTCTCTGGGAAAACGCCGGCCAGCCGGTGGTGCTGGTACACGCGGAGGGCGGCGCCATCAATGCCTTCTACAACACCTGCAGCCATCGTGGCGCCCCGGTAGTAACCGAGGAGAGCGGCAAGAAAAAGCGCCTCACCTGCCAGTACCACGGCTGGAGTTACAGCCACGAGGGCGAACTGATGGCGATTCGCGATCCGGAAGACTTTCGCGACCTGGACTTCAGTTGCCGGGGCTTGAAGGAAGTGCGCTGCGAACGCTTCGGCAACCTGATCTTCGTGAACTTCGATGAGGAAGCCCCGACCCTGCTGGACTGGTTGGGGCCGATCGCCGCCGAGTGGGAAGAGTTCCAGTTTGACAAGTGCCGGCTGGCGGCGCGGCATGTCTGGGACCTGGACTGCAACTGGAAGATTGCCATGGAGGCCAACACCGAGGTCTACCACGTGCGCAGCATCCATCCCAAAACCGTATCGCCGATTCTCGACGATCGCCGTAACGTCAACACCCTCTACCTGAACGGTCACGGCCGCATGGTGGCGCCGGTGCCGGCTGGGGATCGGGGCAATCTCGATGCGGTGGGTGTACCCGACGACGTGGTGCAGATTGATACCGTGGGCGAGATAGCCCGCACCTGTACCCAGTCCTACGGCCTGTTCCCCAACCTGGTGGCGCCGCTGTCGGCGGCGGCGATTCCGCCCATCCTGTTCTGGCCCAACGGCATCGACAAGTGCCGCATGGAAACCTGGACCATGGCCCCGGACTGGGGCGACGGCGTGGCGCCGGACCTGTGGACCGACAACAACGGCGAATCACTGTGCCAAGTGTTGCTGGAAGACACCCAGTTTGGCGAGAAAATCCAGAAGTCGATGGAGTCCTACGGTTTCAAGGGGGTGCCCCTGAGCTACCAGGAAGTGCGCATCTATCACTGGAACCAGGCCGCCGACCAGTGTATCGGCATAGAGAACGTGCCCGAGGAGCTGCGGGTGCAGCAGGTGATTGGCGACGAGTGGATCTACCCCAATGATCCGCGGCTGGCATTCGTTTCCGCTGAGGTGCCCGCTCGGCAGGCCAGCCCGGAGCGCCCATGATCACGGACAGGCTTTGCCAGGTCTGGCAGCCCTTGAATAGCTGTTCGTGTCTGGCCCGGGCTCGCGTCACGCACCAGCTTGCTCTGAACGCCTGAGACACTTAGGAAAGTCTCCAGTACAGGCAGTGGCGTGCGGACAGCTCAAGCGCTGACAGTGCGCATCTGACCCTGCTGCGGCAGCGGTTGGAGCTGACGAAAGCTGTGAATCCGTCGCCGTGAACGCATGGGTTGTGGCGCTGTCCAAATTGCGGCCAAACCATGCGTCTGTTACTCTTTTTGGGGTTGAGAATTGTTCGCATTAACTTGCATCTAGTC
The DNA here is from genome assembly GCA_028280635.1 of Halieaceae bacterium. GTDB lineage: Bacteria > Pseudomonadota > Gammaproteobacteria > Pseudomonadales > Halieaceae > JANQIO01. The sequence continues at coordinate 31,889 of JANQLM010000127.1, read as the reverse complement.
GTCGTTTCGTGAACAAGGAGTTTCTCACAGCACCCTCCGTGTCACTGCTGCTGACTCCTGTGTGAGTAACACACGGCCCCATGTATGTTCACTGGGTCAGCGGAGTGGATTCGAGTGTCATGCCGAACATCGACATTTCCCTGCCACCGTCACTGCCCGACGAGGTTGCCGGGCTGTTTTCATGCGCCTCAGAACAGATGGAGCGTTAGTTCCAGGATGGTGAAGCAAAAGGCTAGAGGGCAGGGCGCATTGCTCCCCGGAGTATGCGGTGGAGAGGGGAGTAGAAAACGTTGTAATGGTGACCGCCGCCAGAAAGTACCCATCAGCAAGTCGTATCAGTGACAAGGCAGCGAACATTCGTCGGCAGGCCGACGGCAGTGCGCCTGCCACTCACCGCATCAGTTCGAGCCGCTGTTACGCTTCTGGCCGCGTCGCGCCCGGGGCGGACACCAGCGGGCAAGAGAAGCTTTACTTTCGGGAGACCTATGGACACGTGGCACAGTAGATCAATACCTGAAACGCTCGATGCACTCGGCTCGGAGCTGCGTGAAGGACTGTCGGCCTCCGATATCCAGCACCGCCTGAGTACGCATGGTCACAACAGACTGCCGGTGCCGCCTCGGGCTGGACCGCTGCGCCGCTTTTTTCGCCAGTTCAACAACCTTTTGATCTTTGTGCTTCTGGCGGCTGCCGTACTGACTGGGGCCCTTGGGCATTTCGTCGATACGGTGGTGATACTCGCCGTGGTGATCGTGAACGCCACAATTGGCTTTGTACAGGAAGGGAAGGCGGAGAGCGCGCTTGCGGCGATTCGAAACCTGCTGGCGCCGCGTGCAACGGTGGTGCGCGATGGCCGCCGCAGCGATATTCCCGGCGAGGATGTCGTCCCCGGTGACCTCTTGATCCTCGAGGCGGGCGAGCGCGTGCCTGCTGATGTCAGGCTCTGCGAGCTCAGAGGGCTAAGAGTCGACGAGGCCGCATTGACCGGCGAGTCCGTCACCGCAGAAAAGTCCCTGCCGGCGGTCGTGGCCGAAGCTCCGCTCGCCGACCGCCTGTGCATGGCGTACGCGGGTACCATGGTTACCGCTGGCCAGGCTCGCGGAGTCGTCGTGGCAACCGGCGCATCAACAGAGATCGGTCGCATCAGCGGCTTGATCGCGGCTGTGAACCCTGTCGATACACCGCTTCTCAGGCAGATGGCAGTGTTTGCCCGCTGGCTGACGTTGGTGATAGTCGGCGTCAGCGCGCTCATACTTCTGGCCGCCGTGTTTTTCAGCGACAAGCCGTTTGCCGAGTTGTTCATGGTGCTTGTGGGGCTTTCGGTGGCCGCGGTGCCGGAGGGCCTGCCGGCCATCCTTACGGTCACACTGGCCATCGGCGTGCAGTCCATGGCGCAGCGCAAAGCGATTGTGCGCCGCCTCCCCGCCATTGAAGCGCTGGGATCTGTTTCGGTCATATGTTCTGACAAGACGGGCACGCTCACGAAAAATGAAATGACGGTGACCGGCGTATATACCGCTGACGTAGAGTTTGAAGTCTCAGGTGCCGGATATGCACCTCACGGCGGTTTTTCCGTGGCTGGCCATGACGCATCTCCAGGCGACCACCCGCTGCTATCGGAGATTGGTGTCGCCTCGGTGCTTTGCAATGACGCTGACCTTGTCTTTGCCGACGAGACCTGGAGCGTGACCGGCGATCCCATGGAAGCCGCGCTTGTGACCTTGGCAGGCAAGATAGGGGTTGATGCATCGAAAACACGTAAAGAGTGCCCCCGTACCGACGTGATTCCCTTCGATTCGAGCCACCGCTGTATGGCCAGCCTGCACCACGATCACGAGGGGCGCGGCGTTATCTACGTGAAAGGTGCACCAGAGGCGATTATCGAGCGCTGTACGGCTGTCGCCTCCGGCGGTGAGCGTTGCGATATCGACCTTGGGCATTGGCAGGAACTCGCAGATCGTATCGCTACCAGTGGAAAGCGGGTGCTCGCTATTGCCTGCAAGTCGCGGACAGCGACAGAAACCGAGCTCATGTTTGATGACATAGAGGGTGAGCTGACCCTTCTCGGCTTGCTGGGCCTCATTGACCCGCCGCGTGATGAGGCGATCAAGGCGGTAAAAGACTGCCGGGCGGCCGGTATACGCGTGAAGATGATTACCGGCGATCATGCCGAGACGGCCGCCGCCATCGGTCGGCAGCTCGGGCTGGAAAACGCTGACGCAGTTCTTCGCGGTACGGACATCGATGCCCTGGACGCTTCTGCGCTTAGGGCAAAGGCCGCTGAGGTTGATGTCTTTGCCCGAACAACGCCCGAGCACAAGTTGCGGCTTGTCGAGGCACTTCAGGCTACCGGGGAGGTGGTGGCCATGACCGGTGACGGAGTCAACGACGCGCCGGCGCTGAAACGCGCCGATATCGGCATCGCCATGGGCGGCAAAGGCACCGAGGCCGCCAAGGATGCCTCGGAGGTTGTTCTTGCGGATGACAACTTTGCGACGATCGCCGCCGCTATCGAGGCCGGGCGAACTGTGTACGACAATCTCCGCAAAGCCATTATATTCCTGCTTCCCGTTAATGGCGGAGAGTCATTGTCGCTGGTGGCAGCGCTGCTCCTGGGCCTCACCCTGCCCATCACGCCTGTGCAGATACTGTGGGTCAATATGGTGTCTTCGGTGTTGTTGGCGATGACTTTGGCCTTCGAGCGGGCGGAGCGGGGGATAATGGCGCGACCTCCACGACCGAGAGACGAGGCGATCATTTCTCCCTTTGTGCTGTGGCGCGTGGCCTTTGTCTCGCTGCTCTTTCTGGCCGGCATTTTTGGGAAGTTTGCCCTTGCGAGAGCACAGGGCGCATCAGTGGAAGAGGCTCGGACGATAGCGGTCAACACCTTGATCGCAATGGAGATATTCTACCTTTTTGCGGTCCGGTACCTGCACGGCGGGTCGATCACGCTGCGCGGCATACTTGGCACCCCTCCCGTGCTGATTGCAATTGCAGCGGTGCTGTCACTGCAGGCTTTGTTCACCTATGCGCCGTTCATGGAAGCATTCTTTGGCACTCGCCCGCTTAGCTTGCAGCAACTCGGACAAATAGCGCTCGTTGGTGTGGCGGTGCTTGGGATACTGGAGCTTGAGAAACTCATCGTACGGGGCCTTGGACGGCTGCCCAGCGGTGGGAAAGGCAGCGCACAGCACAAAGACTTGCGGGGTACCGGCTGATGATGTCGAGCATTCTTGCAGACTATATCTTCTACGAAATCGCTGCGCTTCTTGTGCTGGCTGCCGGCGTTGGGTTCCTCGGCCTGATGTTGCGCCAGCCGCTGATCGTATCGTTTATCGCCGTGGGGATCATCGCCGGACCCTCCGTACTTGATATCGCCCGAGCCGATGCGCAGATCGATCTGCTCGCAGAGCTTGGCATCGCGCTGTTGCTTTTTCTTGTCGGGCTGAAACTCGATGTACAGCTCATTAGGACCCTGGGGGTAGTGGCGTTGACCACTGGGCTCGGCCAGGTCGTATTTACAACCCTGTTTGGTTTTCTGCTTGGCAGAGCCCTCGGGCTCGATACGACAACGGCACTCTATGTAGCCGTGGCGCTAACGTTTTCCTCGACCATTATTATCGTCAAGCTGCTGTCGGATAAGCGAGAAATTGATGCGCTGCACGGGCGTATTGCACTCGGGTTCCTGATTGTCCAGGACGTTGTAGTCGTGATGGCGATGATCGTTCTCTCAGCCCAGGGCGTGGGGCGCGCGACCGACTCCGCATACTACGACGTGGCGCGAGTGTTGCTCCTCGGCGCCCTTATGCTCGCTTTCGTCGCAGCATTCACCCGTTTTGTTGCCAGCCCCCTGATGCGGCAGCTATCCCGGTCCTCAGAGTTGATGATTTCCTTTGCTATAGGGTGGGCAGCACTCCTCGCGGCGCTGGGCCATTACTTCGGCTTTGGCAAAGAACTGGGCGGACTCCTGGCGGGAGTTTCCATTGCCTCCACTCCTTTTCGCGATGCACTCGCGGCGCGGCTTTCCAGCCTGCGGGACTTTCTGCTGCTGTTCTTCTTTATCGCGCTGGGTGCGTCACTGGACTTATCCGCATTGGGCGCAGCAGTTGCACCGGCTGTGGTGTTGTCGCTATTCGTACTTGTCGGGAATCCCCTCATCGTGCTGGTGATCATGGGTTTAATGGGATATCGCAAACGCACGGGGTTTCTGGCGGGCCTTACCGTGGCGCAGATCTCCGAGTTTTCCCTCATTTTCATAGCCATGGGCGTCGAACTCGGCAGCGTGCCGGAGTCTGCACTGGGGCTTGTTACCCTGGTGGGCTTGATTACGATCGCAGCGTCGACCTATATGATTACCTGGTCGCACCAGGTTTTTGCGGTGATTGAGCCATTACTTGGCCCCTTCGAGCGTAGCGATGCCGGGGCGCATGAACAGAGTTGGCAGCCTGAGTCGGGGCGCTACGACGTGGTGCTGTTTGGACTTGGTCGATATGGCACGGCCATGGCTCGAAAGCTCCGGCAGGGGGGCGTCGGGGTACTTGCTGTAGATTTTGACCCAGAAGTCATCAAGCAGTGCCACGCTGAGGGGGTTGATGCACTTTTTGGTGATGCATCAGATCCGGATTTTGTGGCCCACCTCCCGCTTGCAGGCATTCGCTATGCCATCTCGGCCCTTCCTGAGATTGATGCGGGCATTGTTGGGGAAGATTCGCGATCTGCGCTGGTGCAGGCTCTTCGGGACGCAGGTTACCGCGGACAGATAGCGGTTGCGGTTCACTCCCAGACTGCCGGTGACAAGGTGCTCGGCGTTGGTGCAGACGCGTTGCTCAGACCGTATCACGACGCCGCCATGCAGGCCGCGGAACGTATCATCGCCTCCATTGGTATGCCGTCTGCCGTGGGCGGTGGCGATCGTTCCAGCTTGTCCGTTGGCGCATAAGGTTGCGGCGCAATCGCTATGTAGTGGGGGAGTGCACAGTGGCTGAATCGGGGTGCATTAGGCTGTGTTGTTCGCTCGAGGCGCAGGACACCCCAGCGAATCTCATCGTCGAGCGGCATCGCTATGCGGAGCGTAATACGGCTTTGGTGGCCCGCTCAGATGCCAATGATGCGCTTGCCCATTTCGGTTCGTGCTGGGCAAGAGTTATGATAACTTAGCGCTGGGACAACGGTTGGTATACGCGTCCTATAGCTGAGCAGTCGCGTCGGACTGTCCGTTATATCAACGTCTAATAATCTGCAATGCGCGTGGGTGCCGATCAGCCCAACTGCGCAGACGTCGTGCGGTACCCCAGTGCAGACACTCCACTTACGCGGTATCACACGAAACTAAAGAACACCGTGCAGGGCCAGACCGGTAAACGCGAGCCCCCTGGGGTGTTGCGCGCCTGAGGACAACTATGCGAAGCATTACGAAAGTGGTTTACGTGGTTGACGAACTGCTCGACAAGCAGGCGTTTGAAAAAGCCTTCGCCATCGCGTCGAGTCATCAAGCGGAGCTCACGATTCTCGACGTGATACCGGAGCTGAAGATCAGCGCTGGCGTCGCGCAGGATTTAGGTGGCAAAACCTTGCTACAGGAGGGTATTGCTGCAGCTAGGCACGATGCCATCAAAAACGCGCTCGCGTCATTGAGCGTTAACACCGCGTACACGGTCAAAATACTCACCGGGCGAAGGTACCTGGAGGTGATCCGCACGGTGTTGGCGGAGGGGCACAATCTTGTTGTGAAACTTGCCGAAGAACCGGCGTGGTTGGGCCGCTTTGTCAGCAGTGATGACATGCACCTTCTGCGCAAGTGCCCTTGCCCTGTCTGGCTCATACAAGGAGGGGCAGCGACCACAACAACCGGCAAGGTCCTGGCGGCGATAGACTTCGATCCGGAGCTCAGCGGACAGGAGCAGCAGGCTCTCAACGAAAAAATCCTCAGTTTTGCGAGTTCCGTGGCGCTTTTCGAGATGGCAGAACTGCATATTCTGCATGCCTGGGACTCCCCTATTGCGGGCTTCGCAAGTCTGTGGTCGGACGATCCGGACGAAGCTGAAAAGCAGGCACTTGATGGAGAGTACCGCGTACGTCGTGACATGATTGGTCAATGCGAACATTGGCTTCGCCGTAAGCTGGGCGAGGAAGATTTCGCCTACCTGAACCCGCATACGCGTCTTCTCCATGGGAGCCCGGAGGAGCACATCCCGGCCTACGCCGAAAGCATCGCTGCGGATGTCGTGGTGATGGGCACCGTCGGTCGTACGGGTGTACCCGGGCTGATAATCGGGAATACCGCCGAAGACGTGCTGCAGCAGCTCCGCTGTTCCGTTGTCGCCGTTAAACCCGATGGCTTTATCTCTCCAGTTACGGTTTAGTAAATTCGAGTCAAATCCCGTAATGAGTTCAGCCAGTGCTCTCCAGGGTACTCTTCACTATGAGCTCGACAGCGCGCCCAGTGCGCGCATGATCATGCTGCGGCTGTCCCAGGCCTGCCAGCCATCGTATTCCTCGGTCTGCTCGTCAAAGGCCTTCATGACTTCCGTGCAGCGTTCCTGCGCCATGTAGCGAGTCGCGTAGTGGGTGACGATGAAGAAGTCCCCGCGGCGCACACCCTGCAGGCAGCGGCGGGCCAGCTCCGCAGGCTCCATACCAATGGTCATATCGCCGAGCTGGTTTTTCTCCGGCCCGCCAAAACCCTCGGGGCGGGCTTCCACGCTGCTGGCCAGCTTGGTTTTCACCACGCCCGGGCACAGCAGGCTGATGCCGATGAACTCCGGCAGTTCGTGGCGCAGGATGTCAGTGAAGCCCAGCACCGCATGCTTGCTGGAGTTGTACACTGCCATCATCGGCCCCAGGGCACAGAGACTGTTTTCCGAGCCGGTATTGACAATATGGGCGGGCGTGCCCTGGGCGATAAACTTCTCCACGAAGACCTTACAGACATTCCACGCACCGAATACGTTCACCTCGTAGACCCAGCGCAAATCGTTCTCGCTGGCCGCTGTCAGCGGGGCCACGCCCGGCATGACGCCGGCATTGTTGAACAGCAGGTCCACCTGACCGAAATCTATCCAGGCGCTCTCTGCCAACGACTCGATATCGCTCAACTGAGTCACGTCACAGTGGTAACCGCGGGCGTTGTCCCCGAGCCCGGCGGCTGCCTGTTCGGCGCCCTTGATATCGGCAATAGCCACCCGCGCGCCTTCGCTGACCAGAGCTTCAGCGATTGCCAGGCCGATACCACTGGCGCCTCCGGTGATCACAGCTACTTTGCCTTCGAACTTGTCCATGCTCGTCTCCTTGCTTTTGAGTGCCCCCAGTATGGCCGCGGCCGGGCGACACTTCCATTGGGTGGGAGGGCGCGGGCATAATGTCGCCCGCACAATTCCCTCCGATCTGTTGTATTAAGGATAAACCGTGCCCGATCGCCAGACCCTCGAGCATTTGCTCGCCACCATGTCGCTGGAACCCGACGGCGAAAACCGATTTATCGCCCAGAACACTCACCCGGATGGCCCCCGGCTGTACGGCGGCCAGGTACTGGCCCAGGCGGTGCGCGCAGCGCAGCTAACGGTACCCGGGGAGCGCCAGATTCACTCCCAGCACGCCTACTTTCTTCGCCCTGGAGACGGCAAGATCCCGGTGACCCTGGAAGTGCAGCCGGCCCGCGACGGCGGCAGCTTCAGCTCGCGCCGGGTGGTGGCCAGCCAGGAGGGGCGCATCATCCTGGTGAGTTCCATGTCCTTTCATATCCCCGAGAGTGGCGATGAGTTCGAGCCGGACATGCCGGTCGTGCACGGCCCCGATGGCTTGCGCACCGAGCGCGAGATTCACATGGAGGAGGACTTCTTCTGGCCCGAGTTCCAAATCACCGATGGCCTCGACTGGGACGTGCGCTTTGTGGAAAGCGTCGACTGGCGCAAGCCCAGGCCCCGCGAAGGGCTATTGCACATCTGGCTGAAGACTACTGAAACCCTGGGCGACACGCCGGCCCTGCACGCTGCGCTGCTCTCCTACATCTCCGACTGCGGCCTGGTGGATGCCACGTTGCTGCCCCGCGGCCGCAGTTTCTTCCAGGGCATGCAAACCGCCAGCCTCGATCACGCCATGTGGTTCCATGCACCCTGCCGGGTCGACCAGTGGTTGCTGTACGAGGTGAACTGTGAGCGGGTAGGGGGCGCGCGCGGGCTGGCCCGGGGCCGCTTCTTTACCCAGGACGGCAGCCTGGTGGCCACCTGCATGCAGGAGTGCATGCAGCGCCGACTGCAGTAATGTTCTTGGGTCTGGTCTTTGACCTGGACGGCACCCTGGCTGACTCCCGGCTGGACTTTGCCGGCATGCGCGCCGATACCGGCTGCCCTGAAGGCACGGGCCTGCTGGAATTTGTAGCGGGCCTGGGCGACGAGTTGGAGCGGCAGCGAGCCATGGCCATTATCCACGAGTACGAGATGGCCGGTGCCCGCGCCGCGAACTGGATAGACGGTGCCGAAGCCCTGTGCCAGCGGCTAGCCAGCAGCGGCATGCCGTTTGGCATTTTTACCCGCAACAGCCGCGAAGCCGCCAGCCTGATGATGGAGACTCTGGCTATTCCCACTGATGTGCTGGTGGCACGTGAAGATGCCGCCGCCAAACCCGACCCGGAAGGGCTTTTGAACATTGCCAGCGGTTTCCGGCTGATGCCGGCCAGGATGCTCTGCGTGGGTGATTTTCTCTATGATTTACAGGCTGCCGCCAACGCCGGTATGCCGTCCTGCCTGTACGACCCGGTGGGCGACAGCCCCCACGCCGCCCAGGCGGACTACGTGGTGAACACATTCTCGGCACTTGCCGAACTGCTATACGGAGACAGCCAGTGAGCCAACCCGCCAGCTATCCCACTGAACCCGCCGCGCTGTGGCAGCGCTTTTACGAGATTTCCCAGATTCCCCGGCCCTCCGCCGAGGAGGCCGCGGTACGCGAACACATCATTGGACTGGCCGAGTCCCATCAGTGCCCCTGGCAAACTGATGCGCGCGGCAACCTCGTGGTGCGGGTGGCGGGCAGCCCTGGCCGCGAAGACGAGGCGGTGCTGATTGTGCAGAACCACCTGGACATGGTAACGGTGAAGACCGACGACAAGCAGCATGATTTCCAGCGCGACCCGCTGACGCTGCAGGTGGAAGATGACTGGCTGCTGGCCGACCGCACCACCCTGGGTGCAGACAATGGCATTGGCTGTTCAGCGGCCCTGGCGTTGATGACCACCGAGGGCCTGTCACACCCGCCGTTGGAACTCCTTTTCACGGTGGAAGAAGAGAGCGGCCTGTGGGGTGCTTCCGATCTGGATGTCTCTCTGCTCACCGGTAAACGCATGATCAACCTGGACAGCGAGGACTGGCCGGAGTTTTTTGTTGGCTGCGCGGGTGGCCGCGGCTGGGTGCTGCGCAAGCCGCTGACCCGGGAAACGCTTGACGGTGAATTTGAGGCCTGGACCCTGCGCCTGCGTGGACTCGCCGGAGGCCATTCAGGCATCCAGATTCACCAGCAGCTCGGTAATGCCATCAAGCTGCTGGGCCAGTGGCTGGTGGACGCGCGGGATCTGGATGTGCGGCTGGCAGCCTTCGACGGCGGCACCGCTCACAATGTGATTCCCCGTGAGGCCAGCCTCACAGTACTCGCGCCGGCTGGCACCCGGGCGAAACTGGAAGCCCTCAACGCCCGCCTGCTGGCGCGCTGGCAGGCTTTCCTGCCCGAGGCCGATAGTGGGCTCAGCCTGGAGATGGAAGCGGACAGCCCGGCGGAGGTGCTGCTCGCCGCCGACCAGGCCGCCTTCGAACAGATGGTGCAGCTATTCCCCCACGGCGCAATCAGTTACAACGCCGAGCAGCCAGCCGACCTGGTGGACCTGAGCATTAACCTGGCCGTTGTGCGGGTGGATGCCGACGGCGTGTTCGTGGAAACCACGCTGCGCTACTTCAACGCCGATGAAGCCCAGGGACTGGCCCAGCAGGTGATGGCGGTGGCCGAGTGGCAGGGCATGGACGTGGAAAACACCATGGACTACCCCGGCTGGCAGCCGGACTTCGACGGCGAGCTGCTGGCCCTGGGCAAGACTGTTTATGGCGAGCTGTTCGGCGGTGAGCCGGAAGTGAAAGCTATCCATGCGGGCCTTGAGTGCGGCATCCTCAAGGGGAAGCTCGGCGAGTGCGACATTCTGAGCTTCGGTCCCACCATCCGCGGGGCCCATTCCCCCCGCGAGCGGCTGGAAATTTCAACCGTTGAGCCTTTCTGGCGCCTACTTACCGGGATACTGGAGCGGCTGTAAAAAATCCGGCTATTATGCTCGTCTGGTTTTACGCATAACGATAAACAGAGGACCGAGGTATGGCCCATATCAGTACCACCGCCCAGGCAACCCCCGACAAGCCCGCGATTATCATGGGGAACTCCGGCAAGGTCACCACCTACGCCGAGCTGGACGAACGCTCCAACCGCATCGCCCAGCTATTTCGATCCCACGGGCTTGAGCGCGGCGATCATATCGGCATGATGATCGAGAACGATCCCCAGTTCCTTGAAGTTGTGCAGGGGGCCATGCGCTGCGGCCTGATCTTCACCCCGATCAGCACCCACCTGCGCAAGGAAGAGACCCAGTACATCCTTGAGAACTGCAACGCCAAACTGTTTATCGGCTCGAAGAAGCTCGCGACGGTGGCCGAAGAGCTGGTGGGTGGCATTCCCGCCATCGAGCACTACTACATGATCAACGGCACCGTGCCAGGCTTCGAGTCCTGGGAGGATGCGGTGGCCGCCATGCCGGCGGAGCGCGTGGCCGACGAGAGTTACGGCACGCCGATGCTGTACTCCTCGGGCACCACCGGCCAGCCCAAGGGTGTGCTGACCATGAATGAGATGGAAAGCCTGGATGATGTGCATCCCAGCATGCAGGCTTTTGCTGCCTTCTTCGGTATCGACGAGAACACGGTTTACCTGTCACCGGCGCCGCTGTATCACGCCGCACCCCTGCACTACAACAACTTGATCCTCGCCATGGGCGGTACCACTGTCATCATGGAGAAGTTCGACGGCGAGAAGGCGCTGTCGCTGATCCAGGAGCACAAGGTCACACACAGCCAGTGGGTGCCGATTATGTTCATCCGTATGCTCAAGCTGCCGGAAGACGTGCGCGGCAAGTACGACGTCAGCTCTCTCAAGCTCGCCATTCATGCCGCCGCGCCCTGCCCGGTAGATGTGAAGCACCAGATGATTGCCTGGTGGGGTCCGGTGCTGATGGAGTATTACGCTGGCTCCGAAGGTTCGGGCATGACCATCATTGATTCCAATACCTGGCTGCAGCGCCCCGGCAGTGTCGGCCAGGCCATCAACTGCGAGGTGCGCATTTGCGACGACGAGGGCGAGGAAGTCGCCCAGGGTGAGGTGGGTACCGTGTACTTCGCCAACGGCCCGCGTTTCGAATACCACAACGAACCGGAGAAGACCGAAAAGTCTTACAACCGCCATGGCTGGTCCACCCTGGGCGATGTCGGCTACCTGGATGAAGACGGCTTCCTGTTCCTCACCGACCGCAAGAACTTCATGATCATCTCCGGCGGGGTGAACATTTATCCCCAGGAAATCGAAAACCTGCTGATCACCCACGCCAAGGTGGCGGACGTGGCGGTGTTTGGTATCCCCAACTCAGAGTTCGGCGAGGAAGTGAAGGCCGTGGTGCAGCCGCTGGACTACGAGTCCGCCGACGACAGCCTGGCCCACGAGCTGATCGAGTGGTGCCGGGAGCACCTGTCCCATATCAAGGTGCCGCGCTCCATCGACTTCATGAAAGAACTGCCGCGCATGGAAAACGGCAAGCTCTACAAGCGCCACCTGCAGGAAGCTTACAAGGGCGCCGCGCGCTGATTGGTTAGCGTGTGATGATCAAGGCCCTGCCAGGGTGGCAGACACCCTGACCGGGCCTTTTGTAGCGCGTCATCAGCTTTAACTATTCGAAGAAGGCCACCTTCTTCTCGCCATTCTCCCCATAGACCGGTTCATCGCGTTCGGTGAGGTAGGCGCGGTTGATGCTGTCTACGAAGCCCAGACCCGAGAGGAGTTCGACCATGGCCTGGTAATTGGGATGATCGAAGTGTGCAGCCAGTGAGGCGCTGTCCTGCCAGAGTTCGTAGACCTGGATGACGGTCGGACTACAGGGGTCCGCCGCGAAGCAGTAGTCCAGGCAGCCTGGCTCTTCGTCCCGCGTCGCCCGCTGGATGGGTGCGGAGCGTTCCACGGCCAGGTCGCGGTCTTCCCGGGACTTGAAGCTGATTTTGGCGACGACAATGATCATTCGGGGGCTACCTTTGGATGTGGGGCGGGGCACAGTGTACCGAACTCCGCGGGGGTTTCGGGCGCCGCAGCAGGAAGCTGCCGGTAGTCGCTTCCTGGTCCCCAACATATTTATCAGGATTTGCACGCCTATCCACTGGCACCACGTGTAGACTCCACGCATGGCTTTGAACCTGAAAACTCTTGTCGTACCTGTAACCACCCTGGCGTTGGCGATAGCAGCGTTTGTCTGCTGGTTCAATGGATTTACGGAAGCGGGTACCGGGGTCTTCATTCGCCTGACAGCCGGCACTTCCCTGGTGCTGTTTGCCCTGGCCTGGTCAGTTTCTTCATTGCACAGGCTGCTTCCCGATGGAGGCTGGCGGCCTGTTATGCGCGCGCGGCGTCGCCTGGGTATCGCTTTCGCGGTGTCCCATAGCTACCACCTGCTGGGCATCATTGTGCTGTTCCAGTTTGTCTGGGCTGACTGGTCTGAATTCGAGGTACTCCCGGGTTCGCTGATCTATGCGGCTATCTATGCCATGGCGTTTACCTCGAACGATGCCTCCGTGCGCACTCTCGGCAAGCACTGGCAGCGCCTGCACACAGTGGGCGGTTATCTTATCTGGGTCGCGTTTACGGTGAGTTACCTGGGGAATGCTGTTCAAACCGGCCGACCACAGCACTACCTGTTTGCAGTGGTCTGTGTGGCCTTGCTTCTGGTCCGCGTGGTTGCCTGGAGGCGGAAGGTGGCTTAGCTGGCCGGTGGCCTGCCCAGCGCGGCCGCGTTGCGTACCCAGTAGCTGCCGCCGGATTCCTCCGCATAGGCACGCCCGGCGCGATCCGCCTCTTCATGACTGGGGTAGATGCCCAGCAGCAGAACAAACCAGTCTTCCCCGTCGCGGCGAGTGTGCACGATTTCAAGGTTGTCGCGGCCGATACGCTGCACGCCCAATTCGGCGGCGGCCCGGTCGCCAAAAGCGGCGATCTGCACGGCCCAACCTCTGTTGAGCATCGCCACCGCCATTTGCGTCGACTGCTCCGCTGGTGTTTCGGGTGCGGTGTCGGATTCCGGTGTTGCCGGCGCAGCCAGCTCTGCTGACGCGGAAGGCTCTGCCGGAATTGCTGCCTTGGGGGAGGGCGTGGGCCTGGCGATGTGCTGAGGGTTACTGACTTGCTGTAGATCGCGACTGTCAGCAACTTGCCTGGGCAGCACGTCGCAGACCCAGTTGTTGTCGATGTGTTGGCACTCATGGCCGCCGCCCGCCAGGGCAGCAATGAAAATCAGCAGGATAGGCAAGTGCTTCTCCGAAATTCCACTGCGTACATGCTAATGCAGATTGCGGGCAGCTTCAAAGCGGATATACGGCGGGAAAGCCCCGGTTTGGCTAGCTGATCTTGATGGGAGTGGGTTGGCCGTTGTCGGCAACGTTCACAAAGGTGATTTTGGTGACAAACAACGGCGAGCGCGTGCCCGCCAGCTTTTCGCCTATGACGTCGATGGAGTAGGTGACTGAGGTTTTGCCCCTGCGCACCAGTTGCACATCAAAGCACAGCATCTCGCCGGGGTGGATAGGGTTCTTGAAGTTGACTTCACTCAGCGACACGGTGACCAGCCGGTTACCCGGGAATTCCAGGCTGGCAGTGATGTAGGCGGACTCATCCACCCACTTCAGCAGGTTGCCACCAAACAGGTAGCCCTGGTCGTTCAGGAATTCCGGCAGTACCAGTTTTCTGTGTTCCACATCGATCCTTAGCAAATGAGTGGCGCTAGGTGAACACGCCAACAAAGATGAGTGCGCCCAGCGCGAGCAGCGATATTCCAAAGGTAACAGACCGGAGTATCTGCAGGTTGGTGTAGTAGCAAACCGCATAGGCCATGCGGCTCAGCACATAGCCCCAGGTCGCATAGGCTGTATACGTCGGGGAGGCCGAGACAAACATGCAGAACAGTAGGGCGCAGATGAAGATGGCGATGCTCTCGTTGGTGTTGCCCACCGTGCGAGTGGCGCGAAACAGCGTATTCGCATGATCGGTCGCTACCGGTGAGCCCGGGATGTGCTTGTTGATGATCCCGAGAAAATCCACCACCAGTACCTGCGCCAGCATCAGTGCAGCAACAGCACCGAGGGCAGTGACCGAAGAGCTGTAGGTGACTAACAGTTGTTCCATGGTCTTTGTTTCTCCTGCGTCGACCGGTTGATCGAATGGGACAGATCGCCCTGCTTTACAGGCGCTGAGTGTAGCCTGTTCTCAATCAGTGCGTGTGTTGCTGGTTATCTGCGCTTTTTTGCCCGGGAAGCCCTCGAACAGCAAGAGATGCGCGGCCCTTGAGAATGGGCCTTCCCTCGCTTCGTACTGCGCAATCCAATCCAGCAGCATCGGCAGGTTCGCATCCTGCGCCTCCCTGGACTCGTACTTGTGTGGTTCCCAGGGCCTGCGTTTTGCGTTGGCTATACAGTCTTCGACCGAAAGATCCATGAAAAACAGTTCCGTGGCTTGAGGGATAGCCAGTTCAATCAGGTCTGCATAGCACCCCTCGATCACCCAGCCATCATTGTCGATGATAAATTGATCGATATCCGCCTTCGCTTCCAATAGCGGCCTTCGCTCTGGCGCAGGCGAGGGGAGCCAGGCCAGCGTGTCCAGGTCCAGGTGGGCGAGGGCATCTGCCTCGGCCAACTGATTCGCCAGCGTGGATTTACCGGAACCGGAGTTGCCAAGTATCAACACTCGTTTCATGGCGGCTTTACCGGACTCGCTTTTCGTAAAATGAATACCCAGGGGACTATGGATACGTGAAACCCCGGGCTACTCGGTGGCCGCTCGCGGATCTTCCGCATCGGAGTGAAGTGACTGGCCCGGCGTCAAATAAAGGAACTTCGCCCCGGTGGGTGCCGCAGGCCGATGCCATAGACCCTGGGGCACGACCAGTGTGGACCCCGCGGACGCCACATGGTGTTCAGTGCCCGCCTCAGTGAGCACCGTCACCTCAAAGCTGCCCTCGATGATGTAGAAGAACTCATCCGTATCCGGATGCATCTCCCACACCGGCGATACACCGGTGATGCTGCATGCGCCAATCTGGTGCCCGTTGAACGCGGCGACGTCAAGAAAGGTGCCTTCCGGCGCCGCGGCGATTTCATTGAGGATGTTCTTTACTTCCATGGTGGATACCACGCTCTTCTGCTGATCATTGTCGTGTTCAGGGCAAGCCCCAATCAGTTCGCTCCTACGTCTTCACCGGAAACTCCCAGCAGCCTTGGGGGAAGCTACCTCAAGTTGAGTCTCGCTCTTACCTCGTGCAGTTTCACCCAGCGCCAGACGTCTTTATGTTTGCAGCCGTTTGCGTCGATGAATGCGTCAACCTCATCAATGCGCTCCGTAGCGAGTGCTTCGAGTTGACGCATCAGTTCCTCTGCGGCTGCTTGCGGTTGGGTTTCCCGAAGCTCGGCCAGCGCATTTCGCTCTACCGCCTGGAGGTTTGACTGAAAACGCTGCCGCTCCTCGGCGCCGGGATCACCGCAACGTAGTGTGGCCTGATCCGCCGTCACAAACTCGTGGTGCACGAACAGCGGTTCCGTCCGATAACGCTGGGCATTAAGCATGGTGACCTCGAATCCGAGATAGCCCACGAGGATGAGGATAGCGGCGATAGGGCCAAAGCCCATCGCTTGTTTCTGGCCAGGCTCATTCACGCTTAGCAACCTCTCTTCGATGCTGCTTTCCGCAGGCGTTCACTTAACTCGATCATAAACGCTGCTCAAAATGCGGTGATCGGCAGTTGAGTAAACTGTCCCCCGAATTTGAAACCGGCACACGTTTATGAAGCCGCTTTCAAGCGCTTTGTTAGCCCTCGCCCTCGTGGCAAACCAACTCTATATTGTGGCCATCCGGATCGAGAACATATGCTGCATAATATTGACTGCTATAGTTTGGGCGCAAACCGGGGCCGCCATTATCCTGTGCGCCAATTTCCAGCGCAATGCGGTGAAAGCTCTGAACTTGTTCTCGGTTTTCAGCCACAAAAGCCAGATGGAGATGAGCTGGATTCGCTTCGGGTTTACGGCGAATACACAGAGATGATTTACCATCAGAGCTAAATTCAATACCAAGCTCATCCTCCGAAACTACAACTACACCAATTGGCTCCAAAGTCTTTAGGTAGAACTCTTTGGTCTTTTCGTAATCACGAGCTCCAAAAACAACGTGATCAAACATGCTTTCTCCTGAAGCTAAGTAGCTCGCACGTGGACTAACGCCGCCAGCATGGGCGGCAAACCGAAGGTTTGACGTCCAGCGTAGCGGTTTGCCTGGCCTTGTTATGTGTCTTACCTAGCAAATACATAGACCTCTCTACCGGTGGTGACACCCTCACCGCTGTAAACGCCTACCTTGCCGCGATATGTCGCGGGATACTCACCCGAGTCTCTGACTTTGACTTCGCGTCCGTCCACCAGCTCAACGATGAAATGCGGATTGGGAGAGCTTTTTCCACTGCCACCACGTTCATGGCGGAGCACGACGCCATATTCAACCGCAGCACTTGAATCGATGGGCTCATATCTGACGTAGCTTAGAAAACCTAAGCCCACTATAAAAGCGACCACCAGAATCCAGATGCTCTTCGTTTCAGCACTCATGACACATAACGCCTAAGGCTGGGGCTGCCATTAGGCAGTCCCAGCCCGCCCGCTCTTGTTACGTTGCGCCCCTCAGAAAGGTAGTTCTTTGCCATGCGCATTGAGTACCTCGATGTAGTGAGTCATCCGCTCTTCTAGACGGTCTATCACTGCGACTAGAGCTTCTTCTGCGTCCGAAATCTTCCCATCACGAAGTTCACTCTTTGCCTCTTTCAGGTCAGTAATGAGACAGTGCAAAGAGTCTCCCTGGATTAGTGATCCAGGGAAGTTTCGTCCAGGATGGCAAATAACAGCCATGTTGGATGCGTCTGAATATACTTCCACTTCTTCCTTTTTCATCGGCACATAGCCACGTAACAGCTAGATAAATACCCCGCGCAAAATACCTGCGGGCGTCTCGGTATGTCACTGCTCGGTTTTGAATTCCTCAACGAATTCACGCTCTTGGATATCGCCCGGCTCACGTAACAGACCATAGCTTGGCTTCGATAGGCCTGCCACCGTGTGTTTTTTCTGAGAGGCGAGTGACGGCGGGCCGCCGCCATCAGGGGCTGCGGGCTACTCAGTGACACCCGTCAGGTGCACATCGTCGGCCATATCCTGCCCGGGTTCGTGTACGTAGAAGCCGGTGACGTAATCCACGCCAAGCTGGTAGAGCCGGGACATCTGGGCGGCGCCTTCCACGCGGGAGGCGATGACGCGGGTGTTGTTTTCCTTTACCGCGATGATCATCTGCTCGAGCTGCGGTGAGTCGAGGTGGCCGCCCTGGCTGCCGTCCAGCACCAGGAAGTCCAGCTTGAGTTCTCTCACCAGGTTGAGATAGCGGAGCTGCTCTCCGGAGCTGGCCATGGAAAGCTTCAGGTGGATGTCACCGCAGATCGCGCTGAGTTCCCTGACGGCTGGCAGGCGGCGCTCTATCACTTCCTCGGGAATCTGCAGCACCACGCTGTCGAGATCGAGACGGTGCTTGAGGGCCTCCAGGCCCAGCCAGCCGGTGAAGTGGCTGTCGCGCAGGGTGTCCTCGGACAGGCGCACGAAGATACGGGTCTTCTTGCCCTTGGCGTGCCGGGCTGCGGCCACCTTAAAAGCGTTCTTGATGACCCAACGATCAATTTCGGGCATTAACCCGGCGTGGTTGGCGGCTGACAGGAAATCGCCCGGTGGGACTTCTTTGCCATCTTCCGCAATCATGCGAATCAATACATCGAAACTGAATGAGTTGCTGCCGTCCAGCTTGGCGATGGGCTGGTAGAGCAGGCGAAAGCGGTCACTCTTGAGTGCCTCCGATGTGCGCCTGGCCCAGCGCGAGGCTTCCGCGTCCTGTTTGTATTCCTCGTCGTCGGGCTCGTCGATGTGCACGGCGTCGCCACTGCCCTGGCGGGCAATGCGGTTGGCCGCCTGCGCCATGGTGATCGACTGCTCCGCACTCTTGGGTATCCTGGGTAGGACCAGGACGCCAATGCTCACCGTCATCGACGTTGACTCGGCTCCGATTTCGAACAGCTTCGCGCTGATGTCCTCGCGGATGCTCTCTGCCAGGCTCCGTATGTCGGCGGTCTCGGAGCGCGAGACCAGCGCCAGGAAACCTGTGCCGCTGAAGCGTGATACCAGGCACTTCGAGGCCAACTGCGCCTTCAGCCGGGCAGCGAGCTTCTGAAGCAATGCGTCGCTTGCTGTTGGGCCCAGCCGTTCATCGATCTCCCCGAAACGGTCCGGTCTTACATAGACCAGTGCCCGCACGCCGTCCTCGGCGGGGCGGGACAGCAAGGTTGGTAACAGCTTGAGGATGTGCTCACGGCTGTACAGCCCGGTGAGGGGGTCCGTATTGGCCTGCGTTTTGTTCTGCAGGTTATCGGTTCGCTTGGCGGCGTTGCTGCCGAAGAGAGTCAGCTTTGACATAGTACAGCGATACTTCGATACAACAGTGCTGAGGTTGAGAGCAGTGGTTTCACAACGCGATGAAATGTGCAGCAATCGCGATGTGAAGTGCAGATTATATCCGACGCATGGGGTAGCGTGTGTTACACAAATGAGCTAATTCTCTGTCTATGCTATCGATAGCACTCAATAAGGAGGCCTCACCATGGCACGACTCGGTTACGTAACCCTGGGTACCAACGACCTGGAGAAAGCGGCGGCATTCTACGACGAGCTGTTTGGCAGCGTTGGTCACACCCGGATATTCCAGGATGAGAACGGCTTTATCGCCTGGGGTACCACGCTGGAAGAACCCGCCTTTGCGATTACGCCGCCCTTTGACGGCAGCCCGGCTACGGTGGGGAATGGTGTGATGGCAGCGATCAGTATGGAGTCCAAAGAGGCGGTGGACGCTTTCTATGCCAAGGCCATCGAACTGGGCGCCACCGATGAAGGCGCGCCGGGGCAGCGCATTGAAGGCTTCTACGCCGGTTATTTCCGCGATCTGGACGGTAACAAGCTGAACGCGTTTATTTTTGCCTGAGGCAAGTGGGGTGGTGCTGATACAGTAGCCGCGATCCCGCAAAAAAGCTGCGCTAAGTCAAAGTGATGCCTGGCCTATCGCCCGGCGGTTGTTGGCGAACTCGCCCTCATGCCGTTGTCGTGCTGCGCGTTTATGCCTCCCTCAGGCCCATAATACGAAGGGCAGCATGCCGTTTGTGGCCAGCACGGCGCACCACTGCAATACACAGAGAGCCGCTAACCCCCAGCAGAACTCCAGTCTGGAGCGGGCGGGCCGACGTTTGAGGAAACCCAGGGTTATCACCATTGCCAGTGGCAGCAGCGTGGTTACCCCAGCCAGGGCCAGGCTAGCGGCTGTTATGTCCCCCAGCGCCATGAACGACTGCTGGAAGAACAGGGGCACCGGTAACACCAACAAGAGCAGTGAGACGTAGGCGGGCGCCCAGGCTTGCCGCAAGATCGCACCGCGCTGTGTCAGCAACCCGGCGGTGCCGGCCAGCAGTATCCACAGCAGGCCGCTGAGCCCCAGCAACAGGCTGGTCCAGTGGGCCAACAGGTAGATGGCGGAAGTTTTACGGAAGGTCTGGAAGCCGTCGCTGAGCAGGTACGCACCCGCTGAGTCTCGCAGCAGCACGTGCGAATTCGTTGTCCTGTCGTCCGCTGAAAAACGGTAGCCGCCCGTGGGTCGCAGCAGTCTCGGCGACCCCTGCAGCGAAGTCATTCTGAGGCCGTCCGCCTCTGCCGTGATGTGAATGCCGCCAAACAGCCGATCAAGGTAGTTGAAGGCCTGGAAACGGTTGGGGCTGAGGAGGTAGCGCCCGGCCCAGCCCGCGGCATCTTCGGCGGCATCCATGGTCTTTGGTGCGGGAGCTTCCGCAACTTCCAGCGCTTCGATAAAGCGCTGGTCGAGACGACCGTAGTCCGCGGTCTCGCTGTCGGTGTTTACGCTGTAGGCGAAGGCTTTCTGTTGCTCCGGAAAAACGCAGAGCATCGCGACGAAGCCCACGATATTGCCGCCGTGACAATACGCTACAACCCCGTGTCGATCCCGGCGCCCCAGGCCCAGTGCATAGCCTGCTGAGAGCCCGGCGTCCGCCGCCAGGGTGCCGACCGGTTTGCCGCGCGCGTTCATCAGGTCTGCACGGATAAATACGTCGCCGTCGATCATGCCATTGCCCATAAGAAACGATGCGAAGCGGCTGAGATCACCAACTGTCGTCGTGAACTGCCCAGCGGGACGCAGAAACATCGGCGCGGCGGCATAGCGTGAACCATCGTCTACATGGCCCCAGGCCAGGGCCCGGTCCGGCGTGTCGCCGGTCTGGGTTGTGAAGGCAAAGGTGCTGTCGTGCATGCCGAGGGGCAGGAGCAGTGCCCGGTCGAGGTAGGCTTCGTAGCGTTCTCCCGTTACCGACTCGATGATCATGCCAAGCAGGGTGTAGCCGATATTGGAATAGGAAAACCCCGAGCCCGGCTCGGCGCGAACCTGCAGTTGCTGATAGGGATTCGGAAAAGCAGCGGCCAGGGGGGCACCGGCTGCGGCGTGCTCACTGAACATCTG
The DNA here is from genome assembly GCA_028280635.1 of Halieaceae bacterium. Taxonomy (GTDB): domain Bacteria; phylum Pseudomonadota; class Gammaproteobacteria; order Pseudomonadales; family Halieaceae; genus JANQIO01. Next base: position 10,958 of record JANQLM010000127.1, on the reverse strand, counting down.
CCATAGATGTGCATCGTTGAGGCTTGAGGTGTGGTCGAGTAGATGTCTTACCGTAATCCTGGAAAAGCGGGGTGGTGCTTCTCCCTGAAAAAGCTCCGGCAGATAGCTGAGAACTGGAGAATCGAGAAGTATTTGTCGCTCGGTGGCGAGCCTGAGTACGCCGGTGGCCAATACGGCCTTGGTCAGAGAGCCCACATGGAAGCGCGTGTCGCCGGTGAACGGCTGCGCGCTAAGACTATCGCGCAGCCCCGCGGCGCCGGTCTGCGCGTCGCCGGAAGGCGCCAGCAACACCCAGGCGATGCCGGTCAGCTTTTCCTCGCTGAGAATAAACTCAATGCTGCCCTGCAGCTCGGCGTCATCGGCAAGGCAAACGGCAGAGCACCACAAGCCAATCAGTGTGAATAGCCAGCGCCTGAATCTAGCCACGCCACTTCACCCCTGGATTCCGTGCGTCACCGACGGCTCCAGCAGATGCACGCCTCAAGCTTTAAGCGCGCTCTCAAAGATCCGCATTTCCGGCCTGGCGACGGCCATCGCTTGCAGGTTCGTTACGAACTCCCCCGACGCGGGAACCTCAAAATGGGTCTGCAGCGCCTGCATGTTCTCCCACTCTTCGAAGAACACCAGGCGGTTGGGGTTCTCGGCATCGATGTGCACGGCGTGGCTGATGCAGCCGGGCTCCTGACGGGAGCGTTCCACGTGTTCCAGCGACAGCTCCATCGCCTGTTCCCAGTGCTCCGGGTCGATCTCGACGGCGCCGTGCACGATGATCATAAGGGTGTCGCGAGGCCTGCCTCGGCCTCGGCGGGTTCTGCGGCGGGCCTGGGCTTTTCTTTCAGGAAGGGAAGGTAGAAGGTCGGCAACACGAACAGCGTGAACAGGGTGCCCACCAGCATACCGGTGGTGATTACCAGGCCGATGGAAAAGCGGCTGACCGAGTTGGCGCCACTGGCAATGACCAGCGGCAGCACGCCCAGCACGGTGGCGAAGGTGGTCATCAGGATCGGGCGCAGGCGCAGGGCGGCGGCCTCCAGGGCGGCCTGCTTGCGGTTCATGCCCTGTTCCACCATGTGGTTGGCGAAGTCGACGATGAGGATACCGTGTTTGCTGATCAGGCCGATCAGGGTCAGCAGGCCCACCTGGGTGTAGATGTTCAGGGTGCTGATGCCCAGGGCCAGGGGCACCACGGCGCCAAAGATGGACAGCGGCACAGCCACCAGTACCACGAAGGGGTCGCGGAAGCTGTTGAACTGCGCGGCCAGCACCAGGTAGATGAAGATCAGCGACACCGCGAACAGCACGCCGAAGCTCTCACTCTCCTCGATAAAGCGCCGTGACTCACCCTCGTAGCCCGCGCGGTAGCCCACCGGCGCCACGTCGTTGAGCGCTTCCTGCAGGAACTCAAGCCCGGTGCCGAGCGAGTTGGGCGGCATCATGAAGCCCTGCACGGTCACGCTGTTGAGCTGCTGGTACTGGGTAAGGCTGTTGGGTTCCACCCGCTGGTCCAGTTCGATGACCGTGGACATGGGCACCAGGGTGCCGGACTCGGTGCGCAGGTAGTAGCGCTCAAGCCACTCCTTGGTCAGCCGGAAGCCGCGATCCGCCTGCGGGATGACCTTGTAGCTGCGGCCCTCGATGCTGAAACGGTTGGCCTCGGCTTCCCCCAGCATGATCTGCAGGGTATCGCCGATGTCCTGCATTGTGATGCCAAGTCGCGCCGCCAGATCGCGGTCGATCTTCACGCGCACTTCAGGGCGCGAGTAGCGCAGGGTCTTGTTGACGAAGGCGAACAGTCCGGACTCCCGCGCTTGTTGCAGCACCTGGTCGGACACCGCATCCAGCGAGGCATAGTCCGCGGTACTGGCAATCACGAAGTTCACCGGCAGGCCGGCGTCGGTGCCGGGCAGGGAAGGCCAGCCAAAGGTGAAAATTTCCAGCCCGCTGATGGTGCTGAACCCGGCCTGCAGGTCCGCCTGAACTTCCTGCTGGCTGCGCTCCCGGTCACTCCAGGTCAGCAGCTCCACGCCGCCGAACACCTGGCCGGGGCTGTTTACCTGCCAGGAGTGGCTCACTTCTGGCACCTGCTTCCATACGGCCACCATCTCATCGAGGAAGTAGTTGACGTAGTCCACACTGGCGTAGTCCGGCGGCGTGGCAACAATAAACAGACTGCCGTAGTCCTCTTCCGGCGCCAGTTCCTTCTGGGCGATGGCGAACAGCACCGGCAGGCTGAACAGGATGGTCAGGGCGAAAGCCAGTACGGCACCGCGGTTGTTCAGGCACTTTTCCAGCAGCGCCTGGTAGCCGTCGTGCAGGGCCTCGAACTGCCTGTCCAGCCAGTCGGCGGCGGCGCCCTGGTGGTCGTGGTCCTTGAGGAAGAAGGCACACATCATCGGGCTCAGGGTCAGCGCCACAATGCCGGACACCACCACGGCGCCGGCCAGGGTGAGCGCGAATTCGCTGAACAGTACGCCAGTGAGGCCCCCCAGGAAACCGATGGGCGCGTATACCGCTGCCAGGGTCAGTGTCATGGCAATCACCGGCAGCGCCACTTCGCGGGCGCCCTGGATGGCGGCATCAAAGGGCTGCATGCCTTCCTCGATGTGGCGGTGCACGTTCTCCACCACCACGATGGCGTCATCCACCACCAGGCCGATGGCGATCACCAGCGCCAGCAGGGTGAGCAGGTTGATGGAGAAGCCCATCAACCACACCAGGAACAGCACGCCCACCAGGGACAGCGGGATGGCCACCAGCGGAATCATCACCACCCGCACAGAGCCCAGGAACACCAGGATTACCAGGATGACAATAATGGCGGCTTCGAAAATGGTGGCGCGTACCTCGTTCAGCGCCTCCTGGATAAATATGCTGGCATCGGAGTCGTAGAACACTTCCAGGTCCGCCGGCATTTCGTCCGACAGTGCCGGCATGGCGGACTTCACGCGCTCAGCCACTTCCAGTGGATTGGCGCCGGGGGCCGGGGTAATGGACAGAAAGACGGTATCGCGGCCGCTGGAGAATGTGGCGGAGTCATAGTTGGCACTGGCGAGGTCGAGTTCGGCAACATCGGCAAGCCGCACCCGGCGCTCCTCGTCCTGGCGTATAACGATGCCCTCGAAGTCTTCGGGGCGCTGCATGTCCGTCTCCGCGTCCACGCTGGCGCGTACCAGCGCGCCGCGGGTGGTGCCGGCGGCGGAAATCACATTCTGCTCGCGAATCGCGTCGGTGACATCGGTGGCGGTCACGCCGAAGGCGGCCATGCGCGCCGGGTCCAGCCAGACCCGCATGGCAAACTCGCGATCGCCCAGCACCTTGGCCTCGCCGACGCCGTCCAGGGTGGAAAGCTCCGGCTGGATATTGCGGCGCACGTAGTCGGTAATCTGCTGAATCGACATCTGCTCGCTGAGGAAGGCCATATACAGCATGGCGTCGTCACCGAAGGTGTTGGTGACGACCGGATCTTCCACTTCCTGGGGCAGCTCGAATTTGGCCTCGTTGACCTTGGCGATCACCTCGGTCATCACCTGGGTGGCGTCTTCTCCCAGGCGCACCTGCACGGAAATGTTGGAAACCCCGGGGTCGCTGGTGGAGGTGATGTACTCGACGCCTTCGGCGGCGGCAATGCGGCGCTGCAGGGGGTCGGTAACAAAGCCCTGCACCGTGCGCGCGCTGGCGCCGGGGTAGGCGGTGCTCACCAGGATCAGGGATTTTTCCACGTCGGGGAACTGACGCACCTGCAGTTGCACCATGGATTGCAGGCCCAGCATCAACAGCAGAGCGCTGACTACCACGGCCAGCACCGGGCGTTTTATGAAGGTATCGGTAAAGCGCATAGGCAACCTCCGCCGGCCTAGAGGGCCACGTCTTCGTCAAGTAACACGCGCACGCCGCGGTAGAGCTTGTTTTGCCCCGCAGTCGCCACGCGCTCTCCGGCTGCCAGGTTGTCCAGCACGGCGGTGCGCCCGTCGCGGGTTTCGCCCACTTTGACAATGCGCGATACGGCGGTCATGCCGCCGTCCTCGATGTCTTCGATAACATACACGGTGTTGCCCTGCAGGGAGTAGGTCACCGCCGTTTCCGGCACGCTGACCACGTCCAGGGTGTCCTGCATGTCCAGGTTGAGAACAGCAAACATGCCTGGCAGCAGGCCTTCGTTGTCGAGAATGCGGGCCCGCAGCAGCAGGTTGCGGGTGCCCGGATCCACGGCGCTGTCCAGGGCCACCAGCTCGGCAGGGAAGCTGCGCTCCGGGAAAGCGTTTACAGACAGCTGGATGGGAAGCCCCGGGCGCAGGCGTGGTGCAAACCGGTCGGGCAGGGTGAAGTCCACCTCGAGCTGGGTCTGGTCCTGCAGGGTGGCGATCACGGTGCCGGGCGAGATGTAGTCTCCCAGGTCTACCTGGCGGATGCCCAGTGTGCCGGCAAAGGGCGCATGGATGCGCTTGTTGCGGATGCGGGCTTCGGTTTCGGCGAGCTGGGCGCGGGCCCGGGCCAGGTCGGCCTTGGAGCGGTCGTACTGGGTCTGGGAAATCGAGTTTTTGGTGACCAGGTCGGCATCGCGCTTGAACAGCACCTCCGCCAGTTCCAGCGAGGCGATCTCATTGAGGCGCGCGGCCTGTTCCACTTCGTCATTCAGCACCAGCAGCAGTTTGCCGGCGTCGACCTGGTCGCCGCTGTCGAACTCGATGGCGGTGATCTCGCCGGCGGTCTCAGAGGTCAGTTCAACACCGCGAACTGCGCGCACGGTACCCACCGCTTCCAGGTAGCTATCCCAGGTTTCACCTTGCGCGGTGGCAACCGCGATGGTAACTGGAGGGGGGCTGAAGTCCATTGCGGCAAGCGCAGAGAACTTGTTATAGAGATAGCCGCCGATGGAGCCGAAAATCAACAGCAACAGGGCGCCTACTACTAAATATGCTCTCACAATCTGTCCTTGCCGTGGGTGGGGCTGAAAGTGTAGGGATTTTCCGCCAAATAGCCAGTTATCTGCGGTAGAACGAGGGGCAAAATGAGCTTACTGGATCGATTCCGACTGGACGGCCGCGTTGCCGTGATTACCGGGGCCGGCAAGGGCATCGGCGCCGGCACCGCCCGTGCCTTTGCCGAAGCGGGGGCCGATGTGGTGCTGGCGGCGCGCACGCAGGCCGACCTGGAGGCGGTGGCCGAGGACGTTCGTGCCCTGGGTCGCCGGGCCCTGTGCTGTCCCACGGATGTTATGGACGCGGCCCAGCTGGAAGCCCTGGCCGCGCAGGCAGTCGCAGGCATGGGGCGCATCGATATTGTCGTCAACAATGCCGGCGGCTTTCCGCCCAAGCCGGCGAAGGATACCAGCGCCGACGAGTTTGAATCTGCGTTTCGTTTCAATGTGGGAACGGCCTTCAGCTTGACTACACTGTGCGTGGACCAACTCGCCAAACACGGCGGCAGCGTGGTCAATATCAGTTCCGTGGCGGGGCAGGCGCCATCGCCCTGTTTTGCCGCTTACGGTACCGCCAAGGCCGCTCTGACCTTCCTCACGCGGCAAATGGCCCAGGAGTTCGCGCCGAAGATACGTGTGAATGCGATCGCGGTGGGTGCCACCAAAACCGACGCCCTGGAAACCGTGCTCAGCGACGACATCGAGCAGGTGATGGTGGACCTGACCCCCATGGGCCGGCTGGGCGAGGTGGAGGACGTGGCCCTGGGTGCGCTGTACCTGGCTTCGCCGGCGGCAGCTTATGTCACCGGTGAGATCCTGGCCGTCAACGGCGGCCTGGAGCGCACCAACCTGCCCATGCCGAGAGCCTTCGGCGGGGTTGGGTAAAGAGCCTTCAGCGGGGTTGGGTAAAGAGCCTTCGGCGGGGTCGGGTAAAGAGCCTTCGGCGGGGTGGGGTGAGCGTGTCGCGATACCCGGTGGGTTGAATCTGGTCAAATGGCCTAAATAGACCGGTCGACCCTTTGCGCAGAATCAAAATTCAAGCCTGTTAGCACCCCAACCGATGGGATATTCTTAAATCATCAACACGTGTTGAAGAGGTATCCATGGTATTCAGAAACCGCAGGCTGAAACGGCTCGAAAAGGAAATGAACCGGGCCGAATCCTACGGCGATTGGCTGACGCTGGCGAAGGAACACGATGCCGCCAGCGGCATGAAGCGCTGGCGGGAGGTTGACCAGACCAAGCTGTACGACTACGCCTCCATCCGCCGCCGTCTCGACCGGCTGCGCAGCCTGCGGGCGCGCCACGACGACGTCGGCCTGTTGTTTACCCTCAACGAAGGCATTCACGGCAACCTGGGGGGCATGGGCAGCAGCAAGCTGCACGAGCAGGCCAGGTCGGGCACCAAGAAGCTGGTGGAAGACTACATCGACGAAATCGTTGACGCCCTGAATTACCTGGCGGAACTGCCGGACGATGAAATCACCCTGTCGGAGAAACTCGACTTTTTCTATCGCGCCAACCATTGCTACGGCCGCTCAGCGCTGATGCTTAGCGGCGGCGGTGTGCTGGGTTTCTACCACCTGGGGGTGGTCAAGGCGTTGATGGAGCACAAGCTGCTGCCGCGGGTGATTTCCGGTTCCAGCGCCGGCTCCATGATTGCCGGTGTCCTGGGCACCCACACCGACGAAGAGCTGGAGCAGTTCTTCGACCCCAAAAACGTGCACTTCGAGGCCGAAAAAGAAGCCTCGGCGGTGGACAAAATGTTCTTCGGCCGCAGCCCCACCATGGACGTGCACGAGGTGCAGTCCATCGTCGAGCGGCTGATCCCGGATATGACCTTCCAGGAGGCCTACGAGAAAACCGGTCGCCAGATCTCCATTTCCGTGGCGCCGGCCGAGCCGCACCAGACCTCGCGGCTGTTGAATGCCATCGCCTCACCCAACGTGTACATTCGCAGCGCGGTGATGGCGAGCTGCGCGGTGCCCGGCGTATTCCCGCCTGTCATCCTCAGCGCCAAAAATGTCTACGGCGATTCCCAGCCCTACGTGCCGTCGCGGCGCTGGGTGGATGGCTCGATCTCCGACGACCTGCCGGCCAAGCGCCTGGGCCGCCTGTACAGCACCAACCATTACATCGTCAGCATGGTGAACCCCATGGTGCTGCCATTCCTGGACAAGGGCGGCACCCGCAATCCGCTGGTGTCAGCGGTGGGCAAACTGGGGGTGGACGTTGCCCGTGGCACCCTGAATTCCTATCGCCAGCAGGTACAGAAGTACGGCAGTGACTACCCGCGTTTCAGCTGGATGTTAAATGGCCTGCACAGTCTGCTGGACCAGGAGTACCGCGGTGATATCAACATCGTGCCACGCTTCCGCTTCTACAACCCCACCAAGATTCTTTCCCACGTGACGGAAGAGGAGATGATGGCCCTGATGATGGAAGGCGAGGCGGCGGCCTGGCCCGAGATTCGCGCCATCGACACCTGCACCAAGATCTCCCGTACGCTGGATGACATTCTCGAACGTTTCGAGCGCGGTGACCTGAAACCGGTACGGGCTGCCCGTCGCCGTCCCAAGCGCCCTTCGCGAAAAGCGAAGAACGGCGCGAGAAAGGCCAACGGCAAGAAGCCGGCAGACCATGAGCCGGCCCGCAAAGCGGCGACCACCGAAGCCAAGCGACTGTCTCCCGAGGCCTCGGGCGAACCCGGCGCCAGCGTCGACAAAGCCGCCTGACGGCAATGCGTCATCTGATCCCGCTTGCGCTGCTGGCAGTGCTGGCCGCGTGCGGGGGTGAGGCGCCCTCCACAGACACTCGCGCCGCCCTGGTGGAGGACCAGTACGCCTACCATGTTGGCGTACTGGCCTATCTCTACGGTTATCCCCTGGTGGAGGCCTATCGTCGCGAGCACAACGACAGGCTGGCCGAAACCGATTCGGCGCTCCCGACGCTGGACCCCATGCGCAGCCTGGGCTTTTTCGAGATTCTCAATCTGCAGCTCAGGGCGACACCGCCAGAGGCGGGCAGTGAGCTGCTGATGGCGGAGTTCGACGCGATCGGCGTGGGCCCCAACAGCAGTTTCAGTGATGCAGCACTAAGTCCCGCCGCCAAGCGCGGCCTGGAGCGGGCGATTCGCGATGCGCGGGTGATGCTGGAAGCGGGCAAGCCCGGAACGGCAGATCTGCTGGGAAGGGCTGCAGCCTATCGGGCCGGTCAGGGCTCCGAGTCCGCGAGCGAGGGCTAGCGGGGGAAGCTCGCCTGGGGCGGGTTGTCGATCACCGCATGGTTGTCGGCGGTGGCCAGGCGCCAGCTACGGTACAACTCACCGGCGGCGGCCAACAGGTGTTTCTCGCTGCGCGCCAGTGACTCGGTCAGGGCTGCCCGGCGTTCGCCAGGCGTCATGTTTTCAAGATTTGCCGGCAGGGAATCTTCCGCTGCGGCCAGCACGCGCACCAGGTTTTCCAGGGTTTCATCCGCTGCCTGTTCAAGAATCGGTTGCCAGGCCGCGGCGTCGCGGCGCAGGGCGCGCAGGGTGTCCACGTTGGTGACGGTCTGGCGCAGGGCGAAGCGAGCCGGGGCGGTGGCAATCTGGAACAGGCGCCGGGCTGGATGTGTCATGTGCCGTACTCCACTCGGTGGTCAATAAATTGTAGTCCTGTGGTCTCTGGCTGCAAAGCCCGTCGAGCATTGGATACCATGCCAGTCATGGCACTTGATATAGACAGCAGCGAAGCGGGCGCAGAGGTGCACCTGCGCAGCCGCCGTGGTCGGGTGGGCAACTGTCCCTTCTGTCGACGCGAGCTGCCGCTGACGTTTCACCACCTGATACCGAAAAAGCTGCACAGGCGTACCCGTTTCCGCAAGCAATTCAGCCGCGAGCAGCTCAATCGCGGCATCGATATCTGCCGCCAGTGCCATGACGGTATCCACGACCGCTACGACGAGATGACCCTGTATCGGGAGTTTGCCGCCCCGGAGAAGCTGACGGCCGACCCGGCCCTGGCGCGCCACTTCGAGTGGGTAGCCCGCCAGAAGGTGCGTTGATACTCGGCCCCCGCTATCATGTGGCGCTGATTCAACTCACCTCAATAACTCAGCCCATAAGAATAAGCGCCCATGGATTTTACGATTCCCGCCGAGCTGCAGTCCTTCCTGGAAGAACTCGATGTCTTCATCGAAACCAGGATCAAACCCCTCGAAGCCGAGAATGACAACGTCCGCTTCTTCGACCATCGCCGTGAGGACGCGCGCACCGACTGGGAGCGCGACGGGCTGCCGAACGCCGAGTGGGAGGCGTTGCTGGCGGAGGCCCGCCGGCGGGCCGATGAGGCCGGCGTCTACCGCTATCCCTTCCCGGAGGAATACGGCGGCCGCGGCGGTGGCAATCTCGGAATGGCCATTATTCGCGAACACCTGGTACGCAAGGGCCTGGGCCTGCACTGTGACCTGCAGAACGAGCACGCGATAGTTGGCAACAATGTGGGCCTGCTGCTGATGCTGGAGTACGGCACCGAGGCCCAGAAGGCCGAGTGGGTGGACAGCCTGGCGCGGGGCGAGGCCGGTTTTGCCTTTGGAATTACGGAGCCCGAGCACGGCTCCGATGCCACCTGGATGGAAACCACCGCAGTGCGCGACGGTGATGCGTGGGTGATCAACGGCCGCAAGACCTGGAACACCGGTATTCACGCCTGCAGCCGCGACGTGATCATGGCGCGCACCTCCGGCAAACCTGGCGACGCCGCCGGCATCACAGCTTTCCTGGTGCCGATGGACGCTCCCGGCCTCAACATCGACGAATACCTGTGGACCTTCAATATGCCCACCGACCACGGCACGGTGAGCCTGAAAAACGTGCGCATCCCGGACAGTGACATTTTCGGTGGTGAAGGGCGTGGCCTGCAGTTAGTGCAGCACTTCTTCAACGAGAACCGCATTCGCCAGGCCGCCTCCAGCCTGGGGGCCGCCCAGTACTGCATCGACGCGTCGGTGGCCTACGCCCAGGAACGTAAGCCCTTCGGCAAGCCGCTGGCCGCCAACCAGGGCATCCAGTTCCCGCTGGTGGAGTTGCAGACCCAGTGCGAGATGCTGCGGGCGCTGATCCACAAGACCGCCTGGATGATGGACGAACACGGGGCTTTCTCGGTGTCCGACAAGGTCTCCATGTGTAACTACTGGGCCAACCGGCTGTGCTGCGAAGCGGCGGACCGGGCCATGCAGGTGCACGGCGGCCTTGGCTACTCGCGCCACAAGCCCTTTGAACATATCTATCGCCACCACCGGCGCTATCGCATTACCGAGGGTGCGGAAGAAATCCAGATGCGCCGGGTGGCGGGCTATATGTTTGGCTTTATGAGCCAGCGGGCCCCCAAGGGCGTGGCGGAATAGCGCGGCTCTTGGACGAGTTCCAGCAACAGCTCGAGGCGGCCCTGGCTCGCGGCCTGGCAGGCTTCGAATCCCTGTCCCGCGCCGAACGTCTGACCGGCGGCGCCAGCCAGCAAACCTGGCGGCTGGAGGTGGTCCGCAGCGGCAGGCCGGAACCCCTGTGCCTGCGCCGCAGTGTCGGCAGCGTGGATGCCGGCAAGGTGACGCCTGCCACCGAAGCCCGCTTGCTGCAGGTCGCCGGCGAGGCCGGGCTGCCGGTGCCGGAGGTGCTGCAGGTGCTGGTGCCCGAAGACAGCCTGGGTGAGGGCTTTGTGATGGGCTGGCTGGATGGCGAAACCCTGGGCGGGCGCATCACCCATAGCCGTCGCTTTGGCAGCATTCGCCCCATGCTGGCACGCCAATGCGGCGAAATACTCGCGCGCCTGCACGGCATCGACTACAAGGGCGCGGGGCTGGACGAGAGACTGCTGGCGGCAACGCCGGAGGAACTGGTCCGGGCAACCTGGGAGCAGTACCAGGGCTTTGGCGCGCCGCAGCCCATGATCGATTACACCGCGCGCTGGCTGCTGGACCACTTGCCGCCGCCAGTGGCCCCTTCGCTGGTACACGGAGACTTTCGCAACGGGAATCTGATGGTGTCCGAGCAGCAGGGGGTCGT
>JANQLM010000034.1 GCA_028280635.1 Halieaceae bacterium | reverse complement strand
GGGAGTACCAGTCAACCTCGCGCTGTTCCATGGGGATGCCGGGAGTGGTCTCCAGCTCCTCGGGCACCGGAATTGTGACAGGAGCGTCGCCCAGATACTTGCCGGGTCGGCGAACCTCGTGACCGATCGTTAGCATATCCTCCTCCTTGGTTGGACTGCGTAGATACGCCCAATTTGCCGGGAAGGGTACTTGCCCGGTTCAATAATGTCAATACTCTGCCCGCAAAGGCGTTCTTAACATAAGCGGATAATGGATTTATACTGGACCCCAGCCGGACTTGGGGAGGTGAGTTGATGGCCCGGAGGAGAGTTTATCGTCATGACGTGCGGTGCCCTGACTGCGGTTCCAACTGGATGCGCAAGGACGGCTTTTCCAATGGCAAGCAGGCTTACAGTTGCGGGGACTGCCGGCGCCGCTACGTGCCGGACGGGGCTTATCGTCGTCCTGGAGCGGCGGTGAAGGAGCAAGGGATTGGGCTGTACTTGGAGGGCAATACCCTGAGCGGCATTGGTCGGGTGTTGGGGTACAGCGCGGCGGCGGTGCAGGGTTGGGTGGAAAAAGGGGGCGCCAAGCGCTGAAGTTGCTGCGGAGACGGGGAGAGGAACGCACTGAGGGATTGGCGGGCCGGCAACCGGCGGTGGCGGTGTCCTGCGACGAGATGTGGACTTATCGGGGAGCCCGACACGGGGACAAGCGGGAGGAATGGTGGATTTGGACGGCGGTGGTTCGGGAGACTGACGGCCGTCGTTGGGTGGACTTTGAGGTGGGAGACCGCAGTGAAGCGCCCTTTTTGAGGCTGTACGAAAGACTGCCCGAGGCGGGGCTGTACCGCAGCGACGCTTACGCGGTGTATCTGGGGTGGTTTCCGCCGGACCGGCATGTGGTAGGCAAGGGCGGAGCGGTGAACTGGAACGAAGGACTGCACTCGGTGTGGCGGGGCCAGTTGCGGCGGTTGATGCGGCGGACCAAGGGGTACACCAAGAGCATCGCGATGCTGGTGTATTCCCTGGCGCTGGTCTGCTGGCAACGGTGGGAAAAATCCAATATCCGCGTAGGTTGAGAATACCGGTTGTTGAGTGGTATGGTGTACTGAGCAATACTTATGTTAGATTACGCGGAACACTGGCAGCGCAGCGTAAAATTCAGGCAATCAGGAGCAAAGCTTTGGCCAATGTCACAATAACGATTGAGGGCGATGTGGAAGAAGTGGTGGCGACGTTGAGAGGAATGGCCGGCCGGGCAGTTGACCCGACCGCGGTCGTGCCGACTGTAGCAGCGATCGAAATGGCCGGTGAAGCGACAGCCGCCGCCGTATTGCCCGAAGCTGGAACGGAAGATGGAGAGCCCACCGAAATGGCGGCGGGAGCATCGGAATCTGCCTGGAACGCAAGTTACGTCACAACGTTCTGGCGGAACCTGTCGGACACGGCGCGGCAGGCTATGCTGCGGGTTTCCCGGTCCCCCAATCACACGCAGAAACGCGCCCAGTTGATGCACACCCTGCGGCTCACCCAGCGCGAACTGTCCGGCTCGCTATCGAGCCAGGGGCACAGCCTGAAC
>JANQLM010000032.1 GCA_028280635.1 Halieaceae bacterium | reverse complement strand
GACTTCCTACATGCCCTGCCAGATGAAATCTGCCGCCCCGTTGTCACCGCCGTGTATCTGCGGTTCGATCAGCACCCGCGGCTGACGCCGCACAAACAGTGCACCCGCGCCCTTGGGGCCGTACATCTTGTGAGCTGACACCGACAGCAGGTCCACCGGCAGCGTGCTCAGGTCCAGGGGAATCTTGCCGACGCTCTGGGCGGCATCCGTGTGAAACAGCACGCCACGCTCCCGGCACAGGGCACCGAGGGCGGCGATGTCGTTGAGCACGCCGGTTTCGTTATTGGCATGCATCAGGCTGACAAGAATGGTGTCTTCCCGCAGCGCAGCCGCCAGGGTGTCCGGCGCAATCTCGCCGCTGCGCTCTGGCGTGAGGTAGGTGACCTCAAAGCCCTCGGTTTCCAGGTGGCGGCAACTGTCCAGCACCGCCTTGTGCTCGATACTCGAGGTGATGATGTGGCGACCGCGCTCCCGGTGAAAGTGGGCGGCGCCTTTGAGTGCCAGGTTATCCGACTCAGTGGCGCCGCTGGTAAACACAATTTCCCGGGGGTCGGCACCGATCAGCTCAGCCAGTTGCAGCCGGGCGTGCTCCACCGCCTGTTCGGCCTGCCAGCCGTAGGCATGGGAACGCGAGGCGGGGTTGCCAAAAATGCCGTCCATTGCCAGGCAGCCGAACATCGCCTCCACCACCCGGGGATCAACCGGGGTAGTGGCGGAATAATCGAGGTAGACAGGTGTGCGCATAGCCGGGCTCCCTAATGGGCGCAGTATCCTAGATGCACCGGCCAATCGCAAGCTGAAAGCCACCTTGAAGTCAGCTCACGAACAACTATTTTACCCAATTTTTTCAATAGCTTACGAACATCTATTAAGTCAGTTTCCGGGTTGCTCACGGGCGGCTGCGCGCTGGGTTTCCGTGAGGATTCCACGCAGGATGTTGAGCTCCATTTCATCGAGCCTTACCCGCCCGTAGAGCCGGCGCAGACGGGCCATCAACTGCCGGGGAGCCGCGGGGTCCAGGAACTCGATCTGCACCAGGGTCTGCTCCAGGTGTTCATAGAAGCGCTCCATATTTTCCATGGTGCAGAAAGGCGCGTCCCACTCGTCGGTAGACGCCTGCGGAAGCCGCCCGTCCAGCGCCAACATGCGCAGCTCGTAGCAGACTACCTGCACTGCCATGGCGAGGTTGAGACTCGGGTAGTCCTCGTGGCTGGGAATATGCAGGTGCAGGTTGCAGGCCTGTAATTCTTCGTTGCTCAGGCCGCTGTCCTCGCGGCCAAACACCAGCGCCACCTGCTCATCCCGCATCACGCTGGCCTGCACCTCCTCGGCGCAGCGGCGCGGGTCCAGTACCGGCCAGGGAATCCGGCGGCCGCGGGCGCTGGTACCTACGACCAGTTGGCAGTCAGCAATGGCCTCTGCCAGGGACTCCACCACCACCGCGTGCTCCAACAGGTCCCCGGCGCTGGCCGCGCGCCATTCTGCTTCCTCGTGGGGAAACTTTCGCGGGGCCACCAGGACCAGCCGCCGCAGCCCCATGTTCTTCATGGCCCGCGCCGCACCGCCGATGTTGCCAGGGTGCGATGGATTGACCAGTACGATGCGGATATTGGCGCTGTTCAAGCCTGGAACCTCCTGCCCGAAAGGGCGCGAAGTGTAGCAGATCTGCTATAATCGCGCGCCGTCCAAATCTGCCAGGAACTTCCATGGAGCCCATGAGCCACATTGCCCTGCGCGCTGCGCGCAAGGCCGGTGACATTATCGTTCGCGCCAGTGAACAGCTCGACCTGATCGAGGTGGAAAACAAGGGCGCCAATGACTTCGTCTCCGAGGTCGACCGGGCCGCCGAAAAGGAAGTGATTTTTCACCTCAGCAAGGCCTACCCCGACCACGCCTTCCTCGGCGAGGAGAGCGGCGCCACCGGCAACCCCGACTCGGAGTACCGCTGGATCATCGACCCGCTGGACGGCACCACCAACTTCCTGCGCGGCATCCCGCACTTTGCGGTGTCCATCGCCTGTGAATACAAGGGCAAAATCGAACACGGTGTGGTGGTCGACCCGGTACGGCGGGAAGAGTTCGTGGCCAGCCGCGGTCGCGGTGCACAGCTCAACGGTCGCCGCATCCGCGTCAGCAAGCGCGCCAACCTGGACACCGCCCTGATCGGCACGGGCATTCCCTTCCTGGAACGCCAGGCCCAGTACCTGCCCGCTTATGCAGAGGTGCTGAAGACCCTGGCGGGCGGCAGCGCCGGCATTCGCCGGGCGGGGGCAGCCTCGCTGGACCTCGCCTACGTGGCGGCGGGTCGGCTGGACGCCTTCTGGGAGCCGGGCCTGTCAGCCTGGGATATCGCCGCCGGTGGTCTGCTGATTCGCGAGGCCGGCGGGCTGCTGTCTGATTTCAACGGCGATGCCGGCTATATGGAAAGCGGCAACGTGGTGGCGGGTAATCCCAAGTGCTTCAAAGCCGTGCTGCAGGTGGTCAAACCCGCGATGGGACATATTGGCGGCACTGTGGAATCCGACAGCGCCACCAGGTAAGTCAGGGCATCAGGTCGTCCTGCTCCGCCCCCTCTTTCACCGGGATCAGCAGGTCTTCCTTGCTGATACCCAACATCAGCAGGCTGTTGGCAGCCACGTAGATCGACGAGTAGGTACCGATCACCACGCCGACCAGCAGCGCGACCGCAAATCCGAAGATCATCTCACCGCCGAATACCGCCAGGGCCACCAGCACCAGCAAGGTGGTGAATGAGGTCACCAGGGTACGGGCCAGGGTTTCACTGAGGGACACGTTGATCACGTGAATCGGCTCCGCCTTGCGAATCTTGCGGAAGTTCTCACGGATGCGGTCTGACACCACGATGGTGTCGTTGAGGGAGTAACCGATCACCGCCAGCAGTGCAGCCAGTACGGTCAGGTCAAACTCGATCCCGCTAATGGAGAAAAACCCGAGGGTAATCAGCACGTCGTGCGCCAGGGCCACGACCGCGCCCATCGAGAATTTGAACTGGAAGCGGAACGCCACGTACAGCATCACCAGGCCCAGCGCCATCAGCATTGCCAGGCCGCCCTGCTCCCGCAGTTCCTCACCCACCTGGGGCCCGACGAACTCGATGCGTCGCAGCTCGACGCTGCCGCCGTAGGCCGACTCTAACTGTTCCAGCAACCTCGCACCGTCCTTGTCGGAATAACCCTGGGGCAGGCGGATCAGCACGTCGCGGTCAGTGCCAAAGCTGACCACTACCGCCCCGGCAAAGCCACCGGTAGCCAGCGTATCGCGAATCTCCTGCAGCGGCGCGGTATCGCTGTAGTGCACTTCCACCAGGGTGCCGCCGGTAAAGTCGAGGCCCCAGTTCAGGCCCCGCACTGACAGCGAGCCGATGGAGGCCAACAGCAGCAGCACGCTGAACGCGACCGCCACCCAGCGCTGGCCCATAAAATTGATGACTTTCATTGCGGTTACCCGATCGCCAGCCGCTTCACATTGCGGCCGCCATAAATGATATTGACGATTGCCCGGGTGCCGAGAATCGCCGTGAACATGGACGTCAAGATGCCGATCGACAGGGTGACCGCGAAGCCTTTAACAGGCCCGGTACCCACGGCGTAGAGAATCACCGCCACCAGCAGCGTGGTCAGGTTGGCGTCGAGAATGGTGACCACGGCACGCTCAAAGCCGGCGTGTATGGCCATTTGCGGTGACAGACCGCCCTTCAGCTCTTCGCGAATGCGGGCAAATATCAACACATTGGCATCCACCGCCATACCCACGGTCAGCACGATACCGGCAATACCCGGCAGGGTCAGGGTGGCGCCGAGTATCGACATGCAGGCGACCAGCAATACCAGGTTGCAGGTGAGTGCCACCACCGCGGCAATGCCGAACACCCGGTAGTAGGCCATCATGAACAACACGACCGCAAGCAGGCCGATCTGCACCGAGGTCACGCCCTTGGCAATGTTTTCCGCCCCCAGCGAGGGGCCAACAGTGCGCTCTTCCACAAAGTCGATGGGGGCCGCCAGGGCGCCGGCGCGCAGCAGCAGGGCCAGCTCAGAGGATTCCTGGGGTGAATCCAGGCCGGTAATCTGGAACTGGGCGCCCAGGGCCGACTGGATAACCGGCGCGGTGATCACTTTCTTCTCGTCGTAGGGGATTTTTACGACCACCTCTTCACCGTCGGGACCGCGCTCATAGCGGGTGCGGGTCTTGCGCTCGATAAACAGCACACCCATACGGCGCTTGATGTTATTGCGCGTCGAGCGGTGCATCAGGGTGCCGCCCTCACTATCGAGGCTGATATTCACATTGGGCTGGCCGTTCTGGTCGAAGCTGGCCTGGGCGTTGGCCACGCGCTCGCCGGTGATAATCACTTCCCGCTCCAGCCACTCGGAGGCGCCGGCGCGGTCGGCGCTGCGGTACTCGAATTCCTGGCGCTCTGACAGCGGTGCGTCCGCCGTGGCGACCAGACGGAACTCCAGATTGGCGGTCTTGCCGAGAATACGCTTGGCCTCAGCGGTGTCCTGGATGCCGGGCAGCTCCACCACGATGCGGTTGCGGCCCTGGGGCTGCACCAGCGGTTCCGATACGCCCAGTTCGTTAACCCGGTTGCGCAGGGTGGTGAGGTTCTGGCTGACGGCATAGCTGGCGATTTCCTGGCGGGTCGCATCGGACATGGCCGCCGTAAACAGGAACTCACCCTCCGCCTCCTCGCGCTGCAGCACCAGCTCCCGGTAGCTGTCACGCACCGCGTCCAGTGCCTGCTCGCGCTGCTGTTCTGTTTTGAAGCGCGCCACCACTTCGGTCTCACCCTCGAGGCTGACGAAGCCGCGAATGCGCTCCTCCCGCAGCAGCTTCTTGACCGCTGTGGTATAGAACTCGAGGCGCCGGAGTATGGCGGCTTCGGTGTCCACCTCCAACTTGAAGTGCACGCCGCCGCTCAGGTCCAGGCCCAGCTTCATGGGCTGGGCGCCAAAGTCCAGCAGCCAGTCCGGTGTGGTGGGCGCCAGATTGAGCGCGACAATGTACCCGTCGCCGAGGGCACGCTGCAGGGCGCTCTGCGCGGGCAGCTGGTCGTCACGACTGCGCAGGCGAATCAGTGCATTGCGCCCCTCGCCCTGGATTTCGGCACCGAAGTAGTCCACCCCCGCTTCCTCCAAAGTGCCGGCAGCCAGTTCCAGGGTACGCGCATCGATGGTCTGCGAACTGCTCTCACCGCTGATCTGCAGGGCGGGGTCAGGTCGATACAGGTTGGGGGCGGCGTAGAAGAACCCCAGCAGTACCACGCCGAGTACCAGCAGGTACTTCCACAGGGGGTATTTATTGATCATGGTTCACCTGAGAAAAAAGCCGCGCCATTATAAGGAATAAGTAGGGGCGGACAAGCTGGGCTTCAAGGCGGGCCGGCTGTTTCAGCCCACGGGCAGCCTCAGCCCACCCAGCGGCGCGCATTGCGGAACAGCCGCAGCCAGGCGCCATCTTCACCCCAGTCACCCGGCGCCCAGGAGTTCTGGACCGTGCGGAATACCCGCTCCGGGTGCGGCATCATGATGGTCACCCGGCCATCGGCGCTGCACAGGCCGGTGATCCCGCCCGGGGACCCGTTGGGGTTGGCGGGGTAACGACCAGCATGCTCGAGCTGGTTGTCGATGAATCGCAGGCTGACCAGGTCAGCAGCGGCGGCGAGTTGCGCATTACTGGAGAACTCCGCCCGGCCCTCGCCGTGGGCCACGGCAATCGGCATATGGGAACCCGCCATGTCTGCCAACAGGATGGAGGGAGAGTCTTCAACCTGCACCAGGGACAGCCGCGCCTCAAATTGCTCCGAACGGTTGCGCACAAAGTGGGGCCAGTGTTCGGCCCCCGGCACCAGTTCGCGCAGGTTGGACATCATCTGGCAGCCATTGCACACGCCCAGGGCGAAGCTGTCGTCGCGATGGAAGAACCGGAGGAATGCGTCGCGCAAGCGGTCGTTGAACAGCACCCGCTTGGCCCAGCCCTCGCCGGCGCCAAGCACGTCGCCATAAGAGAAGCCGCCACAGGCAACCAGGCCCTTGAACTCACCGAGTTGAAAGCGGCCGCTGTCGAGATCGTTCATATGCACATCGACCGCAGTGAAGCCGGCGCGATCAAAGGCAGCGGCCATCTCCACATGGCCATTGACGCCCTGCTCCCTGAGGATTGCCACCCGCGGCCGTACGCCGGTGGCAATGGCAGGCGCGGCAACATCTTCCGCCGGATCAAACACCAGGACGGCGCTGAGCCCCGGGTCATCCGTCGCCAGGGATTCAAACTCCTCACGGGCGCAGTCGGGGTTATCACGCAGGCTCTGGATGCGGTAGGAGGTCTGCGCCCAACACTGGTGCAAGGCCGTGCGCGAGGCTGCCAGCAGCGCTTCGCCCTCGGAGGTGATGTCGATAAAGTCACCGGCCACCGCCGTACCGATATCCTGCAGGCAATCCTGCAGCCCCAGGGTGGCGGCCTGTTCGCGAATCGCCAGCAGGTCGTCTTCCGCTACCTGCAGCACTGCCCCCGCCTCTTCGTTGAACAGCATCGCCAGCGCGTCGACCGGGGCCCCCAGGTCCAGCGCCAGGCCACAGTGACCGGCAAAAGCCATCTCCAGCAGCGTGGTCACCAGGCCGCCGTCGGAGCGGTCGTGGTAGGCCAACAGGGCCTGGTCGGCAAGCAACTGCTGGATGAAGGCAAAGAAGCTCCTGAGGCGCGCGGGATCTTCGATATCGGGTACCCGGCTGTCGTGGGCGCCGTAAACCTGGGCCAGCGCGGAACCGCCCAGGCGCTGCTGTCCGCCTCCGAGATCGACCAGCAGCAGGCGATTGCCCGCCGCGGTACTGAGCTGCGGCGTGACACTGTGGCGGACATCGGTCACCGGACTGAAGGCCGAGACAATCAATGACACCGGCGCCGTGACCGACTTGTCCGCGCCGCCCTCGGCCCAGGTAGTGCGCATGGACATCGAGTCCTTGCCCACAGGAATCGTGATACCCAGTGCCGGGCAGAACTCCATGCCTACCGCCTGCACCGTATCGTAGAGGACCTCGTCTTCACGCCCGCTGCCGGCGGCGCACATCCAGTTGGCCGACAGCTTGATATCCTCGATACGCGCAATCGGCGCCGCGGCTATATTGGTGATGGCCTCTGCTATGGCCATCCGTCCGGAGGCCGGACCACTGAACAGGGCCAGCGGCGTACGCTCGCCCATGGCCATGGCCTCGCCCGCGTAGCTGTCGTAAGCCACCGTGGTTATCGCGCAGTCAGCGACCGGCACCTGCCAGGGGCCTACCATCTGGTCCCGGTGCACCATGCCGGTCACGGTGCGGTCACCGATGGTAATCAGGAAACTCTTGCCCGCCACCGTCGGCAGCGACAGCACGCGGTGCAGGGCTTCACTCAGGTCGATTTCGCCTGTATCGAAATGCGCTTCCGGCCCTGGCGCGCGGGTGACCGAGCGATGCATACGCGGAGGTTTGCCAAACAACACCGACATGGGCAGGTCCACCGGCGAGTTCTCAAAGCGCTGGTCGCCCAGGGTGATGTACTGTGCTTCAGTGGCCTCTCCCACCACCGCATAGGGACAGTGCTCGCGTGCGCAGATCGCCGCAAAAGCGGCCATGTCCGCCGGTGCCACGGCCATGACATAACGCTCCTGGGCTTCATTGCACCAGATCTCCAGCGGCGTCATGCCAGGCTCATCGTTGGGTATGTTGCGCAGCTCGAAGCG
Source organism: Halieaceae bacterium (assembly GCA_028280635.1). Taxonomy (GTDB): domain Bacteria; phylum Pseudomonadota; class Gammaproteobacteria; order Pseudomonadales; family Halieaceae; genus JANQIO01. The sequence goes on along the minus strand of JANQLM010000032.1, from coordinate 2,218 downwards.
CCCTCCGCGGCCGCCATCTTTGACCAGTTCCGGAAAGGCGTTGGACAGGCCGCCGGCGCCGACATCGTGAATAAAGGCGATGGGGTTGTCCTCTCCCATCTGCCAGCAGCGGTCGATGACTTCCTGGCAGCGCCGTTCGATTTCCGGGTTCTGGCGCTGCACCGAGGCAAAGTCCAGGTCCTCGGCACTGGCGCCGCTGTCCATGGACGAGGCCGCCCCCCCGCCGAGGCCGATCAGCATGGCCGGGCCGCCCAACACCACCAACTGATGGCCGGGCTCAATAGCGCCCTTGTCGACATGCTCTTCGCGGATATTGCCGTAGCCACCGGCGATCATGATGGGCTTGTGATAGCCACGCACCTCGCCCTCAAGACTCATCTCAAAGCTGCGGAAGTAACCGCACAGGTTGGGCCGTCCGTATTCGTTGTTGAACGCGGCGCCTCCGATCGGCCCCTCAATCATGATATCCAGCGGCGAGACGATACGGCCGGGCTTGCCGTAATCCTGCTCCCAGGGCTGCTGGTACCCGGGGATTTGCAAATTGGATACCGAGAAACCCGTCAAGCCCACCTTGGGCTTGGAGCCACGGCCAACTGCGCCCTCGTCGCGAATTTCACCACCAGAGCCGGTTCCCGCACCGGGGAACGGCGCGATGGCGGTCGGGTGGTTGTGAGTCTCCACCTTCATCAACAGGTGGATCGCCTCCTGGCTGTAGCCATACTCAGCACTGTCTGCGGCCGGAAAAAACCGGCCGGCGTGGTGCCCCCGTACCACGGCGGCATTGTCGGAATAAGCCGACAGCACGTCTTCCCCACCCAGGGCATGGGTGTTGCGGATCATCTGGAACAGGGAATGGGGCTGCACCTCGCCATCGATGGTCCAGTTGGCATTGAATATCTTGTGCCGACAGTGCTCGGAGTTGGCCTGGGCGAACATCATCAACTCGACGTCAGTGGGGTTGCGCGCCAGATCCTGGAAGCTGTCCACCAGGTATTCAATCTCGTCACCGGCCAGGGCAAGGCCCAGGTCACGATTGGCGGCTTCGAGGGCCGCGCGGCCGCCGCCAAGAATGTCCACCCGCCCCATTTCGCGGGGCTGGTGCTGGGCAAACAGCGCGGCAGCATCGTCTTGATTGGCCAGCACGGTCTCAACCATGCGGTCGTGCAGCAACGCGGCCACGGCTTCGATAGAGGCATCGCCCGGGAGCTCTACCCGGTAGGCAATGCCGCGCTCGATGCGCCTCAACTGGGCCAGGCCGCAGCTATGGGCAATATCGGTCGCCTTGCTGGACCAGGGTGAGCGGGTACCAATGCGCGGCACCACCAGAAACGGGGTGCCGGTCTCCAGCATGGCTTCTCGGCGCGGTCCGTACTGGCAGAGGCGTTCCAACACCGCCAGGTCGGCGTCACTGACAGCGCCATCGCAATCGACAAAGTGCATGAAGCGAGCACTGAGGGCGCCAATCCCGGGATGTACCTGCTGCAGTTGTAGCTTGAGTTTCTGAAGCCTGAATTCCGACAGGGCCGGAGCGCCGGGCAGCGTGATCATCCGCAGGGTCGCCTGTATGTGCTTTTGGGGTCGCAGGGGCTGGACGCACCTGCTGAAAAGCGCGCTATTGTACTGTATTCCCCTCACAGCGTCAGCGCCGTATGGCGGCTTTCTGGCGTCCGGCAGGCCGCGCTACACTTGCCTCATGGCATATTTCAGGCTGTCGCTCCTCACCCTCCTAACTGCCCTGCTGCTACCGGGCTGCTCTGGCAAGGATACCCTCCAGCAAGTGCTGGAACGCGGCGAACTGATTGTGGCAACGCGCAACGGGCCCACCACCTACTTTATCGACAAGGGTGAGCCCGCAGGGTTTGAGCACGAACTGGTGAGCCAGTTTGCTGCGGAACTGGGTGTCGGCGTCAGCTACCGCTCCCGGCACAATATCAGCGATATACTCGATGACATCCGGCGCGCCCAGGTGGACTTCGCGGCGGCCGGCCTGTCCGTCACACCGAGCCGCGAGGTGGAGTTCCGCTTTACCTCGCCTTATTACGATATCGACCCGCAAATCATCTACCTGGCCGGCACAGCCAAGCCACGCAGCGTAGAAGACCTCTACAACAGCCGGGTGGTGACCATGGCATCCAGCAGCCACGCCGAGGCCCTGGCCCTGCTGCGGCGCGACTACCCGGACCTGGCCTGGCAGGAAATCGAGGACGTGGAGCCCCTG
>JANQLM010000083.1 GCA_028280635.1 Halieaceae bacterium | reverse complement strand
CGAATGCGGGTTACACGGGCGCCGACAGTTTTGATGTGACGGTGACGGATGCGCAAGGGTTCACGTCGACGGTGACGGTGAGTCTCACGGTGACGGCGGGTGGCGGTAATCTGCCGCCTTCCGATATCACCCTGGTTGGCAATACCGTCACCGAAAATGTTGCCGGTGCGGTAATCGGCACCCTTTCCACGTCAGATCCCGACGTGGGCGATACGCATACCTACACAGTAAGTGACTCTCGCTTCGAGGTGAACGGACTTGATCAGCTCAAGCTGCGTGCTGGTCAAAGCCTGGATTTCGAAACGGAACCGACGGTTACTCTGTCCATCACAACGACCGACTCTGGTGGCGCAACGCGCACCGAGAGCTTTGTGATCAGCGTGGTGGATGTCGTTGAAGACACGACACCACCGGCACAACCGACCGTCAATAGCCAGGTGACCAACTCGTCAACCGTCACCATTACCGGTACTTCGGTGCTGGTGGCGGGCGAGTTCCTGGAAGTCACGGTTAACGGGGTGACCTACGCGGAAACCAGTCCACAGTTAACCTTGATCGGCAGCAATTGGACCCTGACGCCGCCAGCACTTCCCGACGGCACCTATGATGTCGTTGCCCGTGCGACCGACGTGGCCGGCAACACGATTGCGGACGCCACTTCAGGCGAGCTGGTGATCGATACCGTAGCGCCGGACGTGCCCACCGTAAACGGCGGTCTTACCAATGACACCACGCCTACGGTAACCGGGACCGTGAACCTGGCCGCAGGTGAGTCGCTTTCTGTAACGATCAATGGCGTCACGTACACCGAGGGTGGCGGAGACCTGAGCGTAGTGGGCAACCAGTGGACTTTGACCATTCCGGCTGGCGATGCGCTCACCGAAGGTAACTATGACGTCGAGGCTCGCGTAGTAGACCAGGCGGGCAACAGCACGGTTGACCCCACTTCAGGGGAAATCACCATCGATCTCACCCCGCCACCTGCACCTTCGGTATTTACACAGGTGATTAACGATTCGACACCGATCGTCACCGGCACCGTCAATGCAGTGCCTGGCGATACCCTGCGTGTATCTGTCAACGGAGTCGAGTACACGGAAGGTGATGGCCAGCTGAGCGTCACCGGAACCACCTGGACCCTCGTGATTCCCGACGCGAATGCCATTCCTGATGGAGTTTACGACGTATTCGCCAGCCTGCAGGATGCTGCCGGTAACCTGAGTGTTGACCCGACCTCCGCAGAACTGGAGATCGACACGGTCCAGGCCACTATTCCCACGGTTCAGGGCCAGATCACCAATAGTGATAGGCCCACCCTGGGCGGCACTTACGATGCTACCCGAGCAGATGGCGGTTTGGTTGTCACCGTCGACGGTACCAGCTACGAGCTGGGCGTCGACAATGAACTGTCAGTATCTGGCGATGGCTGGACCCTGGACCTTTCTGGTACGCCGGGTCTCGACGATGGCACCTATGATATCGACGTGGAAACGACGGATCGTTTCGGCGTCACTGTCACAGACGACACACTGGCAGAGCTGACAATCGACACCCAGCCGCCAGCGGCGCCGACGGTGGATGACAGCCTGACCAGCAATAACACGCCCACCATCAGTGGCTCTGCGAATGTCGCCGCCGGGGAAGTGCTCACAGTCACCGTGGATGGCGCGAGCTACACAGAAGGTGACGGCAACCTGGCGCTGGTAGGTGATCGCTGGACGCTGACGATTCCAGGCGCCCTCGATGATGGCATCTACGACGTGGTAGCAACGGTTGTAGACCTCGCCAGCAACTCAAGCTCTGATACCACGGTCTCCGAGCTCACGGTTGATACCACAGCACCGCTGGTCAGCAATCTGGTGGCCTTCTTCAATGAGAACTCGGAAGAAGGTGTGTCACTGGGTCGCGTAGAAGCCAGCGACAATATCCAGCTTGCCGGCCTGGGCTTCCTGTGGAGCGATGGCTCGGTACGCGCCACCACGGAGGACGGCTGGTTCCAGATGGCCGCCGATGGCTCCATTGTACTCACTGAGGCCGGTGCCGACGGTGAGGCCAATGACTTTGAAACCGGCAATAACGAGTACAACTACACGGTAGTGGCCTCCGATCTTGTAGGTCTGGAGACCACGGCCTCGATTACCTTGTCCCTGCTCAATATTGATGACGCGCCGATACTGCCCGACCCCGACGGCAACCAGGGCGGTGACGGAGATGGCGATGGCGATGGCGATGGCGACGGTGATCAGGGCGGCGTCCCGGGCGACGGTGACGGCAACCAGGATGGTGGTGGTGACGACCAGGGTGGCGCTGGCCCAGGTGGTGATGGCGATGATGGCGGGGTCGGCCCCGATCCCTCTGACGGCAATGACCAGGGTGATGGTGACCTCGGGAACACCATTCGCGAGATCACCGAGACCGCGGATGATCTCTGGAACGTTGTAGACGACCGGGTACGCCTGGGCATCAACCTCGATGATCGCCCCGTGACCGCGGAAGGTACGACCCTGGTAACGCTGCCGGCCGATACCTTCACTCATGATGATCCCTTCGCTGAGGTCGCCGTGAGCGCTGAGATGGCGGACGGTAGCCCACTGCCGGAATGGGTTTCTTTCGACCCGAACACCCAGACCTTTGCGGTAGATGGGGGAGCGGCGATTGCCAATGGGGTCTCGGAAATCGATGTCCGGATCGTCGGCACCGATGACAGCGGACAATCTGCCGCTGGCAGCTTCACCATCGAAGTCATAGGTGAAGGTGCAGAAACTGTCACCGAGAGCTTTGCCGGAGACGACGGCCCGAGCGCCGGTGACGGTGTGGCCGGCGCCGGCCGCGGTGAGACCCAGGAAGGTGATGAGGGTACCACCCCCGAAACGGCAGCCTCCAACGAGACTACGGAATCACCGAGCACGGGGTCCGGCACGGAAGGCGAAATCGTTCGCCTGACTGTCAACCTGACGGAACAGCGGGTGTTGGCGGAAGGCGACTCCACGATTGCGCTGCCGTCCAATACCTTCGAGCACTCCAACCCGGAAGAAGCGGTCTACGTGGAGGCGACGTTGGAGGATGGCAGCCCGCTGCCGGAGTACGTCACTTTCGATCCGGAGACCATGACTTTTGAGGTCGACGGTGAGGCGGCGGCCGCTGCCGGCCAGGCACAGATTGCTGTACTGGTGGTCGGTCGCGACGATGCCGGAAACAGCGCCACGGGCCTCTTCGTCATCTCCGTAGAACAGCTTCAGGAAGATACTGCTGAAGCAGACCCGCTGCTGGTGCCGGGAGAAGGCGGTGATGGTGAGGGTGCGGGCGGAGAGCCTGGTGAGGTTGAAGATGCCGCCACGGAAGAGGTGCCGCTGGAAGAAGGCCAGGCGCAGGGCGAAGAGTTTGGCGAGGATGAACCGCAACAGCAGGCGGACGGAAGAGAAAACTTAGATTTACAATTGGAGAGGGCTTCGCGTTATACTTTTGTCGAAAAGCTGGAGCAGCTGATGGAGGATATTAAGAACCTGTTCACATAACAGGCACGCCTTATCAGAAGCTGTTCACATAACAATAATAAAAACAACGGTTTAAAAGCAGGATTGGGTATCATGGCGGGGATTGTGATAGTTCTGATCCATTAGGAGCCTCGTCTGACGTGTTGCTAAAACTCGGGCGGTTGGCTTGCACCTGCGTGTTGGCCGGCTGTGCAATGAATCCCCAGCCTCTTTCGGAGAGTGACGTCTCTGACGTTCTGGCTGAGGATCGGGAACTGATCGAACAGTTCCGCGCTCCCCTTGAGCGGCCTATCGGCCTGCATGAGGTGATGTCCCGTGCAGTTCTCAACAACCTTGAACACCGTGTCTCTCGCATGGAGCAGGCGGTGGCCCTGGGCAGCTTCGAGCTGGCCCGCTACGAAATGCTGCCGCAGATGGACGCCAGCTACAGCCGGCTGGATCGCAACAATTTTAACGCCTCCACCAGTATATCGATCGCGACCGGTGAGGAGTCACTGGAGCCCTCGACCTCCCAGGAACGAAATCGCGATGTCGACAATTTCACGGCTTCCTGGAACCTGCTGGATTTTGGCGTCAGCTACTACCAGGCCCAGCAGGAAGCAGACCGCTACCTGATCTCCCGAGAGTCTCGCAAGCGCGTGCTGGCCAACCTGCTGCAGCAAGCTCGCATGCTTTACTGGCGCGCCTGGGCGGCGCAAAACACCGCCCGCGAAGTTGATGCGGTGCTGGCGGAGGCCAACCAGGCCTACGCGGAGATTTCCCAGGTAATTGAAAACCGGCAGTACACCAACATCCTGCCGAACCTGCGCCTGAAGCGGCAACTGTTTGACCTCATCCGTGAGTTGGAGAGCCTCTCTGAAGATCTTACAGAGGCGCGCATTGAACTCGCCCAGATCATCAACGTACCCACTGCGACCAACATCGAATTGCTGGGTATTGAACCGGGCGCGGAACTTGCCGATATCAGCGCATTGCCGGTGTTGCCGCGCCTTGATGAAGACCCGGTACAACTGGAGATCACCGCGCTTTACAACTCCACGGAGTTGGCGGAAGAGATCTACAACGTACGGATTGACCAGGCGGAAACCCGCAAGGCACTGCTGCGCCTGCTGCCGGGCATCGAACTCTCCTACAACAATGGCTACGACTCCAACAACCTGCTGGTGAACAACACCTGGAACGAAGTGGGTGTGGAGGTCAGCTGGAACCTGTTCAACCTGGCTACCACCAAGCAGGTGCTGGAGAACTCGGACCTGCGCGAGGAACTGGCCCTGCAACGCCGGCTGGCGGTGAACATGGCAGTAGTCACCAAGCTCAACCTGGCCGTTTACCAGTACAACATTTCGCTGCGCAAGCTGAACCAGGCGCGGGAGGTCAAGGCAATTGATAGCGAGATTGCCAAGCACACCCGCAACGCCGCGATTTCCAGTGCGGCGTCCAAGGTAGAGAGCGTGGTCACCCGGGCCGCCTCCCTGCGTACGGACCTCAGCCTGCTGGAGGCCTATGCCAACGCCCAGTCGTCCTATGGCGCGGTGCTGGTGGCCCTCGGCCTCAACCCGGTGCCGGAAACCTACCTGGACCTGGATATCCACGAACTCACCAACCTGATCGCGGTTTACGATAAAACCTGGCAGGACGGCAACATTCCCATGGCGAGTTTCTAGGGGCTAAGTAAACCGGTAGCCTGCTACAATCCCTATGTTGCCTGCATAAACGCTCAAATAAATCAGGAAAACCCCAGGCATAACCGCAAGGAGTCCGAGTGAAGATACGCCTTACCGCAATCTGCGCACTGGCTGCAGCCAGCAGCCTGGCGATCTCCCAGCCGGAGAGTGACTTCGAGGCGGACCTGCTCCCTGGCCTGCAAACCAACGTAGTGCGCGCACAGCTGGTACCGCTGCGCAAGAGCGTGTTCTCGGCCGGTATCAGCGCCATCATCCAGCGGGTCGCGGTTCAGGAAGGCGATATCGTGAAGCAGGGTAGCATGCTACTGGCCTTTGACTGCGATCGCATTGAAGCGTCCTACGACACCGCTCGCGCCAGGGTGAAAGGCGCGGAGGCCAAGCTCGAGGTGAACCGCGAGCTGGTCAAGCTCAACAGCGTTGGCCCGCTTGAGGTCAAGCTCAACGAGGCAGATCTGGAGGCCGCCCGCGGCGAGATGGCAGCGGTGCAGGCACAGCTTCAGCACTGTGAAATCAAGGCCCCGTTCGACGGCGCCGTCACCCGCCGGGTGATTGAGCAATATCAGTTTGTTGAGGAAGGTGAAGACCTGCTGGAACTGGTGTCTCGGGACGAGCTGGAGGTGCGAATGCTGATGCCGTCCACCTCACTGGCGTGGCTGGAAGTCGGCACCACCTTCAGGATGCTGGTGGAAGAGCTCGATCGGGCCATGCCCGGCACCATTGTCCGTATCGGCGGCGCGGTGGACCCCGTCAGTCTTACTATCCCGGTATTTGGCCGGCTGGATGAAAACCCGCCCACCCTCTTGCCCGGCATGAGTGGCCGGGTGCAGTTCGTGGACTCGGAGTTCGAATAGTGGCCGAGGCGGGTTCCGAGCAACAACTCAAGGCACTCGCCAATCTCCTGCTGCTACAGCAGCGGCTTCGCGAGGCGAGCACCGAGGCCGAAATCGGCTTCCTGCTTGTCAACGATACCCGCATCCTGGTCGAGTACCGCAGCGCAGTGCTGTGGCTGGCCAGTTCCACTCGTCCTGGCGGCGGCTTCGTAGCCGGCGTGTCCGGGGCTGTCGAGCACGATGATCATTCGCCCTATGTCCAGTGGATGCGAGCGCTGTGCCGCGACCTGGCGCAGCGCTATGACCAGCCTGAGCCCACAGCCTGGCGCAAAGCGGATCTACCCGAATCGCTGACCGGCGGTTGGGACACCCACGGTGACAAGCTGCTGGTCTGGTGCCCCATGTATTCGGCCTCCGGCTACTATCTCGGCGCCCTGGCGTTCTGGTGTGAAAAGCCCCTGCTTGAGGCGCAGCAGAGGGTCCTGAAATTCTGGCTGTCTGCCGCCGGCTACAGCATTTCCGCCCTGCGCGGCAAAGCCTTTGCCAAGCCCCGCTTTGTGTGGACACGCCGACGCAAGCTGACGGCTGCAGGTGTGGTGCTCGCGCTGCTGTTGCTGATGTTCCTGCCGGTGCGGCTGTCGGTGCTGGCCCAGGCCGAGATTATCGCCAGAGACCCTTTGGTGGTACGCGCGCCCCTGGATGGCATCATCGATACTATCGTTGTCAAACCCAATGCTATTGTGGCGGAGGGCGACGCACTGATGACGCTGGACGACACCGAGCTGCTCACCCGCCTTAAAGTGGCGGAGCAGGCGCTGGCTATTGCCCGCGCCCAGTATCAGCAGGCGGGGCAGTCCGCTTCTTTTGATCGCGATGCCAAGGCCTCGCTGCGGGTGCTGGCCCTGGAAGGGGAGAAGCGTGAGGCCGAAGTGGCCTATGTAAAATCCCTGCTGGACCGCAGCGGCGTAAAAGCAGAGCAGGGTGGTGTCGTTATCATGCCCAGCCCCGACGAGCTGATCGGGAAGCCAGTGGTAACCGGGGAACGGCTGCTCACCATTGCCAACCCACAGCAGTCCCAGCTCGAGGCGTGGCTGCAGGTGGGGGACGACATCGAGCTGCCTGCCGACACCGAGATCGAGTTCTTTCCCAATGTCGCGCCGGACAAGAAGTTCTCCGCACGCCTGCGCCGCATGGACTATCGCGCCACCACCACGGAGGCCGGCGAGCTGGCGTATCGTATTCGCGGCGAATTCGCGGAACTCACCGAGTTACCGCGGATCGGCATGCGTGGCACCGCGAAACTGTACGGCGAAAAAGTCAGCCTCTGGTACTACCTGCTCCGTCGTCCCCTCGCAGTCGTGCGGCGCTGGATCGGGGTTTAGGCCGTGAGCCTGCCGCGGAACATCCGCCAGGACCTGGAATTGATCGAGGCCGCTCCCTTTGAAGACGGCTCCCCGCGCTGGCGCCTGTATGACCCGGCTGCCAATCGCTTCTTTGACCTCGGCTACCTGGAAGTAGAGATACTGCGCGAGCTGCGCGCCGACCCGGCCCGGGAGATCGACAGCACGACGCTCGCGAGGACCATCGCTGATCGTGCCCAGATCATCTGCAACTCGCGCCAGATCGAGGACTTCGTAGATTTCCTGCTGAAAAATGACCTCTACTGGATCGAGGGTGAGCGGGCCATCGAGCACCGCAAAACCCTGCGTACGCCGCGCTGGAAGACGCTGGGGCTGCGCATCTGGCGGCAATACCTGTTCCTGCGCGTCCCCATCCTGCATCCCGATGGGCTGCTGGATCGCCTTCTGCCCCTGTTCAGCTGGGCCTTCCGCCCACGCACCTGGTGGATCCTGGCGGCCATTGGTGCCTTCGCCATCTACCTGACCTCGCGGCAGAAAGACTACTTCTTCAGTACCTTCGTGGGCTATTTCACGCCCATTGGCCTGGTGTACTTCGGGATTGCCATCATCCTCGCCAAGGTACTGCACGAGTTTGGCCATGCGCTCACCGCGCGGCGCTATGGCTGCTCGGTGCGCGCCATGGGCGTGGCCTTTCTGGTGTTCTGGCCGATTCTCTACACCGACACCACCGATGCCTGGCGGCTGCGGTCCCGGCGCAAGCGGGTGATGATCGGCGCCGCCGGCATGATTGTCGAGTGCGGCCTGGCCGCTATCTGCCTGCTGCTATGGAACTTCATGCCGGAGAGCTTCATCAAGAACATCCTGTTCATGATGTCCACCACCACCTGGCTGATGACCCTGCTGATCAACCTTAATCCACTGATGCGCTTTGACGGTTATTACATACTCTCGGACCTCTCCGGCGTGGAAAACCTGCAGGAACGTTCCAATGCCATGGGCCGCTGGTGGTTGCGCGAAAGGTTGTTCGGCTACGGGCGGGAGGCACCGGAGCGAGGCCTGCGCTGGCTCATACCGTTCACCTATGCCGTGTGGATCTACCGCCTGATCATCTTTTTCGGCATCGCCTACATCGTCTACACCTACTTCTTCAAGGCCCTGGGCGCCGTGCTGGCGGCTGTCCAGGTCGTGCGCATGCTGATCATGCCGATTGGCAAGGAAGTGGTGCAGTGGTGGCAATGGCGCGAGGAAAGCAACGCCCGCTACCTGCGCCGCTCGGCCATCTTCACCTTCATCCTGCTGCTGGCAGTGACGCTGCCGATTGATCGAAATCTGGAGTTGCCCGCTTACTGGCAGGCGCGCTCCGTGGTCACCTTCTATGCGCCAATCCCCGGGCAACTCAGCGTGCTGCCGCCGCCTGGCGAAGACATCGTGACCGCCGGTGAGCCGGTGGCCATCATCACCTCGCCGGATCTGGAGTTCCAGCTCGATCAGGCCAATCACGACCTGCGCAGCAGCCGCTACCAGCTCGAGCGCACCAGTTTTGGGTCCGGGTTGGCGCAGGATCGCCTGTCACTGCAGGCGAAGCTGCAGGGCGCGCTGGAAACCCAGGAAAACCTGCAGGCGCAGCTAGACGACGCCCGCCTGGTAGCTCCCTTCAGCGGGCGCATCTCCGATCGCCAGGCAGACCTGCGTTTGGGGGATTGGGTATCACGGGGTGACCGGTTGCTCACGCTGGTTGACGATACCGCCGGTGAGGTCGTGGCCTACGTCAGCGAATCCGAGCTGCGGGCATTAAAGGAAGGCGCCACTGGCCGCTTCTACCCGGAGGGCGGCGTACGCGGCCCACAACAGGTGCGGCTGGTGGACGTCGACGGCTTTTCCCTGGAGCAGTTGGAAACGGCCTATGTTGCCTCCACCTTTGGCGGCGGGCTGGATGTGCGCGATGGCAGTGAGGGTGAACTGATTCCCCAGCGGGCGACCTACCGGATTTTCCTGGAAACCGAGGCGCCGGCGGATGATCGCGTACTGCGTGGCCAACTGGTACTTGATGCGCAGGCGCGCTCACTGATCGGCAGGCTCTGGCGGCAAATTGTAGGTGTCTGGCGGCGTGAGGCCGGCATATAGGCAGCGGCTATACGCCAGCCGGGTGATGGTAGTGAACAGGAGCGATGGAATGCGTTGCAGAATAGGGTGGCCGGTGTTGCTGGCCGTGATACTGATCGGCATGGTCGCCTGCAGCAGTCCGGGTACCGGCCCGGAGGAGAGCCTGGGCCCGGATGCCCAGGTCATGCTGGCCAAGCACACCATGCAGGTGATGCGGGCGCGCCCGGTACAGGCCACCCAGTTCGGCCTGCGCGACGGCGACGTAGGCGCCCGAGTGGAAGATGCCGTGGGCGATTACGGCAAGGCACACCTGGCGCGCTGGCGCCGTGACCTGCGGCGTATGCGGCGGGAACTGGACGCGCTGCCGGCCAGTTCCATGGACGCGCTGACCCGGGCCGCCATGCAGGACATCTACGTCACCCGTCTTGGCGACAGTGAAATCCCCTTTGGTTTCATCGACACCTACGGGCGCCACCGCCCCTATGTGATCAACCAGGTGGGCGGGCCCCTGCAGGTCATCCCGCAGATTGTTGCCAACTCGCAACCGGCCGGCACCACGGAAGAGGTGGGAGACTATCTGCGCCGGCTGTGGGCGCTGTCGCCATTGGTGGCCGGGGTGCTGGATACCTTCAACAAGGACGCCAACGCCGGCTGGATGCCGCCCACCGCGGTTCTCGATGCCGCCCTGGTGAGTCTCGAAGCCTTTGTCGCCCCGCCGGCCCAGGATCACGAGCTGGTGGTCAAGCTGGTGGAAAAGATGGAGGCCAGTGATGCCCTCACGGATGATGACCGGGCCAGGGCGCGGAATGAGGCCATTGCCGTCATGCTGCGCATGGTGTACCCGGCCTACCGTAACGCCATCCAGAATGTTCGCGACCGACGGCAGGAAACCTCGGCCACTGCCGGCCTCTGGGCGAGGCCCCTGGGTGAGCGTTTCTACCAGGCCTCGCTCAGGACTGAAGCCGGCACCGAACTCAGCGCAGCAGCAATACATGAACACGGCCTGGCCGAGGTCGCCCGCATCAGTGCCGAGATAGATGCGCTGTTGCGTCAGCAGGGCTATGAAAGCGGCAGTGTGGGACAGCGCATGCAGCGTCTCGCCGAGGCAGAAGCAGAGCGCTTTGAAGACAGCGATGCGGGCCGCGAGGAACTACTGACCACCCTGCGGGAACTGACCGTATCGATGGAGGCCAGGCTGCCCGGTTACTTCGGGCGCCTACCAGGCGTGGGTCTGGAGGTGCGCCCGGTCCCGGAGGCCATCCAGCATGGCGCGCCGCAGGCCTATTACACCAATCCGCCGGTGGATGGCGGTGGCCCGGGTGTGTTCTGGATCAACCTGCGCGGCGTCGACCAGTTCACGCGTTTCAGCACGCCGACGCTCGTCTATCACGAAGCGGTGCCGGGTCATCATCTGCAGGTCGCCCTGGCGCTGGAGCAGCGGGGGCGTCCTACCCTGTGGCGGACCAGCTTCAACAGCGCCTACAGCGAGGGCTGGGCGCTGTACGCGGAAAAGCTGGCGGCGGAAATGGGCGTTTATGCAGATGATCCCAAGGGAGACCTGGGACGACTACAGGCCGAGCTGTTCCGGGCGGTTCGCCTGGTGGTGGACACCGGCTTGCACCACCAGCGCTGGAGCCTGGAGCAAGCCGTGGATTACATGGTGGCGACCACCGGTCAGAGCGAACAAGGCATGCGGCCCGAGGCCCTGCGCTACATGGTTTGGCCAGGCCAGGCCCTGTCTTACAAGCTGGGCATGGACGGCATGTTGAAGCTGCGCGCCGACGTGAAGGCGGCGCAGGGGGAGAACTTCGATCTCAGGGCCTTCCACGACCAGGTGCTGGCTACGGGACCGGTTTCCCTGGGCTTGCTACGGCAACAGCTACTCGGAGAGTAGGAGCTCAGCGGGCCTTTACCATTCCCCGGTATTTTCCATGGATGCCCAGGGCTCCTGGGGCGGCAGTGATTCACCTTTCTGGAGCAGCTCGATAGAGATGCCGTCGGGTGAGCGCACAAAGGCCATATGCCCATCCCGCGGCGGGCGGTTGATAGTGACACCGCCATCCAGCAGGCGCTGGCAGATGGCGTAGATGTCGCCGACCCGGTAGGCGAGGTGACCAAAGTTCCGGCCGCTGCTGTACTCCTCAGGGTCCCAGTTGTAAGTGATTTCGACCAGCGGGCGCTTGGCTTCCTGGGCCATGGCGACATCGCCGGGGGCTGCCAGGAACACCAGGGTAAAGCGGCCCTGCTCGCTGTCGTAGCGATTTACCTCCTCGAGGCCCAGCTTGTTGCAGAAGAAATCCAGTGTCGCATCCAGGTCGCTGGCCCGGATCATGGTGTGCAGGTATTCCATCTGGCACTCCCGGCTATAAAAGGAGCTGGGAGTGTAGCGGGTTTTCAGGCGGCGTGCGTAGCGTCCGTGCCAGTCACGGCACGCTGGGCTGCGCTGCGCCCGGCCAGGCGCCCGCTGAAAGTAGCATCGCCGATTGACATACCGCTGGAGTAGCCCTCCGCGTTGCGAACCACGCCACAGGCTGTGCGGCCTGCGGCATACAGGCCGGGTACCACCGACCGCAGCGGATCGACCACCTCACCACTGGGCAGGGTGTCCAATCCGCCGAGCGTGAAATAGGGCCAGTAGGCGCCGCGCCCGGGCGTCACGTCAAGCGCCACCAGCGGCGGCTCCATCACCTGCAGCCAGTCAGAGGACTTGTGAAAGAAGGGATCTTCGCCACGGGCAGCGAACTGGTTGTACTGTTCGATTGTGGCAAGCAGTGAACCCTCGGGCAGGGCCAGCTCTGCCTCCAATTCCTCCACGGTCTCACCGGTGCCGGCGACCGGGGCTCCCATCCAACTGGCGTTTTCGTAATCGCCGTACTGCTCCACGGTCAGCACGAAGTAGTGGCGCTCGGCGTTGTCCCTGAGAATCGCGTTGCCGAGCCGGGAGTGGTAGACATCTTCGTTGATTACCCGCTGGGCCTTGTCGTTGATCACCAGGCCATAGGTAATGGACGCGGGCGGATAGTAGGGCAGCGTAATAAAACCCTCCTGCATATTAATGGCAGCGGCTCCCACGCCCATGCCCATGAGGATGCCGCTGCCGGTGTCGCCGGGATTGCCCAGGGCGTAGCTGCCTTCGGTCAGCCGCGGTGCGTACTTTTTGACCATACCCTCGTTCATCACGAAGCCGCCGGCACACAGCACCACACCGCCGCGGGCCTTGACGGTCACTTCCTGCTGATCGATACGGACCACCAGGCCGTGCACCCGATTGCTGTCATCGGCCACCAGGGTCAGGGCCCGCGCCTCGAAGATGGTCTGGATATTGTCACGGCGCTCGATGTTCTCGCCGACAATCTTCATGAACAGGGGACCGCCGTTGTCCCCCTCCACGTACAGGTTATGGCCGCGCGGTGCCGGCACCGCCTGCTGATTGAAGGGCCAGGCGTTTTCGCTGCCGGTGTAGAGCAGGCCGTCGTCAGTGAGACACATCATGGCGCGCTCTTCGTGAAAGCTGTCCTTGAAGGGCACGCCCAGGCTCACCAGCCAATCGAAGTGGGCGGCGCTGTTCTCGCAGTAGTTGCGGATCTTGTCCTCGTCAGCCAGTCGTCCGGCGGCCATCATCATGTAGGTAAACATGGCCTCGGTGCTGTCCTCAAAGCCGGCGGCTTTCTGTACCCGGGTACCGCCGCTGCCGCCCATATAAATCTCGGCGCTGGACAGGGCTGTGGAGCCCCCGGCAGCGCTGGCCAGTTCGAAGATGATGACTTCTGCCCCGTTGTCGGCAGCCTCAATGGCGGCGCAGCCGCCGGCCCCGCCGAAGCCGACCACCGCCACGTCGGTTTCCATATCCCAGTGGGTGATGTCGCTCAGCCGCCTTGGCTGGGTGGGCGTGGTCTTGTTGCTCATGGCAGTGCCGTGTTTTCCAGTACCTGTTTCCAGTAGCTATCTTTCGCAGCTATCTCTAGCAGCTATTTCCAGCAGCTATTTCCAGCAGCTACGGGCATTAAAACGGCATCAAAAACCGCCAACAAGCGCCCCTGTGGGTGCCGGGGCCAAAATGTTGTACGGCGGGCCACAATTTATGCCAAAGCCGGCCCGCTCCGGTACAATCCCGGCCCTTCCTTCAATAAATACAGTCGCATTTATGTGGTTCAAGAACCTGCGGGCCTACCGCTTGACCAGCCCTTTCGATCTCTCTGCCGAGCAACTTGAGCAACAGCTCGCCGGCAGCCTGTTTACGCCTTGCGGCAAGTCGCAGCCGCTGTCCCTGGGCTGGGTGCCGCCGCTGGGTGAGGACACGGAGACCCTCGTGCACGCCGCCGGCGGCCGCTTCCTGCTGTGCCTGCGGCGTGAGGAAAAACTGCTGCCGTCCACGGTGGTGCGGGAGCAGCTCGGTGAGCGCATCAGCGCCATCGAGAAGGAGCAGGCGCGCAAGGTGTATCGCAAGGAGCGGCTGCAGCTCAAGGACGAGATTGTGCAGGACTGCCTGCCCCGGGCCTTTACCCGCTCCAGTCTGGTCTACGCCTATATCGATACCCGCAGCAACTGGATCTTCGTAGACGCCGCCTCGGCCAGCCGTGCGGAAGAGCTTGTGAACCTGCTGCGCGAGTGCATTGGTAGCCTGCCCCTGCTGTTACCGCAGGTAAACCAGTCGCCCGCCGCAGCCATGACCGCGTGGCTGGCGCACAGCAACCTGCCCCAGGACCTGGCTCTGGGCAGCGATTGCGAAATGCGCGACCTGGGTGAGGACGGCGGCGTCGTGCGCTGTCGCGGCGTCGAGCTCGACAGCGAAGAGGTGGAGATCCACCTGCAGGCCGGTAAGCAGGTGGTGCGGCTGGCGGTAGAGTGGGACGAGAAGCTCAGCCTGCTGCTGTGCGAAGACCTGGTGCTGCGGCGTCTCAAGTTCGCCGACGAGTTGGTCGCTGAAAACGATGACGTGGCCGAGGCCGACCCACTGGCCCGGCTGGACGCAGATTTCGCGCTCATGACTGACGTGGTCAGCGGCCTGCAGGATCGCGTTATGGAACTGTTCGGCGGCGAGGCCCCGGAGCAGTAGCCGCCGTGGCCAGGGAAGACACCGCGGACTACCGCGCCCTGTTCCTGGCCAATGCGCCGCTGATGGACACCCGGGCCCCGGTGGAGTTCGCCCGCGGCGCCTTCCCCAATGCCGTCAACCTGCCGCTGATGAGTGACACCGAGCGCCACGAGGTGGGCATCTGCTACAAGCAATCCGGGCAGGCGGCGGCCATCGAGCTGGGCCGCCAGTTGGTGGCCGGTGGTACCCGCGAGGCGCGCATCCGGGGCTGGTGTGAGTTTGCCCGCCGGCATCCCGAAGGCTATCTCTACTGTTTCCGCGGCGGACTGCGCTCGTCTACTGCGCGCCAATGGATGCGCGAG
Organism: Halieaceae bacterium; assembly: GCA_028280635.1. GTDB lineage: Bacteria > Pseudomonadota > Gammaproteobacteria > Pseudomonadales > Halieaceae > JANQIO01. The sequence goes on along the minus strand of JANQLM010000083.1, from coordinate 3,085 downwards.
GCCGGGGTGGACTACCCACTGGTGCTGGGCGGCTACAAGGCCATGCGCCGCTTCCTGCTGGAGGAGCTTGAGCGCTCTGCTTCGGTGGCACGACTGCTGCTGGTGGCAGGTAAAACCGGTTGCGGCAAGACCCGGGTGATCGAAGCGGTCGAGCGCGCCGTGGACCTGGAGGGCCTGGCCCGGCATCGCGGTTCCAGCTTCGGACGGCTGCTTGACCCCCAGCCCAGCCAGATCGACTTCGAGAATGCGCTGAGCATCGCCCTGCTGCGCGGCCTTGCGGTGGGTGACACCCTGGTACTGGAGGACGAGGGCAAGCTGATCGGCCGGCTGTCACTGCCGCACGTGCTGCGCGACAAAATGCGAGCCGCGCCGCTGCTGGTGGTGGAGGAGTCTGTGGCTTCCCGTGTGGAAGTCATCTTCGACGATTACATTACCGACCTCGGTAGCCGCTATGCCGACCGCCACGGGGAGGAGGGCGTACAACAGCACGAGGCGCACCTGCGCGAGGGCCTGGCACGGGTGCGCAAGCGCCTGGGAGGGGTGCTCTATACCGAGATCGACAGGCTGATGCGTGAAGCTTTTGCCCACCGCGATGCAGCGCTGCATCGCCGTTGGATCGAGCTGCTGCTGGTGAAATACTATGACCCCATGTACGACTACCAGATCGCGCAGCGAGAGGGTGAGGTGTTGTCGGCGGGCAGCCGTGAAGACATCATCGCCCGGGCCAGGGAACTCTCAACCCGGTGACGGCGGCTGAGCCACGTCGCGACCTGGTACTGCTGGGGGGTGGCCATACCCACGCCCTGGCACTGCGGATGCTGGCCATGAAACCACCGCCCGCCACCCGCATCACGCTGGTCAGTGACACCGACTTCGCTCCCTACTCCGGCATGCTGCCCGGCCTGGTGGCAGGCCACTACCGCTTTGAAGACACCCATATCGACCTGCGGCGCTTTTGCAGTGGGCGAGGTATTCGTTTCATTCGGGCCGCGGTCACCGGTATCGATCGCAAACGCCGGCAGGTGTTGCTGGCGGGCCGGCCACCGCTGGAATACGACCTGCTGTCCATCAATATCGGCGCTCAGCCAGAGCTTGCCGTACCTGGCGCCCGCGACCACGCGGTGCCGGTCAAACCGGTGGGCAGCTTCTACCAGCGCTGGCAGGCTCTGGAGGCGCGGGTGCGCAAGGGCGGCAGTCCGCGCATCCTGCTGGTAGGGGGTGGCGCCGGCAGCGTCGAGCTGGCGCTGGCCATGCGGTTTAGGCTGGGCAATGCCGCGGACATTGGCCTGCTGTCCGGCGACAGCCTGTTGCCCGGGTACAACCGGCGCGCCGTCGATATCGTGCGCGGGCACCTGGAAATCAATCGCATCGAGCTGTTGGAAAACAGCCGGGTGACCCGGGTCACCGAGGCATCGGTGGAGTGTGGTGAGGTAGCTGAATACTGCGATGAGCTGATCTGGTGTACGGGCGTTGTGCCGGCCGGCTGGTTGGCCGATACCGGTTTCGAAACGGACGAGCGCGGTTTCCTGCTGGTGGACGATGATCTGCAGGTGGTCGGCGAATCCGGAGTATTCGCCACCGGCGACGTGTCGGTACAGCGTCAACATCCGCGGCCACGGGCCGGCGTGTACGCGGTGCGCCAGGCACCGACACTGGCCCACAACCTGGCCGCGGCGCTCGCAGGCCAGGCTCTCAAGCAGCACCGGCCCCAGCGTCGCTTCCTGTCGCTGCTCTCCCTGGGTGGCCGGGTGGCCGTGGCAGACAAGGGCGTGTTCTGTGCCAGCGGCGCCTGGGCATGGCGCTGGAAAGACCGCATCGATCGCAAGTTCATGGCGCAGTTTGTCGAGTCGGCGCCGCCCATGGCGCCGCCAGTACCCAGCTCCGATATGCACTGCGGCGGCTGTGGCGCCAAGCTGCCGGCGGAGATTCTGCGCCAGGCCCTCGCCAATGTAGCGGACAAGTATCCGGGCACCATCAACCTGAAACGGCTACGGGATGATGCTGCGGTCATCGACTGGCCTGCAGAACGCCTGGTGCAGACCGTGGATACCCTGCGGGAATTCCTGCCCGACCCCTGGCTGATGGGCCGCATTACCGCGCTACATGCCCTCAGTGATATCTATGCCATGGGCGCGGCACCGCATTCCGCCCAGGTCAATGTCTGCCTGCCCTACGCTGCGGCGGCGCTTCAGCGCCGAGAGCTTGAGCAGTTGCTCGCCGGTCTCGCCCAGGAGCTCGCGGCCGCCAACTGCGCGTTAGTGGGTGGTCACAGCATGGAGGGGCCGGAACTTTCCCTGGGTTTGGCCGTGAATGGCAGCCTGGCTGAAGGGCCGGCCCTGGATAAGTCGGGTGCCGAGACCGGTGACAAACTGATTCTGACCAAACCGCTGGGCACCGGTGTGGTGTTTGCCGCCGCTATGACCGGGGACGCCCCGGGGCAGGCCATCGCCGGAGCCATCGACAGTATGTTGCGCAGCAACCGCTCGGCCGCCGGCCTGGCGCGGCAGTTTGGCGCCAGTGCCTGCACCGATGTCACCGGCTTCGGGCTGGCGGGGCACCTGCTGGAAATGCTCGCCAGGAAGCAGCAGGCAGTGTTGGGTGAAGTGCCGGCATTGCCCGGCGTGGCGGCCCTGCTGCAGGCGGGTTATCGCAGCAGCCTGCACCCGGGAAACCTGGCGGCACTGGCCGAGCTTGTAATGAGCCGCAAGAATGCCATGCCGGCGGATGCCTTTCCGCCCCTGCTGTGTGACCCCCAGACCAGTGGCGGGCTGCTGATAGCGATTAACGAAAGTAGCTGTGGCGCGCTGCTGGCAGCGCTTCAGAGCGGCGGCGACCAGGCCACCGTGATAGGCGAGTTGCGCGAGGCCAAAGGCAAGCACCCGCGCATTGTGCTGGCCTAGCCCCGCGGCTAGCGCATTGTTACGCGCTCGGCCAGGGCATTGACCTTCTGGCCGTCACGCAGGTTTTCCGCACCGCGCACCACCACCGTATCGCCGGGTTCGATAGCGCCCTCGATGGCGATGCGGTCACCGACGCCGGCGCCCAGCTCGACAGATACCCGCTGGGCGTTGGAATCACTATCGAC
>JANQLM010000050.1 GCA_028280635.1 Halieaceae bacterium | reverse complement strand
GCGTGCGCTTGAACCTCTTCGAAATCCTGGCCGACGGTCCGCAGAGCGCGGCCGCGTCCTGCCCATCGCCAATCTCAACTAATCCAGCAGCTTCTCGCGCTCGGCGCGCAGCCGGGCGCCCACCTCGCGCCCCGAAATTCCGCTGGCGGCGATCGCCGCCACATCCACTGAACGGCACCTGGCCAGGGCCTGGTGCCAGAATTCCGCGTCCGCCTCGGGATGCAGCAGGTTGAGCAGCGTCAGCAGTTGTTGAAAGCGCTCCGGGCGGCGGAAGGCATCGCTGCGCTCCAACACCTGCAGACGGCTGGATGTATCGAGCCGGCCCGGGGCGGCAAGGTCGGACTCCAATGCCGCCCACAGTCCTGCCAGCTCACGAAAGCGCCGGGGGGCGTTGAGGCGTTGGCAGAGCGTGTCCACGGCAGTGGTATCAAGCCCGGAACACAGGGCGGCAAAGCGCAGCTCGGCCCCGGCGCGGGCCGCTGCCGTGCGCGCCAGTTTTTCCCGCGCATTGTGCGCCTCGCGCCATTCCGGAAATAGCCGGGCGCCGGCGCCGCACTGGTCCAGCACGTCGAGGAACACCCCGGGGTGCTGAGTGTCCAGGGCGCGGGCGGTTTCACTCCACAGGCGTTCCGCCGACAGGGTTTCCAACTCACCGCTGTCACTCAGGGATTGCATCAGCGCCAGGGTGTCCGGTGCGACCTCGAACCCCAGGTGATGCAGATAAGCGGCAAAACGCGCGACGCGTAGCACCCGCAGCGGGTCCTCCACGAAGGCCTCCGAGACGTGACGCAGTACCCGGGCCTCGAGATCAGCCTGGCCGCCATAGGGATCGATCAGCTCACCATCTGTGGTCTCGGCGATGGCGTTGACGGTCAGGTCGCGGCGCCGCAGGTCCTCTTCCAGTGTCACCGATGGATCGCTGTGCACCTCGAAGCCGCGATGGCCGCGCCCGGCCTTGCGCTCGGTGCGCGCCAGCGCGTATTCCTCGGCGCTGTCCGGGTGCAGGAACACCGGGAAATCACGGCCCACCTGGCGATAACCCAGGTCAGTCATTGCCTGCGGCGTGGCGCCCACCACCACCCAGTCCTGCTCACGTACTGGCAGGCCCAGGAGTCGGTCGCGCACCGCGCCACCTACGAGATAGGTTTCCATGCCGGGGAATTATTCAGGAACAGTCGCAGCTGTACCACTCGCCGCTGTCCAGGCAGAACATCGACAGGGCATTGCCCCAGACGCAGCCGGTATCCATGGCAAACAGGTGCTCTCCCTGGGCCTGTCCCTGCAGGGCAGCCCAGTGCCCGAAGATAATGTTCTGGCCCAGGGTCTCACGCTGGGTATAGCTGAACCAGGGTGCCACGTTACGGCCCGGGTTGGGCACCAGGCCCTTGCTTTGCAGGTCAAGCTGGCCGTTGGCGTACACAAAGCGCATGCGAGTCAGGTAGTTGGTGATGGTACGCAGGCGCGGGTAGCCCACCAGGGCGTCGTTCCAGCGCCGGGGACTGTTGCCGTACATGCGTGACAGGAACTTGCGCCACTCCGGCCCGCGCAGCGCGGCCTCCACCTCGGCCGCATATTCGTGGGCCTCTTCGACGGACCAGATATGCGGGATACCGGCATGCACCAGGGTGTAGTCGTCTTCCGTATGTATCAGCGGCCGGTGCCGCAGCCAACGCAGCAGCTCATCGCGGTCGTGGGCAATGAGGATCTTGTCGAGGGTATCCGTGCGGCTTTTCTTGTGCAGGCCGTTGGCCACGGCCAGCAGGTGCAGGTCGTGATTGCCGAGCACGCAGGTGACGTTGTCGCGACGCTTGTAGACATAGCGCAGTGTGCGCAGGGAGTCGGGGCCGCGATTGACGAGGTCGCCCACCATCCACAGGCGATCTCGATCCCAGTTGAAACTGACCTTTTTAAGCAGGCACTTCAGGGGCTCGAGGCAACCCTGGATGTCCCCTACCGCGTACGTGGCCATGGAGTCTGTATCTTGTTGTGGTTTCTTACTCGTTGCCCTGCGCCAGCCCTTCGGCAATCGCCAGGAACTGTTCCAGGGTCAGGGTTTCCGCCCTCGCGGTCGGGGATATCCCAAGCTGTTCCAATTGTTGCACGTCGACCAGATCGCGCAAGGTGTTGCGCAAGGTTTTTCTGCGCTGCGAAAACGCCGCGCTGACAACCTTGCGCAGCGCGCGCTCCCTGTCCGGGGCGGCGTCCTGGCGCCGCGGGCGCAGCCGGACGATAGCGGAAACGACTTTGGGCGGTGGGTTGAAGGCCCCTGGGGGCACCTCGAACAGGGCATCTATCGCGCAGTGGTACTGCGCCATCACCCCCAGCTTGCCCCAGGCCTTGGTGCCGGGCTCGGCGGCGAGCCGGTTGACCACCTCACGCTGCAACATGAAGTGCATGTCCTCAATGTGGGCGGCGTAGTTCAGCAGGTGAAAAATCAGCGGCGTGGAGATGTTATAGGGCAGGTTGCCCACCACCCGCAGCCGGGTATCACCCGCCAGGGCGCTAAAGTCGAGTTTCAGGGCGTCGCCCTGGTGCAGGCGAAAATGCGGGTTGTCGCCGAAGCGCGCCAGCAGGCCCGGCACCAGGTCTCGGTCCAGTTCCACCACGTCGAGCCGTGCGCCGCTGGCCAGCAGGCCCGCCGTGAGCGCGCCCTGGCCGGGGCCGATCTCGACCAGGTGCTGGCCCGCTGCGGGGGCAATGCCGCCGATGATGCGATCGATGACACCCGGGTCGTGCAGGAAGTTCTGGCCGAATCGCTTGCGGGGCTGGTGGGCTTTCACGAGCGCTGGGAGGCCAGCTGGCTGGCCAGTGCCAGGGCTGCGGCCAGGCTGCCGGCGTCGGCGCCGCCACGGCCCGCCAGGTCCAGGGCGGTACCGTGGTCGACAGATGTGCGCACAATGGGCAGCCCCAGGGTCACATTGACCGCATCGCCAAAGCCCGCGTACTTCAACACCGGCAACCCCTGGTCGTGGTACATCGCAAGTACGGCGTCACAGGTATCCAGTATCCGCGGCGTGAAAGCAGTATCGGCAGGTAAAGGGCCGGCCAATGCCATGCCCTCGCCGCGCAAATCCTCTACCACCGGACTGATGACCTCGATTTCCTCGCGCCCGAGGTGGCCGGACTCCCCGGCATGGGGGTTCAGGCCGAGCACCGCGATTCTCGGCGCGGGCAGGGCGAAGCGCTGTTGCAGGTCCCGGTGCAGCACCCGCAGCACCGACTCAAGCCGCACCGGGGTGATGGCCGCGGGAACCGTCGCCAGCGGCAGGTGGGTGGTCGCCAGGGCCACCCGTAGCTGGCCGGCCACCAGCAGCATAACAACCTGATCAACGGCGCAGGCCTCCGCCAGGAACTCGGTGTGGCCCGAGAAGGCAATCCCCGCATCGTTGATCACGGACTTCTGTACCGGGGCGGTCACCAGGGCCTGAAACTCACCGGACAGACAGCCCTGGCAAGCGCGGCGCAGCAGTTCCAGCACGTAGGGTGCATTGAGCACGTCGAGCTGGCCTGGCTCGGAGGGTTTGGCAAGCTCGATGGGCAGTATCGTAAGACTGCCGGCCGCCTGCGCCTGGGGTGCAACGGAGCCGTCATAGGGGCGCAGCTGCAGCGGCAGGTTCAGCAGGCGGGCGCGGGCCTCCAGCAGGCCGGGATCGGCCAGCGCCACCAGTTCATCGGCATGGGGTTCCTGGGCCAGCTGCACCAGCAGGTCCGGCCCTATCCCGGCGGGCTCGCCGGAGCTGATGACTATGCGCTGGCTGGGCATTACTTGATATCGATGAAGGCCTCGTCGCGGATTTTGCGCAGCCAGGCATCCAGTTCTTCCTGGTACTTGCGCTGGTGCAGCATTTCACGGGCCCGATTGCTCACTACCATGCTGGAGAGGTCCTCCTGACGGCGCTCCAGCACTTCCAGGATGTGCCAGCCGAACTGGCTTTCGAAGGGTGTGGATATGCTGTTCAGCTCGGTGGAATTCATCATGTTCTCAAACTCGGGCACCATCTGGCCCGGGGTGGTCCAGCCCAGGTCCCCACCTTCAGCGGCGGAGCCAATGTCTTCTGAGTATTCCCTCGCCAGCTCGCCAAAGTCATCACCACCAATAATATCCGCCCGCAGCTCCCGGGCCAGCTCGCGGGTTTCTTCGGAGCTGCGAATCGCCGAGGGTTTGAGCAGAATGTGGCGCACCTTGGTCTGCTGCACCATCATTTCGCCGCCGCGCTTCTCGGCCAGGAACACCAGGTGGTAACCACTGGCGCTGCGGATCGGTGCTGAGGTTTCGCCAATTTTGAGCCCCGGGGCCACGTCGGCGAACAGGCTGGGCAGGTTGTCGCGGGAGCGCCAGCCCAGGTCTCCGCCCTGGAATGGCAGGCCGCTGTCGCCGATCACTTCATCGAAGCTCTCGCCGGCGGCGATGCGCGTGTAAAGCTCGTTGACCTGCGCCGCGGCCGCCTGATCCTCCCTGGAGCCGGGCTCACCGGACACCGCCAGCAGGGCATGTACCAGGTGGTATTCCTCGGCGGTCAGCTTGCGGCCTTCTTCAGACTCCAGGAAGTTCTCCACTTCCTCGTCGGTGATCTGGACGTTCCGGTTGACGTTGCCTTGCTGGACCCGCTGGATCACGAATTCGCGGCGCACGTCTTCGCGCATCGCCTGATAGGAGCGGCCGTCCGACTCCAACTTGTTCCTGAACTGTTCCAGGTTCATGTTGTTGCGCGCAGCGATCCGGGAAATGGACTCGTTGAGCTGGGCGTCGCTGATGCGCACCCCGGCGCGCTGCCCCATCTGTAGTTGGATGCTCTCCAGGATCAGACGGTCCAGGGTTTCCCGCACCAGCACCTCCTGGGGGGGTACCTCGCGGCCGGAACGCTCAATACTTTCCTGCACCAACGCCAAGCGCCGGCGCAGTTCGCTGGCCATGATCACATCGTCTTCGACGATGGCGACCACGGAGTCCAGAATCTGGGTTTGCGCGAGGGTCGCCGGCCCTCCGATCAGCATCATCCCCAGCATACCCGCCAGCCCGAACACTGCTGTCAGACGTTTACAAATCACTGTCCTGGTATCCTCGAATAAACTCTTCCAGCAGCTCTGAGACACGGGTGCCAACCCCGCCCAGTCCCTTGAGCTGGAATTCGATATAGGTTGCGTTTTCATATTCGGTCAGTTCGTTGGCGGCGCGATTGGTGTTCTGGTCGATATAGCGCTGGTAGACCAGCCGCACCCGCCAGCAGCAGCTATTGTACTCTATTCCCGCCATATCATTGACCCGCTCATTGGCCTCGATGTCGTACAGTGAGCGCAGGAATAGCCGCCATTCCTTGCTGAAGGGCACATAGGTGGAGAAGTCGAGCTGGTCGATATCCAGCCCTTCGTTGGCAGTGGTGCGGTTGCGCCGGTAGCTGTAGCCGAGGTTGACCAGGGCGCCGCTGTCGCCGCGCCAGCCGAGCTGGAAGGTGCTCTGGTCCAGCTCGTTTTCATCGGTATTCCACAGCCAGGCGGACCGGAACTCCCACTGCTCGGTGGGCGACAAAGCCAGCTCCGCGGCAATCGCCGAGCTGCCTTCCGTGTCCTCCGGGTCTTCACCCAGCACGTTCACCCGACGGTCATCGAAGTAGTAGATCTGGCCGATGCTGGCGGCCATTTTTTCACGCCCGCTGTCGGGGTCGATAAAGCGGCTGGTGAGACCTACGGACAGCTGGTTGGAATCGTCGATGCGATCCAGGCCAGAGAAACGGGTCTCTCGAAATAGCTGGCTGTAGGTAAAGGTCAGCTCCGTAGTGTCGAAGTTGGGCAGGCCCTCCTGCTCCTCAAAGTCCGACCATAGGTAATAGAGGCGAGGCTCCAGGGTCTGCAGGCCCCAGCCCGTGTCGCGCTCGAAGAACAGGCCGCCGTCCAGGCTCAGCATGGGCGCGCCGATATCCGGCGCGTCCTCCGCCTGGTCGTCAAAAACGATGTCTTCATCGAGCTCGTAGTTCAGCTGCCGGTATTTTACGGTCGGCGTAAAAAAGCCCCAGATCCATTGCATCGGGTAGTCCACCCCCACTGCGTTGTACAGGCGATGGCCGGTGGGCTCGTCGTTGTGATCAAAGTAGGCGTAGTCGCTCTGCCACAGCAGGTTGGGCGCGAAAGCCTGGCTGGTGGCGGTGCGCTGCAGGGATAGCTGTGGCAGCTTGCTGTACTGGTCTCTCACCACGTCGCGGGCGATGGTCTGGAATTCTTCCAGCCGCAGGGTCGTCAGCCAGTTGTCACCCAGGTAATCCACCTGGCCGCGCTGCAGCAGGTGGGTGGACTGCTTCTGCTCCAGTGATGTCGTACCGATGTCGTTGAAGTACTCGTTGTCGCTGGTCTTGGTGAAGTCGATACTGGTGCGCCAGCGCTGCTCAAACAGCCCGCCTTGCTGGATGATCGACAGCCAGCGATCACCGTCTTCGCCGGGCACGTCCTGCTGGTACTGATCGTCACCGCCGATCCAGGCGCCACCCAGGGTCCAGGCCCCGAAGCCATGGGACAGGTGGCGAAACTCCAACTCCGTGAGCAGCCCGCGGTCCATGATGAAGCGCGGCGTCAGGGTGGCGTCGTAGTTGGGAGCCAGGTTGAAGTAGTAGGGCGTAGCAAGGTCCAGGCCGCCATTGGAATCGTCGGTGATTTCCGGGAACAGGAATCCGGACTTGCGGCGGTTATCCAGGGGAAACTCCAGGTAGGGCGTATATATGACCGGGGCGCCTTCGATCTCGATCTTGGCATCGCGCGCTACCCCTACGCCGGCCTCCAGGTCCAGCTCCAGTTCCTCGGCCTGCAGCATCCAGCCGTTGTTTTCCGGCGGACAGTAGCTGAAGTAGCCGTCATCCAGCTCGATGATGCCGTCGCCGCGGCGCACCACCAGGTCGGCGCCGCCTCGCAGGTGCTGTTCATGCAGCACAAACTGGTTGGCGGTGAGTCGTGCCTCGCCACTATTGGAATCCAGCGAGCCGGTGGCGCCGCGCAGCAGGATGCCAGGTTCGCGCAGTTCTACGTCGCCGAGCAGGCTGCCGGTGCCGGTGGCCTGGTTGTATTCACCCTCGGCGGCGCGAATCAGGCGATAGCCCTGGCGTGCCTCCAGGCCGCCAAAGAACCGCACCATGTCGCCTTCCAGCTCGGAGCGCTCGGCGGTGGCCTCGATGTCTTCCAGTGCCGGATCCCTGGAGGTATCCATGTCGCGCAGTGGGTCGAGGTAGCTGCCCCGGCAGCGCTGGCTGCGCAGGGCGGTCTGGCCTTCTTGCGCGACCTCTGTGGTCCAGTCCAGGAACGGAAAACCGCCACAGTCCTCGGCCGGGCTGGTATCCTCCGCCGCTGCATTTGCAGACAGGGCGGCAAGGCATAGCCACGCCCCTAGCCAGGGGCGACAGACAAACCGCTTGTGGATGCCGCGTGGTCGGGCCCTGGTCATGGTGCTGCGTGGTAGATTGGTGATTTCGAGGGAAACGGGATGATAAAGCATTCTCGACGGCCATGCCCGTGCTAATGGATACCAGGCAAGGCGCGCTGCAGCGCTGGGCCTGCGATGAGTTGGGCCTGGATGTATCGCAGGCTGGCTGGCAAAGTGTGGCCGGCGAGGCCAGTGCGCGACGCTATTTTCGCTTGCGCGATGGGGCGAGCACCCTGATCTGTGCCGATGCCCCGCCCGCTACCGAGAGGAATGCCGAATTCCTTGCAGTGCAGTCGCTGCTGGCGGCGGCGGGCCTGCCAGTGCCCGAGCTGTTGGCCAGCGACCTGGAGCAGGGATTCCTGTTGATGGAAGACTTCGGCCAGCGTCATCTCGAAGATGCGCTGGACCCGGACCAGCCGCCGCCGGACTACCTCGGCGCACTGGACCTGCTGCTGCGTTTGCAGGCGGTCGATGTCTCGGGCGGTGCGTTGCCGGACTACGATGGCACCCTGCTGGGCGAGGAGTTCAGCCGATTTCAGGCATGGTTTTGCGAGGGCTACCTGCAGATGGCGCTAAGCCAGGAAGAGCGTGATGTGATTGCCGCCCTGGGCCGTCAACTGATCGAGGACGCCCAGGCCCAGCCGCGGGTGCTGGTGTATCGCGACTACATGTGCCGCAACTTGCTGTTGAAGCCCGGCGGTGGGCTGGGGCTGATCGACTTCCAGGACGCAGTGGTGGGGCCGCTGTGCTATGACCTGGCCTCACTGCTGAAGGATTGCTACCTGGTCTGGCCACCGGCGCAGGTGCATCACTGGGCGCTGGACTACCGGCGCCGCTTGCTGGAGGCGGGTCGGGAGGCGGCCGACAGCGATGAGGCTTTCCTGCGCTGGTTCGACTGGATTGGCTTGCACCGGCACCTCAAGGTGCTGGGCAACTTCACCCGGCTGTCCCTGCGCGATGGCAAGCACGGCTATCTCAAGGAGATTCCCCTGGTCCTGCAGCATATCGGCGAAGTGCTGCCTCGCTATCCGGCGTTCAGCGAGTTCTCGGCCTGGTGGCAGCAGGGTCTGGCGCCGCGCCTGGCAGGCGTCAACTGGCGGGAGGCGGCGCTGTGAAGGCGATGATCCTTGCCGCCGGCCGCGGTGAGCGCATGCGGCCGCTCACCGAACACAGCCCCAAGCCGCTGCTGCGAGTCGGCGGCAGGCCGCTGATCGAGTATCACGTCGAGCGCCTGTTGGAGGCCGGATTCGACGGCCTGGTCATCAATGTTTCCTGGCTGGGTGAACAGATTGTCGAGCACCTTGAGGCATCCCCCTGGTCCGGGGCCATTACCTGGTCCCGGGAGCCAGAGCCGCTGGAGACGGCCGGCGGGATTGTCCAGGCTCTGCCGCTGTTGGGTGATGTACCCTTCGCGGTGGTGAACGGCGATATCTGGACCGACTTTCCCTTTGCGCGGTTGTTACAGAAGTCGGCGCCGGAGCAGGGCGCTTACCTGGTGCTGGTGAACAATCCGCCGCAGCATCCGCAGGGGGATTTCAGGCTGGAAGAGGCGGGCCTGTTGACGCGCCCCGCCGACGGCGAGCGCCTGACTTACAGTGGCATCGGAGTGTATTCCCCGGCGCTGTTCGCCGGCTGTGAACCAGGCAAGCGGCCGCTGTTGCCGCTGCTGGAGAAGGCTATTGCCGCCGGTGCCCTGGTTGGCGAGCACTTTCCCGGTGACTGGGAAGACGTGGGCACGCCGGAGCGGCTGGCGGCGCTGGATGCCCGACTGGCCATCCATTAGAATGCCGGCTTTTCGAGCGAGGCCCGGTCCATGCGCGATTACCTGATTGCCCCATCCATCCTCTCTGCCGACTTCGCCCGCCTCGGGGAAGAGGTGGACACGGTATTGGCCGCCGGTGCAGATATTGTTCACTTTGACGTCATGGACAATCACTACGTGCCCAATCTCACCATTGGCCCGATGGTGTGTAAGGCGCTGCGCGACCATGGGGTGACAGCACCCATCGACGTGCACCTCATGGTGTCGCCGGTGGACCGCCTGATCGAGGACTTCGCGGCGGCGGGGGCCAGCTACATCACCTTCCACCCGGATGCCTCGGTGCATGTGGATCGCTCCCTGCAGATGATTCGCGATGCGGGCTGCAAGTCCGGGCTGGTGTTCAATCCGGCGGCCAGCCTCGAACCGCTGCGCTATGTGATGGACAAGGTCGATATGGTGCTGCTGATGTCGGTGAACCCCGGCTTTGGCGGCCAGTCCTTCATCCCCTCGGCCCTGGATAAGCTGCGCGAGGCGCGCGCCCTGATTGATGATAGCGGCCTGGATATTCGCCTGGAAATCGACGGTGGCGTGTCGGCGAAGAATATTCGCGAAATCGCTGCAGCCGGGGCCGATACCTTTGTAGCAGGCTCTGCCATCTTCAACGCTCCCGATTACGCTGAAGTGATCGCGGCCATGCGTGCGGAGCTGGCCGCCGTTGCGTGAGCACCTTGCTCAGGTACAATGATTGCACTTTCTATCCTGGAGATCGCTGTGCGAGCAGCAGGAACTAGCACGGGCACCTTCGCGCCCTCCGTCACCCGCTGGCGATGGTAACCGGCACAGCCTGAGGGCTGTGCCACCGTGCTGTTCACTTTTTCTGTCTCCGAGGATCTCATATGACCCCGCAACAATTCGCCGAGCTGGCGGCGCAGGATTTCAACCGAATACCGGTGAGCCGGGAAGTCCTGGCTGATACCGAAACCCCCCTCAGTGCCTATCGCAAGCTGGCGGCCGGTCCCTGGTCGTTCCTGCTGGAATCCGTGCAGGGCGGCGAAAAGTGGGGACGCTATTCCATCATCGGCCTGCCCTGCCGGCAGCGGCTGGAAGTGCGCGGCTACCAGGTGCGCCTGCTGGACGGGGAGCAGGTCACCCACGAGGAGCAGGTCGACGACCCCCTGGAATTTGTCGAGGCCTTCAGCCAGCGTTTTCGCGTTCCGGAGCTGGAAGACCTTCCGATTTTCCATGGCGGGCTGGTGGGCTATTTTGGCTACGACTGTGTGCGCTACGTCGAACCGCGCCTGAGAGACAGCGTGCCGGAGGACGAGCTCTCCGTACCCGATGTGTTGCTGATGGTGGCGGATGAGATCCTGGTGTTCGACAACCTGGCCGGTACGGTGCGCCTCGTGGTCACCGTCGACAGCAAGGCCGAGGGGGCCTGGGACAAGGCCCAGGCCCGGCTCGATGCGCTGACGGCGAAGCTGCGCGAGCCGACCTCACCACCGGCTGAGATCGACCTTGCGGCAGCCAGCGCTTCCCGCTCCGAGGAAGCCATGGCCGAAAGCCAGTACCGTTCCCACTTCACCGAGGACTCCTACTACGCAGCGGTGGATCGTATCAAGGAGTACATCCTCGCCGGGGATGTCATGCAGGTGGTGCCTTCCCAGCGCCTGAGCCTGCCGTTCGCCGCCGTTCCGCTGGATCTTTACCGCGCCCTGCGCAACCTCAACCCCTCGCCCTATATGTATTACCTAGACCTGGATGACTTCCATATTGTGGGCTCGTCGCCGGAAATCCTGGCGCGGCTGGAGCAGGGCACGGTGACGGTGCGCCCGATTGCCGGCACCCGCCGTCGCGGGCGCACGGAGGCCGAGGACCGCGAAATGGAGGCTGAGCTGCTGGCGGACCCGAAAGAGATCGCCGAGCACCTGATGCTGATCGACCTGGGTCGCAACGATGTCGGTCGCATTGCCGATACCGGCAGCGTCGAGCTGACCGACAGGATGGTGGTGGAGCGCTATTCACACGTGATGCATATCGTTTCCAATGTGACCGGGCGACTGGGGCCTGAGTACAGCGCGGTGGACGTGCTGCGCGCCACGCTGCCGGCGGGTACCCTGAGCGGCGCGCCAAAGATCCGCGCCATGGAGATCATCGACGAGCTTGAACCGGTGAAACGCGGCGTATACGGCGGCGCGGTGGGCTATATTTCCTGGCAGGGCGACATGGATACCGCCATTGCCATTCGCACCGCCGTCATCAAGGACAACACCCTGCATATCCAGGCCGGCGGTGGCGTGGTGGCGGATTCGGTGCCGCGACTGGAGTACAAGGAAACCATGAACAAGGCCCGCGCCATGTTCCGGGCCGCGGCCATGGTGCAATCGGGCGGGGAGGGGTAGAGCCATGCTGCTGATGATCGACAACTACGACTCCTTCACCTACAACGTGGTGCAGTACCTCGGTGAGCTGGGCGCGGAGGTCGAGGTGTTGCGCAACGATCAGGTGGATATCGCCGGAGTCGAGGCGCTGGCGCCGGAGCGGATTGTGATTTCCCCGGGCCCCTGCACGCCGAACGAGGCGGGCATCTCGATGCCACTGATCGAGGCTTTCGCCGGTCGCCTGCCCATCCTCGGCATCTGTCTTGGCCACCAGAGCCTGGGCCAGGTATTCGGTGGGCGGGTGGTGCGGGCCCGCCAGGTCATGCACGGCAAGACCTCGCTGATTCACCATCGCGGTGAGGGTGTGTTCGCCGGGCTCAGCAACCCCTTTGAGGCCACTCGCTACCACTCCCTGGTGGTTGAGCGCGACAGCTTGCCGGAGTGCCTGGAGGTGACCGCGTGGACTGAGACGGAAGATGGCGAGTTGGATGAAATCATGGGGCTGCGTCACCGCGAGTTGGCCATCGAGGGGGTGCAGTTTCACCCGGAGTCGATTCTTACCGCGCACGGTCATGACCTGTTGCGCAACTTCCTCAACCAGGGGGCATAGAGCAATGAATATCCAGCAGGCCATTGAGCGACTGGTTGAATCCGCGGATATCAACAGCGAGGAAATGCGTTCGGTCATGCGCCAGGTCATGGGTGGCGAGGCCACGCCGGCGCAGATCGGCGCCTTCCTGGTGGCCCTGCGCATCAAGGGCGAGACCATCGACGAAATCGCGGCGGCCACCGAGGTCATGCGTGAACTGGCTACCCCGGTGGAGATCAACGCCGAGCATCTGGTGGATATTGTCGGTACCGGCGGTGATGGCGCCAATCTCTTCAATGTGTCGACAGCGGCCAGTTTTGTCACAGCGGCCGCCGGTGCTCACGTCGCCAAGCACGGCAACCGCAGCGTTTCCAGCACCAGCGGTTCCTCCGATGTGCTACAGGCGCTGGGTGTGACGCTGGAGCTCAGTCCCGAGCAGGTCGCCCGCTGTGTCGAGGAAGTGGGCATGGGTTTTATGTTTGCGCCTCAGCATCACAGCGCCATGAAGCATGCCGCCGGGCCGCGCAAGGACCTGGGGCTGAGAACCATCTTCAATATGCTGGGCCCGATGACCAATCCGGCCGGCGTCAGGCGCCAACTGATCGGGGTATTCGATCCGGGCCTGTGTCGGCCCATGGCGGAGGTGCTGAAGCGGCTGGGCAGCGAACACATCATGGTGGTGCATGCCCACGACGGGCTCGATGAAATCAGCATCGCCAGCCCCACCCACGTGGCCGAGCTGCGGGACGGCGGTATCAGTGAGTACGAGATTCACCCGGGTGAGTTTGGCAGGCCCACCGGTTCCCTTGACGGGCTGGTAGTGGGCAGCAGCGACGAATCGGTGCAGCTCATCAAGGCTGCGCTCTCCGGCAAGCACGAGGACGCGGCCAACATGGTGATCCTCAACGCCGGGGCGGCAATTTATGTGAGCGGCGTGGCGCCGACCCTGGCGGACGGCGTGCAGATGGCCGATGACGCTGTCGCCAGCGGCGCGGCCCTGCAGAAGCTTACGGAGCTCAAACAGTTCACCGAGTTCGCCGGCGCATGAGTACACCCACCATTCTTCGGGACATCATCGCCCGCAAGTGGGAGGAGGTGTCTGAGCGCTCCGCTGCCACCTCTCTGTCGGCACTGGATGCCAGGGCGCGGGGCCAGGACGCCTGCCGCGGTTTTGCCCGGGCGCTGGTAGACACTGCCCGCGAGCGTCCCGCCGTCATTGCGGAAGCCAAGCGCGCGTCACCCAGCAAGGGTGTAATCCGGGAACACTTCGAGCCCGCCGCCATTGCCCGCAGCTACGAAGCGGGCGGCGCCTGTTGCCTGTCGGTGCTGACGGACGTCGACTACTTCCAGGGGGCAGACAGCTATCTGCAGGAGGCGCGGGCTGCCTGTGCGCTGCCGGTCATCCGCAAGGACTTTATGGTCGATCCCTACCAGGTGCTGGAGGCCCGTGCCCTGGGCGCAGACTGCATCCTGCTTATCGTGTCAGCACTTGAGGACGCCCAGATGGCCGAGTTGAACGCGACGGCGCTGGAACTGGGTATGGATGTGCTGATCGAGGTGCATGACCGCGACGAGTTGGAGCGCAGCCTGCCCCTCGGCAACCCGCTGGTGGGCATTAACAATCGCAACCTGCACAGCTTCGAGACCCGGCTGGAGACCACCTGGGAGCTGTTGGCGCATATCCCGGAGGATCGGCTGGTGATTACGGAAAGTGGTATTCATACCCGTGATGACATCGAGGCCATGCAGGCCCGGGGGGTACACGCTTTCCTGGTGGGTGAGGCGTTTATGCGTGCAGAGGATCCTGGCGCCCGGTTGCAAGAGCTATTCTTTGCGTCCTGAACGGGTGTGCCGCGCGGTCATTTGCGCTGGGCCAGTCTTGCAGTGAGCTGGTCCTAGTCCTGCAGGGAGCTGCGAGCCTGGGCGCCGCGGGACGCATCGTAAACAACGATGGTCTTGCCGCTGGCAGTCAGCAGTCCGTCGTCTTCCAGGGTTTTGAGCACACGGCCGGCCATTTCCCGCGAGCAGCCGACAATGCGGCCCAGTTCCTGGCGGGTCACCTTGATCTGCATGCCTTCCGGATGAGTCATGGCGTCGGGCTGCTGGCAGAGGTCCAGCAGGGTGTGGGCGATGCGGCCGGACACGTCGACAAAGGCGAGGTCGGAAAGCTTGCGGGTGGTGATACGCAGGCGCTGGGACATCTGCTTGCCGATAGCAAACAGGATGTCGGGGAACTGGGCGCGAATTTTGTGGAAGCGCTCGTAGCTGATTTCTGCCACCTCGCACTGGGTCTTGGCCTGTACCAGGGCACTGCGCGGCTCCTGGTCGTCGCCAAACAGGCCCATCTCGCCGAAGAAATCCCCGGGGTTCAGGTAGCTCACCACCATGTCGTGGTCTTCATCGTCTTCGACGATCACCGACACGGAACCATCGAGAATGAAGAACAGCGAGTTGCTGACTTCGCCCATGCGGATAATCTGCGACTTGGGCTTGAAGTCCTGCCGCTGGCAGTAGCGCAGGAAGTTCTCGATGTTGGGAATTGCGTTGAGAATTTGCGGCTTTATCAAACCTGATTCTCCTGAGGATTTATTGGCGTAATAGTAGACTAGTGACAACTAAAGTAAACACATACCGTACTCGGTAATACTAACCAACTCTCAAGGACTTACGCACCATGGAAGCAACGATCAAGTGGGTGGATAACGCCATGTTCCTGGCGGAATCCGGCAGTGGCCACAGTGTGGTAATGGATGGTCCGCCCGATCACAGCGGCCGCAACCTCGGTCCGCGGCCCATGGAAATGTTGCTGATGGGGCTGGGCGGCTGCTCAGCCTTTGACGTGATGTCGATGCTGAAAAAGTCGCGTCAGGACGTCACGGACTGCCGCGCTGAGCTGAGCGCCGAGCGCGCCGATGCAGTGCCGGCAGTGTTTACGAAAATCCATCTGCACTTCGTGGTGACAGGCCGCGGGCTGAAGGAAAACCAGGTGGCGCGCGCCGTGTCGCTGTCCGCGGAGAAATACTGCTCTGCCAGCATCATGATGGAAGCGGCCGGCGTGGAAGTGACTCACAGCCACGAGATAGAGGAGCTTGCCCAGGCGTGACTCAGACCCGGTAGCTGGTGTCTGTCATCAGGCGCGAAACTGTCGCCATGGTGCGTTTTACCGATTCCGGGAATTCCTCGCCGCCGGCCTCCAGGGCGGCTTCCCCGTGGCGTCGCTCGTCTTCCAGCATTTGCTCAACGATCTGGCGGCTGCGCCGGTCTTCTTCCGGCAGGCGTTCGAGGTGATCTTCAAGGTGGCGGCAGACGCGGTCTTCGGTGGCGGCAACAAAGCCCAGGCTCCAGCGGTCGCCGGCCAGGCCGGCGGCGGCCCCGAGAGTGAATGACAGGCCATACCAGACGGGGTTGAGCCGGCTGGTGTGGCTGCCGAGCTGCTTGAGCCGCTCTTCGCACCATACCAGGTGGTCGATTTCCTCGGCGGCGGCCTGTTCCATCTCATCGCGCACATCGGGAAGACGGGCCGTAAGTGACTGGCCCTGGTACAGGGCCTGGGCACAGACTTCGCCGGTATGGTTCACGCGCATCAGGCCCGCCGCGTGGCGGCGCTGGGCTTCGCTGAGCTCGGCTTCTTCGGTGCCTAGTGCAGGGGATGGCCGTCCGGCCTGGTTGGCCTCACCTCCCAGAGTGCGCAGCACCTGGTCGGCATTGTCGATCAAACGGTCCAGTAGCGAGAGTTTGCGCCTTTCCATGCAGACTATTGTAGCGGAACGCGCAGCGCCGGTGTCAGTCCTCGCGGGCGATGGCGCGCCAGCCGATGTCGCCGCGGTACACGGCGTCGTCCCAGCTGATGTGCTCGACGCCGGCGTAGGCGGCATCGCGTGCAGCGGCGATGGAATCCCCGAGGGCGGTCACGCACAGCCCCCGGCCGCCACTGGTGACGATATCGTCATCGGACATCGCCGTGCCAGCGTGGAATACCTTGGTCTGCGCATTGCCCACCCGGTCCAGGCCGCTGATCACAAAGCCCTTGCCGTAACTGCCGGGATAACCCCCCGCGGCCATCACCACTCCCATGCTCGGGCGCGGGTCCCAGTCGGCGCTGCTGTTGTCCAGACTGCCGTCCAGGGCTGCATCGCAGAGGGCGCAGAGGTCTGACTGCAGGCGCATCATGATGGGCTGGGTTTCCGGGTCGCCGAAGCGGCAGTTGAACTCGATGACGCGCGGGCTGCCGTCGCTGGCAATCATCAGGCCGGCGTACAGAAAACCGGTATAGGGCATACCGTCCGCCGCCATGCCGGCCACGGTAGGATAAATGACCTCTTCCATGATGCGTTGGTAAATCGCGTCGGTCACCACCGGCGCCGGGGAGTAGGCGCCCATGCCGCCGGTATTCGGTCCGGTGTCGCCCTCACCGATGCGCTTGTGATCCTGGCTGGTCGCCATGGGCAGCACATTGCTGCCGTCCACCATCACGATAAAACTGGCTTCCTCTCCCTCCAGGAAATCCTCTATCACTACCCGGCAACCGGCTTCGCCGAAGGCATTGCCGGACAGCATGTCGCGCACGGCCTCCTCAGCCTGGGCCAGGGTTTCGGCGACGATAACGCCCTTGCCGGCGGCCAGGCCGTCGGCTTTCACGACGATGGGCGCACCATGCTCGCGCAGGTAGGCCAGCGCCGGCTCCAACTCGGTGAAGTTCTCATAGGCGGCGGTGGGGATGTCGTGACGCGCAAGGAAATCCTTGGTAAAGGCCTTGGAGCCTTCCAACTGAGCCGCCGCGGCCGAGGGTCCAAAACAGCGCAGACCGCGTTCGGTGAAGAAATCGACGATGCCGTCAACCAGCGGTGCCTCCGGCCCGACGATGGTCAGCGCCACGTCCTGGTCGGTACAGAAATCTGCCAGCGCCGCGAAGTCGCCGGGTGAGAGGTCGACGTTTTCAATACCGGGTTCGCGCGCAGTGCCGGCGTTTCCCGGGGCAACGTATACCGTTGCTACCTGTGGGGATTGCGCGGCCTTCCAGGCCAGGGCGTGTTCGCGACCGCCGCTGCCAATGACCAGTACGTTCACTCTGCTGTCTCCCGCTCAGTGACGGAAGTGGCGCATGCCGGTGAAGACCATCGCCATATCGTGTTCATCCGCGGCGGCAATCACCTCCTCATCGCGAATCGAGCCGCCGGGCTGGATGACCGCGCTGATGCCGACCGCGGCCGCGTTGTCGATGCCATCCCGGAACGAAAGTACACAGGGAAATCTATTTGTCAGATTTTAGAAAAGTAGCCCCAGCAAAACTAAAAACCGTTTTAAGGTTCCAAGTAACAAGTAA
>JANQLM010000045.1 GCA_028280635.1 Halieaceae bacterium | reverse complement strand
CCGACGGCGAGTACCTGCGCTATCGGCTCACTGAATCCGGCGTTTCCGCGCTCGCAGCCCCCGGTGATGCCGGTCAACGCTTTACGGCAGACGGTCTGGAACACAACGAAAAAGGTACCCCTTCGGCCTCACAGTCTGATCACCTGCGGCAACTGGACAAGCGCCGTCGCAAATTGCTGGCCCATGACTACGGTGAAGACTGGGCGGAGATAGACGGGGCAGGGGAGCTGGCCCTGATCGGTTTCGGCTCCTCCTCCGCAGTGCTCAAAGCGGCGTCGGCGCAGTTGGCGGCGGCGGGTGTCGCAGTGCGTACGGTGGCTTTGCGCCTGCTGGCGCCGCTGCCGGTCGCAGAGATGCAGGAGGCCCTGTGCGACTGCCGCCGCGCGCTGGTGGTCGAACAGAATCACTCGGCCCAGTTGTTTCACTACCTGCGCGGCCAGCTCGACCTGGGCTGTGAACTGGTCAGTTATGCCCGGCCGGGCCCCGTGCCCCTCAACCCCCAGGAACTGTGCAGCTTTATCAGTGAGGAGAATCCATGATGAGTGCGCCATTGAAAGCCAGGGACTACAAGTCCGGGGTCAAACCCATCTGGTGCCCGGGCTGCGGGCACTACTCGGTGCTGAATGCGGTGACCAAGGCGATGGCTGCCCTGGCGCTGTCCCGCGATGACACTGTGCTGGTGTCCGGCATCGGCTGTTCCTCGCGCTTGCCCGCCTATGCTGAGAGCTACGGCTTTCACGGCGTCCACGGTCGCGGCCTGGCGGTGGCACAGGGCCTGAAAGTCGCGCGCCCCGACCTGACGGTGATCGCCCTGGGTGGTGATGGCGATGGGTTTTCCATCGGCGGAAATCACTTCCTGCACGCCTGCCGCCGCAACGTGGATATCACCTATATCGCCATGGACAACGAGGTATACGGCATGACCAAGGGGCAGGCCTCACCCACCACAGCGATCGACTGGGAGCACAGCAAGCTGACACCCCACGGGCCCGGCGTGCGGCCTTTCAAGCCGGCGGCAGTGGCCCTGGCGGCAGGCGCCCCCTGGATTGCCCGCGCATACTCCGGCAATCCCAACCAGATGGCGCGACTGATCAGTGAGGCGGTGTCACACTCCGGCTTCAGTTTCCTGCACGTGCTCTCCCAGTGCATTACCTTCTGCCCGGAGCAGACCGACTGGAAGACCGTGGTGCACGAACGGGAGGCCGCGCCCCTGACCGACGCCGGGGAAGCGGCGGCGCGGTTCTTCGGCGAGTCGGGATTCGAGACCGGACTGCTGTACCAGAATCCGCGCGCCTCCTGGCCGCCGCAACGCCAGCGCGAGCCCGCCAGCCTGGCGGATATTGCAGGCAGGCTGCGGGTATGAGCGGGGCCATGGAACTCAAGCGCTTCCTCGCCCACGCCCTGGAGATGGAAGAGGAGGCGATGAACCGCTACCGTGAGCTGGCGGAAGCCCTGCGTGAACACAACAACCTGCTGGTGGCGGATTTCTTCGAAGCCATGGCGGGAGAGTCTGCCAAGCACCTGGAGGAGGTAAAGAGCTTTCCCATTGCCGGCGACCTGCCGGTGTTCGACCCCTGGGACTACGACTGGCCGGCAGATGCGCCGGAGTCGACCAGCTACGAGGCCGTGCACTACCGCATGGACCTGCGTCGCGCCCTGGAACTGGCGCTGGAAAACGAACGCGAGGCACAGGCGTTTTACGCCCAGTACGCGGAGTCCACCACGGATCTGGAAACGGCCCGCCTGGCATCCAGCTATGCCGCCGAGGAAGCCGATCACGCCCGCCGGCTGGAAGAGCGGCTCAAGCACCTGCCGCCGACCTCGCCCTCCCAGTTCGAGGATGATGATCCCGCGCACATCCCGGAGTAGGGCTGTCTGGCCCTTTCGGGGCGAGCATTGTAAATCCCGGTGGGCTGTCAAAGCGGGGTAGACTGGCGTCTCCCGCAGCCAGACGGAGACCTACCGTGAGCAACAGCCCAGTCGATTACCAGGCGGCCGACCGCGTCGCCACGATCACCCTCAACCGCCCTGAGCGCCTCAATGCCATCAACGCGGAACTGCCGGGCGCCCTGCGTCGGGCGGTGGAGCGGGCGGACGCGGACCCGGATGTGCACGTGATTGTGCTGCAGGGGGCGGGCAAAGGCTTTTGCGGGGGCTATGACCTGCAGGAATACGCTGAGACACCCGGTGAGATGCATGGCAACCAGGACATGCCCTGGGACCCGACCCTGGACTACGCCATGATGTCGCGCAACACCGAGGACTTTATGTCACTGTGGCGCGCCAACAAGCCCACCATCTGCAAGATTCACGGCGCGGCTGCCGCTGGCGGCAGCGATATCGCCCTGTGTTGCGACCTGATCATCATGGCGGAGGATGCGCGCATCGGGTATCCACCGGCCCGGGTGTGGGGCATTCCCACCACCATGATGTGGGTCTACCGGCTGGGCATAGAG
Source organism: Halieaceae bacterium (assembly GCA_028280635.1). GTDB lineage: Bacteria > Pseudomonadota > Gammaproteobacteria > Pseudomonadales > Halieaceae > JANQIO01. The sequence goes on along the minus strand of JANQLM010000045.1, from coordinate 99,857 downwards.
AAGGCCAAGCGCATGCTGTTTACCGGCGACCTAATCAGCGGGGTGGAAGCGGCGGACATGGGCCTGGTGTACCAGGCGGTGCCGGCTGATGAATTGGACGCCGCCGTGCAAACCCTCCGCGACCGTATCAAGGGCGTGCCCTGTAACCAGTTGATGATGAGCAAGATGGTGGTCAACCAGGCCTACGAGTCCATGGGGCTCGCCAACACCCAGCGCTTCGCCAACTTCTTCGACGGGGTTGCCCGCCACTCGCCCGAGGGCCTGTGGTTTCGGCAGCGCGCCGTGGATGTGGGGTTCAAGCAGGCGGTGGCCGAGCGGGATTCCGGCGACCCCATCGCCGAGGGCCACAGTAAGCGCCTGGGCCCGGCGCGCCCCGAGGAAGGTTAGGCCATCTCAGAGTGCTGACCGTCCTCCCACTGCTGGCGCAGGGCGAACTTCTGGATCTTGCCGGAACCGGTCAGCGGGTACTCAGCGACCTCGAACCAGTAGCGCGGTGTCTTCTGTGGTGACAGGTGTTCGCGCAGGTAAGCGAACAGCTCGTCCTTGTTGAGTGACTGCCCTGGGGCAGGGCGCAGGAAGGCGGCCACTTCTTCCCCCATGCGCTCGCTGGGCAGGCCCACCACCGCGGCCACACCCACCGCCGGGTGCTTGAACAACAGCTCCTCGATCTCCCGCGGGTAAATGTTTTCACCGCCGCGGATGATCATGTCCTTGAGCCGGCCTTCCACGGTGCAGTAACCGCGCTCGTCCATGGAGCACAGGTCGCCGGTGTGCAGCCAGCCCTCGCTATCGATGGCTTTGGCGGTGGCCTCCGGCTTTTCGAAATACTCGTGCATCACGTGATAGCCACGGGTACAGAACTCGCCCATCTGCCCTGGCGGCAGTGTGGCGCCACTCTCGACATCAATGATCTTCACTTCCACGCCGGGCATGGGCGGCCCGAGGGTTTCCGCCTTGTCCTCGATGCTGTCGTGGGGCTGGGTCATGCAGGCCACCGGTGAGCATTCGGTCTGGCCGAAGACGATGGTGAAGGGGGCGTTCAGTGCCTTTTCCAGGCGCCGTACCAGTTCCGCGGGGACCGTGGAACCGCCTGAACAGATGGCGTGTACGCTGGACAGGTCGCGTTGTTCGAATTCCGGGTGTTCGATCATGGCGATCAGCATGGTGGGAACGCCGAGCAGGGCACCGGCGCGATAGGTTTCCATCAGCTCGAGCATCAGCCCCGGTTCGAACTGCTCCACCAGTACCAGGGTGCCGCGCACCGACAGGCAGCCCAGTACCGCCAGCACACAGCCGCCGGTGTGAAACAGCGGCATATTGCCCATGTAGGCGCAGCCTTCCTCGGCGCCCATGCGGTCGAGGGTGTGGGCGCCGTTGTTCACTAGCCCGCGGTGGTGGAGCAGGGCGCCCTTGGGGAAGCCGGTGGTGCCCGAGGTGTACTGGATCATGCAGGCGTCCAGCGGTGTCACCTCCGGCAGCGGCGTGTCGGCAGCGCCGCTGTCCAGGAAGGCCTGCCACTCGGAAAACAGCACGGTCTCGCGCAGTTCGGGGCAGTCCTCGCGGGCCTGCTCCAAATGGGTGAGCATGCGGTTGCCCCGGAACTCCGGCAGCAGGAAGACGCCCGCGGCGCGGGACTGCTTCAGTACGTAGGCCAGCTCCTCCGCCTGGTAGGAGGGATTCACCGTCACCAACACAATCCCGGCCAGCGCGCAGCCATATTCCATCAACACCCACTGGGGAATATTCGGCGCCCAGACAGCGACCTTCTCACCGGGCTGGAATCGCGCCAGCAGCGCCCGCGCCACCCGCTCAGACTCCGCCAGCAATTCGTCATAGCGCCACTGGTGTCGTTCAGCCGGGTCAGGGGAGCCGGCGATCATGGCGGTGCGTTCAGGGCAGTGGGCCACCACTTCGCGCAGGGCGTCGCCAATGGTGATATCGCGGACCGCCGGGCTGTCGGGGCCGCCGGCATAGGATTCGGGGAGGGGCATGGAGCGTCTCGCAGTTGTTATTGGCTTTGTTCGACATTAGCAGCGGGGTGGGGTGGCCGCAAAGGTGGAGGGCCTGGGTTTGACCCGTGACCGCGTGGTAATGCGCCGCACTCGAAAGTGAGTGCGGCGCCACCGGGTTAAAACCGATAGCGAACCTCCGCGCCGTAGGTGCGCGGTTGACCGCGAACAAGATAATCCTGGTAGAAGGCATTCAGATTGAGGCCGTAGGTGTAGTACTCCTCGTCGGCCAGGTTTTGCACATAGGCTGCGATCGAAAAGCGTTCCGTCTCGAATGAGGCCCGCGCGTTGTACAGCCAATAGCTGTCGTTCTGGCAGGCAAGCTCAGGGCTCGCCAGCAGAGTGGCCGCTCCCGGTCCGGGCTGGTCGCAGGGCGACTGGTTGTAGTCGTTGAAGGGATCGAACCAGTATTCGCCCATGTAGCGCGCTTCGGCGAACAGCGTCAGCTCACCCAATTCACCCTGCCAGGCGCGCCACTGTGCGCTGACCGTGCCGGTGTACTCGGGAGCGTTGGGAAACTCGTTGCCGCCGATATTGGTGCCTCCGGCTTCCAGCTGCTGGTCGCTGTACTCAGTATCCAGGTAGCCAAAACTCGCGGAGAACCGCAGTGCGTCAGTAGGCTGCCAGTCGCCTTCCAGCTCCACGCCGTATACGTCGCCGTCGGCGCTGCGCAGGAAAGAGGTGGCGCCCACGATCTGGGCAATCTGCTGGCCCTTGTAATCGTAGTAGAACGCCGAGCCGTTGAGCTGCACGGTGTTGTCCAGCAGGCGGGACTTGAAGCCGATCTCCCAGGCGTCGACTTCTTCGGGCTCAACGAAATAGACCTGGGAAATGTCCTGGTAGGCCAGGGCGTTGTACGTGCCCGCCCGGTAGCCACGGGAGTAGGACGCGTAGGCCATAATATCGTCGGTGAAGCGGTAGTCCGCCACCAGCCGCCCGGTGAGTTCGTCCGTCGATTCGGACTGATTGACCCGCGGTACGCTGCGAATGTCCAGCGGCGTGCCGGCCGCCACGCTGTCCGGGTCATAGATGTAGGGGACCAGCGCAGCCACCGGCGTGCCGCCAAGGTTGTTGATCAGCGAGACGGCGTCCTTGTACTCCACATCGTCCCAGGTGTAGCGCAGGCCGAGCGTCAGCGTGAACGCTTCCGTGACGTCGTAGGCTGCCTCGCCGTAGATCGCGGTGGACGGCCGGCTCAATGTGAACTCCTGGCTCACGTCGATGTTGGCGAAAGGTGGTGCCCCTGCCGCGGCACAGGCGGACTGCACCGCGGTGCCACCTGCCGAGTTGGTCAGGGCAACATCGGTGTTGAATGCGATCAGGCTGCGGGCGTCGAAGAAGCCGTTGGGGTCGGTGGTGACCGGCGCACAGTTTGCAGGGTCCGTGGGGTCCAGCGTGGGATCCACCGCGAACAGGGGCACGGTGCCCAGCGAATTGCCCACGGCGATAGCGGGGTTGAAATAGGTGTCGGGCAGCCCCGCACCAGACAGTAGCGGTTGCAGGAAACCGAAAAAGTCGGGTTCATTCGCCGTGAAAATTTCGTCCTCGCCATTATAGATACCGCCGATAAAGCTCAGCCGCTCGCTCTCGTAGTTGAAGCGCAGGTCGATGTTGTAGCTCTCGCTGTCGGAAAAGTAGCGTATCGCGCAGACATCTGTTGCCGAGCCGTCACATTCGAAGGGCGACAGCTCATACTCACCCTCGTCGTAGGCAAAGATGCCGGTGAAGGACCAGGCGTCGTTGATAGTGTGCTCGACAGTCAGCGCTACACCCTGGCTGTCAGTAAAATAGGTGCCCGCCGTATCCGAGGCGATGTTTTCGTCGCCAGGGTCGGGGTTGAGCGGCACACCCGCGCCGTTGGTCCCGCCTTCAAGGTAACCAACGCCGAAGGCAATATCCTGCCGCGGGTCATTCTCTGCCCAGTATACTTTCGCGGTAATCTCGGTGCGGTCGGTAGGTCGCCACAGGGCGATGGCGCGCAGCGCGTCGCTGGCGGTCTCGGGGTGATCGTCACCGGTCAGGCTGTTGGTGACATATCCCTCTGAGCTAACGGTGGTCCCCGAGAGCCTGATGCCAAGTTTTCCGGGTATAAGCGTGGTTTCGAAGGCACCGGTGATTTCCGTGGTGTCGAAATTGCCCACGCGCCCGCTGATAAAGCCGGTAAACTCTTCCTCCAGAGTTGGCTTGACCGTAATGATATTGACCGCGCCCCCGGTGGTGTTGCGCCCGTAGAGAGTACCCTGCGGTCCGCGCAGCACTTCTATACCCGCCAGGTCAAACAGTTGCTGGCCATGGCTGGCGCGGAAGCTCTGGTAGACCTCGTCAACATACACGCCCACAGGTGAAGCGGTTGCCGCGGAAAACTCGTTGGCAACCGAGATGCCGCGGATCGAGAAGTTAGGCTGTGTACGGCCGTAGGCGCTGGTCACCTGCACATTGGGAATGGTGCCCATCAGGTCGGTGGTTTCCATGATGCCCTGGGCGCGCATCTGCTCTGCGGAAAACGCGGTTACCGCTGAGGGTACATCCTGGATGTTCTGCTCGCGCTTTTGTGCCACGACCACGATCTCCTCCAGGCCGCCACCCTGGGCGAAAGCACCGGCGGAAATCATGCTCAGGCTCGAGAAGACTAGCTTGCGGATAAAAGGCAGTTGGTTCATGGGAGCTCTCCGATTTATTAACGTTATCGCTTCGTTGTGCTGTCAAATGCTTATGCTGTAAGAATGGATTTGGTCTCCAGATAAGTGTCGATACCTTCCGGTCCAAATTCTCTGCCGATACCGGATTCGCCAAAGCCGCCAAAGGGCGCGCCGAAGTCCAGTATTTTTTTTGAGTTGATGCCAACGGTGCCAGTCCTGAGCATTCGGGCGAGGTCCAGCGCGCGCTCGGGATCCGCAGACCAAACCGAGCCGGACAGCCCATACGGACTGTCGTTGGCCAGGGCCACTGCTTCAGCTTCGTTGTCGTATGCAGCCAGGGCGATCACGGGGCCGAACACCTCCTCCTTCCACAGTCGGTGCGCTGGGGTTATGGCCTCGTACAGCCGGGGCGCAATGAACGCCCCCCCGGCAGGCAACGGCTTCAGGGTGTTCACCAACTGGCCGCCGCTTGACTCGGTGGCCTCGCACAACGCCGCGATGCGGGCGGCGTGACGCGCGCCTGCCACCGGCCCAATATCGGTGTCTGGCTGGGATGGGTCGCCGAGTTTCAGTTCTTCGAAAAGCCCTGCCAGCGCAGCTCGCAGGTCGTCGTAACGAGAGCGCGGCACCAGCACCCGACTCTGCGCGCCACACACCTGGCCGTTGTTCTGCAGCATGGCCAGGAACAACTGCTCGCGAACCTCGTCGACATTCACGTCGTCCAGTAGTACCGCTGCAGACTTGCCGCCGAGCTCCAGGGTGCAGCGTGCGATGCGCCTGGCGCAGCTCTCCGCCACGCGACGGCCTGTTTCGGTGCTGCCGGTAAAGCTGACTTTGGCTACCGCCGGGTGTGCGACCAGGTACGCGCCCAGCGAGCCGTCGCCGATCAGTACATTGATCGCGCCGGCGGGGAGCGCCAGGGCGGCAATGTGCTCTGCGAAGCGGGTCATTGACGCCGCGTTTTCCGGACTGGGCTTCAGCACCAGGGGGCAGCCGGCCAGCAGAGCTGAGGCGAGCTTTGCGGCGGCGAGGAAGATAGGAACGTTCCACGGTACGATCCCCAGGCTGACGCCGATGGGGACCTTCTGCACCAGTACACGGCCGCCGCGCGTCCCCGTTCGCCAGTGTTCGAACTTGAATTCTTCTCCGATGTCAGCCATCGCCCGCAGCATCCCTACCGCGCTGCTGACCTGCAGAGACTCAGCCTGTCTCGACGGGCAGCCGTTTTCCCGGGTAATGAGCGGCGCCAGCGTTGCCGCATCCGCTTCGAGGCGCTCAGCCAGTTCGCGCAGGGCCGCAACGCGCTGCTCGACGGCGAGTCCATCCAGCGCGCAAGTCCGGGCCGCCGCCAGGGCCGCCTCCGCCTCTACTTCGCCCGCCAGGCTGACCCGGGTGGTCACCGTGTCATCAACGGGCGAATGTAGCGGCGTAGGCTCGCTGCTCGCCGTGTGCCACTGGCCGCCAATCCAATGATTTTCAATAGTGTGAAGCATCAGACGGCGCGCCCTGCGGCGGCTTCATCGGCGCGAGTGCGGCCGCTCAGCCGGATCAGATCTTCATGCAGTTCAAACCAGACCGTGTGGATGCTGTCGGCGATGGGGGCTGCCACGTAGCGTTGCTCCCCTTCGTCTACCCGCGCCAGGGCTCGCGCGAAGCGCGCGGTGTACATTTCAAAGCGCGGGCAGCTACTCGCGACCGAAGCCAGCACAGGCTCAAGCTTGTCTACTGTGGCTGCGATGTCACGGATAACGACAGCGTCATAGTCGGCGTCGCTGTGGTCATTGAGTTCGTCGCCTGCCGGCCCCGGCCGTGTCTGCCACCGCGTCATGCAGGCTTTGAATTCCGCATTGATCGGATCGAAGCGCGCGTAGGCTGCTTCCACCTCGCCGGCAGCGGCAGCGTGTCGCTCCAGTGAGCAGAGCCGGGACGCTGAGTCCTTGCCCGCATCGGTCAGTTTCGCGCCCAATCGGCTTGCTGTGATCAGTCCGGCATTTTCCAACTCGGACAGCGCCGCTTCGGCGGACGCCTCGGCAACATCGAACACTTCGGCGATGTGCTCTGCCTTGGCGAAACCCTTGATGGAGAGGACGGCCAGAATTTCATCCGTAGTCATGCGGGGGTCCGTAGTTTGCGGGTGTCGAAGCCCTGTTTCGGGTGCTCGCGCCATGCGTCGCGAAGCTGGGCCTTGTTTACTTTGCCGCTGTCGGTCAAAGGCAGCTCCGCCCGGAAGTCGATGCGGCGAGGCAGCTTGAAGCCGGCGAGGTGCGCTGATGCAAATTCGCACACGGCGCGTGCCAGCTCGGCACCAGAGGCCTGCTGGGTTTCCAGAACGGCGGTTACGATCTCTCCAAGGTCCTCGTCGGGGCTGCCAAACACGGCCGCCTCGGTGATGGCGGGGTGCTGTCGCAGCACATCCTCAATTTCCCTCGGGTAGATATTTACGCCGCCGGATATGATCGTGAAGGCCTTGCGATCCGTCAGGAAAAGGTATCCTGCTGAGTCGACGTAGCCGATGTCGCCCATGGTGGCGAGGCCCTCGGGCGTCGTTGCCGCTGCCGTTTTCTCCGGCGCATTGTGGTAGCTCAATGTGCTGCGGCCTGCAAAGTAAACGTTGCCTGACTCGCCCGGCGGCAGTCTCTTGCCTGTGTCGTCGAGGATGTGAATCTCGCAGCCCCAGGGGCGTCCTACGGAACCGGGGCGCTGCAGCCACTCCGGCGTAGTGATCCGGGTGAAGCCCACACTCTCGGTACCGGAGTAGTACTCGTGGAGAATTGGTCCCCACCAGTCGATCATCGCGCGCTTGACGGGCTCGGGACAGGGCGCACCCGCATGTATGGCAGCCCGGTGTGCCGGCGCCTGCAGGCGGCTCCGGGTAGATGCCGGCAGGGCCAGCAGGCGCGTGAACATCGTGGGCACCCACTGGCTGTGTGTCACCGCGTGCTGCTGCAGTGCAGTAAGCGCAGCCTCAGGGTCGAATTTCTCGAGCGTGACCAGCGTGCCTCCCAGGCGCAGCAGCGCCATGGAAAAGCGCAGGGGCGCAGCGTGGTAAAGCGGAGCGGGGGAGAGAAACACTGAACTGCTGTCCATGTCGAATAGTGCGTTCAGCCGGCGTGCCCGGTCCGCAGCGTCTCCGAGTGGCGCAAATGTCAGCGGTCGCCGGACGCCCTTGGGGCGGCCCGTGGTGCCCGAGGTATACAACATATCGCCGCCTTCGACCGGGTCGGGATCGTCGGGTCCATCGCCTACGTTCGCGAGGTCGATGTCACCGGCAGGGCCGATCTCGCACACAGTGGGGGTTGAGCTGCCGGGAAGCTGACCCAGCGCGTCGCGCAGGACGCCAGCCAGCGCGCTGCTGCTGTATACCAGCCTGGTGCCACTGTCCTTGAGTACATACCCGAGATCTGCCGGGGTAAGCCTGAGCCCCAGCGGCAGCGCGTAGAGGCCTGAGCGCTGCGCTGCCCAGGCAGCAGCCAGGAAAACTGCCCCGTTGGGCGCGAATATACCCAGCGTATCACCCCGCTTCAGGCCCGACGCACGCGCCTGCTGCGCCAGCGTACGTGAGGCCGCGTCCAGCCAGCGGTAACTCCACGCTCCTGCGGCGTCGATGATTGCGGTTTTTTCGGGCCGCGAGGCGGCCATCGTGCCCGGGTGCATTCAGGCTGTCTCCGCTACGCTGGCGCCGTATTTCAAGTGAATGGATTCGTTAATGCTCAGCACCGTCAGCTCACCCTCAGGACTCACATGAAGTCGGCAGATCGACGCATGTCTTGGCGAGAAGTGCGTCAGGCCGTCCAGCCCCAGGGTGCTGGCAAGAATCAGGTTGATGGGGAGGCCGTGGGTGGCGATGGCCGTGCGCCCCTTACCGCTGCTGGCGATCTCACGCACCGCGTTCATGACCTCCGCGCGAAACTGCGCCTCGTTGCCGCCCAGCATGCCCACGGGGTCTGCGAGAAATGTCGACCAGGCCTCACCGCCATCTCTGCGCAGTTCTTCCACGCTTAGATACTCGGCACCCCAGCGGTCCACCTCTGCGACGCCCTCTACAATGTCCAGTGGCAGACCCCTGCGCCTGGCGAGCGGCTCTGCGGTCTGCTTCGCCCGCAGTAGCGGGCTGGTGACAACGCGTTCAATGGGTTCTGTCCCAAGCCATTGCGCGGTAATGGCTGCCTGGTCTCGGCCCAGGGATGACAGCGGCGGGTCGACATTGCCGCAGCTCAGATCGGGTTCGCCGTGGCGGATGAGAATCAGTTGCACCTGCCAGCCTCCGCTGCGCTAGCCGGCAGCTTTTCCTCCAGTTCACGGGCGGCGCGCAGCGCATGGAAGCCGCCGTCCACCTTGATGTCCACCCCGTTGACCCAACTGGACTGTGTCGAGAGCAGAAAGCACAACACGTCGGCAATTTCGCCAGGCTCGCCATGTCGCCCGGTGAGCTCGGCCGCCGCCGCGATACGCTCTCTGCCCATGCTGGCTTCGAAATCGCTGAGTATGGGGGTGTGCACCGGCCCTGGGCTGACCAGATTGGCCCGCACACCTGCTGCAACGAAGCGCGGCATGTTGCGTAACAGCCAATAATTCAATGCCCGCTTTGACAGTTCGTAGGCTTCACTGCCCGCGGAAGGCATGCCTCCGGCACCTCCGGCGAGCAGTACTTCCAACTGCGCCTCTGTCCACGTGCAGCGATGGGCCGTGATACTGGACACGCAAACCAGGGCGCCACCGCGGCGGATGCGTGGCAGCAGGGCCTCGCTCAGTAACCTGGGTGCGATGAGGTTTACCGCCATTACGGTGGCAGGACTCCGGGTACCGGGAACGCCTGCCACGTTGGCAAGTCCGTCGATTTCCTCGGGTAAGCTCGCCAGCGCTGCATGGATCGATTCGATACTGGCAAGATCGACGGCGATATGGTGGGAGGCTGCCGTCGCTGGCTGTTGGTCCAGTCCGATGACGTTTTCTCCGGTGGCGACCAGTCGTTCGCACAGTGCAGCGCCGATACCGCTGGCTGCGCCGGTAACGACCAGGGTGCGAGGCCTGTTCACGACCAGCGCACTTCCAGCGACTCCAGGCCGGCAAACCAGTGAGAAGGCAGTCGTTTCCCTGGGCTTATTAGTTCAACTTCCTGAAACGCCTCGAGGAACAGCTCAAAGAAAAGCTGAGCCTCCATACGCGCGAGGTAGGCGCCCAGGCAGAAATGATGGCCGGCGCCAAAGCCGACGTGGCGGTTGGGCTGCCGAGCGACGTCGAACTGATGTGGGCCGTCAAATGTGGCTTCGTCGCGGTTCGCGGCGCTGAAATACAACACAACCTTGTCGCCGGCCTGCGCTGGCACGCCGAACAGGTCGCAATCGCGGGCCAGGGTTCGCCTCATGTGTATCACTGGCGTCACCCAGCGCACCATTTCCTCGACGGCGCTTTCTATCAGCGCGGGACTCTGCCTGAGTTGCGCAAGGCTCCCCGGCTGCATCAGTAGCTGCTCGAGCCCTCCCGCCAGCAGGAAGCGTGTGGTTTCGTTGCCCGCCACGACCAGCAGCAGAAAATAGGCGTCGAGTTCCGCCTGGCTGAGCACCTCGCCATGGTCATCCGGTGCGACTAACAGTGAGGCGACGTCGTTGCCTGGCTGGCGCCGTTTGCTGTCCCCGAGCTCGCGAAAGTAGCTGAACAGGTCTGCCCGCGCCGCTGCCTGTTCGGCGTCCGTCGCGGTGACACTGCTCATGATGTTCGCCCAGTCCACCAGCATCTTGCGGTCTTCTGCGGGTATGCCCAGCACTTCGCCAAACACTGTCATGGGGATCGGTAGGGCGACCTGGCTTACAAAATCAAAGGGTTCGCCGCGCGGCACCGCGGAGACGATGTCGGCAATGATCTCGCGCACCTGCGCGCGGCGAGCCTCCAGCAGTGGCCGCGACAGTGCGCTGCGGCCGAAACCGCGCAGCCGGGAGTGCAGAGGTGGGTCCGCGTTGTGGACCGAAGGAGCGCCTTTGCCTTCTGCGCGTTTGTCCGCGATCTGTGTGCCCTGGCCGGACAGGAACAGCTCGTTGTCGCGAGCCGCAGCCCAGACATGATCAAAGCGGGTAAGGGCGAAAAACCCCGGGCCACCGGGCTCGTTGTGAAATGTTGGGACGCCGGCGGCTCGCAGTGCCGTGAAGGCGTCCTGCTCGCGGCGCTCGGTGTAGAGCTGTACGTCGAGCAAGTCGATATCTGACCGCACGAGCGCAGCGGAATTCACGCGTTCTCCCCGGATTCCGTGAACAGCGTGCGCACCCAGATAATGTGGCAGGCATTGCCCAGCGCATCGATCTCTGCGGAGGATGGCACCTGGTCCGCAAGGCCGATTTGCACGTAGGCCAGCTGCTCGGTCATGGCGCTCAGCGCTTCCGCGACCAGTCGGTTGTCGAGGTCTGCGGAGGCGTGGCCGGCTTTTTTCAGTCGTGCCACCAGTCGCTCGGTGCGGTCGACGAAACCGCCGCGCATCAGGAACCACATGTCCCTGAATCGCGTTGACGAGGAGCTGGCCGCAGCTTCTCGCGCCACGCGCAGCAGGTCGCGCCGTGCCGCGTACTCGTGAAAAAAGCGGGTGTTCAATACGCGCATGCTCTCAATCAGGGCCTCCCGCGAGGGCGGCGTTCCGGATGCGAGCCGGCTGCCGCTGCCCGCAGCGCGGGTGGCGGTGTTCAGCTCTGCGTAGGCGTGCGCAAGAATGGCGTTGAGAATCGCATCCTTGTCAGCGAAGTAGCGGTAGAAAGAGCCGTGTGCAACGCCGGCAGCGGCGGTGATATCGGCCACCCGCGTCTTTTCATAGCCGAGGCGGCCGAATACGTCTGCCCCTGCCGTCAGCAGCTTTGCCACCGTCGCCCGCGCTTTCGGTGTACGCGGCGTCTCTACCGGACTGGCCCCGACAGCCACCAGTGTCGCGCGGGTTCTGGCGTCCTGCAGGTCATCGAGGGAGCGTGCTGGTTCTTTCGGGTCGGTGGCCATTCGAGAATAGGTTCGCGTTGTCCGATGAATGATCTTTACACAGTGCCTAAAATGTATACTATGATGTGACACTGACGTCAATGTCATTTTTTTGGTGGAAGGACCGAACATGACCTACGACCGCGCGGCGGCAACGCGTTTTGTCACTGAGACCAGCAAAAATTTGAACCGGTGGCCCGTCGACAACGACCCCTCCGGGCGCTTCCCGTTGTTCACGCGGGCCAATATCGGAGAGGTCTTTCCCACTGTCGTCATGCCGTTTTCCTGGACCCTGTGGGGTGTGCCGCACTCCGAGCCTGGCTGGCGCCAGGCACTGGTGAATCTCGGCGCCTTCGATCTGGACGAGTTCACGCCGGATCGTATGGAAATGCTCAGCGTGTTCGGGGGCTACGGCTACCTCAACGTGAGTGCCAGCCGGATATTCGGCCGTCGTGCGCCCGGTCTATCGCCGGAAGCTATCGACGCCAGCTTCTTTGGCGAACAGCCCGATGTGCCGCCTTATGAGGAATTGCCGGGTCACGACTCCGCGCGCCATAGCGAGCAGCTCGCCGAGACCATCGCCTGGGTGTTCTCGCAGCCCACGCTACCGGAGCTGATGGAAACGCGGCTGAAGCTGATTCAGTTGCGAGATTCCCGGCCCGATCTGTCGGCCATGGACGACCTGGCGCTGCTTGAGCGGGTGCTGGAACTCTGTGAGGACCATTGGGAGGCCCTGTGGGTCCGCCACATCATGGCTACCTACCACTCGATGATTCCCTCGGGTGTTATCGCGCAGATCTGCGCAAGCGCCGGCCTGCCCGAACTCTCGGCCGACATCATGGCAGTGGCGGGGGAGGTGGATTCCGCACTTCCGGCCAGGAGGCTCTGGGCTCTGAGCCGACAGGTAAAAGCCAGCGACCTGCTTACGGCACACTTCGACCGGGGCATTGGGAAATTGCTTCAGCGCCTGGCTGGTGATCCTGCACAGGAGGCACAGGGCTTTCGCTTTGCCTTTGATGCATTTCTCCGGGAATTTGGGTTTCGAGGCGAGAACGAGTGGGAGGTACGCTCCCGTTGCTGGGAGCTGGACTCTAAAGCGCCGCTGGCGGCGATCGAACTCATGCGACGGTCTGAAGAGAGTGCTTCTCCCGACGCGCGGATGGCAACCCGGCTGGCCGCTCGTTCAGAAGCCATTGCCACGGTGGAACAGGCGCTCGCCGGTGAGGGCGAAATCCTCACCCAGTTCCAGGCCGCCGTTGGCGCGGCCGGGCTTTTCTTCGCTGCCCGCGAACGTACCAAGACCAACTGCGCGATGTTCACCCACGAAATGCGCATGCCCATGTGGACGCTGGGGCGGCGCTTTGCTGAACGCGGGCTGTTCGAAGAGCCGTCGCAGTTCGCGCTGCTCACCGTGGAGGAATGGCGAACCGCGCTACGCGATCCCGGCTTTGTCCCGGACCTGGTCGGGGAGCGTGCCGAACAGGCATCAATGCTGGCCGCATTAAAACCGCCGTTCATCGTCAATGGCGTGGTGCCACCGCTGGACTGCTGGGCGCGCCGCGATGCGACCGCCGCAGTGACAGAGGCGCAGCCGGTGCTGCAGGGTCAACCTGGCTGTGCGGGAACAGCCCGCGGCAGGGCGCGCCTCGTCAGTGATCCCGGTGAGCCGGGAGAGTTGGGGCCGGAGGACATTCTGGTGGCCAGGCATACAGATCCCGCGTGGACGCCCCTGTTCAGCGCTGTGTCTGGAGTCATTGTTGAAGTTGGTGCAACGGTAAGCCACGCCGTGATCGTGGCCCGAGAGCTTGGCGTGCCCTGCGTCACTTCCGTGACAGGCGCGACGGCCCGCATTGCCGACGGTTCCCTGGTCGAGGTGGATGGCGGCCGCGGCACCGTGACTCTGCTGGAGGCATAGGCGTGTTGTACCGCTTCGACTGCGAGCATGCGGGAACGCTGGCAGATGTTGCCAGTCTTGTCGGGGGCAAGGGCGCCAGCCTATGGACGATGACCCGGGAACTGGGTCTACCCACGCCGCCCGGGTTTACTATTGGTTGTGACTACAACGCTGTTTACGATCACGAAGGCCTGACGGCGGAGATCCTGGCGGCCATCGATCTCGAGTTGGAAAGTCTCCACCACACCCTCGGTCGTGGCTTTGGCAATCCGGCTGATCCGCTGCTGGTTGCAGTTCGCTCTGGCGCCGCGGTGTCTATGCCGGGCATGATGGAAACGATTCTCAACGTGGGGCTGACACCTGAGACGGTGGAGGGTCTCGCGGTACAGAGCGGCAACCGGGCATTTGCACTCGATTCATACCGACGCTTCCTGGAGATGTTTGCCCGTGCGGTTCTGGGGCAGGAAGTGCCACACCGCAGCGTCGACCTCGCCGACGTCGACGCGTTGCAGGCGGCGACGGACGAAGTCTACGCCCAGGTGGCGGCGGCTGTCGGTGAAGCGGTGTTGGGCGATGCGAAGACGTTGTTGCATATGGCTATTGGCGCCGTGTTCAAGTCTCGTGACAGCGAGACGGCGCGCGCCTACCGGCAGCGTGAGGGACTGCCGGAGGACATGGGGACGGCGGTTACCGTGCAGGCCATGGTGTTCGGCAACTTCGACGCCCGGTCGGGAACCGGCGTCCTGTTTTCCCGCAATCCCTCTACCGGCGAGCCCGAACTGACCGGCGATTGGATGGCACAGGCCCAGGGAGAGGACGTCGTCGCGGGCGTGGCCGCCACCAGGCCGATTCATGAACTGGCTGATGTGATACCGGCGGCCTATGAGGAACTGGCGCAAGTCAGCCGTTTGCTGGAGCACCATTACCAGGACATGGTCGACGTGGAGTTCACCGTCGAGCGCGGTCGACTTTGGGTGCTGCAGGCGCGGGTGGGCAAACGCAGCCCGGCCGCCGGGCTGCGTATTGCCGTGGAACTGGCAGAAGACGCCGATTTCGACGTTGACCGCGCGCAGGCGCTGGCCAGGGTTGATCCCGAACTGCTGTCTGGAAAGCGCTCGCTCGCAGAGCAGGTGATAGATGGGAAGGCCATTGCCACCGGGCTGCCAGCTTCTCCCGGGACTGCCACCGGTGCCGTGGTGCTGTCTTCGGAGAGCGCGGTGGAAGCGGTGGAAGCTGATGAGCAGGCAGAGCTTGTGCTGGTGCGGCGGGAAACCTCACCCGCTGATGTGCACGGTATGTCGGTAGCGCGCGGCGTTTTGACCACATTGGGCGGCTTGATGAGCCACGCGGCTGTGGTTGCCCGCGGCTGGGGTCTGCCCGCAGTGGTGGGCGCTGAAACGATTGAGCTTGATGAGGCGGGCTTTACGGTAGGTGGCGTTCGCGTTGAAGCCGGCGCGCGCATATCCATTGATGGCGCTTCCGGCGTGGTCTATCTCGGTGACATCACGTCAGGCCGCGAGCACGATCCTTTCCTTGAGACACTCAGGGCATGGGCGCGCGAGCTTGATACGGCCGCGGGCGGGGCGGTCAGTGAAAGCAACAGTAACAGTGGAGGCAGACAATGACAGCAATGGCGGGAAAAGTGGCATTGGTAACCGGAGCAACTGGCGGGATCGGCCAGGCGGTTGCGCGGGCGTTTCTCGATGCCGGTGCCTGTGTCATGTTGGTGTCTCGCACAGAGGACAAACTGGCGTCGGTTGCCGCGGCGCTGAGCGGCGGCGACTCACTGGCGGTCTGCGCAGCAGATATCAGCAGCGAGGAAGACACCAGGCGATTTATAGGTGAAACGGTGCAGCGCTTTGGCGGTGTGGACGTGTTGTTTGCGAATGCCGGATTTGAGGGCAGCATCAAGCCAATGGTCGAGTTGGAACAGGCAGAGTTCGACCAGGTGTTGCAAACCAATGTGCGCGGGACCTGGCTGTCTATAAAGCATGCTGCGCCGGCAATGAGTTCCCGGGGAGGTGGTGCAATCGTCGTCTCCTCTTCGGTAGCAGGCCTGGTCGGCGTTGCCGGGCTGGGTGCCTACAGTGCCAGCAAGCACGCTCTCATCGGCCTTGTGCAGGTTGCCGCGCAGGAGCTCGCAGAATCGAAGGTCCGCGTGAACGCAGTCGCGCCTGCCCCGGTCGACAACGACATGATGCGGTCCATAGAACAGCAAGCTGTGCCGGGCCAGCCCGAGGCGGCCAGGGCTGGTTTTGCAGCGCTTAACCCCATGAACCGCTACGCCACCAATGAAGAGGTAGCGGCACTGGTCGCTTTCCTTGCCAGCGATGCCGCGAGTTTCTGCAATGGCGCGGTCTACCCCGTCGATGGTGGATTCCTGGCGCAATAGTGGCCTGGTGGCGCCCTGGGGAAATCACTTTCCAGAAGTGAGTTGGCATGAGGTTGCCGGTCCTGCGGACCGGTTGGCTCCACCGGCCCGCGGCGCTGCATGGCCGAGGGCATTCGAGAGGCGCCTGGCGGTGCTTGGGGAAAGCGCTTTCCAGAAGTGAGTTGGCATGAGGTTACCGGTCCTGCGGACCGGTTGGCCCCTCCGGCCCGCGGCCCTGCATGGCCGAGGGCGTTCGAGAGGCGCCTGGCGGTGCCTGGGGAAATCACTTTCCAGAAGTGAGTTGGCATGACGTTGCCGGTCCTGCGGACCGGTAGGCTCCCCCGGCCCGCGGCGCTGTATCGCCGCGGTCGTTCGCGCGGCTGCGAGCAGTGCTCGCAGACAGCCCCGCGCTCACCCTGCTGGGCTCTTCTCGCCCAGACAGGCGAACATAAAAAAACCCGGCCGATGGCCGGGTTCTTTCATGTTTGGCTCCGCCTGCTGGGCTCGAACCAGCGACCCACTGATTAACAGTCAGTTGCTCTACCAACTGAGCTAAGGCGGAATGAACTCGTTGGAGGCCGCGTATACTAATGATCCGCCCTATAGCGGTCAAGGGCAATTTCAGGGCGGGTAGGCTCGGTGGACCTGGGGGCCGCGGATGGCGAATTATGGCCACTTTAGACGGAAAACTCGCTATGACACAGCCAGAAAGCCAGCGCTATATTCTCTCCTTCCAGTGCCCGGACCGCATTGGTGTCGTGGCGCGCTCCACGGGGGTGCTGCTGGATGCCTGTGCCTTCATTGTCGAGGTCTCGAACTATTCCGACCCGGTCACCGATACCTTCCATCTGCGCTGCGTTTTCGACGACCGCCAGATGACGAAGTCTATCGGCGAATTTCGCGCTGAATTTGATGCCTTCGCCAGTGAGTTCAAAGCCAGCTACCAGCTGCGCTGTGAATCCGAGTTGCCGAGGGTGCTGGTGGCCGTGTCGAAGTACGACCACTGTCTGAGCGTGCTGCTCAATAAGTGGCGCTCGGGGGCGCTGCCGGCACGTATTGTCGGTGTGGTCAGCAACCATCCGGATTGCCAATCGATGGCCGAATGGTATGGCTTGCCCTACTACCATTTGCCCATAACACCCGAAACCAAGCCCCAGCAGGAGGCGCAGATGCTCGATGTCATGGAGGAACTGAATGCCGACCTGCTGGTGCTGGCGCGCTATATGCAGATTCTCTCCAACGAGATGTGCATGAAGCTGGAGGGCAGGGCAATCAACATCCACCATTCCTTTCTGCCGGGCTTCAAGGGTGCCAAGCCCTACCACCAGGCCTACGACCGCGGGGTGAAGGTGATTGGGGCTACCGCCCACTATGTGACATCCGACCTCGATGAGGGGCCGATCATCTCCCAGGAAGTCCGCCCCATCGACCACGAGGTGACGGTGGAGCAGATGATCCACCTGGGCCACGACATTGAGGCTACGGCGCTGTCCCAGGCGGTGCGCCTGCACTGCGAGGAGCGGGTGCAGCTCAACGGCCACCGCACCGTAATTCTGTAACTAGTCCCGCCCCGGGGTGCTGGTACCCCCCGGGTATGATCGGTAACATCTCCCCCTCAGGGAATTGAGTACACGGTCGTAATTCGTAATGAGCATCACTATCAAGGCGTTGCCTGAAGCGGAGCGCGGGCAGTGCCCGGCGCAGTATTCCTTCGGAACAGGCTTCGCCGATCATATGTTTACCCAGGTTTATGATGAGGGGCAGGGCTGGCACGATGCCGAAATCCGCCCCTTTGGAAACCTGTCTCTGCACCCGGCCGCGGCGGTGCTGCACTACAGCCAGGAGATCTTCGAAGGCCTCAAGGCCTACCGCCGCAAGGATGGCGGCATCAACCTGTTCCGCCCGAATGCCAATGCCGCACGCTTCAACCGCTCTGCCAGCCGCATGGTGATGCCTCTGGTGGAAGAGGGCTTTCATGTGGAGGCCCTTAAAGCGCTGGTGGCCCTGGATCAGGCCTGGGTACCCTCGGACGAGGGCTCATCGCTGTATATCCGCCCGGCCATGATTGCCACCACGCCCAAGCTGGGCCTGGGCGCGGCGGCCAGCTACATGCATTTCATCATCACCGGACCGGCAGGTCCCTATTATCCCGAGGGCTTTAACCCGGTCTCCGTCTACGTGTCCGACGAAATGCGTCGCGCCGTGAAGGGCGGGGTGGGCGAAGCCAAAACCGGCGGCAACTATTCCGCCAGCCTTTATGTCAGCGAGGAAGTCGCCCGCAATGGTTACACCCAGGTGCTGTGGCTTGATGCGATCGAGGGTCGCCACGTTGAAGAGGTGGGCGCCATGAATATCTGTTTCGTCTACGAGGGCTCACTGATCAAGACCCCGGCGCTGAGCGGCTCCATTCTGCCGGGGATTACCCGGGATTCGCTGCTCAAGCTGGCGCCGACCCTGGGGTATGAGGTGGAAGAGGCACGCCTGGATATCTTCGAGATACTGGCCGACATCGAGAGCGGCAAAATCACTGAGGTATTCGGCTGCGGTACCGCGGCGGTGGTCTCACCCGTTGGCCTGATGGCCATGCGTGGCAAGGAGTACGAAATCAACGGCAACCAGACCGGCCCCGTGGCCCAGCGCCTGTTCGATGAGCTGATGGCCCTGCAATACGGTGATCGCGACGATCCCTTCGGCTGGATCCTCCCGGTCAACTGAGCCACCGCGCTATGCAGGCCGCTGATGACAACGTCACCTATAAAAGCGAAAGCACCGTCACTGGCGGCGCCCTCGAAGATCTCAAGCCCGAGCACCGCGCCGAGGCCCTGAAGGGGGCCCAGTTGCTGGCCAGGGCCCTGCAGGCCGAAGGGGTGGATACCCTGTTCGGTTACCCGGGCGGGGCCAACCTGGAAATCTTCGACGTGCTGGGCCAGTTCGGCATTCACTGCGTGCGCACGGAGCACGAGCAGGGCGCCGCCCACGCGGCCCAGGGCTATGCCCGCGCCAGTGGCAAAGTCGGGGTATGCCTGGCTACGTCCGGCCCCGGTGCCACCAACCTGGTGACCGGCATCGCCGACGCCAACAGCGATTCCACACCCATCGTCGCCATCACCGGCAACGTACCTTCGCCGCTGCTGGGCAAGAACGCCTTTCAGGAAGTGGATATCGTCGGGATTACTAAGCCGATTACCAAGAAGAACTACCTGGTGCGGCGGGTCACTGATATTCCCGAAGTGGTGCGAGAGGCGTTTGCCCTGGCAGGGGGCAACCGCCCCGGGCCGGTGCTGATCGATATTCCCAAGGATATCCAGCAGCACTATCCCAAGGATGCCGAGGGCAATTACACGCCGCCGCGTATTCCCGCGGTGATCGAGCCGCCGGAGGCCGGTATCGGCGGGCTGGCCGCCAACCAGCTCGAGGAAGCCTGCCGCCTGCTGTCCGAAGCACAGCGCCCGGTGATCTATGCCGGCGGCGGCATCGTTTCCGCCGACTGCCCGGAGCTGCTGGTGGCGCTGGCGGAAAAGCTCCAGTGCCCGGTGGCCACCACGGTGATGGGCCATGGTATTTTTCCCCCCGACCATCCCCTGGCCCTGCACTGCCTGGGTATGCATGGCTCGAAGTACGCCAATGTGGCAGTCAACGAGGCCGACCTGGTGCTGGCGGTGGGGGTGCGCTTCGACGACCGGGTGACCGGCAACGTGGAGCGCTTTATCGCCGACGGCAAAATCATTCATATCGATATCGACCGCAACGAGCTCAACAAGAACAAGCTGGTCACTCTGCCTATCTGCGCCGATATCCGGCCCGCGCTGGCCCAGCTGATCGACTGCGCAGGCTGTACCGGGCATGAAGACTGGCTCGAGTATCTGGCCGGCCTGCGGGAAGAGTTCCCGTTTGAGGTTCCCGAGAAAGCCGCCATCAGCCCCCAGTACGCCATTCGCCTGCTCAGCGATATGACGCGGGGTGAGGCCATCGTCAGCCTGGGCGTGGGGCAGCACCAGATGTGGGCCATGCAGCACTACCGCAGCGCGCGCACCCGCTCATTCCTGTCCAGTTCCGGCTTCGGCACCATGGGCTATGGCCTGCCTGCGGCCATTGGCGCCAAGGTGGCCTGCCCGGAGCGGCAGGTAATCGATATCGATGGTGATGGCTCCCTCAACATGACGGTGCAGGAGCTGGCGACCTGCCGCCGCTACGGCATTGGGGTCAAGGTGGTGGTGATCAACAACCAGTGGCTGGGCATGGTGCGCCAGTGGCAGGACATGATCTACGACGGCCACCGGGCCGACTCCGGCATGGCAGACCCCATGGCGGTGAAAGCAGCGGGGGAGAGGGATATCTACCCGGATTTCCCCACCATCGCGGCGGGTTACCGCGTGAAGGGTGAACGGGTGAGCCGGCCGGAAGACCTGGAGGCCGCCTACCAGCGCATGCTGGCCGATCCGGCGGAACCCTATGTGCTCGATGTGATTGTCGAGGCCGAGGAAAACGTCTACCCGATGATTCCCGCCGGCGGCAGCTATCGGGACATCATCATGAGCAGCGCCGATCTCGGCGCCGGCCGCGGCAGCCAGGGCAGTAATATCTGATACAGGCATGCCTTCGGCGGCCAAATCGCCGATAATGGCGGGTTTCCGCGATCTGCCGTCGAGTCAGCATGTCCAAGCCTTTTGAAGTCGTATCTGAATACAACCCCACCGGTGACCAGCCCCAGGCCATCGCCCAGTTGGTGGAGGGGGTACAGGCGGGCCTGGCCTCGCAAATCCTGCTGGGGGTGACCGGTTCCGGCAAGACCTTCACGGTGGCCAACGTGGTGCAGGAGCTGCAGCGGCCAACTATTGTGATGGCCCCCAATAAGACCCTGGCGGCTCAGCTCTACGGTGAGTTCAAGGAGTTCTTCCCCAACAACGCGGTGGAGTATTTCGTCTCCTACTACGACTACTACCAGCCGGAAGCCTACGTGCCGTCCTCCGATACCTATATCGAGAAGGACGCCTCCATCAATGACCACGTGGAGCAGATGCGCCTGTCTGCCACCAAGGCCCTGCTGGAACGCTCCGACTGCCTGGTGGTAGCCACGGTATCGGCAATCTACGGCCTGGGTGACCCGGAATCCTATTTCCGCATGGTGCTGCATATCTCCCGCGGCGAGCAGATCGACCAGCGCGGCATCCTGCGCCAGCTCGCCGAACTGCAGTACACCCGCAACGATATGGATTTCAAGCGCGGCACCTACCGGGTGCGCGGTGATGTGGTCGATATCTTCCCGGCGGACGCGGAGAAGGACGGCATCCGGGTGGAATTGTTCGATGAAGAAGTGGAGAAGATCAGCGTCTTTGACCCGCTCACCGGCGCCGTTGAGCGCGACATCCCGCGGGTGACTATCTTCCCCAAGACCCACTACGTCACCACCCGGGACCGGGTGCTGGACGCAGTGGGGCATATCGAGGAGGAGCTGGAAGTTCGCCTCAAGCAGTTGAAGGAAAACAATAAACTGCTGGAGGCCCAGCGCCTGGAGCAGCGCACCCGCTACGACGTGGAAATGATGCGCGAGCTGGGCTACTGCCAGGGGGTGGAGAATTACTCCCGCTACCTGTCCGGCCGCGAACCCGGCCAGCCGCCGCCCACGCTGTTCGACTACCTGCCGAAGGATGCGCTGGTGGTCGTCGATGAATCCCACGTCTCGGTGCCGCAGATCGGCGGCATGTATCGCGGCGACAGGGCCCGCAAGGAAACCCTGGTGGAATACGGCTTCCGGCTGCCCTCGGCGCTGGACAACCGACCCCTCAGGTTCGAGGAATGGGAGAGCATGGTGCCCCAGGCGCTCTTCGTGTCCGCGACGCCGGGCCCCTATGAGCTGGAGCACGCTGGGCGCACGGTCGACCAGGTGGTGCGCCCCACGGGACTTGTCGACCCGGTCGTCGAGGTGCGACCGGCCACCACCCAGGTCGATGACCTGCTCTCGGAAATCCAGGAAACGGTGGCGAAGGGCGACCGGGTGCTGGTAACCACCCTTACCAAACGCATGGCCGAAGACCTGACCGAGTACCTGGGCGAGCACGACGTGAAGGTGCGCTACCTGCACTCGGATATCGATACCGTGGAGCGGGTGGAGATCATCCGCGACCTGCGCCTGGGCGAGTTCGACGTGCTGGTGGGCATCAACCTGCTGAGGGAGGGCCTGGATATGCCGGAAGTGTCGCTGGTGGCGATTCTCGACGCCGACAAGGAAGGCTTCCTGCGCTCGGACCGCTCCCTGATCCAGACCATCGGCCGCGCCGCCCGTAACCTCAACGGCCGCGCTATCCTCTACGGCGATGAGGTCACTGGCAGTATGGAGCGTGCCATCGAGGAAACCGAGCGCCGTCGCAGCAAGCAGATGACCTACAACGACGAACATGGCATCACGCCCAGGGGTATCCAGAAGGCCATCAAGGACATCATGGAAGGCGCCTACGGTCCCGGTGCCCGCGGCAAGGCCCGCCAGCGCGGCCGCGACCGCAAGGTGGCCGAAGACCGCGTGGCCTACGCCGCAGAGGTCGTCAACCTCTCGCCAGAAGCCCTGGCCCGCAAGCTCAAGCAGATGGAAGACCAGATGCTGGAAGCCGCCAAGAACCTGGAATTCGAGGAAGCCGCGCGCCTCCGCGACGAGATGACGGAAATCAAGCAGCAGGCTTTTCTAAACGAGGCCTGATCTATATAATCGCCAGCCCTGAACAACAGGACCATAGCTCAGTTGGTTAGAGCGCTACCTTGACATGGTAGAGGTCGGCGGTTCGAATCCGCCTGGTCCTACCAAACAAAAAGGCCCACTCTTTTGAGTGGGCCTTTTTGTTTGGCGGGAGTAGGTGCCAGATTCGAACCGCTGTTCGATTGAATGCGACCACAGGAGCATTCAAGACGCCCGCAGTGCGCAAAGCGCGCGAGGACGCCCGAAGGGTCAGAACACCCCAAAGGGTGTTCTGATCAATCCGGCTGGCTGCGGCCGCAAGGCCGCAGTCGTCATGCCAACTCATACGAGCAATCTGGACGCCCGCAGGCCGCAGGCCGAGGACGCCCCGAAGGGGTGAGTACGGCCCAAAGGCCGTAATCATCAATCCGCCCCCGATGCTGGTACCGAAGGAGTATTTTGGATGCCCGCAGCGCGCAAAGCGCGCGAGGACGCCCGAAGGGTCGGAACAGGCCCAAGCCTGTTCCGATCAATCCGTCTGGTAGCGGCCGCGAGGCCGCAATCGTCACGCCAACTCAAACCCATCGCCGTGAGGCCCAGTTCAACAGATTGCGACCACTATCGCATTGAAGCTTCACAGCCCTGCTTCTTTCAACCATCATGGGCTTTAACTTTCGGTTGATAGCACTTTGCTATGGAGAAAAAGCTCGAAGCGTTTTCCGACTTCACGCGCAGGGTGCAGTTAAGCAATGATCTGGCTGAGCTCGATGGTGGCGTGGTCAGTCACTCGGCCCGGCTCAGTGGACCACCAGGGAAGGTCGAAGCCGAGCTGCCCGCTGGTCTGCATCTCTCCTGTGCAATCGCAAACAGTTCTGGCCACTCTGACGAATTTGGTGGATTCGTCACATGCGGGGCTATTGTCTCTGCGCTATTTGTTCCCGAGGGAGGCGCGCGCTTTGACACCTATAACGCTGGCGGCCCCATTCGCGCCTTTTCTTATTATCTCCCCCTCGAGGAAGTGGACCGGGACGACGCTGTCATTCAGACGATTATCTTGCATACGAAGGGCCGTCGGCTTCTCACCATTGAGGGCCCGGTTCTCGGCGCCGTACCAAGGCTCACAGGCCTACTGAACACTGAGGTGAGCGCCATCCGGAAAAACCTGCTGCAGGCGCGCGGCCTTGAGTTGACCGCAACTGTGGCAGCCCACTTCGGCGAGGTATGCAGTCCAGGGCAGACTGGCTGCGCCGAACGCTACGCTTATCGCGTACGCGATGACCTCGAGGCGAACCTGGGGCAGCCTAATCTGCTTGGTGACCTGGCGCGGCGTAACGGCCTGGGTGTGCGGACCATGACTGCCTCATTTCGCTCAACCTTCGGCGAGTCCATCGGTCAATATCTTGTTCGTCGACGCATGGAGGTTGCGGCGGCCGCACTGGAGGGCGGCGCAAGCGTCCAGGAGGCCGCTTATCTTGTGGGCTATACACCAAATGCTCTCTCTACTGCCTTTAAAGAGCACTTTGGCTTCAGTCCCAGCTTGGTCAAGTCTCGCTTGCCCGATTGAGTAGCAGAATTGCCCGCTACCGTAGATGGTTGCTATTGAGAACGCGAATCGTTCTTAACAAAATGCTTGCTCCCTTCAGCCGAGCAAACCTCCAATGGCCTCCGCTTCGACGATTCGGCGCGCTAGCAAACCAGCTTGCGCCCTGTTTTTCTTTATTTTGTGTAGCTGCCCGACGTTCGCTCGAGAACAGCAGAACTCAGTAACATCGAGCCAGGAGCGGGTCATTGAGACGATCGTAGTCCGAGGCCAGAAGCGCGATCGCAGCCTGCAAGAAACAGATATGTCCGTTACCGTGCTGGATCAAGACGCGATACGGGAGACGCGACTACGGGACATTCGCAGGATTGATGATCTTGTGCCCAATGTGCAGTTCAATGAGGCAGGGCAGCTAAGTTCGGTTTTTGTGTCGATCCGCGGCATTGAATCCAACCCCTTTATCGTGAACAGGGCGGCTATTTATATCGACGGCATTCCCTTCCGCGAGCTCAGCAACGCAGTACTCAATCAGATCTCATCGATCGAAGTATTGCGCGGTCCCCAGTCGACGCTGTATGGCGCGAACAGTGAGGCAGGTCTTCTGCTCATCACGACTCGACAGCCACAGGATGAGTTTGAAGGGCAGGTCAGACTCACAACCTCCACCTATAACGGGGACTCGGCCTATGGCATCGACGGCTTCCTGGGCGGTACCCTGGTCGAAAACACACTGCTTGGTTCGGTCGCGTTCAAGGCCTCGCACGAAGATGCCTTTGTGTCCAACACGGCGGCTGCCGATAGAGAAAGCGGCGAGGTCGAAGATCTGTTCCTGCAAGGCCGATTGAGGTTCACGCCTAACGACAATCTTGTGGTCAACGCCACGGCGTACATTCTGGATACCGACGCGCCGGGGCTCTTCGACCAGGATTTCGTCCCGCAGAACCGAGGACTATACGACGCGACCTACCAGGATCTGTTCAACGGCGGACGTAGCATGGGACGTTTTGAGTTCATCAATGATGCCCCCAAACGCACTGAGGAGCAGAACATCGTCGCCGGGCTCAGCGCTACCTACTTCATGTCGCTGGGATCGATCGACGCCGCCCTGTCTTATGCATCGACTGAAGAGGAGTCCTACGGTCTGGACCTCGATTCCACAGCGCTGCCGACGGTGGTAGGCGGTGAAATCGAGGACGAAGAAGTCTGGAGCGGTGAACTTCGCTTTTCCTCTCCGGATAGCGACAGCTTCGAATACTTGCTGGGTGTCTCCTGGTACCGAGAGGAGGATGAGACTCGTCTCGGTACGGCCTTTGGTCAACCCATGAGCCTGGATGAGTATCTGCTGACGCCTTTGCAGTCTAGTCTGGCGCAAGACTTCGCCGTGTTCGCCTCTGTGACGGCGCGCCTGGGTCTGGACGGGCTGTATGGCACAGTCGGGCTGCGCTACGATCACGCTGAACGCGAGACAAGCCAGCGAGCTGGCATTCTGGATCTTGGGTTTACCCAACTGGTGTTTCAGGACATCTCCCTCGACGAAACCTACGACGCGCTATTGCCGCGTTTTGCACTTCGCTATCGGGTGAGCGACAGCCTGAATCTCTTCGCTAGCGCATCGCAAGGTTACATACCAGGTGGATTTAACCTCGCCGCCGCTGACATCGAACTTGCGGATGACGTGACAAGCTACGACGAGGAGTCTATCTGGAGCTATGAAGCTGGCTTCAAATACCTGTTCCCTAACGGCCGCGGTTACCTGAATTTCGCGGCTTTCTACATTGAGTCGGATAACTGGCAAGAGGTCCAGGTGCTATTCAATGATGCGGGGCAGGTGGTATCTACTGCGTTCATCTCGGCTGATGCATCCATCGAAAGTACGGGCTTCGAAATCGAGACGGCGTACAACGTTTTGCCGAATCTCAAACTTACTGCCGCCTACGGCTATGCCGACGCTGAGTATCGAGATTTTCAGGTTTCCGAGACCGAAAACCTCGACGGCAATGCGGTTAAGCTGGTGCCGGAGTACGATGCGAACATAGCGCTCCGCTATGGAAGCGAGCGCGGCTTTTTCTGTCGCGGCGAGCTTAGTTTCACCGGTGACATACCGCTCAACGAGCGGGCAACCGCGACACAGGAGAGCGTTATGGAAGTCAATCTACAGGCAGGCTATGAGGGAGAGACGTTCTCGGTGCGACTGTTTGGCGAGAATCTGACGGATGAACGCATCTTCACCGGTCTGGCGGTGGCGAACCCCGGGGGAGAAGACGGCAACGATTACGCACCACTCGGTATGCCCCGGATTATCGGTGTTGAGTGGGAGCTGAATTTCTGATGCGATTAAAGCCGCAGTCGACTCCCCCCAAACGACCTAAGCCATCAGCTTAGCTTCCACCCTCGCCTCACCTGACTACACTCCAAGTGCACCCGTTGTACTTAGGAGCCCAGATTCATGCCCGCCCCCATCAGCTTTGCTTCCTTCAATCTCTACAACTTTCAGGCCGCCGGCAAGCGCAAGCGCAGCTCAAACCTGGTGACTCACGAGGAGTACACCCTGCAGCGCGACTGGACGGTCAGCAAGCTGCGAGAGCTCGATGCAGATGTGGTCGCTATCCAGGAACTCTGGAGCCGGAGCTGCCTGGATGATGTCATCAGCCACTCCGGACTCGAGGACTACACGGCGTATTACATCAAAGACGATTGGTACGATATCGCCTGCGCCCTGTTGGTGAGGTCACCCTGGAGCGTGGGCGGCGGTATCGGCGTGATCAAGAACTTCCCCTTCGACCAGTTGGTTAAGCTCGACGAGGGCGACGGCGAAGACGATGAAGTCACCGTCAATATCACGCGCTTTTCCCGCAGTGTGATCGAGGCAAGACTGCATCATGAAGATGATCACACACCAGACGTGACCGTGTTCGCCTGCCACCTGAAGTCCAAGTTGCCGGCCCGGACCGGCGCCAACATTGACTCAGCGCACCGCAAGGCGGTGGGCAGTGCGCTGTCGACGATCCGTCGCACGGCGGAAGCTACCGCCCTGCGTATGATCCTGGTCGATCATATGGCAGGCCAGGCCACACCGACAGTAGTGCTGGGCGACCTGAACGATGACCCGCTCAGTAACACTCTCAACATCATCACCGACCAGCCGCGCATGACCAAGCGCTCCCGGGGCGGCGACAAGTCACTGTACAGCGCCCTGTTTCTCGAGCAGTTAAGGAGTTTCCGGGATGTGTTCTACACGCATGAGCACAGCAACCACCGCGGGGTGCTGGATCATGTCTTGGTATCAGAAGAGTTTTTTGAGCACTCCACCGACAGCGTGTGGGAGCTGGACGAGGTGCAGATTCTCAACGATCACGTCGAAGACAAGCAGGCCCACACCTCGGATCATGGCATCATCAAAGCGAGCTTCCGGTAATCGTCAGGTGCCTGGCTCACCGAAATGAGCCAGCACCGCGCCGTACACCGCCATGGCATCCCAGAGGTTCTGCAGGCGGATATTCTCGTTCTCCGCGTGCTGGTTATTGTCGTGGTTGGCCAGCGGCAGAATAATGATCGGCGCGCTCAGGCGGCTGCCGAATTCGTGTAGCGGCAGGCTGCCGCCCATGGTCGGTGTGACGATCAGGTTCGGTGAAATCGCGCGCATCAGCTCGGTAAGGCGCAGAGCCATGGGGTGATCGAGCTCGGTGCGCAGGGCCGGGTAGCCTGAATCCTTCCAGTCCATCCTCGCCACTTTCGAGTGGGCGCGCAGAATCTCCGGCGTGGGTTCTGCATAAACCACGTGAAAACCCTGGGCGGCCACATGATCCTCCAGCAGCTTGCGGGTTCCCTCCGGTGTCTGGTTCGGCACCAGCCGCAGGTCGATGGAGGCGGTTGCGGTGGAAAGCAAAACGTTACGCCCCTTGTTGCCCACGCCGCCTGCCACGAAGCCGCGCATGTTTAGGGCGGGCAGGGATATCAGCTCCTCCAGCCGGGCACCGTTGCCCTCCGGCGTGTGCACCGACAGTTCGTCCTTCAATGTGTCGGTGACATCGGGCATGCCGGCAATGGCTTCCATTTCCAGTTCGGACAACGGTGTCACGTCTTTGTAGTAGTCCTTGACCAGAATGCGCCCCGATTCATCCCTCATGCTGGTCAGCAGGTAGGCCAGCGACATGATCGGGTTGGGGGACCAGTTCCCGTAGTGGCCGGAATGCAGAGGCCGGGTGGCGCCATAAGTGGTGATGTCCACGGTGGTAGAGCCGCGCACACCGAACACGATCTGGGTGCGGCGCGACTGATGCATGGGGCCGTCACAGAACAGCAGCACGTCGGCCTGCAGCAGCTTGCCGTACTTGTCGATGACCTGGCGGACGCTAGGGGAGCCCATTTCTTCTTCCCCATCCAGTAGCAGCTTGACATTCACTGAGGGTTTGATGCCCGCCGCCGCCAGTGCATCCAGGGTGTGAATCAACGCAATCACCGGCATTTTGTCGTCGCCGGCGGAGCGGGCGTACAGGCGCCACTCGGGGCCGAAGGCGCCTTTCACCTGCGCGATGTCCACCGGTTTGCCGTCGGGGAGCGGGCCGTCCAGCAGGGTGGGGGTGAAAGCCGGGTATTGCCAGTTCTCTTCCTGCACCGGTTGCCCGTCGAAGTGGGCATAGATCATCACTGTCTCAGTGGCGCCCGGACTGGGCAGTTCTGCATAGATATAGGGGGCGCCGCCGGCGTACAGCTTGCGCGTCGAGAACCCCCGGGGCTCCAGCAAGCCGATGATGTGGTCAGCATTCACCTCCATATCGGCAAGGTTGACCGCCACATTTGGGATCGCCAGCAGGTCCGCGAAGTCGGACACAATTGTCGCCTCGTGTTGGCTGCGGTAGCTATTGACTGCCTGCTTGGTAGTGCCGACCGCGTCGGAGAGCTGGCTTTGTGCGGCCGTACCCCAGGACAGGCAGGTGGCGGCAATGGCCACTGTCAGTTGAGACCAGCGAATCAAGGTGCGATGTAGAGGATGCAGAGAAAGCATGAGAAGCCCGTGCTTATTGGAATTTGCCGATAGTGTACCGAATTGCCGGCCTGGTGGAGCGACGTGGGATAGCCTAGTTGCCCCGGGCCACCGCGCTGCCGTGACGGGCTGTTGCCTGGGGTGCCCGCAGTCATCGTGGCGACCGTGGTGCACGACCTGGCGCGCTAAAGCGTGTGAAGATAGATGCTCAGCCCGAGTGACCCTGTGAACAGCAATGACAGTGTCAGGCAGTAGCCCGGGTAGTCGAGCAACGATAGTTGTTGCTTGTCCTGTTTCATGATTCTTGGCCGCATGAATGGGTTGCGGGCAGATTAAGGTGGTGCCGCCGATTTGAAAAATTGATTGTTTAGCTAAAGGCGATCAGTTTTTTGAAAAGTTGTGCTTCTTGTGGGACGCGACCCTAAAACAGCGAATGCGGCCCCTGGGGCCGCACTCATGGGAGGTAGTACTGGCTTGCAGCTTAGAGCTTGGTGGCCGGTACTGCTTCAATACGGGGCCAGTACTCGTCAGCCTCGACAATGTGCCCGGGGATATCCTTGTTCCAGGTTTCCGCGACGGACAGGTTCTTGTTGACGTAGAGCTGGCCGTCGACCACCTTGAAGGCCTTGCCGTCTACCGAGAACTTCTTGCCAAACGTCGCGCCGAAGGCGCAGAAGCCACCGTAGGCAGGCGCATACCTGGCGGGATAGGCGACGAACAGGTCGCGGTTCGCTTCGCTGGCAAAGCGGTAGATGGCGTCATTATAGACGGCGGTGATGGTGGGCTTGCCTACCACCGCACGGTCTTCGGTGTGGTAGGCCACGGTGTCGTGCCCGGCCAGGATGACGCCATTGGCGTCGGTGTCGGTGTCGACGCCCGCCACGGCGGACAGGCTGAACAACGCAAAGATGATTCCCAAAAGTCTGGTTTTCATGGTCTGAGCTTCCTCGTTGGTGGTTGCTTGGTGTCAGCGATCATTCGCATTCAACGGGGAGCTATCCTAGGTGTCGTTGCGCTTTGTGGGTATGTGCGGTTAGCCTGAGTTTATGTCCGATCGTCCAGAGCCCCCGGTGGATACCCTGTCAGCCCTGTTTGAGGCTTTCCGGCTTCGCGCCCGCATCTTTCACAACGCCCAGTACTGCGGCAACGACTGGGCCGTGGATACCTCCGGTACCGGGCTGGCCAGTTTCCACATGGTGACCCACGGCGCCTGCCGGGTGGTCTCGCCCGCCCTGGCAGCGCCCGAGCCTCTGGAGGCCGGGGATATCGTGATCTTTCCCCGGGACGCCCGTCACCAGTTACACGCCGGCGCTCACTGCCCAACGCAGGTGAACGCGGTCAGTTCCATCAGTTTCGAACGTGGGCCAAGGGCGGACGGGGTGGGTTTGCTGTGCGGACACTTCCTGCTCAAGCACAATGCCGGCAACCCGCTGCTGGCGACGCTGCCACCGGTGGTGATCTGGCGCAGTGGTACTGACCCTTCGTCCCAGGCGCTGTCGGACCTGATTCGCATGGAGGCCCTGGCCGGCAAGGTCGGCAGCGAGGCAGTGTTGAATCGGCTGGCGGAGACCCTGTTTGTCGCCCTGGCCCGTGAGCAGTCCTGGGCGGGTCACCCCCTGGCCAGTCTGGCGGCTGCGCTGGCGGACAAGCGGCTGCGGCGGGTGCTGGACCTGATTCACGGCAAGCCGGGATATCGGTGGACCCTGGCGCAGTTTGCCGAGGCTGCCAGCATGTCGCGTTCCGCCTTTGCGGAGCACTTCAAGCGCACACTGGGCGAATCACCCATGCACTACCTGGCGCGCTGGCGCATGCAGCAGGCCAGTATCTGGCTGGCGGAAGAGGGCGCGCCGATGTTGGAGGTGGCAAGCCGCTGCGGCTACGACAGCGAGGCGTCCTTTTCCAAGGCCTTCAAGAAAATCACCGGTAAGTCGCCGGGTAGCCTGCGGAAAACGTCCGCCTGATACAGCGCAAGACTACGCAATATTCACGACGTCGACAGGAACGACTGTGTTAAACTGAAAGCTCACTCGGGAGCGAGTGAACGCCAGTTGAGGCACTACCCGTATGGTGCTGCTGGCTATTTCACAGGCGCTTTCAGACTTGAGGGTTCGCCCTCTTAACCCACATGTGACCCTTCGTTGGGGCCACCACTGGAAAGGGACTCGATACCATGCCAGTTATTACTTTGCCCGACGGTTCCCAGCGGACCTTCGATAATCCTGTTTCTGTGTTTGACGTTGCCTCCGACATCGGTCCCGGCCTCGCCAAAGCCGCCCTGGGCGGGAGGTTGGATGGCCGCGAGGTTGACACCTCATTCGTCATAGATGATGACGCCGAGTTGGCCATCATCACCGACCGCGATGAAGAGGGCCTGGAGATCATCCGGCACTCTACCGCCCACCTCCTGGCGATGGCGGTGCAGGAGCTCTATCCCGGCACTCAGGTCACTATAGGCCCCGTCATTGAAGACGGTTTCTACTACGACTTTGCCACGGGCCATAGCTTCACCCCGGAAGACCTCGAGAAAATCGAGAAGCGGATGGCGGAGATCGTGGCCGATGATCTACCGGTAGAACGCCTGGTTATGAGCCGCGAGAAGGCGGTGGAAACGTTCCGCAACATGGGCGAGCACTACAAGGTGCAGATCATCGAAGAACTGCCCGAGGGCGAGGAGATCAGCATCTACCGCCAGGGCCCCTGGATGGATCTGTGCCGTGGTCCCCACGTACCCAGCACGGGCAAGCTCAAGACCTTCAAGCTCACCAAGGTGGCCGGCGCCTACTGGCGCGGCGACGCCAGCAACGAAATGCTGCAACGCATCTACGGTACCGCCTGGCGTAACAGCAAGGAGTTGAAGGCCTACCTGCGCCGCATTGAAGAGGCTGAGAAACGCGATCATAGGAAACTGGGGCGTCAGCTTGACCTGTTTCATTTTAGCGATGAAGCCCCCGGTGCCGTCTTTTGGCACCCGAAAGGCTGGACGCTGTTCTTGGAACTTCTGGCTTACATGCGTAAGCGTCAGGAAGACGCCGGCTACGTTGAGGTGAATACGCCCGATGTCATGAATCGCAGCCTCTGGGAGACATCCGGGCACTGGTTCAACTACGGTGAGCACATGTACACGACGGAGACGGAAGATGGGAGCGTGTATGCGTTAAAGCCGATGAACTGCCCGGGCTCTGTTTCCATGTTTGCCCAGGGGCTGAAGAGCTACCGTGATCTGCCGCTGAGAATGGCCGAGTTCGGCAAGGTTCACCGCTACGAACCTTCCGGCGCCTTGTTTGGTCTGATGCGAGTCAGGCATTTCACCCAGGACGACGCGCACATCTACTGTACCGAAGAGCAGATGGAGCAGGAGTGTATTGAGGTAATCAGACTCGTGCTCGACATTTATAAGGACTTCGGTTTCGAGGATGTGGTGATCAAACTGTCGACGCGGCCTGAAAAGCGCATTGGCAGCGACGAGATATGGGACAGGCTCGAAGGTGCGTTGAGTAACGCACTGAAGGTCATAGGGCTGGACTATGTACTGTACCCCGGTGAAGGCGCTTTCTACGGTCCAAAGCTGGAGTTTGTGTTGCGCGACGCGATCGGCCGCGACTGGCAATGTGGCACGCTTCAGGTCGACATGAACCTGCCTGAACGTTTCGATATTTCTTATGTGGATCAAAGCGGTGACCGCGGCAAGCGTCCGGTAATGCTGCACCGCGCTTTGTTCGGCTCCTTGGAGCGCTTTATCGGCATTCTCATTGAGCACTTTGAGGGTAAGTTTCCGGTCTGGCTGGCACCTGTGCAGGCCGTTGTGCTGAACATCTCTGAGAAGCAGACGCCTTACGTCGGCGAGGTGGAGCAACGCCTGAAAGCCCTGGGGCTGAGAGTGGCCTCAGATTCGCGTAACGAGAAGGTTGGCTTCAAGATTCGCGAGCACACCATCCAGCGCGTTCCTTACCTGCTGGTGGTGGGCGATCGGGAGATGGAAGAGGGCACTGTCGCGGTGCGCACCCGCAGCGGTGAAGACCTCGGCACCCTATCCCTCGAAGACTTTGCCGAACGCCTCGGCAACGAGGTCAGCGAGCGGCGCTAAGCCTTTGTAATTCAAACGCTTTCGGTGGTTATTCACACCAGAAAAGGCTTGTGAATCCGGGCCAAGCTCTATAAAATCCCGCGGCTCAGTAATTTGTGCCGTGGGGTTTTTCCCTGGCATTACGAAAAACGGGAGAAAAAACCGATTAAGAGAGATACCAAGAGCAAACGTGCGCCCATCAACGATGAGATCGAGGCGGACAAGGTAAGGCTCATTGGCGCTGACGGCGAGCAGGTCGGCATTGTCAGCCTGGCGGAAGCGATCAGCGCGGCTGAAGCCGCCACGCTGGATTTGGTGCAGATTACTGATACCGAGCCCGTGGTTTGCAAGATCATGGACTACGGCAAACATGTGTTCGAGGCCAAGAAGCAAAAGGCCGCTGCCAAGAAGAAGCAGAAGCGGACACAGATTAAAGAGATGAAATTTCGTCCAGGGACGGAGGAAGGGGATTACCAGGTAAAACTACGCAACCTGGTACGTTTCCTTGAAAACGGCGACAAGGCCAAGGTCACGCTGCGCTATCGCGGCCGTGAAATGGCCCACCAGGAAATCGGCATGGAGCTACTCAAGCGAGTAGAAGCCGACCTGGCCGAGCTGGGTTCTGTCGAGCAATTCCCGAAAATGGAAGGCCGGCAGCTCACGATGGTGATCGCCCCTAAGAAGAAGAACTAGTGGCCTGTGAATGCCCTAGCATCTTCATTTATCAAACTATGCAAATGCGGAGTTAGTTATGCCTAAAGCAAAAATTCACAGTGGGGCAGCCAAGCGCTTCAAGAAAACCAGCAGTGGTAACTACAAGCGTAAGAGTGCCAACAAAAGTCACATCCTCACGAAGATGACGACCAAGCGTAAGCGCCAGTTGCGTGGAACTTCCGAGATTCACAAGAACGACAAGGTGCTGATCGACCGCATGATGCGGGCGAAGTAACGGTTGCGGTTATTAAAGGAGGAATAGACAAATGCCCCGAGTAAAACGTGGAGTGGTGGCTCGCCGCCGTCACAAGAAAGTTCTCAAGCAGGCCAAAGGTTACTACGGCGCGCGTTCACGCATTTTCCGCGTGGCCAAGCAAGCCGTTACCAAGGCGGGCCAGTATGCCTACCGTGATCGCCGTCAGCGCAAGCGTCAGTTCCGCTCGCTGTGGATCACCCGCATCAACGCCCAGTCCCGTGCCAACGGCCTGAGCTACAGCCGCTTGATCAATGGCCTGAAGAAGGCCGACATCCAGCTGGACCGCCGTGTGCTGGCGGACCTGGCTGTGCATGACAAGCCGGCTTTTGCAGCGATCGTGGAGCAAGCGAAGGCCTCGCTGGCCTAAGCCCACCCTGCCGTCTCCGGACGGTTCGCTGCACACGTAAACAAGAGGGGAAAGGGTTAACGCTCTTTCCCCTTTTTTTGTTTGGAAGAGGATCAAATGGACAACCTCGAACAGTTGGCAAACGAAGGCCGTGAGGCCATCAACGCCGCCACCGACGGCAAGGCGCTGGAGACTTTGCGCGTCGAGTACCTGGGCAAGAAGGGCAAGGTGACCGACCTGCTCAAGGGCCTGGGCCAGCTCGACCCGGAAGAGCGTCCGAGGGCCGGCGCCCAGATCAACGTGGTCAAGCAGGAACTGCAGGCCCTGATCGGCGAGCGCAAGCAGGCGCTTGAAGCCGCGGCGGTCGCCGAACAACTCGCCGCCGAGCGCATCGATGTGACCCTGAGCGGTCGCGCCGCATCTGCTGGTGGCCTGCACCCGGTCACTCGCACCATCGAGCGCATGGAAGACTTCTTTGGCGCCATCGGCTTCGACGCGGTGGAAGGCCCGGAGGTCGAAGACGACTACCATAACTTCGAGGCCCTCAATATTCCCGCTCACCACCCGGCGCGCGCCATGCACGATACGTTCTACGTGAACAGCGCCCGCGGCCCCGGTGAAACAGCAACCGTGCTGCGAACTCACACGTCACCGGTACAGGTGCGGGTAATGGAAAGTGAAGAGCCGCCGATCCGGGTGATTTGCCCTGGCCGCGTCTACCGCTGCGATTCGGATCTCACGCACACGCCCATGTTTCACCAGGTGGAGGGGCTGCTGATCGACGAGGAGTCGAGCTTCGCCGACCTCAAGGGCATTGTTATCGATTTCCTTCACGTGTTCTTCGAAAACGACCAGCTCAGCGTGCGCTTCCGCCCCAGCTACTTCCCCTTCACCGAACCCTCGGCGGAGGTGGATATCCAGTGTGTGATGTGTGGTGGCAAAGGCTGCCGCGTGTGCAGCCACACCGGCTGGCTGGAAGTGATGGGCTGCGGCATGGTGCACCCGAAGGTGCTGGAGTATTCCAACATCGACGCCGAGCGCTATGCCGGCTTCGCGTTCGGCATGGGCGTAGAGCGTCTGGCCATGCTGCGCTACGGCGTCAACGACCTGCGCATTTTCTTCGACAACGACCTGCGCTTCCTAGAGCAGTTCCGTTAAACCGGTTTTGGACAGGCTATGAAATTCAGCGAACAGTGGCTGCGGGAGTGGGTTAACCCCGGCATCGATACTGACGAACTGGCCCAGCTTATTACCATGGCGGGCATGGAAGTGGATGCTGTGGATCCGGTGGCGGGGGATTTTTCCGGCGTAGTGGTCGCGGAGATCGTTTCCGCCGAGCAACACCCGGATGCCGACAAGCTGCGGGTCTGCCAGGTCAACACCGGCAACGACACTGTGCAGATTGTCTGTGGCGCCCCCAATGCCCGCGCCGGCCTCAGGGCACCGCTGGCCCAGGTGGGCGCGGTGCTGCCGGGCGACTTCAAGATCAAGCGGGCCAAGCTGCGGGGTGTGGAATCCCAGGGCATGCTCTGCGCCGGCTCGGAACTGGAGCTGAGCGAGGAGAGTGATGGCTTGATGGAACTGGCGGCTGACGCCCCGGTGGGCGCCGACCTGCGCGATTACCTGGACCTTAGCGACCAGGTGATCGAACTGGACCTGACACCCAACCGGGCGGACTGCCTGGGTCTGTCCGGCGTGGCCCGGGAAGTGGCGCTGCTGACCCAGAGCGAACTGGCCGCCGCGCCGATCACCGAAGTCCCTGCGTCGATAGACGGTACTTTCCCGGTCGCCCTGGAAGCCGGAGTGGGCTGCCCACGCTTTGTGACCCGCGTGATCCGCGGTATCGATATCTCCCGCCCCAGCCCACTGTGGATGCAGGAAAAGCTGCGCCGCAGTGGTATCCGTTCCATCGATCCGGTGGTCGATGTCACCAACTACGTGATGCTGGAACTGGGTCAGCCCATGCACGCTTTTGACCTGGCCAAGCTGTCGGGCGGCATCGTGGTGCGCATGGCCAAGGCCGGCGAGCCGCTCGAACTGCTCAATGGCCAGACTATTGAGATGCGTGATGACACCATGGTCGTCGCCGATCGGGAAAAAGCAATCTCTCTCGCGGGCATTATGGGTGGACAGTCCACCGCAGTCAGCGAAACCACTATCGACCTGATGTTGGAGGCCGCCTGGTGGCAGCCCCTGGCCATGGCCGGTCGTGCTCGGAGCTACGGCCTGCACACCGATGCCTCTCACCGCTTCGAGCGCGGCGCCGATTTTGCTATGCAGGTGAAGGTTATCGAGCGCGCTACGGAATTGGTTCTCGCCATCTGTGGCGGTGAGGCTGGCCCGACGGTAGACACGCGCCTGGATGACTTCATGCCCGAGCGCCCGCCGGTGCGACTGCGCCGCGCGCGTATCCCGCGCATGCTGGGTTTCGATATGCCGGCTGGGGAAGTGGAGCGCATCCTCACCGGCCTCGGCCTGGGTGTGACTGCCACGGAGGAGGGCTGGGAAGCGACCGTGCCAAGCTGGCGCGTGGATATCGCCATCGAGGCAGACCTGCTGGAGGAACTGGCCCGGGTCTACGGCTACAACAACCTGCCGGTCAGCCATATCCACGCCGATCTGGTGATGCCGGCCCGCCCCGAGCGGGACCTGTCGATTCGTAAGCTGCGCCGCCAGTTGACCGGTCGTGACTACCAGGAGGCCGTGACCTACAGCTTTATTGATACCGAGGCGCAGAGGGCGTTCGATCCCGAACTGTCCCCGGTGGAACTGCAGAATCCCATTTCTGCCGACCTGGCGGTAATGCGCACCAGCCTGATGCCGGGCCTGGTCCGGGCGCTGGCCCACAATACTGCCCGCCAGCAGCACCGGGTGCGGCTGTTTGAAACCGGGCTGCGCTTTTTGCCCGGAGACAAGGAGCTTGAGCAGCGCCCGACGCTGGCGGCCCTGGTCACTGGCCGCCGCCAGCCGGAATCCTGGACCGAGTCCGGCGAGCTGGTGGACTTCTACGACCTGAAGGGTGACCTGGAATCGCTGCTCGACCTGACCGCAGCGCCGAACCGGTTTACGTTCCGGGCCGCGGAGCGCACTGGCCTGCACCCAGGCCAGACCGCGGTCATCG
Source organism: Halieaceae bacterium (assembly GCA_028280635.1). Classification (GTDB taxonomy): domain Bacteria; phylum Pseudomonadota; class Gammaproteobacteria; order Pseudomonadales; family Halieaceae; genus JANQIO01. The sequence continues at coordinate 62,302 of JANQLM010000045.1, read as the reverse complement.
AGCGTGAGGGCAGGGAAGTGGGGGTGATCGGCACATTGCACCCGCACCTGCAGGCTCAGTTCGACCTGGCCCAGCCCGTTTACCTGTTCGAAGTCGACCTGGCGGCGCTGCTGGATGCCGCGCTGCCGGCCTTCACCGAGCTGTCTCGTTTCCCCGAAGTGCGTAGGGATCTTGCGCTGCTGGTGGATAAGTCGGTATCTGCCGGGGAACTGCTGGCAAATGTTCGAGAAACGGCGGGAACTTACCTGACAGACTTAAGGCTTTTTGATGTATATGAGGGCAAAGGTATTGATCCTAAAAGGAAATCTTTGGCATTGGGTTTGACTTTTAGGGATTCTTCGCGCACGCTAAGCGATCAGGATGTTAATAAGAGTGTGGATCAAGTGATTGATCTGCTTATAAAAACTTACAACGCGGAGCTGCGGAGCTAGCCCCTGACTAGACTCTCCACCGCAACAGCCACCGCTAGGGAATCCGGATCGGAAACGACCATGGGAGCGCTCACCAAGTCCGAAATGGCCGAGCGTTTGTATGAGGAATTAGGTCTCAACAAGCGAGAAGCCAAGGAAATCGTCGAGCTGTTTTTCGAGGAGATTCGCTCGTGCCTGGAAGGCAATGAGCAGGTAAAGCTCTCGGGCTTCGGTAATTTCGACCTGCGCGATAAAAGCCAGCGCCCGGGCCGCAATCCCAAGACCGGCGAGGAGATTCCTATTTCCGCCCGTCGCGTGGTGACCTTCAGGCCCGGCCAAAAGCTCAAGGCGAGAGTCGAGGCCTTTGATGGCGACGATGACGCCGCCGAGCACACCGCCACACCTGCCAACCCGGTCAGCTCCCTTTCAGGCGCGGGCATGAGGGCATTCGACGGTGGAACCGAATAGCGGCTCAGATAACCTGCCCAGCATCCCGGGCAAACGCTACTTCACCATTGGCGAAGTCAGCGAACTGTGTAGTGTAAAACCCCACGTCCTGCGCTACTGGGAGCAGGAGTTTCCCCAGCTCAAGCCGGTTAAACGCCGCGGCAACCGCCGCTACTACCAGCGCGGCGACGTTGAAACCATCCGCCAGATCCGCAGCCTGCTTTACGACCAGGGTTACACCATCGGCGGTGCCCGCCAGCGCATGGAGGAGGGCCCGGAAGAAGAGAAGCTGGACGGGGTGGGCGAAGTCCTCAAGCAAACCATTGCCGAGCTCGAAGAACTGCTCGACACGCTCTCGCTGGATCGCTAAAACACTCTCTGGTACACCTTTGCCAACCTGGCAGACCTTCTCAAGGCCTTCTGCCGGGTGGTAGGCTGCGAGCCGGCACACACTATAATTATTAACAGGAGTGCTCTGATGCGTAGAGTATTCGCGACGCTTTGCCTGCCGCTGTTTTTGTTCGCCTGCAGCGATTCTGACAACACTTTTAATCCCAACCCTGAGCCGCCCGACCCGCCACCCGCAGGCCCCACTTTCGCCGCCGACATTGTCTGGACCGAGTTCGGCATCCCCCACGTCACCGCCGAGGACTGGGGTGGGCTGGGTTATGGCTATGGCTGGGCCTACTCGACGCAAAACTACTGTGTGGTGATGGCCGAGTTCGTGCGCTCGGCCGGGGAGTCGGCCCGCTATCTGGAAGATGGCGACCTCAGTCTCGACCTAGTGATGAAGCTCTACAACGACGACGAGCGTATCGAGCGCATCTTCATAGATGCCCTGCCGGACTACCTGCGGGAACTGGCGGAGGGTTATGTGGCAGGGATCAACCGTTACCTGCGTGATACCGGAGTAGATAACCTCGCCGAGGGTGAAGAGGGCTGCCGCGATGCCGACTGGGTGCGCGAGGTTGATCTTTACGACCTGGGCCGTCTGCTGCACAAGCGCATCCTGCGCGGCAGTGCCGACCCGCTGGCGGACCTGATCGTTGCCGCGGAAGCGCCGGATACCGTCGCCGCCGCCCGGGTGCTGCCGTCAAAAGAGCCGCTGCGCCAGGTCGCCGCCCTGGACCCGGTGGAGACACGCGAAGCCCTGGGTCTGCCGTCAACCGACATGCTCGGCAGCAACGCCTATGCGGTGGGGGCCGAGGCGGTGCAGGGCGGCAATACCGGGCTGCTGTTTGGCAATCCGCATTTCCCCTGGCAGGGGCCGGATCGCTTCTATATGTCACATCTCACTATTCCCGGTGAGTACGACGTCATGGGTGCCGCTCTCCATGGCCTGCCGCTGGTAGTGCTGGGTTTCAACAAGGACCTGGCCTGGAGCCATACGGTGTCTACCGGTGATCGCTTTACGTTTTATGAGCTGACCCTGAACCCTGAAGACCCGCTGCAGTATGAATACGATGGCGAGTTCCGCGATCTGGAGCCCATCACCGTCAGCGCCGAAGTGCGTAACAATGATGGCAGCGTCTCGACGGTTGAGCACACCTTCTGGAACACCCACAATGGCACGGTGGTCGATCTGGGTGCGATTAACGCGCTGCTGGGTGGTTGGCCCAATGCGGTCGGCAGTATCGTCGCCTACCGGGATGCCAATCTCGACAACCTGCGCGGCATCGAGCAGTGGCTGCGCATGGGGCAGGCCGAGAATCTCGGCGAATTAAAGGCCGAACTCAGGGTGATCGGCATACCCTGGGTGAATACTATTGCCGCAGATCGCTTTGGCGATGCATTCTATGGTGATATCTCCACCATCCCCCATGTCTCCAGTGACAAGCAGAACAACTGCGTGCGCGGTCTTTTGCAGAACCTGCTGACCGATGGTGGCTTTATCACCATGGACGGTTCGGACAGTGACTGTGAGTGGGGCCAGGACGAGGGGGCGCCTCCCGGGGTATTCGGCTACGACAGCCTGCCCAGCCTGGATACGCGGGAATACGGCGCCAATGCCAACGACAGTTACTGGCTGTCCAACCCGCGCCAGTTATTGGAGGGCTTCCCGCAGGTGATAGGCCTCGAGCGCATCGAGCAGAGCAAGCGCACCCGGTTGACCTTTGTGCAGGCAGAAGAGCGCCTGGCGGGCAGCGATGACCTGGGCGAGCCGCTCTACTCCAACGAGACGGTGCGGCAGAGCCTCAACAGCGCCAGAAACTACCCTGCCGAGCTGATCCTCACAGATCTTGTTGCCGACTGCGAGGCGGTGGCGGACTGGTCCGCCTACTCCAGCGACCCGGCAGCGGTGGCCGAGGCCTGCGGCATTCTCAGCGCCTGGGATACCCGCCATACCATCGACTCCACCGGCGGCCACATATTCTATGAGTTCTGGCGCATCGCGAACGATGTGGACGAGCTGTTTGCGGTCGCCTTTGACCCGGCCGACCCGGTGAATACGCCCAACACCCTCAACACGGGCAATGCCGATGTGATGGAGGCCGTGCGCCAGGCTTTGGCGGATGGAGTGCAGGCGTTGTTGGACAACAGCATTCCCCTGGACCTGCCCTGGGGTGAGGTGCAATTCGATGAGAAGGACGACGAACGCACTCCCATCCACGGCGGCAGCGGCAGCATGCTGCACAGCGTGATCACCAGTAGTCTCATAGATGGGGAAGGCTATTCCAGCATCCGCCACGGTAATAGCTATATCCAGGCCGTGAGTTGGGATGAAAGCGAATGCCCCGACGCCAACGCCATACTCACGTATTCCCAGTCCACTGATCCTGCGTCTGACCACTATGCGGATGCCACCCGCCTGTATGCGGATTCCGGCTGGATCGACATGCCGTTCTGCGAGGCGGACCGCGACGCCCAGGAGATCGACCGGGTCAGCATCGAGGAGTAGGGGTCAATCGCAGCGTAGTCTCCAAGGCGTCTCCGGTTTTTGGGAGGCGCCTTTTTTACGCGCGAGTTTTACGCGCGAGCGGTGGGCATTTGGGCGTTCCCGACGTGGGTTTCGGCCGGCGTGGATCGATGGTCGGCCCTGGCTGGGAGCGCTTTAAGAATTGTTCGTAACCCGCTGTTTTTAAATATTTTTTTGGCGGCCATGCTCATCGTAGAAATCGATGGTATTACGCTAAACAATTAGCTTTGTAGATAGAGGTATCCCGCCTATACTGGGTTCATAGTCATTCACCACGGAGACAATGACATGAGCATTGACATCGGTATAGACGAGAAGGATCGTGTGGAAATTGCCGCTGGCCTCAGCCGCCTGCTGGCCGACAGCTACACTCTGTACCTGAAGACCCACAACTATCACTGGAACGTTACCGGCCCCATGTTCAACACCCTGCACCTTATGTTTGAGGGGCAGTACACGGAACTGGCCACCGCCGTGGACGAGATCGCCGAGCGCATCCGCGCCCTCGGTGTGCACGCCCCTGGTTCCTACAAGGCCTTCGCCGAGCTCACCGAGATCGAGGAAGACACCAAGGTGCCCAGTGCCGAGCAGATGATCGCCAATCTCGTAAAGGGCCAGGAAACTGTGGCTCGTACTGCGCGTTCCATCTTCCCGCTGGTCGACGACGCCGGTGATGAGCCCAGTGCCGATCTGCTCACCCAGCGCATGCAGGTGCACGAAAAGACCGCCTGGATGCTGCGCTCCATGCTTGGTGAGTAAGCAGAAAGGATGGTCCCGGCAGGACTGCGGATAAGCGTTGAACAGGCCGCTATAGCCTGTATAATTCGCAGCCTTTCGGGGCGTAGCGCAGTCTGGTAGCGCACCACACTGGGGGTGTGGTGGTCGCAGGTTCAAATCCTGCCGTCCCGACCAAACTACAGGGGGGAGCTTCTTCGAAGCTCCCCCCTTTTCGTTTGATCAGGACTGGATTGCCGGCCCGCAAGCGCAGCTTGCGGTCGTTCAGGCCTCGCCGAGCAGTGCTCGGCGCCCGCTACGCGGACCAGCCTTCACCCTGCCGTCCCGACCAAAAACAGAGGGGGTGCCGCTCACGCGACATCCCCTTTCTTTTTGTCAGGACTGGATTGCCGGTCTCATAGCTCAGATACACTGCTTAGCCATACTGGGCGATGGTACAAAACTAGCCATTCAGGGAGAGATTACGTGCTGTACAGCGCGGTTCTCTGTCCAGCGGTTGATAGCTTCAAGCTGGTCAGCGCTGATTGCGTCAAGCGCACTTCTGCTCTGCGCCCAGGCCGCCTCCAGGTCTGCATAGCGTTGCCTGACTCCGTCGGTGATCGGTGCACCGCCGTCCTGGACCACGTCCAGTAGATGGCGCAATTGGCCGTCGAGCTTCATTACCCAGGCGTCCTCGTCTTCGAAGGTCTCGTGGCGAAGCTCAGTGATGGTTTTTTCCCAGGCATCGATGGCTTCGGTAGCCTCTGAGGCCAGCTCGCGGAGTTCCCCATCGGCATGGTCGGCCGCCAGAGCTTCAACCTGGTGGCGCGCTTTTCGAGCGCCCTCGAGTGCCACGAGAACCTGATTGAGCAGGCCCGCGATGCGGTTCTGCACCGCGATCCATTCGCGCATCTGCTCATCGCTGGCGGGTATCCGCGGGTCGCCTAGAACCTCCACGTCGGTGCTTGCCGATGCGCCTCTCGTAGTGACACGCACGGTATAGTTGCCGGGCGCGACGGCCGGTCCCCGATACCCTTCGAACAAGGTGTGACCGTCAACGCAGCGCACATTTTCAGAATAAAGGTCCCAGTGCCAAAGCTGCAGGCCGGCCTCGGTGGTGGGATACTTTGGCTCGAAGGGTCTGCGCGGGTCCATGCCGGCGATACGGCAGCGTATACGGTCGGTTTCCGCGCTGCTGTAGGAGCGCAGCACCTCTCCTTTGTCATTGAGAATGTCTATGGTCAGCACCTGCTCTTCTGGGAGGGCCTCCTTGAGGTAGTAGTAGATGGGCAGGTGCGGCGAGGGATTGGCAGCCTCGAAGTTCTTGTCCTCGCTCTTGGGGCGACCCATGGCCTGGGCCGGTGGCGAGTAGAGTTGCAAGGGCGCCGCTGCGTCTGCGTCAACCGCCTGCCGCACGACAAAAAGATCATCCAGCACCCAGAAAGCCCGGCCCTGGGTAGCAATGGCCAGCGCATCCTCGCGCACTCGCAGGTCGGTGATGGGCGCCGCAGGCAGGTTCAGCTTGAGAGGCTGCCAGTCCGCCCCGTCGTTCCAGGAAACGAAGAGGCCTTTCTCGGTGCCTGCATAGAGCAGACCGGAGACAGCCGGATCCTCACGAACCACCCTGACAAAGGCGCCAGCGGGCAGACCCTTGTCGATCCGCTTCCAGCGTTTGCCATGATTCCCTGTGCGGTAAATGTAGGGGGCGAAGTCGTTCTGCTTGTAACCGGTGACCGCGACGTAGGCCGTGCCGTCCGCGTGGGGTGACAGTTCGATAGCGTTGATCATCGCCTCGCTACGGTGTGGTGGTGAAATGTCTTGCCAGTCGCCGCCACCGTTACGTGTAATGTGCAGCAGACCGTCGTCAGCGCCGACCCAGATCGTGCCCTCGGATTGCTCTGATTCCGCAATATAGAAAACGGTGTGGTAGAACTCCGCACCGACGTTTTCCGGTGTCAGTGGTCCACCGTTCCGCCCCAGGTGCGCCGGGTTGTTACGCGTGAGGTCAGGGCTGACTTCCTCCCAGTTCATGCCTCGGTCCGTACTCTTCATCAGGTACTGTGTGCCGTAGTAGATCACGCTGTGATCGTGAGGTGAGGTAATCACCGGGGCATTCCAGTTGCTGCGGTACTTTAGATTTGCCGCATCCTCGCCGTAGACCCGCTCAGGATAGGGCACGATATAGCGCTCTTTTTCGGTTGCTTCGTTGTACTCGGTGAGCGTGCCATTGATCGTGGTGGCGTAGATCAGCTCGGGATTGTCGGGATCGAAGGCCACGTGGGCACTCTCACCGCCACCGATGGCATGATAGTCATCGCGGCCAACGCTACCGTCCCAGGCCCAGGCGGCAATGGATACCGTGCTGTTGTCCTGCTGGCCGGCATACAGCCGCCAGGGAGACTGCTGGTCGGTAATGAGCCGGTAGAACTGCGCCGTGGGCTGGTTCTCTATACTCGACCAGGTTTCCCCGCCGTCGAAGGTCACTGTGGCGCCACCGTCGTTGCCGTTGATCATGATGCGGCTGTCTCGCGGGTTGATCCAGTGGTCGTGGTGGTCCCCATGGGGCGTTTTGATTTTCGTAAAGGTCTTTCCGCCGTCAATGGACTTCATCAGCGGAACGTTCAACACCCAGACGGTGTCGGGATCGTTCGGGTCCGCCGTCAGGTGGATGTAATACCAGGCGCGCGTGTGTAGAACCCGGTGGCCGTTGAGCAATTCCCAGCTTTCACCATAGTCGTCACTGCGCCACAGCCCGCCCTGGCCGGGTTCGGCCTCGATAATGGCGTAGATGCGCGATGGCTGGGAATCGGAGACGTCGACACCGATTTTGCCAACCAGCTTCGGCAGTCCCCCCTCCAGCTTCTCCCAGGTATTGCCTGCATCGGTGGACTTGTAGATGCCACCACCCTCGCCACCAGACTTGATGAACCAGGGCTTGCGACCGTGGTGCCACATCGCGGCATAGAGTATGCGTGGATTGGTGGGGTCCATGGTCAGGTCGGTGGCGCCGGTATCCGCGTTGACCTTCAGCACCTGCTCCCAGCTCGCGCCACCGTCCTGTGTCCGATAGACACCGCGCTCGGAATTGGGCGCCCAGATCTGGCCCTGGACGGCCACCCAGGCGGTGTCAGGATCCTTGGGGTGAACGAGAATCTTGGCAATCTGTCCCGCGGACGGCAGACCCATGAAAGCAAAGCTGCGACCGGCATCTGTGGATTTCCACAGGCCCTCACCCTGGCTGGTGGTGACACCTCGAATGGGGGCTTCACCGGTTCCCACGTAGATCACGTTGGTATCGGAAGGCGCTACTGCTATTGCCCCGATGGTACCGACTGGGATCTGGCCGTCTGAGATGTTCTCCCAGGTCACACCGGCGTTATGGGTTTTCCATACACCACCACCGGCCACTCCCATGTAGTACAGCTGCGAGTCGCTTGCCACACCCGTGACCGTCGTCACTCGTCCGCCACGCCAGGGACCCAGCAGGCGGAACTCCAAACCGTCGAGCAGGGAAGGGTCGACCCTCTCTGCGGTATGAGAAGGTATCGCGGGTAACAGGAGGGCAAGGGCCGCTGTCAGCAGCCAGCCAGTTGATCGAAGCATGGTGGTGTCTCCGTGCCAGGTGGGTGGTGCCAAACGCGCCAAATTACCGTCTGCGGGTGGTGAGCTCAAGGGAGTTGCCCATCAGAGAACGTATTTGCCCCCAACGGTCTCATACTTACCCTGGCGGGGGTGCAGGCGCAGCGCGGAATACGCCCGCGCCTACGCCGAATCAGGATGCCTGGCAGAGATGGGCAAAGACGTTGTCGACCATGGCTTCACAGCGTTGCAGTTCAGCGGGGTCAATGAATTCATTGGGCTGATGTGCCTGGTCGATGGAGCCCGGGCCACAGACCACGCTGCTGATGCCGGCGCGCTGAAAGCTGCCAGCCTCGGTGGCAAAAGACACCTCGCCCGAGCCGCCTGCACGCACGCCATCCAGCGTGTGCACCCAGGATTCGGCGCGCGCTTCGAGGTCTGCAACCAAAGGCGGAACGCGCGCGATAGGTGTGGTTTCGACCGCGGCGTGAGGCGCAAATTCACGCATATCCGGCAGCACTTCAGACTCTATAAAGGCCTGCAGGGCGTTGAGTATCAGATCCGGGTTCTCGCCAGGCAGGCCGCGGTACTCCCACAGGAACTCGCAGTGACTGGGCAGGATGTTGACCGCCGTGCCGCCCTGGATTTGTCCAACCTGGACCGTGGTCCAGGGTGGCTCGCAGCCGGAATCCCCGGCCTCGGCCCGTCGCTGCCGGCCCAGGGAATCCAGGTGCTCGATAATGCGCGCGGCGGCAAGGATGGCCCCGGCGCCGCGATGCGGTTGGCTGGAGTGGGCGGCCTGTCCGGTGACGACAGTTTTGAACACGTTGATTGACTTGTGAGCTCGGACCACACGCATGGAGGTGGGCTCCCCGATAATGCCGAATTCCGGCCTGGCGCCGGCCGCGAGGGCATCGTCCACCATGCGATCAATGCCCAGGCAGCCGATCTCCTCGTCATAGGACAGGGCCAGGTAGAGCGGGCGTGACATGGAAGAGATCTCCAAATGGGCCAGGCCCGACAGGAATACCGCGGAGAAGCCCTTCATATCCGAGGTGCCGCGGCCGTAGAGCAGGCCGTCGCGCTCGGTCAGTTTGAAGGGGTCAGTATGCCAATCCTGGTCATCGACCGGTACCACGTCAGTATGGCCGGAGAGCACCACACCTCCGGGTGTATCGGGGCCAATGGCAGCAAACAGGTTGGCCTTGTCGCCCGCCTCATTTGTGGTTCGGCGGCAGCGGGCGCCGTAGGCTTCCAGATACTCCTCCACCCAGTCTATCAGCGGCAGGTTGGAATCCCGGGATACAGTTGGAAATGACACCAACTGATCGAGCATTTCGATGGAGCTCAATTGCGGCGCGGTTCTAATCTGCTGAGGGGCTGACATAGGCTTGGACATGGGCATCACCCTGAGCTGGCGTTAGCAGCGATACCGCTAATAATACAGGAACATGGACACTTAGCCCGAGTATTCCTTCATGTAATGGGATGGGCCGCAGTTCGGGCTGAAAGAAGAACAGCAGCGTGGTCGCCGTGCCCGCCAGCAGGCCCGTGATGACGCCCGGGGTTGTGGCCCGTCGCCAGAACAGGGCGGCGACAACCGGCGGTGCCAACTGGGCGATGATGCCGTAAGAGGTCAGCAGCAGTAGCACTAGCGACAGCCCCTCGGATACGGCGAACACGTAGGCCACGGTGCCCGCTACCAGGATCAGCCACCGGATCAGCCTGCGCTGTTGGATTTCACTCAGCGGCACAAACGGCCGCACGCCGTCTTCCACCGCCACCGAGGCCGTTGCGTGCAGCAGGGCGTCGCCCGTGGACATCGAGGCAGACAGGGCGCCGGCACAGAACAGGCCCACCATGATCATCGGCAACTCAACGTTCAGAATCAGGTGGGGGAGGATGAAATCAGGTCGTGGCAGCTCATCCACGTACAGCACGCCGGCCAGGCCGATCAGGAACACTGGCACCAGGAACAGCTGAAAGCTGGGGAACCAGACCACGGTGCGCCGGATAGTGCGCTCGTCGCGGGCAGTGAACGCCTTCATGAACAGGTGTGGCCACATCTGCAGTCCGATGGCGCTGACCAGGATCGCGCTGCTGTAAGCTGCCCAGTTCCAAGCTTGTCCCACGGCGCTTAGGCCCGGCGCATCCAGCAACCCGGGTCGCTGTTGAACAATACCCTGGATCATTGGCTCGATACCGCCATAGAGTTTGAAGGGCAGGTACAAGCCCAGCGTCCACGCGATCACAAGCATGACGACACCCTGCAGCGTGTTGGTCCATCCCACTGCGGCAACGCCGCTGACCAGGACGTAGAACAGCACCACACCGTAGGCCGCCGCCGCCCCCAGCCAAAGCGGTATGTGACCTTCGGTAACGGCCTCGATCACGATGCCGGCGCCGCGAATTTGCAGGGTGATGTAGGGAATCAGCGCGGCCACGCTGATCACCGCAATTAGCAGCGACAGCCCGCGCGAAGGGAAACGGCCGGTGAGAAACTGGGCCTGAGTGACCTGTCCCAGCTGTCGACCAACGCGCGCCACCTTTGGCCCAATCACATACCAGGGCATCATGCCCAGTACGCCATAGGAGAGGATGTAAAACGCGGCCGCACCGCGTGAGTAGGCCCATCCTGGCCCGCCTAGAAAGGCAAAAGCAGAAAAGACGGTGGCGCCTGTGACAAAGTACATGACCAGGAAGCCGAAATTGCGGTCACCCGCGACGAATCCCTCGACCGTGGAGGAGGCCCGGTGGCCGGCGCGCAGGCCCACCCACAGCGTCAACCCAAGGTATGCGACGATCACGCAGGAGATCAGCAACCACTGTGGCATTATTGCCCGTTCCCTCGATTCTCAAAGTGATCGAGGAGCAGCAGCGTCACCCAGCCGATCAGGATCCAGGCAATGGGCCAGACCATAGACGGCGGCAAGCCCAGGATCAGGGGCTCCGCGGCACTGAACCAGTCGGCTACTGGCCAGGTCACGGCAAGCAGATTGAGCAGAAATACACCGGCGGCAAGCCGTCTCATCCAGAGACGATTCAAGGGGCGGCCTTCTGGAAAGCGGTGGCTAGTATGTGCGACTTGGGGCCCGGGAACAAACCGCATGCCCTCAGAGGATTGGCGCTACCTTTTTCGGTCGATGACGACGGCATTGTGCGCGTGCAGGCTCTCCTGGTGTTCAACCTTCAGCCAATAGTCGGTGATGAAGGGCATGTTATCCAGATGGAGCTTGATGCGCCTGGCAGCGTCTTCGCAGAACATCAGGTTTTCTGCGTTGAGCTTTGCAAATTCCTGCTCGTCAATCCGTTTGACAGCTGTCTGCACCGGTGTGCCGATCACCGCCTCGAGCTTGCGGATCAGGGCGGGGAAATCAGTCCACGGGTTGTCGGTCATACAAAGCCTGATGTAGGCATAGGATCTTTGCGCGTGCGGTGTCGCAACACTGCCCTGTTCGGATTGCATCCATTGCAGTAGCGATGCCTTGTCTATCTGGTCGGAGGGAAACCTCTCGTTGACGGCGTTGGCGTACAACTGCCTCGCCAGCGATGCAGAGCAGGGGCAGGTACTTGAGTAAGGAATGGTGAGTTCAATCTCGTAGCAACGCAAATCCCCGGTCAGTTCGCCTCTGATGACCATGGGATAGGCCTGGTAGCCGCGTTCATCGCTGAGTAGCGCCGGCTTCTCAAGCAGAAGATCGAACTCGAGCTCAATTTTTGCACTTTCGCTAATGCCCGCCTGAGAGTCGACGCACTCGCCTAACAAGCGATCGAGCGTCGATTTTTCGCAGACCTCGTCCCCCAGTTGGTTGAGGATGGTGTGCAAGCGCGACATGTGAATGCCTCTCGCAGAGGCATCATCAAGACTGACATAGATATTGGCTTTTGCCACCAACTGCGGGACATTGCCTGCGGCCAGGGCGATGTTGACTGGCACGTCAATCTTTTCCATGCCCACCCATTGCAGTGGCAGTGAACGGTCCTGGAGGGTATCGCTGGCAACGTCGGGCAGCATATCGAATCGGTACATAGCGGTATCGGCTTATCGGTTAAAAAACAATCGCATGGCAGGTGAGTCAATCTCAGCAACGGTTTCGCCATCGAACACCCGGGTGCCATTGACCCAGGTCCCCTTGACTGACGACTGGAAGGTGTGCCCGGTAAACGGGGACCAGCCGCACTTGTAGAGAATACTGTCTTCGGCCACGGTTGAAGGAGAATCGGGTGCAATCATGACCAGGTCGGCATAGTAGCCCTCTCTCAGGAAGCCTCGTTCGGCAATGCTGTAGCGCCTGGCCGGATTGTGGGCCGTCTTCTCGACCACTTGCGTCAGGCTGATGCGGCCGTGGTGGACGTGGTCCAGCAGGCTTGGGAGAGCGTGCTGCACAAGGGGTAGGCCGGCCGGCGCGTTTTCATAGGTTTCCTGCTTTTCTTCGAGGGTGTGGGGTGCGTGGTCGGTGGCGATGATATCGATCTGGCCGGTACCCAGCGCCTGGATCAGCGCGTCCCGGTCACTCTGGTGCTTGATCGCGGGGTTGCATTTGATGAAGTTACCAAGGCGAGGATAGTCATCCTGGGTAAACCACAAATGGTGTACGCAGGCCTCAGCCGTGATGGATTTGCCTTCGACAGGCCCAGCTTCAAAGAGCTCCAGTTCCTTGGCAGTTGTGATATGCAGAACATGGAGCTGGCTGCCGTGGCGCTTTGCGAGGCCGACCGCGTACTCGGATGATGCATAGCATGCCTCGACATCACGGATTCTCGGGTGATCTTCTATGGACAGGGTGCCCTGCGAGCGCTCTATCTGGGCTTTGTTCCATGCCATCACGCGCCCGCTCTCGCAGTGGGTTGTAATCAGCGTAGGCGCATCGCGAAAGATCGCCTCCAGCGCTGCCGGGTCTTCCACCAGCAGGTCGCCGGTCGATGCCCCCATGAATACCTTGACCCCGCAGTGCCTGGCAGGGTCGAGAGTCTTGATCTGCTCAAGGTTGTGTTCTGTGGCTCCCAGGTAAAACGAGTAGTTTGCCATCGAGCTCTTCGCGGCCAACTCAAACTTGCTTTCCAGTACAGCGATATCGGTGGTGGCAGGGTTCACATTCGGCATTTCCATGTAGCTGGTAATGCCGCCCGCCACCGCAGCGCGGGATTCACTCGCGATGCTGCCCTTGTGTGTCAGGCCAGGTTCCCGGAAATGCACTTGGTCATCGATCATGCCAGGGAGCAGGTAACTGCCGTTGGCTTCTAGTACCTGGTCGCCGGGTCTGGCACTGAGCTCCGGGGCAATCGCCTGTATGCGTTGATCTTCGATTCGCAGGTCTGCTTCTACGGCTTCGCTTTCGTTGACGAGCAGGGCATGCTTGATAAGTGTGGAGGGCATTCTACGTTCCATTAGTGTGCTGCACTGGCTGCGCTCCACTCGTTGAACAAGTAGACGAGGCCTGGGCCCTGCTGGCTTGCATGTGAAGGTAAGGGGCGCCTGGTACCACGGTATTGGGCAGGAGTAGTGCGGGGTGTATAAGGCAAAATGATACAATATATCATTTTGGACATAAAGTACCCGACATCATCTCAGGGGTGAATAAATCCTGGAGCACCCGCCAGGCACTTGAGAACAAGGGGTCGAACGCGTGAGAATGCTGCGACACGATCAGCGCTACATCCATTCCGGTGGCATATGAGCGAGGCCGACAATAAATGTGAGGCCCGGTTCACGCGCCTCTGAGGTCGTGCCGTCACCCCGGTATACAGGGGTGCCATGCGAGAAACCTAGTTACGGACATTCATCATGTTTTATACCCGGAAAAACTACCTCGTTATCTTTGCTCTGTTGCTCTTGACGGGCGGCTGCGTGAGAGATCCTGATACCAATGCCGCTACACCTGAAGCAGAGGAGGAACTCATTGCGCGGGCTCTGGAAATTCATGATCGCGTGCTTACCTTCGATTCCCACGCAGATACGCCGCTGCGCATGATCGAGCCGGGATTTGATATGTCCGAAAGACATGACCCCAACGAGACCGGCTCGAAGGTGGATTACCCGAGAATGAAGGAAGGGGGCTTGGATGCCATCTTTTTTGCCGCGTTCGTTGCCCAGGACATTCGAGATGATGATGGGAACACCCGCGCGAAAGCACTGGGCCTACAGATGATAGATACGGTCGTGGCTTCTACGCAGCAGAACGCCGACATTGTGGGCCTGGCGCTCAACCCGGAGGACGCCTACGAACTGGAGAAGGCCGGCAAGCGTGCCATTTACATCGGTATTGAGAATGGGTATCCGATTGGCGCAGACATCGCCAATGTCGAGCTGTACTTTGACAGGGGTGTGCGCTACATCACTCTGGTGCATTCCAGCAACAATGACCTGGCGGATTCCGCGACAGATCCGGAGGGCCCGGAGCATGGCGGTATCAGTGCATTTGGTAAAGAGGTCATCAGGGAAATGAACCGCCTGGGCATGATCGTCGATGTTTCTCACGGTAGCGATGACGTCTTTTTCGATGCCATCACCGAATCAAAGGCGCCGATCATAGCCAGCCATTCGAATGCGCGTGCCGTCACCGACCACAATCGCAACATGTCTGATGAAATGCTGAAAGCCATGGCTAAAAACGGTGGCGTTGTGCAATTGACGATGCTTGCTAGCTACCTGCGTGACATGCCGGAAAATCCCGAACGAGATGCAGCGATTGCCGAACTTCGAGCAAAAAGGAAGCCGGCGGATGAAATGACCCGGGAGGACCGCAAGGTGATGCGGCAGGCGATGAGTGAAATTAATGAGAGGTTTCCGACTCCACCAGCTACAGTCCAACACGCCGTCGACCATATCGATCACATGGTAGCGATAGCCGGTATTGATCACGTAGGAATCGGTTGTGATTTTGATGGCGGTGGCGGCATCGAAGGCGTGTTCGACGCCAGTGAAGTCATGAACATCACGATTGAACTAGTCAGACGGGGCTATACCGAAGAAGAGATTGAAAAAATCTGGGGCGGCAACCTGATGCGCGTATTCACCGAAGTCCAGGCGGTCGCCGAAGAGATGCAGTCACAGGATGTGTCCTGAGCGATGACCCTGAGGTGCGTCTGCACAGGTTCGTTGCTCAGTCTTGTGTTTCTGGTGCAATCGTATAGTGCACCAGCTCATCCATTGCGGCTGTCATTGAGCGAGATAGAGTACTCAGATGATCAGCAGGTTTTGACAATCAATCTCAGATTATTCCTGACGGATGTGAACGAAGCCCTGGTCTTCGATCCGTACAGTACTGAGCTGGCATTCTGTCAATCGAATGAATCACCGCACGCCGAGCGGCTTCTGCTGGAATACCTGAATCAGTATTTTTACGTTAAGGCCAATGGTGCGCAGCTGGCCCTGCAGATCAAAAGCAAGCAACTGAAAGGTGAGGGGGATGATACAACTCTCGGCGTGCTGTTTGAGTATCAGCACCCGGCACCATTGAAATCACTGGAAATAATGAACGCGGTATTCACTGATCTTTTCTTTGACCAGAGCAATATTGTTTACGTCCACGTCAACGACAGTTCAAAGAGCCTGATGCTGAACAAAAACACTTCCACACACCGCTTAAGGTTTTGATATGCACTCGTTCCCCCTCTATTTGCAGCTGGGCTTTGAGCATATCTCTAATCTGGCGGGGTTCGATCACATCCTGTTTCTGATCGCACTTTGCGCGGTTTACAGGATCGAACAATGGCGAAGCATTGTCATTTTGGTGACGGCATTTACGATCGGTCACAGCGTTACTCTGGCCTTGACCTCGGTCGGCACGCTGACGATCCCTTCAAGCTACATCGAATTCCTAATTCCAACTACGATTCTGTTTACGGCCATACACAACTTGTTTGGGGATGGGCGCGCCGGAAGGTCGTTAAAGCCGGGTTGGAACTATCTGATGGCGTTGATCTTCGGTTTCATTCATGGAATGGGCTTCTCGAACTACTTCAGAGCGTTGCTGATGGACGAGTCCTCTATCCTGATACCGCTACTGGGCTTCAACTTGGGTATTGAGCTTGGTCAGTTGCTGGTGGTATCCGTCGTCGTGGCTGTCGCCTTCGTATTCCTGAATCTGATCAGGGTCAGCCACCGGGACTGGAATGTCTTTGTCTCCGGCGCTGCCGCCGGGATATCCATGATCCTGATGTATGAGACCAGGCCCTGGCAGGCCTAGCCGATTTTCTGCCAAGCCGGGCCGTCGGTTCGATCCTGAACTGCGACACCGAGGGTGGCCAGTTCGTCGCGAATCCGGTCGGCGGTGGCATAGTCTCCTGCTGCTCGAGCGGCCAGCCGCGCCTCAACTAGGCACTGAATCTCCGCCGTGTCGCCGTCGTCTACTGCGGATTGTCCGAACCAGGCTGTCGGGTCCTGTTGCAGCAGGCCCAGCAAACCGCCCGCATCTAGCAAGGCTGCCTTGTGAGCGGAGCGATCCGCAACGCTTGTTGCACGACGGGCAGCCTTCGCCAGCTGAAACAGCTCAGCGATAGCGCGTGGGAGATTTAGGTCGTCCTCAAGGGCCCCCTCAAACTCAGCGAGCAGAGCGGCGGGGTAAGTGGTGTCAGGAACATCACCGAGATCGCGGAGCACGCCGTAGAGGCGATCGAGGCCGCGTTTCGTCTGAGCAAGCGTCTCCGTGCTCCAGTCCAGGGGCTGGCGATAATGCGCGCCCAGTAGCGCGAAGCGAATGGCCTCGCCCGGCGCCTCGTTGAGCAGGTCGCGAACCAGCAGCACGTTGCCGAGGGACTTCGACATTTTTTTCCCCTCGACCGTGACGAAGCCGTTATGCACCCAATGTTGGCAATACAGCTCGCCGTCATGAGCACAGGTGCCCTGGGCGATCTCGTTTTCGTGATGCGGAAACACCAAATCCTGGCCACCGCCGTGGATGTCGATGGACGTCCCCAGATGCCGCTCGATCATGGCCGAACATTCGATATGCCATCCCGGCCGACCACGGCCCCAGGGGCTCTCCCAGCCAGGTAAGTCCGGCGTTGAAGGCTTCCAGAGCACAAAGTCCGCCGGGTCCCGCTTGAATGGGGCCACCTCTACCCGGGCTCCAGCGATCATCTCGTCACGGTTGCGGCCAGATAAAGCGCCATACGCTGAGAAGGAAGGAACGTGAAACAAGACATGGCCCTCGGCTGCATAGGCATGGCGCCGTGTGATCAGTTCCTCAATCATGCCGATGATTTCGGCAATATGTTCTGTTACCCGCGGCTCCAGGTCCGGCGCCAGAACGCCGAGCGCGGCCATGTCGGCATGGTAGGCCTCTATGTAGCGTTCAGTCACCACCGAAATCGGCTGGCCCGCGTCTTTCGCGGCGGCATTGATCTTGTCATCCACGTCCGTGAAATTGCGGGCGTAGATGACGCGGTCGAAGCGTCGCTTCAGGAGACGATATAGAACGTCGAAGACCACGGCGGGTCTGGCGTTGCCGATATGGGCAAAGTTGTACACCGTCGGCCCGCAGACATACATCGTCACGTGATCGGGGTTGGCCGGTGTAAACGGCTCCTTTTTTCGCGTCAGGGTGTTGGTCAGGCACAGCGTCATCGCGGCGTCTCCCTGCTACTGGGGTGGCCCGGCAGCTCGACGTAGAATCCGCCACCGTCCGCTTCGGGCAGGGGGTGGCAGCGAGTGAGGAGACCGCGCTTGCGCGCCTCTAGAAGCTGACGGCCGAGTGGCAGGAAGAGAGTCTCTCCACTGGTGGCGGTGGCCGGGTCGATGCGGATTACGACGCTAGTCGCATCACCCCAGCGCCCCCGTTCCAGCAATTGGGAGATCGTCGACTGGGCGTCGCTTAAGGCGGCTCCTCGTAAATCGATCGTGTGGTCACCGTCTGCACGTTCCCCAACGAGCGCGCGAATGCTGTCCGGGTCATACAGGGGCATGTCGGGCCTCTTCTGAACTGGGGCGGCGCAGTTGGGCCGGCAGGTCGATCATGGGTGCACCTCAAAACCAGTGATGTCGCGTCCGCGCGTTTAGGCTGATCCAGCCCGTAGGCGCCGGTCCAGTTGGCGCATGCTGCCTGCGACGGCGTGGAGAGGTGCGTGGCAGGGGCCGCAACCACGGGAGCGTTGGGCGGATGATTTTTCTTGCGACTCAAAAACGTAATGTTATAACGTTACGTTTTTGGCGCCAACTGCCGCCGGGAATCCAAGCGCAGCCGAGGTGCGGGCTTTGAGAGGGGCCAAGTATCGATAGGTAGCCAAGCACCAGAATAACCGGAGCGATATGCATGAAAGCCAAGACTAGCGACCAGACGACTTCAACTCTCTTTGCTGCGCGCGAGTCGATCGAGCAAGTCGAAGAAGGTCATGCGCTGGCCCCCAGGTTCGATATTGATGGACTGATTCCCTGCATCACGACCGCCGCAGAGACGGGTGAAGTCCTGATGCTGGGCTATATGAATGACGATGCGCTTGCGGAGACGATTGTCACCGGCCAGGCCCACTACTGGAGCCGCAGCCGGCAGTGTCTCTGGCGCAAGGGCGCGACCAGTGGTCTCACCCAGGAGGTGGTAGAACTACGCGTAGACGACGACCAGGACGCTGTCTGGCTGCGTGTCAGGGTTGCCGGTTCAGGCGCCAGTTGTCACGTGGGATATCGGTCCTGCTTTTACCGGTCTGTTGACCTTAGCGATACGTCTGGCGAGACCGCCCGACTTGTATTCAAGGAATCGCAGAAAGCTTTTGATCCGAAGGATGTCTACGGTGACGCACCCAATCCGACCCAGCTTTGAATGGTGGGCCTGAGCTCCGCCATCTCTCGAAACACTTAAGCAGCCAGGCGTACTCCAGGCTATCGGCTCGATACGGAGGCTTTATCGTGGTTTCTACCAGAAAGTTCGAACAGATGACGAAGGCCGAAGTGGTCAACGCGCAACGTGCGTGGGCCAAGGCCGTCGTGGATCAAGACGTTGAAACGCTGCTTGGCTTGTATGACTTCGGATCGCCGGACGAGCCGCTGTTGTTCAAACCGACGTTGGCTGATGAAATTCGGCTGGACGAAGCGGGTGCGCGCTCCTATTTCATTGGTGGCAACCCGGACTACCCGCACGACGGCGGCTTTTTATCCAATGGATGGAAGCGCGTGGACTTCCAGAGCGCTGTTGGTCCCATCCTGAAAGCGGGTGGTATGGGCTACAAGGACATGGGCCACTACACCTTCGTCAATGAGCAGGGTGACGCGACACGCGCCGACTACACCTTTGCTTATCACAAGCTCAATGGGAAGGTGCTGATCTCTCTTCACCACTCGTCACTGACCTGGATCCCCCCGATGAACTGATTCCCCATCGCGGGTTCGAACCTGAAGGCATCACGCCACCCTGGAGGTCACCGCTTCGCCAGGGCGCGTTTCGATTCCCTGTTGGAGGCGGGCAATTAAGTCATCGATAGACATGGTGCCCAGGTCGTCACCGCTCTGGGTGTGCACGGCAATCTCGTTGTTTGCAATCTCCCTGTCGCCTAACACCAACAGGTAGGGCACCGCCTGCAGCATGTCGCACTGCCAGTCGCGGCCAATCGCGCCGCGCAGCACAAGTTCCAGCTTGGGACCGTAGAAAGCACCCTCCCCGGGGTACAAGACACAATCCAGGCCCACAACCTCCAGCGCGTACACACTGCCGTCTTCCGCCTCTGTAGAGAACGTGTTCTCGCCGTAGTTGAACCAGTGCTTGGAGGTGTCCCCCCACGCTGCGGTCCACGGTATCCGGGGTGTTGACCTCTACGTAGCCGGCGTCTCCCTGGTGCTTGCGCATGTAGGCCAGGAACTGCAGGAACAGGGTCCAACCCTTCCGGTGCCAGAAGACTGCCCTCGGTGCCTCATCACTGAAGTTGAAAAACTGAAGCTTGCGACCCAGCTTGCGGTGATCGCGCTTTTCCGCCTCCTCCAGGTGATGCTGTAGATACGCTGCAACATTTCATTGTCTGAGTTGCCCCGCCAATAGGCTCCGGCAAGTTTCATCAACTTGAAGGCCTTGGGGGGCTTCCCGGTACTGGGCAGGTACGGACCACGGAAAGCTTCAAACCAGTCGCCTGGTCGGTAGACCGAGACTTTTTCACCCTCGGCAATAATGTCTTCGATGATCTCGACCTTGTAATCCTCACCGATATCCGCGGCAAGATCCTGAACAGTGATGGGTTGCTAGACTTGGCGTGAAGAGCCGTCAGGCAGTGTAACTTGAAGCATGCTAAATCTATGTTCAGTGGCGTCCCCAACGAAAGGCTGCGTGGCAACAAAAGCGCAGTGGTGTATCACCACGTGGTGCCAGCATGAGAAGATATCTGGATGCCGCAGCGCGGTGTTCTCGTGCTCACGGCAGAAGGAGATTTGTAGACAGTGTCTTATCTAATCTATGGGGCGCCCGGGACCGGCGCGGGTATTGTTGAAGCGGTGTGCGCGGAACTTGGCGTCCCATTCGAAACCCGCGACCTTGACGCCCGGAACAACGAGCATCGTGCAGGGGGTTACGCGTCCGTGAATCCCCACTGCAAGATGCCGACTCTGGAGTTTCCCGGCGGTGAGCGGGTCACGGAAACCCTGGCTATCGTAGTGGCGCTGGATGAGCTTCATCGGGAAGCAGAAATACTCCCCGCTCCGGGAACGGCGGCTCGGCGCCGGGCTCTGCGATGGATGGCCTTCCTCGCCACCGAGCTGTATCCGCTGGTCGAGATCCTTGATTACCCGGACCGGTTTATTGACGCCGCATCGGCGAAGGCCCTGCGCGAGCGCTGCCTCGAGCTGTGGCGTCAGCGGTGGCAGGTCCTGGAAAAGCAGATTCGAGGTCCATGGCTGCTCGGTTCCACGTTTTGTGCGACCGACCTCTACGTTTCGCACCTCAGTCGGTGGGACCTGCCCGCGACCTGGCGTCAGGAGCACTTGCCCCGGGTGTCCGCAATTGCCGACGCTGTGGCAGCGCGGCCCGCGCTCGCCAGCGTCTATGCGCGCCACTTTCGGCTGGCCGCCCCCGCGCCAGGGTGATGTCTGCAGCGACGCCGGCGTGCCCCTTCCCGGGAGTCCCAGTCGGCATTTGGCGTGGCATGGCATGGCCGGTGATCGAGCCCGGTGCAACCGTGCAGGTACTGGCTGCAGAGTGCACCGTGATTACCCGCTAACCTATTGAAAAATAATAACTTCTTGTGTTTCCGTTCAAGTCCGCCAGCGCAATCTGGGCGTGCGCCGAAGCTGTCATGAAGACGGCGAAATCTCGCTCCCGTTTGGGCCGGTCAGTGTACAAGCGGCTGCGATAAGAGGATGTACCGCGGCTGGTTTTCGGAACAGTTGTGCATCAACCTGGAGGCTTAAATGAAGGAAAAGCTTGTCAAGAAACGCAAAGAGTTGATGGATCGTGTTGATGCGATCAGGGCGGATTATCGACGCGGTCTGGACCAAGATTCGGAGGAGCGCGCCTTGCAGCTTGAAAACCGCGAGACCCTGGAGGAGATCGAGCGGGTAACTCTCGAGGAAATTGCCAAGATCGATGAGCAACTCCGAGCATTACAGTGACAGAGCCCAAAGACTTCACGCAGTTTCTCGCCAGGTAGATACAGAGCAACCGGCAGTCGACGCTTGTTACTGCCCACCTGGGTCTGGTGTGGACGGTTCTTTCTTCAGAACGACAGTGATCGCAAGACCCGCTTGAGGGCCTCCGCGGAGGCCTGTAGGGCTTCCATCTCATCATCGTCCAACGGCAATGGCATGCGTTCGCCGGCCCCGTGGATACCGACGGCGACGGGGATGCTCAGGCAGATCTCCTCGATACCGTACTCGCCGTGCAGCCGGACACTGATCGGTAGCACACTGCCCTGGTCTTCCTGGATGGTACGGATCAGGTGTGCCAGCACAAGCCCGATGGCCCAGTTGGTATAGCCCTTGCGATTGATAATCTCGTAGGCCGCGCTGCGGACCTGGCCCAGCACCTCATCGAGAAAACCTGGATCGTAGGGCTTGCCGAGAATGGTGTGGTGGCGAATCGGTGTGCCACCGATATTGGCACGGCTCCAGGCAGCAATTTCTGTGTCGCCGTGCTCGCCCAGGATCAGGGCATGAACGGAGCGGGGGTCGACCTCGTAGTGCTGAGCCAGCAGTGTTCGCAACCGCGTTGTGTCGAGCATGGTGCCGGTGCCAATGATCTTCTCATCTGGCCTCGCCGACAGTTCTTGCATCACGTAGGTAAGAATATCGACGGGATTGGAGGCGATCAGCAGGATTGCGTTGGGTGCATGGCGATCCAGTTTTCCGGCGATCTGTTTGAAGACGGCGGCGTTTCGATTCAGCAGCGACAAGCGGTCTTCGCCCGGTTTCTGGCCGACGCCCGCCGTTACTATCACCGTCTGTGCATTTGCCAGGTCAGCGTAGTCACCCGCCCAGACGCGGCGCCGTCCGACGTAGCCCTGTGCATGCATTAGGTCCATTGCCTCCCCTTCAGCGCGTTGGTCGTCGATATCGATAAGAATCAACTCGTTGGCAATTCGCTGCTGAAACAAGGCATAGGCTGCCGCCATACCCACCTGGCCGGTGCCAATGATCCCAATCGTCCGTTTTTGCAGCATGGTTATAAAGCCTCACTGGATGCCTGCGAGCAGTTTAGTGCGTCAAAGAGAAGGGAATAAGACAAGAGCAACGGCATACTCGGACGCAACCTCTCGGCGTAGTGTCGCTCAGGTCATGCCGGTAGGGTAACTGTGGGCGGCGCCCGCTGTCTCTCTTCCCGTGACCCCAGCCGCTGTTGGGGCAGGCGTCAAAGCGCGATAAGCTGTTTATCAAACTGTTACCTGCCTCGTGCTGGAATGTGCTATGCCACTGCAGTCGGTACCTATTATTGACTTCTCACAGCGGGGCCAGCCGAGCTGGCTCGATGCCCTGGATTTCGCTTGTGAGACCTGGGGTTGTTTCCAACTGACGAACCACGGACTGAGCGAAACCCTGTGCCGGGAATGTCTGTTCGCGATGCAATCGTTTTTTGCGCTTTCTCATCAGGACAAGTTGAGCTTACAACGCTCTGAGGACAATCCCTGGGGTTTCTACGACCGGGAACTGACCAAAAACGTGAGGGACTGGAAACAGATTTTCGATGTGGGGCCGGCGTCCGCCGACGGGCCTTTCGCCGGCGCTTCCACACCCTGGCCGTTACAGCTCGCCGGCTTCAAAAAGACCGTTGAGGCCTTCTACGCCGCCGGTGAATCTCTGGCACTAGAGCTGCTTGCCGATATCGGTGAGTGCCTGGGCGTCGCTCGTGGTACGCTGGAACGCGGTTTCAGCGACGGCCACTCGAGTTTTCTGCGACTTAACTATTACCCGCCCTGTCCTGAGCCGGGACAGCATCTGGGGATCAGCCACCACACCGACGCGGGGGCTCTCACCGTGTTGCTGCCCGACGCGCAGCCTGGGCTGGAGTTCTTGGGCGACGAGGGTTGGCACACGGTCCGGGCGCAGCCCGGTGCGCTGATCATCAATATCGGAGATATCGTCCAGGTATGGTCCAACGATCGATATCGGGCACCGCTGCACCGCGTGCGCGCCAGTGCTGACCAGCCGCGCTACAGCGCGCCATTCTTTCTCAACCCGACTTACGAGACGGACTATGCCCCCCTGGAGAGTGCCCTGCGCGGTGGATCGCCGCACTATCGATCAATTAACTGGGGTGAGTTCAGGGCAGGGCGCGCGGCCGGCGACTACTCTGATATGGGTGCGGAGATACAGATCAACGACTTTCGGATAGCCAATATCGGCGCCTGAGCCTACAAGAGCCTATAGCAAATCGTCCGCAATGAACTTACACACCAGTACCTGGCGACCGAATCGCTCCACGCTATGCGCCAGTACTGCCTGGATGGCGCTGAACACGCTGTCATAGTCGCCCGAGATCTGGGTGCTCATGGCGTTGGTCTGCACCTTCAGTGCCATTTGTGTGTTCAGGTCCGCGATTATCGCGTCAATGACCGGTATGTACTCATCCTGCAGTGGATACAGGGACAGCTCCGCGGTTAGCTTCATGGGGTGATTCTCCTTTTCATCCGTAGCAAGAGTACACTGGCGGGCATGCTGGCTGCCTCAATCTGCTGCGAGAGTTTCCAAAGGTTTTATGTCTTTCTACAGGCGACTGCGATACCAAGTTGTTCGGTTACGCAAACTGGGTGGCTCACCGCACTCACTGGCCCTCGGCTGCGCTGTTGGTGTGTTCCTGGGGATCATGCCAGTGCTGCCATTCCGTTCGGCGTTGATCTTCCTGGTCTCGGTTCCTGCTCGAGCAAACGTCATCGCGGCGTTGATTGTAGGGACGCTGGTAGGGAACCCTCTTCTGCTGGTGGCGTGGTACTCGCTGTCATTGACCTGCGGGAACCTGCTGGTGGCAAACGCGGTGACCTGGGAACGGGTGAGTGGGATGCTGGACGACATTCGACAGGCGGCGGGAATCACTGAAAGCCTGTCCCTGCTCGGCGCTGTGGGTTGGGACATGGTCTTTGTGCTGCTGGCAGGGGGATCCCTTGTCGCACTTCCTGCAGCCATAGCGAGTTATCTCCTGGGGTTGCGCTATTTCTCGAAAAGACAGAAGGCGGCTACGTCTGCCCAGGCCGCGAAATCCTGACCCGCGCATTTCAGTATTGAGCAAACGGACGAGTAGCTCACTCAACATTCCCAGCGCTGTAAGGGTGCTCTCCGGTAGTCTGCTCCTGCACAGCGTGCCAGATGGCATTGAAAGCCGCATCCATGTAAGCAGGCGACTCGGGGTCCGAGTTGGCGATCGAGATGCGTCTGAACTGACCGCGGCCGAACGTGTTATGGGCATCGCTCTCAGGCCATTGCGGACGTTCCAGGATTCATCCGCAGTGGGAGGCACAAATGCCCAGGCCGAAGCATTGTCGGGCGATCATGCGCCCGCTGGGGGACGATCAGCGGCTGCCGATCTTTTGTTCCTGGGCGGAAGCAATCTTCTTGGCGCGAACATAGATGCGGGCGACCTGGCGAACGGTTTCGCCCTTGTGCTCTCCGGTAACTTCCAGGGTGATGGAGTCGTAGCCTGAGCCAGTCAACTCGTAGGCGATGCTGACGGTGCCTTCCCGTTCGTCGAGCAAAATGACGTTCTCCGGAATGACGATATTGCGAGTCCCGGTCAGCTTCATTTCTACGTTCTTGGAGAACATCGGCCGTGAGTAGCTCACGACGATTTCATTGGTCGCGCCAATGGAAGCCCGCGCCAGGGTGGGGTGCTCTATTTCGAAAACCGGCTTGGGGGGTGCGAGCCCGGCCATGCGCACCAGCGCACCGCTCACAAAGCCCATTTCATCGGGGTTGAATCCCATATGCATCGCGCAGGCGAGAGCGCTGGCGGGAGCCAGTGGCATCCATAGGCAAACGAGCGTCAGTAGCGTCTTTTTGATCGTCTTGATCATGCTTGCTCTCCACGCCCGCGTAGGTATAGGCCGGGGGCAGTGTCGTCTAATCCCACATTATACTCGATTGCGGATAGATGTAGAGGTCGGGTTTTCAGAGCCTCGCCCGCTTTGTTACGCTGTGGCGCCTGACCGGAGGACACATTCCATGAAAGCAGCCGTATTCGAGGGACCAGGCCAGCCGCTGGCGATCAAGGACGTAGCCGTGCCGGAAATCGGCGATGGTGAGATGCTGGTGAAAGTGCGCCGTTGTGGTATCTGTGGCACGGATATCCACGCGTCTCGGGAGGGGCCATTCATGGCGCCCCCCGAAACCGTATTCGGCCATGAGTTTGTCGGCGATATCGTTGAGGTTGGCTCCGCAGTGCCCGCGGGTCTGTTTGCGCCGGGTGACCGGGTCACTTCACTGCCTTTTATTGGCGAGCAGACCATTGGCCTGGGAGAGATTTCCGGGGCCTACTCCGAGTATGTGAAAGTAGGGCACGAGTTGGTGCTCAAGATCCCCGAAAGCCTGGATGACGATCGCGGTGCCCTGGTGGAACCGCTGGCCGTGGGCCTGCACTCGGTCAAGATGGCCGAGGGGGTCGCCGAGAAGGATGTCTTGATCATCGGCGCCGGGCCCATCGGCCTCGCCTGTGCTATCTGGTGTCGCTTCTTTGGCTCGCGCTCCATTGTGATCAGTGAAATGTCGCCGGCACGCCTGGATATGGCGCGCAGCCTGGGCTTTACCGAATTCGTCGACCCGGCGGGTGACGTCGGCGCCCAGTTCGAGGCGCTGACCGGCGCCGCCCCCGCGGTACAGATCGAGTGCGTCGGCGCGCCCGGTATTCTCCAGGCCTGCATCGAGCGGGCGCCCAACCGCGGAGTCATTATGGGTATCGGGGTCTGCGACCACCCGGATGAGATCGTGCCGCTAACGGCCTTCGTCAAGGAGCTGCGCATCCAGTGGGCAGTGGGTTACGACAAGGAGGACTTCCAGTTCACCATCGACATGATGGTAGCGGAGCGGGTTGATGCCAGCGCCATGATTACTGACGTGGTCAGCCTGGAAGAGGCGCCGGAGGCCTTCGAAGCGCTGCGCAATCCCTCCGGCCAGTGCAAGGTGCTCATCGACCTTACGCGCTAGGGCAGATGGGGTAGCGCCAAGCCGCTACCCTTTTTTTTAGGTCGCGCACCAGCCGCCATCCACCCGCAGTTCCTCTCCGGTGATGTAGGACGCCATATCGGAGCAGAGGAACAGTGAAGCCCTGGCGACTTCTTCAGGCGCTCCCAGCCGGCCCATGGGTATCCTGGCCTTGATGGCGGCATCCAGCTCTGGCGTGAGGTTGGCGAGAATGGGCGTGTCGATCTGGCCGGGGTGGATCGAGTTTACCCGTATACCGTCGTTGACGTGCTCCATCGCTGCAGCCTTGGTCATCAGGCGCACCGCACCCTTGGTGGCGTGGTAGCTGAACGATCCGGCACTGCCAATAATCCCGTACAGCGAGGAGATGTTGACGATGGCCCCGCCGCCGGCTTTCAACATGGCCGGGATGACCGATTTCATGCCATACATGACGCCGGATTGGTTGATGGCCACCATGTGCTGCCAGGCTTCTTCTGATTCTTCTACCAGGCCGGCGGGCCGGTAGATGCCAGCATTGTTGACCAGGAAATCCAGCCGGCCGTAGTGGGATAGGGTGTCCTCAACCGCCGCCTGCCAGTTGTCGAGCTTGCTGACGTCCAGTTCGGTAAAGCGAGCGTCACCGCCAGCGTCCCTTACCCCCGCAGCCACCGACTCGCCCTGGTCTGCCTGGATATCGGCGCACACCACCTTCACTCCGGCCGCCCCGAATACCCTGGCGTGGCCCGCGCCGATGCCGCTGGCCGCGCCTGTTATCACTACAACCTTGTTTACAACGTCTTCCAGCATGGTGATTCTCCTCACGCGAATTTTGCCGAACCGCAACCCGAAGGGAGCCTTGGCCCCCGAACACCGGGGGCAGAGTATTGACTTGTATGGCAGTTACTCTAAACTTGCTAGACACAAACAAGCATTTTCGTTCGCAGTATAGACCATATAAGAGCACCGCGCATTTGACCGGGAACCCGTCCCCATCCCGGGCCGGCAGGGCAGCGGTGACTAAAGGCGAGATAGAGCGACATGGGTACAGAACAGGCCGCCATCGCGGCGCTTGTGGCTCGCATCGACGAGCTCGAAAGCAGAATCGCCATTCGCGATCTGGCATCTGATTACTGCCACGGTTTCGACAAGCGGGATTACGAACGTTTCCTCGCCATCTGGTGGGAGGATTGCGTCTGGGATATCGGCCCGCCCTTCGGACGTTTCGAAAACCACAGGGGCGTTCACGAGGCTGTTCACGACGTGCTGTGGCCGGCCTGGGCGGAAACCCATCACCTGAGCACCAACCAGCGCATCAGCTTCAGTGACCCTGACAACGCTGAATCCGTCTGTGACGTCGACTGTATCGGCACCCTCAACGAGGGGCCAACCTGCCAGATGGTGGGAGCGACCTATACCGACAAACTGCAGAGGCGCGATGGTTGCTGGAAGATCCTGCATCGCACGGTACAGATTCACTATTTCAACCCGATACCCGGCACCGTGCTGTCGGCGCCGGGCTGAGCCGATGACCAAGTCCCATACACACACGCCTGAAAATAATAGCTATTACTCCCCAGGAGACAGCACATGAACACTCGTTCCAGAAAGCTCGCAATTGCCGTCACCGCGGCATCACTGTCCGGCCCCGTCGCCGTGCCCGTCTACGCCCAGGGTGCGACACCCGCACTCGAGGAAATTGTCGTCACCGCGCGTAAGCGCGAAGAAAACCTGCAGGACGTCGGGCTAGCGGTAAGCGCCCTGAACCAGACGGAAATCAATCGCATGTTTGGCCGCGACCTCACCGACCTGTCCAGCGTGTCACCCAACCTCATCATTGATGACACCGCCCAGGGCCCGGGCGGTGTGGCCGCCATCTTCATTCGCGGTATCGGTGTGGCCGACGTGGAGAAGAACTTCGACCCCGCCGTCGGTGTGGTGGTGAATGGCATCTTCCTCGGTGCCAACTCCGGGTCGCTGCTGCGCAGTATCGACCTGGCCAGCATCGAGGTGCTGCGCGGACCGCAGGGAACACTGTTTGGCCGCAACACCATCGGCGGTCTCATCAATGTGATGCATACCCAGCCGACGGGTGAGCTGGGTGCCCGGGTACGGGCCGGTTACGAAGACTTCGATACCTTCTATGCCGACGGTATCTTCAACTTTGGCCTCACCGAGGACCTGGCGGCCAAGGTGACGCTCGGTAAGCGTGACCAGCAGGACGGCTACTACGACAACGTGGCGACCGGTGAGGACGGTGTCGGAGCGAACGACTACGAGACCTACGCCATTAACTTGTTGTGGAAGGCATCCGACAATCTCGAACTGGAGTTCACCTACCAGAACGAGGAAATCGACCAGGACACGCCGCCACTGCTCAATACCGGCCAGGATCGTCACCTGTTCTGCAACAATACCGGGCAGTTGCCGGGTAATGATGTCGACTATGGGTTCTGCTCGCCATCGCTGGACCGCCCCATTACCGGTGACCGCCTGGAAGTCGCCAATGTCGGCCTGCGGCCACCCACGGATCCGGCGACCCGTGACAATCCCATCGTGACGTCTCCCACTGCCGATGCGATCCCCGTGCCGCTGAATGCCAGCTTCGAAACTGACTTCTACACCCTGGAGGCCCGCTGGGATCTCAACGATGACTATCGCGTCGACTACCTGTTCGGGCGTTGGGAGTCGCAGGAGGAAATCGTGTCCAACTGGGACGGCACCCCGGAGTTCCTGTACGGCACCAATCGCCCGGCCGACTACGAGCAGGACACACATGAGCTGCGCCTGACCTACGATGCGGGCGGTAAGCTGACCTACGTCGGTGGGCTGTATTACTGGGATTCCGAGTACAGCATCGACCTGAATAGCTGGGTGGGTTTCCCAGTACCCGGAACCATTCTGGATATCTTCCAGTTTTCTCAGCAGACTACGGAGTCTTTTGCCGCGTTTTTCGAGGCCGATTACGCCCTGACCGACCAGTTCACCCTGACCCTTGGCGGCCGGTACACCGAGGACGAAAAGGAATCCAGGCAGTTCGGCAATATCAACACCATCACCGATCCCTTTAGCGATCACCCCAATGAAACCTGGGATGAGTTTACACCCCGGATCGGCGGCCGCTACGCAGTTAATGACGATGTCATGCTGTTTGCCACCTATTCAAAAGGCTATCGCAGCGGCGGCTTCAACGGCAGGGTGAACAGCCTGGAAGAGGCGCGCCAGCCCTACGATACCGAGACCGTTGACAACTACGAGTTGGGCATCAAGTCCGAGTGGTGGGACAAGCGGCTGCGACTCAATGCCAACCTGTTCTACATGGAATACGACGACAAGCAGGAGGAACTGCAGTTGCCCTCTGACGAGGGCACGGGCCAGAAGACTGTGGTCACCAACGCCTCAAGCGCTACCATCGCCGGTGCGGAGCTCGACGTACAGGCCTTTCTGTCCGAGAACCTGAGCATGCGCGCCAATCTCGGTTACCTGGATAGTGAGTACGATGATTTCCAGTACACCGACATCAATGGCGGTGTCGTCGACCTGTCCGATATCGACTTCCGTCGCGCCCCTGACTGGACCGGCACGATCGACGCCACCTATGAGTGGGAGCTTGCGGGAGGCAATGCCTGGGTGCGTGTCGCCTACCATTACATCGGCGAGCACTTCGTGAATGTGGCCAACTCTCCGGAGCTGGAAAACGATGCGCAGCATCTGGTCGATGCCTCGATCAACTACAGCATCAATAACTTCACTTTCAGCCTGTTCGGTCGCAACCTGACGGACGAAGACGGCTACACCCACGGCTATGACGTGGCCGGCCTGTGGTCCTATGCCGCCACTCGCCCGCCGCGTGTCTGGGGTGCCGAACTGGTGTACGACTGGAACGATTGATTGGGGATTCGCGACCGGGGAGAGCGCAGCATGGCGGAGGATAAGCTGGAACAACTGCTGGCCAAACAGGAAATAGCGGAAGTCATCTTCCGCTATGCCCGCGCCATCGACCGGATGGACGACGCGCTGCTGCGCAGCGTCTTCCATCCGGGTTCCACCCACTATCATTTCTACCAGGGGCCGTCCTCCGACCCCGCGGCGCCCTCCAGTCCGGAGGAGCCAGGGGATTTCGTGCGCTTTGCCCTGGGCCTGCTGACCACCTACTCCAGGACTCATCACCAGATGGGCAATACGCTTGTCGATTTCGTCGACGATAGCCACGCCAACGTGGAAACCTACTTCACGGCCTTCCACCTGGTGCGTCCGAAGAGTGATCCCCTGGCCGGCGCGCAGGCTTTCGACAACGAGATGGACTACTTTGTCGGGGGTCGCTATATCGACAACTTCGAGCTTCGGGACGGCGCGTGGAAAATTGTGCATCGTACCGGCATGACCGACTGGGCGCGCATCGAGCCATCCTCCAGCCAGGGCTTCGATGATATTCCCCGTGAGACAGTCGGCCACTATGCACCGGATGACCTGATCTGCCAGTTTTACTCGGTTTAGATTCAATCCGGGCCGCTGTCAGCAGTCGCCATGCGGCCTGACTGGCGACGAACGGGCTGCCACCGCAGTTCCCGGGTTCGGTGCACACGCGCCGCTTGTCCGCAATGCAGGCATGCCGGGCTCGGTCGACCAGACAAAACCCTTCCACACTTTCATGCAGGAGTTACAGTATGAGCACAAGACTGAACGGTAAAGTTGCTGCCATTACCGGCGCAGCCAGTGGTATTGGCGCGGCGACGGCGAAACTGTTTATTGCCGAGGGCTGCCAGGTCGTCATTGGCGATATCCAGGAACAGCAGGGCGTCGCCCTTGCGGAGGAGCTGGGAGAGGCGGCAATCTTCCAGCGCTGCGACGTGACCAAAGAGGACGATGTCGCAGGCTTGGTAGATGCCGCGGTCTCCCGGTTCGGCAAGCTGGACATCATGTTCAACAATGCGGGTATTGTCGGCGCCATCGGGCCTATCGACACCACGCCCGTGGAGGAGTGGTCCTTCACCCTGGACATCATGCTCAACGGCGTGTTCTTTGGCATGAAGCATGCCGCCCGGGTGATGAAGCCACAGGAGTCGGGCGCGATTATCAGTATGTCCAGTGTCGCCGGTGTCACCGGTGGGCTGGGGCCACACGCTTACGCGGCGGCGAAGACGGCGGTAGTCGGACTGACCAAGAACGTCGGCGCTGAACTGGGTTCACGGGGCATTCGCGTCAATGCCATAGCGCCTTACAGCGTGGCCACACCCATGGTCGCCGACGCCTACCTCAATGATCACACCGATGTGAAAGGTACCCACAAGATGCTGGCAGATGAGTCACCTCTGAAGGGGCGGCCTGGGCTGGCCGAGGATGTCGCCAATGCGGCCCTTTGGCTGGCCAGCGATGAATCCGGCTATACCAGCGGCCATACGCTGACAGTCGACGCCGGTGTGACCACCGGCGCCATGCCCGGCGCCCCGCGCTTTGCCGAGTACCGGCCGCTGGTGCGTGAGGCGGGCAAGTCCGGTATGGACTGAGGCGGGAGCAGCGCATGGACAGGGCAGAAGCGGAGTGCGCCATTCGGCGCCTGATGAATGACTATTGCTACCTGATCGACGCCGGTGACATCGAGGGCTTTGCGGCGCTGTTTGAGCACGGTAGCTGGTCGGTAGTGGGGGAACCCGCCGGGCCCGCGGTGGGGGCGACTGAGGTGGCTGAACGGCTGAAGGCCGTCATCCTTTACGATGGCGGCGTGCCGCATACCAAGCATTGCATGAGCAATCTGGAAATCAACGTGGAAAACGAGACCCGGGCTACCGCTCGTTCCTATATCACGGTCATGCAGGCGGTACCGCCCGAGCTGCCTCTGCAGGCGATTTTTGTCGGGCGCTACGACGACCTGTTTGAATGTGTGGACGGCACCTGGCGCTTCGTCTCACGTAACATCCAGGGCGACCTGGTAGGGGAGCTGCGCTTTCACCGCTCTGACCTCGCCTGAGCCTCAGGCGCTGTAACCGCCGTCGATGCCGATGATCTGGCCGTTGACGTAGGCGACGCCGTCCTCGAGCAGGAAAGCCACCAGTTCCGCGACTTCTTCCGGTTGGCCCAGCCGCGGCATGGGCGTGCGTTCCAGGCAGCGTTCGATAACGGCCTGGGCCACGCTGTCGACGGTAAAAGAGGAGTGCACGATACCGGCGTCGATCACGCCGGGCGCCACTGCGTTAATGCGCACACCCGAGCGGCCCACCTCGCGGGCCAGTTGCCTGACGATGCCGGCGATGGCGGTTTTGGGAATTCCCGACATGCCGTCGTCCTCCAGGGTGCGCAGCACCGCGGTGGTCAACAACTGCACCATGCTGCCACGGCCTGCGGCCACAAAGCGGCGTGCGGCAGCGGTCAACAGATTGAAGGCGCCGATGACATCAATGTCCATGATGTCGCGAAACTCGTCGCTGCTGACCTCAACCAGTGGCCGCAGGGGAATTGCCGGGCCCACGGCGTTGATAACGCCCGTCAGTTCGTCACCGGCGCTGTCCAGAAACGCTTCCACGGATGCCGTGTCGCGCAGGTCAACTGGCTTTGCGCTGGCCTCGCCGCCTGCCTGGCGGATGCCCTCCACCAGGGTCTGGGCAGCCTCCGCATTGCTGCGATAGCCAATCAGCAATGTGGTGTCGGGTGCCCCGAGGCGCTGGCAAATCGCGCTGCCCAGGCCGCCGGTCCCACCGACAATGGCAATATTCCTGTTCATGCTGGGAATCCTCCGAAGCCAGAGAAACAAACGGCG
Source organism: Halieaceae bacterium (assembly GCA_028280635.1). Classification (GTDB taxonomy): domain Bacteria; phylum Pseudomonadota; class Gammaproteobacteria; order Pseudomonadales; family Halieaceae; genus JANQIO01. Next base: position 28,967 of record JANQLM010000045.1, on the reverse strand, counting down.
CCCTGCGGCGCCGTGCTGTTATCGCGTCGTCATGACCTTGCTCAACCGGCCAGTTTCTCGAAATCAAGCTCCGGGAAGTCGTCGTTCACGGACTCGCGCAGCCGGTCGTAGTAGACATTGGCGCCGCCAAAGTAGATCAGCACACGCGGCGCGTGTTTCTCAATATTGGCGCCCATCATCCAGGAGTGCACCGTGTCGCCCACATTCATCAGGGTCTGTCGGTGAACATCGGCGACATGTGCCGACCACTCGTCCTCAGCGTCCTGTTTGGCTTCGAATGTGTCGTAGCCTTCGCTTTCCATCTTCTTGATGCAGTCGGTGACGTACATGACGTTCTGTTCGATGGAGGTAGGCAGGTTGGCAAAGGGCGCCTGGGGACCGGTGATCATGAACAGGTTGGGGAAGTCGGCAACGGCCACACCCATCAACGAGTTGGAGGTCTGGTCCCACTTCTCCCTCAGGCTCTGGCCGCTCTTGCCGCGAATCGGGAAGGCTTCCAGCGCACCGGTGTAAGCACGGAAGCCCGTGGACAGCACGATGATGTCGAACTCGTAGTCGTTCTCGCTGGTGCGGATGCCGGTCTCGGTGATCTCGACGATCGGCTCCTTGTTCTTGATATCCACCAGGTGCACATTGTCGCGGGCATAAGCCTCGAGATAGCCGTGGTCCAGGGGAGGGCGCTTGGCAAACAGGGGATAGTCTCCCAGCTTGGGCACCAGAATGTCGGCGATCTCCGGGTCCTCGATGCGCTCGCGCATCTTGTCGATGATGAACTGGGAGGCCATGTCGTTGGCTTGCTGGCTGGCAAGCAGGTCGTCGAAAGTTTCGAACACCCAGCGGAAACTGCCCTGCCAGTGTTCTTCGAAAATGCGCTGGACCTCGTCCGGCGGCGTGTCCACCGCGTTGCGACCCACCGGGCTGTCGAAGGCCATGCCGAACACGTGGTTGCGGCACTTGGCAACGATGTCGTCGTAGTGGTCCTTGATTTCCTTTTCCCACTCCGGCGTCATCGGCTTCTGCATGGCGGGCAGGATGAAGTTGGGGGTGCGGTGGAACACGGTGACGCTGCCGGCTGTCTCCGCCATCACCGGCACCATCTGCACCGTGGTGGCGCCGGCACCGATGATACCGACCCGCTTGCCGCTGTAGTCCAGGTCTTCCGGCCAGCGGCAGGAGTGGAACAGGGGGCCCTTGAAGCGGTCCATGCCGTCGACCTTCGGAATCACCGGCTCGGAGATCATACCCATGCCGCTGACAAGATACTTGCAGGTGAACTCTTCACCGCCGGCGGTTTTCAGCAGCCAGTGACCGCTGTCCTGCTGAAAGTCTGCGCTGACGATCTCGGTGTTGAGCTGGATGTGCGGCCACATATCACATTTGTCGGCCACGAAATGCATATAACCCAGCACTTCTTCCCAACCGGGGTAGCGCTTTGTCCAGTGGTACTCCTGCAGCAGTTCCCTGGAGAAGGTTAGGCAGTAGTAGTAACTCTCACTGTCGGTGGCAGCGCCGGGGTAGCGGTTCCAGGTCCAGGTGCCGCCGATGTCGGAGGCCTTGTCGAAAACCTTGATAGACAGACCTGCATCGCGCAGGTAGTGGATCAGGGCGAGGCCTGCGAAACCTGCGCCGATGGCGATGGCATCATAGTCGGGTTTTTGCTGAGACGTCATTGTCGCTCTCCCATCTTATATTTATCTGCCCGGGCGGTGCTCCGGGTGAGGTGTTATTGCGTGCGGCTAAACTTTAATTTATTTCAAAAAACTATTGAACACCAGTGTGCGCGCCCGGCCCTTACTCGAGAAAATGCCCGTATTTGGCCATCGCTGCCTCACGCTGGGTTGGCGTGTGATAGGTCGGGAACAGGCCGGGTGCCGCCTGGTAATCACGCAGCACGGTGCGCGCCACGGTCACCTTGTGGACTTCGGTGGGCCCGTCCACCATGCCCAGTTCCGGGATATTGGCCCACATGTTCATCAGCGGAACCTCGTCCGAAACGCCCAGGCTTCCGTGCACCTGCATGGCGCGGTAAATCACTTCCTGGAGCACCTTCGGTGTCGCGGCCTTGATCGCGGCGATCTCCTTGCGCACCTCGCGGTTGTACTCCTTGTATTTGTCGATCAACCAGGCGGTGTAAAGCACGTGCAATCGATACTGCAGGATCTGGGTGTAGGTGTCGGCGATCTTGTCCTGGGTCATTTGCTTGGCGGCCAGCAACTCGCCCTTGGTGGTGCGGCTCTGGACGCGCTCGCACATCATGTCCATGGCTTTCTTGCACACCGCCACACTGCGCATGGCATGGTGCACGCGGCCGCCACCGAGGCGGGTCTGCGCCACCAGGAAGCCTTTGCCTTCCTCGCCCAGCAGGTGGTCGTGGGGCACCCGACAGTCCGTGAAGCGGATGTAGCCGTGTACTCCGTCGCCCTGTTCGACGTAGGGGCCGACGGCGGTGTTGCGCATGATCTCCATTCCGGGCGTGTCTTTTTCTACCAGAACAATGGATGCGCCTTCATGTATGGGGACCTCGGGGTTGGTGACCACCATGACCAGCAGAAACTCGGAGAAGCGGGCGTGGGAGGCGAACCACTTTTCGCCGTTTATCACCCACTCGTCGCCGTCCCGCGTGGCGACGCATTTGAATTCACCCGGGTCCGAACCTGCCTGGGGTTCCGTCATCGAGTAGCAGGAGGCGATCTTGCCATCCAGCAACGGCTGCAGGTACTTCTCCTTCTGCTCGGGAGTGCCGAAGTGGGCCAGGATTTCGGCATTGCCGGAATCCGGCGCCTGGCATCCGAACACACTGGGGCCGAAGCGGCTGCGGCCAAGGATTTCGTTCATCAGGCCCAGCTTGACCTGGCCGTAACCTTCACCGCCCAGTTCCGGGCCGATGTGGCAGGCCCACAGGCGCTTTTTCTTGACGATGTCTTTCAGCGGTGCCATCGCTTTGGCGGCGGGTGAGTTGGGGTCCCAGGGATCGCCCGGGCCGCGGAATACCAGGTCGAGGGGTTCGATCTCTTCGCGGGTGAATGTCTCGATCCAGTCCAGCTGCTGCTGGAACTCACTGTCGGTTTCGAAGCTCCAACTCACTTGTATGTCCCTCGCGATTTTCGCCTGTGCTAGTAAGGTGTGCGCGCCTGCAGTTGCGCGCCGGGCCTGTCATCGGTTCTTCAACCTGAAGCCGTATAAGCCTGTACGCTTGACTTGAGCCGGCGCCAGTATAAACTTGCTAGACACAAACAAGCAAGTTATTGCGATACCCATCAGCTTCCAAGACCCAGAGAGACCCACGCAGAGTCATGTCTGATACCCGAGTATGGCTGATCACCGGCGCCTCGCGCGGCATCGGCCTGGCGCTGGCCCAGCAGGTGGTCGCCGACGGCGACTGCGTCGCCATCCTGGCCCGTGGCGATGCGGTTCACAGCCTTGCCGAGCAGCTCGGTGAAAACTGCCTGGCCTGCCAGGCTGATGTCAGCGATGCCGCAGCGGTGGCAGCCGCCGTCGACCAGGTTATTGAACGCTGGGGCAGGCTCGACGTGCTCGTCAACAATGCCGGCCTGCATCGCGGCGGCCGCGTCGGCAAGCTGCCACTGGACGATTGGCAGGCGGTACTGGATACCAACCTCTCCGGGGCGCTCAATGTCATTCGCGGCGCCGATCCCCACCTCGAGTCAGGCGCCGCCATCATCAACATCGGTGCCGTGGTTGGCTTGCGTGGGTTCCCCGGTGACTCCGCCTACGCCGCGTCCAAGGCCGGCCTGGCCGGGCTGACCCGCTCGCTTGCCATCGAGTACGCGCGCCGGGACATCTGCGTCAACCTGGTCATCCCCGGCCTGGTACTCACCGAAATGACGGGCGCCCTGTCTGACAAGGCACTTGAATCCATGCGCGACATCATTCCCCTGGCCCGGTATGGCGATCCAGGTGAAATCGCTGATGTGATTCGCTCGGTGAGCCGCTCTCGCTATATGACGGGTGCCTTCATCCCCGTGGATGGCGGCCTGATGAGCAGCTTCGGAGTACCTGCCTGAGATGGGCGGGCCCGGGAGGTGGCAATGAGTCTCCAGGAACCGGCCCTGGCGGAGTGGATCGCAGCGAACACCAGCCTGCAGGGCGTTCGCATCGCGCGCGAGCTCAGTGGCGGCAATGCCAACCTCACCCTGCAACTGGCCAGTGATGACGGTCCGGTGGTGCTGCGGACTCCGCCGGAGAGTGCCATTTCGCCCAGGGCCCATCGCGGCATCGAACGTGAATCCCGGGTGCTGCAGGCGTTGCAGGGCAGGGTGCGGGTGCCCGAAGTGCTGGCATGGTGTGATGACATTGACGTGATTGGCCGGCCCTTTCTGCTGGTGTCGCACGTGGACGGTGTGTCGATTACCGATGAGCTGCCTGCCGACTACCCGGATACCGCCGCCAGCGTTAACAGCCTGGGCGAGCAGCTCATCGATGAGTTGGCCGCGATTCACCAGGTGCCCTGGCGGGAAGCGGGGCTGGCTGACTTTGGCAACCCTGACAATTTCCTGGCCCGGCAGATCGCCCGCTGGCGTGATATTCGCGCCCAGGCCTCGGTGCGCAACTTGCCGCAGATGGAAAGCCTGGGGCAATGGCTTGCGGACAATGAGCCGGCGCCGCTGGCACCGTCAGTGGTACACGGCGACTATCACCTCGACAACACGCTGTGTCGGCGCGAGGCACCAGAGCTGGCCGCAGTAATCGATTGGGAGCTGGCCACCATCGGTGACCCACTGACTGACCTTGGTCTGCTATTGATGTTCTGGGGCCCACGCAAAGTATCGCCACCGGGATTCCCCCATGTACAGGCGGTGACCCGGCGCGACGCCGTGCTTAGCCGGCGCCAGCTCGCAGAACGCTGGTCAGCGGCGACCGGCTGTTCGCTGGCCAATATCGATTACTATCTCTGCTTCGCTTTCTGGCGGCTCGCGGCCATCGTTGAGGGAGCCTATCAGCTTTATGTAGAGGGCAAGGTGGATTCGGATTATGCACGTGGGCTTGAGCAAACCGTGCCGGCCCTGCTGGCCGAGGCCGAAGCCGCCGCCTCGGGAGATTGGTGAGATGACACCGATGAACGCGACGATGATGCACCTGCCCATGAGTGTGCAACTGATCATGGAGCACGGTGCCAGTGTGTTCCCGGACAGCCGGGTGGGTACCTTTGACGGTGACGCGGTGCACTGGGTCAGCTACGCGGACATCGCGGCCAACGCGCATCGACTGGCAGTGGCGCTGGCCGGCCTCGGCGTTGGTGCCGGCGACCGGGTCGGTACCTTCAGTTGGAACAACACCGCGCACATGGAAGCCTACCTGGCCATTCCCTCCATGGCTGCGATCATGCACACGGTCAACATCCGGCTGTCGCCGGAGCAGGTGGCCTATGTCATCAACCACGCGGAAGACCGGGTGCTGATTCTCGACGCCAGCCTGCTGGACCTGTTTACCCCGGCGCTGCCGTTACTGGAGACGGTTGAGCACATTTTGCTGGTGGGTGGCGAGGCCGAACACCTGGGCGGGATCGCCACCAGCAACTATGAAACTACGTTGGCGCGGAGTGGCTCAGCGTATGAATGGCCCGAGCTGGACGAAACCAGCGCCGCCGCCGTGTGTTACACCAGCGGCACCACCGGCAACCCCAAGGGGGTTGTCTACAGTCATCGCACCACCTACGTGCACTCCATGGCCTCGCGTGCAGTGGATACGTTTGCTATCAACGAGCGCGACCGCATCCTGCTGTTGCCGTCCATGTTTCACGCCAATGCCTGGGGCCTGCCCTACAGCGGCTGGTTGAGCGGCAGCGATTTCATCCTGCCTGGCCCGCACCTGCAGTTCGACGGTATCGAGTGTATGATCCGCAGCGAACGCCCGACCTTCACCGCCATGGTGCCGACCATTCTCGGCGACCTGCTGCGGGCCTCGCGCGAGACTGGCCTGGACATGAGCAGCTTCCGCATGTTGGTGTGCGGTGGCTCGGCGGTGCCCGCGGCCATGATCGATGCGGCCCGTGAACAATGGGGCGTGCCGGTGTTGCAGGGCTGGGGCATGACTGAAACCAGCCCCATGTGCTGCCTGTCCCATCCTCCCCGGGACCCGGGCGACGGGGGAGAGACACCATGGCGGGTGAAGAGCGGGCGGCCGGTACCGGCCATGCAGGTGCGCGTTGTGGATGAGCAGGGCGCAGCGCTGCCCCATGACGGTGAAACCGTGGGTGAGTTGCAGCTGCGGGGGCCCTGGGTCACCGGCAGTTATCACCGCGGTGACGGTGGCGACTCCTTTACCAGCGACGGCTGGCTCAGGACCGGTGATGTCGGCCATATTGATGAGAAGCACTTTGTGCAGCTTACCGACCGCACCAAAGACGTCATCAAGTCCGGCGGCGAGTGGATCTCGTCGGTCGACCTGGAGAACGAACTGGTCGCCCACCCGGATGTGCTGGAGGCGGCGGTCATCGCCGTGGAAGACGAGCGCTGGCAGGAACGTCCGCTCGCCATCGTGGTCCGAGACAGCGAGACGTTGACCGCAGACAGCCTGCGCGCGTTTCTCGAGGGCCGGGTGGCGAAGTTCTGGATTCCCGAGTACTGGGTATTCACCAGTGAGATTGCCAAGACCAGTGTCGGCAAGATAGACAAGAAGTCGCTGCGTGCGACCCGCGAGTCGGGTGGTTTCAGCATCGAATGCGTGAAGTAGAAGCCCGGTGCAAGGCGGGTAGAGGGGGAGGTAATGGCAGATTCAAGTGCAAAAGCCGGCAAGAACGGACGCCGCACCCAGGCAGAGCGCACGGCGCTTTCCGACCAGCGAATGTTCGATGCGGCCATCCGGCTGATCATCGACCGGGGCACCCAGAAAACTACGCTCAAGGACATCGGCGAAATGGCCGGCTACAGCCGCGGCCTCGCTAACTACCGTTTCGGCTCCAAGGACGGCCTGATGCTGGAGCTGTTCGCATGGTTCGATGAGCGCTGGAAGGACCACCTCAACAGCTACATCGGTGACAAGGAAGGTATCGCTGGCATCAAGGCCGCGGCCGATGCACTGCGGGATTTTCTCAAGCTGGAGTCCGAGTCCATGCGCGCCATGTACATTCTCTGGTATGAGTCGCTGGGCCATGAGTCCGAGATTCGCTCCAGGCTGGCGGAACACCATCGCGTCTACCGCGAGGACGCGGCCCGCTGGGTGACTCACGCTATCGAAACCGGTGAAATTGATCCCGACGTCGACGCCGAGCAGTTCGCCGTTCAGTACTGCGCGTTTATTTTCGGCACTGTTTACCAGTGGCTGGTGGATGCCGATGCCCTGGACCTCGACGCCCTGTTCGTCGACTACGAGGCGAATGTCGAACGCATACTCAGCAAGAGGAAACAAGGCCGATGAGCTACCTGAGCAGAGAAGATAACAAGCAGGTTTACTACGAGAGCCATGGTGACGGCGACAGCACCGTATTGCTGGTGCACGGCTGGGGTATGAGCGGGCGTACCTGGGATCATGTCACGCCGGCCCTGGTAGCCGCCGGCCATCGGGTGGTGTTGGTTGATCACCGCGGCTGCGGCGAGTCGGACAAGGACTTCGCCGATCTCAGCATCAAGGCCATCGCCGGCGATGTGGTGGCCCTGGTGCGGGAACTGGGGCTGTCCTCCGTGGTGCTGAACGGTTGGTCGCTGGGCGGCGCCGTGGTCGTGGAAGCGGCGGACCAACTCGGCGACGTCTGCAAGGGACTGGTGCTGACTGGCGGTGCCACACCGGTCTATACCCAAAAACCGGATTTCCCCCACGGCGGCACCGATGAGGACATGGCGGGTACGCTCGCTGCGCTGGCTGCCGATCGCGTGAACTTCCTGAAGGGCCTGTCACAGGTTGTATGCGTGAAAGAAGTCAGTCCCGATATCGAGCACTGGTTCTGGCAGATCTTCCTGCAGGCTTCACCATTGGCGGGACAGTCCCTGGGTGAGCTCGCGCAGTTGGACCAGCGGGTGCAACTGGCGGCCCTGCAGATGCCCATCCTCTCTTTTGTCGGCAGTGAGGACGGCTTTGTCGCACCGCCGATCTGCCGCTGGGTGGGCGAGAACAACCCCAACGCCAGGGTGGTTGAGTTCGAAGGTGTTGGTCACGCGCCGTTCATCGAAGAGCAGCAGGCCTACCTGGAAGAACTGCAGGCCTTTCTCGGCAGCCTGTAGACCTGAGCAGAGGATGATCAATGAGCAATAACGTCAATTACGGTCTCTGGTACGACTTCCGCAATCCCGTGCCCTGGCGGCAGGATTTCGAGGCTTTCTACGCGGAACGGCTACAGCAGATCGCCGAGGCCGAGGCGCTGGGCTTCAACTCGGTGTGGCTGACCGAGCACCACTTCTGTGATGACGGCTACACACCGTCGCCGCTGGTGTTGTCCGCGGCCATCGGTGCGCGCACCCGCCAGATGCGCATTGGCACCAACCTGATGCTGTTGCCGCTGCACGACCCGGTGCGCATGGCCGAAGATGCCGCCACCCTGTCACTGACCACCGGTGGCCGCTTTGACCTCGGCGTGGGTATCGGCTATCGCCAGCTCGAGTTCGACCAGTTCCAGCGCAGCCTCAAGCACCGGCCCTCGCTGGTGGAAGAGGGGATAGAGATCATCCGGCGCAGCTGGTCCGGCGACGCAGTCAATTTCAGCGGCAAGCGCTTCCAGGTTGGCGACCTGCGGGTGACACCGACTCCCGTGCACACGCCCGATATCCTGCTGGGCGGCATGGTGCAGCCTGCCATCGAGCGCGCCGCCCGGGTGGCGGACGGCTTCCTGTGCACCGGCGGCATCGGCCTCGATATCTACAGCGAAGCCCTGGTGAGCCAGGGCAAATCGGTGGAGGAGGGCAAAGCCGTGCTGGGCTGTTGGGCCATTATTTCCGAAGACCCGGAAGCGGAAGCGGCCCGGGTCGGTGACCACGTGCTCTACCAGATCAACGAGTACATCAAGTGGGGCGCCTTCGGTCCGCCGGGTGAGACGCCGCTGTTTGAAGATGCACCGACGGCCATTGAAAACGGCCTGTATGAACTATGGGACGCGGAGATGGCGGTGGACAAGCTCAGCCAGTTGATCTCTGACTACCCGATGATCAGCGATATCCACTTCTGGGCGCAGTTCCCCGGTGAGTCGGTGGAGTCGGGCAATCGACGGCTTAAGTATATTGCCGAGAAGGTATTGCCGCGCCTGCGCTGACGGCAGTTAAGCGATGCCGCACATGCGGTTGAGGGTGTTTACGAACAGGCGGTGGGCGCCCTCGAGGTCGATGTCTTCATCGAAGTACACCGCTGAGCGCAGGCCGATCATCATCGCGTAGGCGATTTCGGCGGAGTCTTTGGGACTTTCCATGAAATCCGAGGCCGAGGCTTCGAAGATGCGGCTGAGCAACTGCTTGCAGTTGAGGTCGAACTCCGCCTTGGTTCCCTGCAGTACCTCGTCGTGCACCGCCGCCCCGAAGCATTCCAGCATGAAGCCGATTTCCATGCGGGTGCCGGCTTCGCCTTTGAACCAGAAGTCTGCAATTAGCTGAATCTGTCGTTCAGGGGATTCCGCACCAAATTCGGCAATGCGCTCCAGGAAGCGCACAGACACCGAATCGAAATACTGTTCGAGAATCGCCTCCTTGCCCTTGAAGTAGTAGAGCAGATGGCTGGCCGACATGTCGGCGCCTTCAGCGATATCCGCCAGGGATGTCTTTACGTAGCCCTTGTTGATAATGCAGTCGTGCAGGGACTTGAAGATTCGGCGGCGACGCTGGTCACCCCGTGAATCACGGCGACCTTCTCGCTTGCTGGCTCGCTTGCTGGCGGTGTTGCTGCTCTGGGTTCTGGGCATGGCGCGAGACCTTAGCATCGACACTCCGGCGCTGTCAGCTTTATTGCGGCCAGTTAATTTGAGTTTTTCTTGAATTTAATTCAAATTCAAACTAGTATCCAGAAAAAATAATTCCAAGGATGCGCCCATGACAATCGACGGGATGCGTTTCGTAATCACCGGCTCCGGTGCCGGTATTGGCGCCGGCACCGCAAAGCTGGCTGCCAGCCGCGGCGCCAGCGTGATGGTCTCCGACACCAATGACGCTAACGGCCAGGCCGTGGTGGATGAGATTCTCGCAGCCGGCGGCACGGCCATCTACCAGCACTGTGATGTCACCGATGAAGCCCAGGTAGAGGCGCTGATGGCCGCCGCTGACAGTGCCTTTGGCGGCATTGATGTGTTGCACAACAACGCCGGCATTCACGAGAGCATGATCTCTGGGGAGCTTGGCCTGGAGAGCATGAGCCGGGACAGCTTCGAGAAAGTGCTGGGCGTCAACCTGATCGGCGTCTGGCTCTGCGCCAAGTATGCATTGCCTTACCTGCGAAGCAGCGACCAGGCCTCCATTATCAACGCCGGCTCCACCAGTTCCCTGTCGGGCTACCCGCAGTGCCAGGCTTACGGCGCCAGCAAGGGCGCGGTCATGCAGTTGACGAAAATGCTGGCGGTAGATCTGGCGGCGGATGGCATCCGCGTCAACTGTTACTGCCCGGGTTCGATCCATACCGAGATGGTGGATAAGTTCCTCGAGGCCGCCCCGGACCCCAGGGCCATGCTCAACACCATGACCCAGACCCACCTGATCCCGCGCATGGGGCAACCCGTTGATGTGGCGGAACTGGTCTGTTTCCTGGCCAGTCCCGAGTCCCAGTTCGTTAACGGCGCGGTGTGGACCATTGACGGCGGCTCGCTGGCCTGGCGCGGCACCCTGGACGTACTGGGAATGGAGGCGCAGGCATGACGCAATCCCCTGAAGGTAAGCTGGGCCTGGAAGACAAACTGGCTATTCACGAATTGCTGGCGCGCTCGGCCTACGGCCTCGACGTACGCGACACGGACATGCTGGCGGCAAGCTTTGCCGAAAACGCGCGTTTCAGCATGCGCATCGCCGGGGGCGACCTGGTTGGCCCCTTCGTGGACCGCAGCGGCATCATGGAGCTGATGACCGGCTCCATGGCCGAACAGACCGACCAGCGCCGCCACCTGGTAACCAATATCTACTTCGACGGCGACAACGACGGTAACCCGGTGGTGGTGTCCAACCTGACGCTGATGGCGACTGAGAACGGCGAGATTCAGTTGATATCGGCCGGGGTATACCGCGACACCGTGGCCAAGGTAGACGGCAACTGGGAAATCCTCGACCGCTACCTGGAACTGGACAAAGCCTACTGAGCGCCCCATGAATCTCGGACTGATACCCGCCAAGACTGCGCGCCTCGACCCGGGCCGTGAAGCCCTTGTCGACATCCCCAACGAGCGCCGCATGAGCTATGGCGAGTTGGAATCGCGAGTCCGGCGCCTGGCCAACGGGCTCCGGGACAAGCTCGGTTTGGAGAAGGGAGATCGGGTAGGCATTCTCTCGAAGAACTGTATCGAGTACATGGAGATCTACTATGCCTGCGCCCGCTGCGGTTTGATTGCCCAGCCGGTCAACTGGCGCCTGGGCCTGGCTGAGATGGCGCGCATTCTCAATGACGGTGAGCCCAGTGTGGTCATCGCCTCGGCCGAGTACGCGGAGGTCGCCAAGGATCTGAAACAGACCGTGGCCGCAAAACACTGGCTGTGTTTTGGTGAGGGCTCTGACGGTTCCTACGATGCCCTGGTCTCTGCCGCCAGTGACGCAGAGCCCATCGCCTCCGCGGATGTCGGCGACGACGACCCGGTGCTGATCCTGTATACCGGCGGCACCACCGGTGAATCCAAGGGTGCGTTGCACACCCACAAGTCCATCTACATGGGCATGCTCAACCAGACGGTGGCGGAGCGCATCGTGCCCACCGACGTCTACATGCTCACCGGCCAGATGTTCCACATCCCCGTGGCCCTGGCCATGAACTACATGGCGCACGGCTGCCCGCTCGTGTTGATCAATTTCGAGGCCAGGCTGGCGCTGGAAGTGATTCAGGAGGAGCGGGTCTCGGCCTTCCTTGGAATTACCACCATGCTCAACTGGATGATGGCCGTGGATGGCTTTGACAGCTATGACCTGTCAAGCCTGCGCAATATCCAGTATGGCGGCGGCCCCATGCCGAAGAAAGTGGTAGCCGACGCCCTGTCGAAATTCCCCTGCACCATCATCCAGGGCTACGGCCAGACGGAAGGCATGACGATGAGCTTCCTGTCCCAGGAAGACCACATCGAAGCCCTCGCCGGAAACCACCCCGAGCGGCTCAGTAGCTGCGGCCGTGAAGGCTTCGTAACCAGCATCAGGCTGGTGGACGCGGGGGGCAAGGAGGTACCCCGGGACGGCAGCACACCGGGTGAAATCATCGTCCGCTCGGAGGCCAACATGGTCGGCTACTGGCGCCGCCCGGACCTGACCGCGGAGACAATTCGCGATGGCTGGATGTGGACCGGCGACATTGCCACCTGGGACGCCGATGGTTACCTGTTCATCGTCGATCGCGCCAAGGACATGATCATTTCCGGCGGCGAGAACATCTACAGCACCCAGGTGGAGGCTGCCATACACCAGCACCCCGCGGTACTGGAATCCGCCGTGTTCGGTGTGCCGGACGATGAGTGGGGTGAAGCCGTCAAGGCCGTGGTGGTGCTCAAGCCCGGTGAGACCGCCAGCGCCGAAGACATTATCGAAGCCGCAGCCCAGCACCTGGCTTCTTACCAGAAACCCAAATCCGTGGACTTTGTGGACAGCCTGCCCAAGGCCCCCACCGGCAAGATACTCAAGCGAGAATTACGCGACCCCTACTGGCAGCAGGAAGGCAAAAAGTTATGACAGGTCTGCTCAGCGAAGAGCTGCTGGCGAATATCGGCAAGCAGAGCGAGCCGCACCGGGAACTGGTGACCCGCCGCGATATCCGCAAGTACGCCATCGCTACCGGGAACCGGCAACGCAAGTACCTGGACGGGGACCAGGCGCCGCCCATGTTTCATGTGGCCCTGTTCTGGGACGTGGTGGAGCTCGACCAGCTCTCGCCTGATGGGGTGAGCATCGACAGGCTGCTGCCGAAGTTTCCGCTGGAAAAGGCCATGGCGGGTGGTTTGAAGATCGAGTATCACCAGCCGGTCCACCCAGGTGACTGGCTCACGGCGACCCGCACCCTGACTGATATCTATGAGAAAGCCGGTCGCTCCGGCCCGCTGATCTTCTACGAGGTGGTCATGGATATCGTTGACGATCACGGTGAACTGGTGATTCGCGAAAAAACCACGAGGATTCTTCGATGAGCGGTGTTGACCCCGCCAGTGTGCAGGTGGGTACCGAGCTCCCGCGGCGCGAACACAACTGCGGCAATGTCCAGCTAATGCTCTACAACGCCGCGCTCTGGAATGGCCATCGTATCCACTTCGACGAGCCCTATGCCAAAGAGGTAGAGGGCTACCCGGGGCTGGTGATTGCCGGCCCGTTGCTGGGTGACTGGATGAACCAGTGTGTCGAAGAGTGGCTTGGCGACAGCGGGGTGCTCACCGGCATCGAGTACTCCAACCGGGCGGCCAGCTATATCGGCGAAACCCTGGTAGCCGGGGGTACGGTAAGCGGCTACCAGCCCGATAGCGGTGAGCTGGTGATCGACGTCTTCATACGCAACGAAGCCGGCGACGTAGTGGCACCGGGTGTGGCCACCGCCAGGCTGGAGGCGCGTTAGACACCATGGACAATTCCCTGCGCGGCAAGCTCGCTATCGTCGGAGCCTTCGACACCAACGTGGGCGTGGTGCCCGGGAAAACCCCCACCGAGCTGTGCGTGGCAGCGGCGCTGGGCGCCATGGCGGATGCCGGCATCGACAGGTCGCAGGTGGATGGCCTCATTACCTGCAACGCCTTCGCTGAGCCGATTCTCTATCATGCGGAAGCCGTAGCGGAGTACCTGCAGATTTTTCCGCGCTACTGTTTCAGCGTGAATACCGGCGGCGGCACCACTTTTACTGTGTTGCACCATGCGGCTTCGGCGATTGCCACTGGCATGGCGGACGTGATTGTTATCAGCATGGCGGACAGCCTGCGCAGCAGCATGACCCGGGATCAGGCAAGACGAGTGCAGTCATCCACCGGCCACCCGCAGTTTGAGCAACCCTACGGTCTGACGGTTCCCGCCTACTATGCGCTGATCGCCCAGGCCCATATGGCCGAATACGGCACCACCCAGGAGCAGTTTGCCGAAGTCGCCGTTTCCTGCCGCGCCCATGCGGCGCGCAATCCCTCGGCGCAGAAGCAGGAACTGATTAGCGTGGACGACGTACTGGCTTCTCCGCTGGTGGCGGACCCCCTGCATGTTCTCGACTGTTCGCTGGTGTCGGACGGCGGCTCTGCGGTCGTGGTGACGTCCATGGAGCGAGCAAAGGACTTTGCCCAGGCGCCGGTTTACCTGCTGGGTGTCGGCGAAGGTCACAGCCACGAACACATCAGCCAGGCGTCCAGCCTGACCACGTCGGCAGCGCTGGATTCCGGCCGGCTCGCTTATGAGATGGCGGGGCTGGGCCCCGCGGATATGGACTTCGCCCAGCTCTATGACTGCTTCACGCCTACCGTTCTGGTGGAGTTGGAAGACCTGGGTTTCTGCGCCAAGGGGGAGGGCGGTGCCTTTCTGGAGACCGGCGCGACCCGTCCTGGCGGCAGCCTGCCGGTCAATACCCACGGCGGCATGTTGTCTCACTGCCACCCCGGCAACCCGGGCGCGATGTTTGCCCTGACCGAATCGGTCTGGCAGCTGCGCGGGCAGGCGGGGGAGCGACAGTTACCCGGAGCCGAGGTCGGCCTGGTGCACGGCCAGGGCGGGATTATGTCCAGCCATACCTCGATCATTCTCGGGCGGGAGGCCGCCTGAAATGAGCGACACCAGCGTGCGTATCCTGCCCCCAGTGACGGCACTCACGGAGCCCTACTGGACCGGCTGTCGGAAGCGGGAACTGCGTCTGCAGCAGTGCGACGCCTGCGGTAAATACCAGTTCTACCCGCGCATTCTCTGCAGCCACTGTGGGCACGACAGCCTGAGCTGGCGGCGGGTCAGCGGCCGTGGTCGAATCGCCAGTTTTACCGTGGTGCGGCGGCCCATGACCGACGCTTACCCGGCCCCCACGATGATCGCCCTGGTCGACCTGGACGAAGGCCCGCGCATGATGAGCAGCGTGGTAGATGCCGAGCCAGACAGTCTGCACATCGGGCAGGCTGTGAGGGTGGATTTTGCCGCCTGGTCTGAAGAGATTTCCATGCCTGTTTTTCGTATTGCCACGGAGGAAGCATCGCCATGAGCGCTGACACCATACCGGTAGCCATCATCAACCCGGACGCCCCGCTGGGGTCGCTGGAAGCCAAGCAGCCTCACATCGACAACGGGGCGGAGCGCTACGGCAAGGAGGGTTATTTCAGCCGCGAGTACATGCAGCGGGAATGGGACAAGCTGTGGACCCAAAGCTGGCTGATCGCGGGCGTGGCCTCCGACCTCAACGAGGTGGGTGACTACTTCCTGTTCGAGATCGGCCACGAGTCCATCATTGTTACCCTCACTGACGAGGGTATTCGTGCCTTTTACAATGTCTGCAGCCACCGCGGCGCCCGCCTGCTGTACGAGGAGCGCGGCAACAAGAAGGTCTTCGTCTGCCCCTTCCACTCCTGGAGCTTCCACAACAACGGTGAACTGCGCCGCATCACCGACGAGGAAACCTTCCAGGATGAAGTGGTCGCGCACCGCCCCGGCCTGACCGCGCTGGCCTGTGAGGTTCACGCCGGCGTTATCTTTATCTGCATGGCGGACCAGCCGCCGCCGCTCAAGGAGATGGTCGGCCTGCCAGAGGGTTATCTGGAGGCCTACAACATCGATCGTATGAAGGTGGTGCGCCACGTCCGCAGCGAGTGGGGTGCGAACTGGAAAGTCGGGGTGGAAGCATTCTACGAAAGCTACCACCTGCACGCCGTACATCCGGAAACCCGCGGGGTGATGGGTGACCTCAACGTTCAGTACGACCTGTATCCCAACGGGGCCAGCCGCATGATCGTGCCGCTGGGGCAGCCTAGCCCGCGGGCCCATGACCAGCAAACGGTAAACGAAGGCCTGCAGATAATGCTGCAGGACGCGGGGATCGACCCCGAGAACTTCGATGGCACGGCAGCCGACGTACGGCGGGCTATCCAACTGGCCAAGCGCCAGAGAGCTGAACGACTGGGCCTGGATTACTCCAAGCTGGTGGACGGTCAACTCTCGGATAGCTGGGCTACCGGCATCTTCCCGAACGTACAGATCGGTTGTCACCCGGAGGCGGCTTTCCTGATGCGCTTCCTGCCGCATCCCACCGACCCCGAACGTTTCTACTACGAGACCATGACGCTGTTGTTCCCGGTGGAAGACCCCGACTATTGCCCGCCAGCCTGGATGGGTTTGCCCGAGGGTACCGACGTAACCGGCAAGACCCGTCCGGCCACTGAACACTACACCCTCGAAGAGGACGCCCATCTGGGCCTGGTGCTGAGCCAGGATGCCGCTTTCCTGCCCGTGGTACAGCAGGGCATGCGCTCGCGCGGATTCAAGGGCCAGCTTTGGGGTGAACAGGAGCAACGGCTGCGTCATTTCCATGTGGAACTGGAACGCCGACTCGCAGACTAGGTCTGCGAAATACACCTGCTGGCTACGAGAGAATTTACTTGACAATAACAAGTAAGCGGTTCATTCTTGAATAAGATTCAAAATAATAAAACCCGCAATATCGACAAGGGAGCATAATAATGAAAGCCCTCCAACGATCTACCAGCTACGTCAATTGGCAGCGCTTCAAGCTGTCCCTGGTGGCAAGTCTGGCGCCTGGTCTGGCACTCACGGGGCTGCCTGCTGTCGCCCAGGACGCCACCACACTGGAAGAAATCCTGGTCACCGCCACCCGCCGCGCCGAAACCGACATCCAGCGCACGCCGGTGGCCGTCACCGCCATCAGCGAGGTGGAAATCGACCGCGTCATTCCCCGTGACCTGGGTGACGTACTGATGTACGCGCCCAATGTGGTGAGCGGCAAGCAGCCCGGCTTCAACTCGGCAAACTTCGCTATCCGCGGCGTCGGCCAGAACGGCATCATCCTGTACTTTGAAAACCAGGTCGGTGTGGTGGTCGACGATTTCGTCGTCCCGCATATCCAGACCGCCAACATCGAAATGCTTGATATCCAGTCGGTGGAAATCCTGCGCGGCCCGCAGGGTACGCTGTTTGGAAAGAACACCACTGGCGGTGTGATCAACGTCAAGACCAACCGCCCGGAGCTGGAAGCCACCACGCTAAGCGTGCGCGGCCAGGCCGCTGAGTTCGGCCGCTATGAGGCTGAAGCAGTAGCCAATATTGCCATTGGCGACAACTTCGCTTTCCGTGCTGCCGGCCTGTACATGGAATCCGACGGCTATTTCGAGAACGGCGCGTCCTACGGTCCGGTGGGCGACCTCGGTGTGAACTATCCGCTGGTCGGTGCCACCGGTGAGGGCGACGGTGACGATGTGGGCGGTGACGATGTCTTCTCCGGCCGTTTCAAGGTGCGCTGGTCGCCGTCTGACAGGCTGGATATCAACCTGGCCTATGAGATCGTGCGCGACGAGGGCGACTCTCCACCGTCATTCAACAACACCCCGCCGGATGGCGCCTACCTCTTCAATGCGCTGGGATTCACCCGCGATGATCGGGGCGATCGCGTGGATCGGGTTGGCACCACCAACCGTAACGATGTGCTGCTGGAGATGGGTGATCGCGGCCACGAGATTGACGTGGACGGTTATTACATCACGGTGGACTGGGACTTCAGCGACAACTACACGCTGACCGCGTTCGGCGGCTACCGCGAAACCGATTCCTGGCTGCCGAGTACCTATACCGGCGAGGTTGGCCCGGTGTCCCTGTTTGACGCCACGCGCCAGGACGAGCGTGAAACCACCCAACTGGAAGCGCGCATTGCCTCCAACCTGGATGGCCCCTTCAACTGGGTCGGTGGTGTGTTTTACCAGGAAGATGAAACGGTATTCACCGTGTCACAGGTCCTGGGCTTCGTCGATATGACGCTGGATTCCGCCGCCACGTTCGGCAACCCGTTCTTCTTCAATGAAAACCCGCAGGTACTCTCGAATGCGCAGGATGCAGAAGCCTGGGCGATCTACTTCGACGGCACCTACGAGCTCAATGACAAATGGACTGTCAGCGCCGGTTTCCGCTACACCGAGGAAGAGAAAGAGTGGACCGGGCGCAACCAGGTGTTCATCCAGGCGCTGGATGGTGGCTTTGACCCCAACTTCACCTGGGAAGATCTGGGCGAACCCCTGAACGCCGCCAACTTCAACCGCTGGTCCACCGGTGTGGTGCAGGATGACGAAGACTGGGATGAGCCCACCTGGCGCCTGACGGCAAGCTACCAGGCGACCGATGATATCTACTACTACGGTACCTACTCCCGCGGCTTCAAGAGCGGGGGCTATAACGACCAGACCGGTACCGGCGGCAACCCGATTGAGCCCGAACAGGCTCGCCCGACCGATCCGGAAACCGCGGATTCCTTCGAGCTGGGCATTCGCTCCGAGTGGTTCGACAATACCCTGCGTCTCAACGCCACGGCGTTCTACGTGATCTACGACGACTCACAGCAGCAGTTGCTCGCCACCATCGAGGCAGACCGGGACGGTGACGGTATCAACGAGAGTGAGTTCCAGGAGACCCGTTTCTTCAACGCGGCGGAAATCAACGTCGGCGGTCTCGAGCTGGAAGCCGTGTGGGTAGTGAACGACGTCTTCACCATCCAGGGCAGCCTGGGCTGGCTGGATTCGGAGTTCGACGAGTTCCGCGCGGATACCAACTTCGACGGCACTATCGATACCGACCTCAGTGATGAAGACGTCGCCCGGGCGCCGGAGTGGACAGCCAATGTGGACTTTCTCTACGGCCACAACATGCTGGGCGGCAGTATGGACTGGGTCCTGAACGTCAATTACGAGGACGAGGCTGTCTATGCCTACACCGCGCTGCCTGGTACGCCTGATGGTGTCACCGATGACCGCACACTGGTCAATGCGGTGGTGACCTACACACCGGACAACGGCAATTGGTGGGTGAGGGCGTTTGGTAGAAACCTCACGGATGAGGAATACCGTATCGGCGAGCTGCCGGTGGCGAACCTGTGGGTGATGTCCTACTACGGGCAACCTACGACCTTTGGTGTCGAAGCAGGGATGAACTTCGACTTTTAGTGGCTCTATCGCTGCTCATTACCCTGTGAGGGGCAGCGCATAGTGGACGTGTGTTCTACTCCCCTTGGGCCGGCTGTCGCCGGCCTTTTTTCTATTCGGTGGGCGAGCTGACAATGCGGGATTTCTTTCTTTCAAACGGTGGCCTGAGCCTTGCTCCAGCAAGGGCGGCACTGTGTGCGCTGGTGATTGCCTGGGTTTGCCCTGCCGCGGCCGCGGACCAGGGACGGGCACTCTACGAACAGCATTGCCGCCACTGCCACGGTGGCACTGTAGCGAAAGCGCCGCCGTTCAGCCTGCTGCAGATCATGTCGGCCGGTTCCATCCTGCGTGCGATGGAAAGCGGCATTATGCAGCAGCAGGCCGCTGCGATGTCTTCGCTGCAGCGGCGGCAGGTCGCAGAGTACATCACGGGAACTCGCCTCGGGGAGGCGGTGCCGGCGGCAGCACCGCGCTGTGACAGTGGCGACCCATGGTTTGATTTTGATGCTGCGCCGGACCAGCGGGCCTGGGGCGGCGACTATGCCAATCGACGCTTCACCGACCTGGCGACGGGCGGCGTTGATGCTGGCAACGTCTCGCGGCTGGAGCTGGCCTGGGTGCTGGCCTTTCCCGGCGCTATCCGCGCGCGTTCCCAGCCGGCCACGGCCGGGGGCGCCCTGTTTGTTGGCAGCCAGGATGGCACCGTCTACGCGCTGGACCAGCGCAGTGGCTGCATACACTGGACCTTTCAGACCGTGGCAGAAGTGCGCACCGGTATTGTGGTGGAAGACTGGTCAGAGACGGGTAGCAAAGCACCGCTGCTGTATTTCGGTGACCTGGTAGGCAACGCCTACGCCCTAAACGCCCTGACCGGTGAGCTGGTTTGGCGCGATCGCCCTGACGATCACCCCAGCCTGACGCTCACCGCAGCACCCACGTTACACAACGGCGTGCTGTATGTGCCCATGTCGGCGCTTGAGGTCACTGAGGCGGCGGACCCGCACTATGCCTGCTGTACTTTCCGCGGTGGGGTCGCTGCGTACGAGGCTCGCACCGGCAAACGCCTGTGGAAGGGCTACTCGATTCCCGAGGAACCACGCGAGGTGGGTCGCAATGCTGTGGGAACGCCGCAGTATGCGCCCTCTGGTGCCCCGGTGTGGAATACGCCCGCCGTCGACGAAGCGCGTGGCCTGCTCTACATGGGCACAGGTACCAATTACTCCTCACCCGCCAACAGTACCAGCGACGCCGTGATTGCCCTCAGCATGCGCGACGGTCGCATGGTCTGGAGTGCCCAGATGACGGAGGGTGACGCCTGGAACATGGGTTGCGAGAGTGATCCTGAAAAAACCAACTGCCCGCCAGAGAATGGTCCAGACCTGGATTTTGGTGCGGCGGTGATTATCGCGAGGACAGCCGCCGGCAAGGACATCCTGGTGGCCGGGCAAAAGTCCGGGGATGTCTACGGCCTCGATCCCGACAACAGGGGCGCCATTCTCTGGGAGCGCAAGCTGGGCCGGGGTGGCATCCAGGGCGGCGTACATTTTGGCATGGCGGTCGACGACCAGGTGGTGTACGTACCCATGTCAGACTTCAAGGGTGGCGGCGGCACCCGCGAGGGCACCGGCGAGCGGCGCCCGGGTATGTATGCGCTGGAACTCTCCACGGGCAAGACCCTGTGGTTTGCGCCGACCGAGGACATCTGCCGGGGTCGTGAATTCTGTCAGCCCGGTCTTTCCGCCGCGGCCACGGCCATTCCCGGTGCCGTTGTGGCGGGCGCCATGGACGGTCAACTGCGCGTCTATTCGCGCGACAGCGGTGAAGTGATTTGGGCGTTCGACAGTGCGGTACCATTCACCTCGCTGAGTGGAGCCAGCGCCCACGGTGGCTCCTTCGGCGGCGGCGCCGGCCCTGTGTTCAAAGATGGGATGCTGTTCGTCAACAGCGGCTACGGCATCTACTTCCACATGCCTGGCAACGTTCTGCTGGCGTTCCGGCTGGCAGCGACTGAGGACTGAATCGAATCCGCTACGGTTTGGCCCGTGTCGGGTAAAGCGGGGCTGGGTTATGCGGAATAAAGCGTGCTATCGTTTCGCACCTGTATGTCCAGGGAGGGTCCAGTCTTGTTTCGTCATTTCTATTCCGCCTGTCTTTTGCTCGCCAGCCTGACGGCGACGTCCGTCGCCGGTGCGCAGGTACCGATCATCCAGCCGGGCGCCCCGGGTGAGTCCGTCCGTGAGCTGACGGTTGAAGAAGCCTCGCAAATTGCCGCGAACAGCTATTCGCCGGATGACGTGCGCTTTATGCAGGACATGATTCCGCACCACAATCAGGCCGTGCAGATGGCAGCGCTGGTACCGGAGCGCACCAATATGCCGGCGCTGGTGGAAATCGCCCAGCGCATAGACGCCTCCCAGGCCGACGAAATCAAGTTCATGCAGGATTGGCTACGCGAACGCGGTGAGGGGGTGCCCAATCCCACCGATCACCATGCCATGCATATGACCCATGAAATGGCGGGTATGGCAACGCCGGAGCAGATGGCGGAGCTGGCAGCATCGAAGGATACGGCTTTCGACCGCCTGTTCCTCACCCTGATGATTGCCCATCACGAGGGCGCCCTGACCATGGTGGAGGACCTGCTGGAACAGCCGGGCTCTGCCTACGACCCGGTGTTGCTGGATTTCACGACTGACATCGTCGAGGACCAGACCTCGGAAATCGAGCAGATGAACGAGCTGCTGGTGGGCCTGTCCACAGACCCACGTGCCGGCCTGTCAGCCGGCTTCACCGATGCCGGCGAGGCGATCAGCCACCTGCGGCTGGTGGCGTCGCTGCCCAAGCCGGCCGGTTTCTTCGACCCGGACAATCCGGCGGGGATTCCGCCCATCGTGCCCAAGGATGAAGAGGAAGAGGCCGAGGCTTCCGAGCGGGAGAAGGATGAGCAGAGTAACGAGGATACCGAATGGGGCGAGCGCTCGCCGCTGCTGAGCTTCTCCAACACGGACATGGCCTTTGCCGGCGATGTGCTGGTCGCCGGCAGCTACCACGGCTTCAACGTCTATAAGCTGAAAGCGGATGGCGTACCCGAGCTGTTCAGCTCCGTTGTATGCCCGGGCGGTCAGGGGGATGTGTCCATCGTGGGCGAACTGCTGATCATGTCGGTGGAACAGACCCGGGGCCGCGTCGACTGCGGCCGCGAGGGCATCACCGAGGATGTCAGCCCGGAGCGTTTTCGCGGCCTGCGGATATTTGACATCAGCGACCTGTCCCGGCCGCTGCAGGTAGGGCAGGTGCAGACCTGCCGCGGTTCTCATACCCACTCGGTGGTGGATGCCAATGAGCGCCGCATCGTGGTGTACAACTCGGGTACCTCCTCGGTGCGCGATGAGGAGGAGCTGGAGGGCTGCTTCGATGAATCCCCGGGTGACAGCCGCACGGCGCTGTTCCGCATTGACGTGATTGAGATCCCGATAGAGGACCCCTCCAAAGCCAGGATCGTCCGCAGCCCTACCGTATTTGAAGATCCGGAAACCGGCGAGATTGCCGGTCTGTGGCGCGGCGGTGACCACGGCGAAGATACCCAGGAGACAGAAATCACCGACCAGTGCCACGACATTACGGTGTTCCCGTCCCTGGAAATTGCGGCCGGCGCCTGCTCGGGCAACGGCATCATCCTGGATATCTCCGACCCCATGAACCCGGAGCGGATCGACGAAGTCAGCGACAAGGGGTTTGCCTACTGGCACTCGGCCACCTTCAATAACGCCGGCGACAAGGTATTGTTCACGGACGAGTGGGGTGGTGGCAGCCGCCCACGCTGCCGCACCTACGACCCGCTGGACTGGGGCGCGGATGCCATCTATGACATCGTCGACGGCAAGCTGGCGTTTCGCAGCTACTTCAAGCTGCCGGCGCCGCAGCTTGAGCAGGAGAACTGTGTCGCCCACAACGGTTCAGTGGTGCCGGTGCCCGGTCGCGATATCTTTGCCCAGGCCTGGTACCAGGGCGGGCTGTCCCTCATTGACTTCACCGATTCCGACAATCCCTTCGAGATCGCCTATTTCGACCGTGGCCCGATCCATGAAGAGGCGCTGATACTCGGCGGTTACTGGTCCACTTACTGGTACAACGGCCGCATCTACGGCACCGAGATTGCCCGTGGCCTCGACGTCTTTGCGCTGGAACCCAGCGAGTTCCTGACCGAGAACGAGATTGCGGCCGCTGCCCTCGCGGACCAGGGCGAGGTGTTCAATCCGCAGCAGCAGTTTCCGGTCACCTGGCCGGCTGAGCCGGTAGTGGCGCGTGCCTATATGGATCAGCTGGCGCGGGAGGAAGCACTGGAAGCCGAGGTGGCTGCGAAGCTCAACAGTGCGCTGGATGCATCCGAGGCGGCGCTGGCTGAGGGGCGTCGCGACCGCAGGCTGGCGAGGTCGATGCGCCGGCTGGCCTCCGACCTGGATGCCGCTAGCCGCTTGTCTGGGCAGTCCGCTGCTCGCGTCGCCTCTCTGTCCGAAACCCTTGAGGGAATTGCCGCCAGGCTGCGCTAGGCGCTTGGCTTAGCTTGCCGCCTGCGCGGCGTCAGCCAGCTGGCGCTGCGCGTCGGCAAACTGGCGGGCGGCTTTTCCCAGGTAGGTTTCGGCTTCGGCGTCGTAGCCGTCCACAGAGGCTGACCACACCCGGTTGATGTAGCGTTCCCCGGCCGCGAAGCTGCTCATGATGTCGGCATAGGCCTGCAGGCCGAACAGGTGCACCATGCTTTCGCGCGCCTCTGCGAAGCGGCGCAGGTTCTCGCGCAGCTTGTTGTCGATTTCCGCGCGCAGGGCCTCGCCTTCCGGACGCGGCGCTTCGGCCATGCTTTCAAGATCACGTACCACATTGTCGAGCGACTGATGCAGCGCGTTCCGATTGTTTTCCAGCACGGTTTCCGAGTGCGCGTGAGCGGCATTGGCACTTTTCACCAGCCGCATGCCGGCCACCGCAGCCGCCACGGCGATACCAAACAGGATCCAGTTAACGCTCTCGACATCCAGCGCGGTGGCGTAGGCGCCGGCAACGAAACCGAGGAAGAGCAATACCATACCGATTGATTTCATCGTCCAACCCTCCTACAAAGTGTCCAGCACAATGCCGATGGCGTGGCCTACGCCTACCAGCGCTTCGCCCACAATGACACCGGCAGCAATGGGTATCCCCACCTGTTCACTCCAGGTCTGCCCCTTGAATCGATCGGACAGCTCCCGGAACAGGGTGCCCAGGGAATAGGTCAGCACGATGTTGAAGGGCAGATAGAAGCCCAGGCCGACGGTGATGCCCAGACCGCCCATAAAGGCCGACAGGACGCCGCCGAGGATGGCCCCGGCGATGTATTTCTCGGTGGGTACATCCCCACCCATGATGCCGTCGATGGTGCTGGCCAGCGCCTGGGCCTGGGGGGCGGGTAGTGCCTCCGAACCGAGGCCGTGAGATTTATCGAGCACGAAGATCACCAGAATGACGACAATCGGCCCCAGCCAGGCGCCGATAAACTGGCCGAGTTGCTGCATGCGCGGTGTCGCGCCCACCAGGTAGCCCGTTTTCAGGTCCAACATCAGGTCAGTGGCCTGGGACATGGCGACGCACATGGCGGCCCCCACCATCAGCGCGGCGATAATCGAATCAGCGCGATCCATGCCCAGGGCCTGGGTCAGCACAATCAGCAGGGTAATCCCCACCAGTGTCATGCCCGACAGCGGTGACCAGTTGGTGCGGCCGATGGCCTCGGAGAGAATGATGCCCGCCATCCAGATCCACAGCGTGCCGAGCGCCGCCATAGCGATGCCGCCACCAATGCCGATGGTGTCCACCGCTGTCACTGCCATGTAGCACAGCAGCACAAGGGCCCCGCCGATGGCAATGTACAGGAGGTTGATGGGCATCTCGTCGCTGGAGGCGTCAGACTTGACCTGCGCGGCCTTCTGCATCGACTTGATGGCGCTGAGAATCAACGGTGCCGCCAGGATCACACCCATAATGGCCCCGCCGATCAGCATGCCGATACCCACGGGCCGGTAAAGCAGCAGGCGCAGCGGACCGGGCTCGCGGATGACTTCGCCGGTGGCGGGGTCCAGTGGGAAGCCGTTGGTGACCGCCAGCATCGGCGACAGGAACCAGTAGGCGACAAAGCCGCCGATGATAAAAGCGATGCCGCCTCGCCCGGCGATAAAACCGACCCCGATGGTCATCAGCGACAGGTACCAGATGCCGTTCATATAGCTGGGCAGGCCAATCAACTCGCCGAGGTTCCAGTTGGAGATACCGGTGTTGATGGTGATGGCGTGCACGGTGGCGCTGATCAGCGCCGCGATCAGCAGGATAAGGGCCTTACGGACGCCGGCGCCGGGAGATTTCAGGATAGTCGCTACCGCTACGCCGCCGGGGTAGGTGAGGCGCTCATAGTCGATCATGTGTTTGCGCAGCGGGATGATGAAGGCGATGCCCAGGAAGGCACCGGCAATGCAGCCGAAGGTGAGGATCACCGGGTCGAAGCGATCCTGGAAGTTCAGCAGGAAGATCGCCGGCACCGAGAACATCATGCCAGAGGAGGCGCCGTTTACGCCGCTGGCGATGGTCTGGACGATGTTGTTTTCGATGATGCTCTTGCGGCGCAGGATGCCACGCAGTACGCCGAAGCCAAGGATGGCGGCCAGCTCGGAGCCCTCGATGGAAAAGCCGAGTATCAGCGCGGCGTAGCCGATCGAGACGGCGATGATGCAACCCAGGATCCAGCCGACTATCACGGCAATCCAGGTCAGCTCAGGGTATGGTGCGTTCGAATGATTGGCAGGCAAGCTGCGATCCCCTCGTTGTTATATTTTTGCAGGCAGATTAAAGCAGAATTGCAGTTCGTGCTATATAGAAGCACGCATCTACCCGACTCCACTACCTGGACAGGCTACCCGTTATGCTCCGCTTTGCTCTTCTGGCTTTTTCGCTGTTTGCCCAGGCCGCGCTGGCCCAGGACCCCGTCGCCGTGGTGCAACGACAACTGGATACTTACAACGCCCAGGACGTCGATGGCTTTGCCGCCGTATTTGCCGAAGATGCGCAAATCTTCAGGAATATTGGCGATATCGAGCCTGCGATGACAGGTCGAGCCGCTATTCGCGCCACCTATGACAAGCTGTTTAAAGACCACCCGCAAAACACGTCTACCCTGATCGGACGCATGGTGCAGGGCGACTACGTCCTCGATCACGAGCTGATTACAGGCCGTGACCAGGAGCTTAGGATCGTGGCGATTTATGAAGTCAGGGGCGGGTTGATTCAGCGCGCGTGGTTTGTCCGCTAGCGGGCAAACCATCGCTCGCGAGAGGTTTTCCAGCGCGGACTGCCCACCGTTTGCCCCATCAATTTGGGTTACTATCCGCAGTCACAAAAAATAATAGCTGTTTGCGGGGTATGCCATGCGAATGACTCGACTTTTATTCACTCTGACACTTGCCTTCCTGATGACCGGTTGCGGAGAAAAACCCGCACCGGGGCAGGGTGCGGAAACACCGGCCCCGGCTCCGGATTCTGGCGTCGCTGGGCGCACCGCGGACTCTCGCTACGACATCTACGAGCCGTTCACCCTCACCGCTGATTTTTCCCACCTCAGTGACGACCAACGCCAGATGCTCAAGCTGTTGATCCAGGCCTCTGAAATCATGGATGAGCTGTTCTGGCTGCAGGCTTATGGCGAGGCCGGGCCGCTACTCGACAGCATCGAGGATCCCGCCCAGCGGCGCTTTGCCGATATCAACTATGGGCCCTGGGATCGCCTGGCAGGCGACCAGCCGTTTGTCGAGGGTGTGGCGGAGAAGCCCGCCGGTGCGCGTTTCTACCCGGAAGACATGAGCAAGGCAGAATTCGAGGCCTGGGAGCAGCCGGGCAAGGACGGTCTTTACTCCCTGGTACGGCGTGATCAAGACGACGGCCTCGTGCTGGTGCCGTACAGTGAGGCCTATGCCGCGCAGTTGCAGGCGGCGGCAGCGCTGCTGCGCGAGGCAGCCGCGCTGGCGAAGGTCGAGTCCTTTGCCGCCTACCTGCGGCTGCGCGCGGATGCCATCGAGACCGATAACTACCAGCCCTCGGACATGGCCTGGATGGACATGAAGGACAACGAGGTGGAATTGGTGATCGGCGCTATCGAGAACTACGAGGATGGCCTGTACAGCTATCGGGCTGCCTACGAGTCCTATGTGCTGATCAAGGACCTGGAGTGGAGCGAGCGCCTGGCACGCTTTTCAAAGTACCTGCCAGAGCTGCAACAGGGCCTGCCGGTTCCGGGGGCCTACAAAGCCGAGATGCCGGGCTCCAACGCTGACCTCGGCGCCTATGATGCGATCTACTACGCGGGCCACAGCAACGCCGGTGCCAAAACCATCGCCATCAATCTGCCCAACGACGAAGAAGTGCAACTGGCCAAAGGCACCCGCCGTCTGCAGCTCAAGAATGCGATGCAGGCCAAATTCGACAAGATCCTGATTCCCATTGCCGGTGAGCTGATTGCCGAGGACCAGCGCAAGCACGTCACCTTCGACGCCTTCTTCTCCAATACCATGTTCCACGAGGTAGCCCACGGCCTGGGCATCAAGAACACGCTGGACGGGCAGGGCACCGTGCGCAAGGCTCTCAAGGAGCATTCCTCCGCCCTGGAGGAAGGCAAGGCCGACATCCTCGGGCTGTACATGGTGCAACAGCTGCGTGAGAAAGGAGAGATCCCCGACGGCGAACTGATGGATAACTATGTGACCTTCCTGGCCGGCATTTTCCGCTCGGTGCGCTTCGGCGCCTCCAGTGCCCACGGCAAGGCCAACATGGTGCGATTCAATTTCTTTGAGGCGTCCGGCGCCTTCAGCCGTGATCCCGATACCGGCCACTACCGGGTCAACGTTGCCGAGTTCGAAGAGGCGGTGCGGGACCTGAGCGGTCGTATCCTGATGTTGCAGGGCGACGGTGATTACCCGGGGGTGGACACACTGATGGCAGAACTCGGCAGCATTGGCCCAGCCCTGCAGGCCGATCTCGACAGGCTGGCGACCGCGGGAATCCCGGTAGACGTGGTGTTCCAACAGGGCGTCTCGGTCGTCGGCCTGTAGGCTGCTGTATTTTGCCCATTCGATTGCATTAAAGTATTCGTCGTTACTTTCAGTAAACCGCCGAACCTAAGAATAATTCGATCGAGGGACAGCCCATGAATAGCCCCATGAATAACGTCGTCTTGCCGCCGCGCACCCTGCTGGGTGACATTGATCACTGGGCCAGGGAGCAGCCCGACGCGCCCTGGCTGGTGGAGAAATGGTCCTCCCAAGAGCGGGAAATCAGCTGGCAGCAGGGCGCGGCGGAAGTGCGGGCCGCGTCCGCCTGGCTGGCCAATGAAGCGGGCAGCGGAGCGCGTATCGGCCTGCTGGCCCCCAACTGCGCCCACTGGATGCTGGCGGACTACGCCATCATGGGTTCCGGCGCTGTGACGGTGCCGTTCTTTACTACCATGGATGCCGAGAGCATTGCCTACACCGCGGACTTTTCCGGTGTCGAGATGCTGCTGCTGGGCAATGCCGCCAACTGGGAGTCGGTGCGTGGCAGTTTCAAGGCCGATATTCCCGTCGTTTTGCTGCCCGGCGCACCGCCAGTAGACGGCGCCATTGCCTGGGAGGAGATGGTTGCCGCCGGCGCCAACCTGGCCGACCCGGCCGTGCGGGATGAGCAGGACCTGGCCACCATTGTTTTTACCTCCGGCACCACCGGCAAGCCCAAGGGG
>JANQLM010000024.1 GCA_028280635.1 Halieaceae bacterium | reverse complement strand
CGGCGTACAGTACCGCCTCGACGGTGAAGTGATTGTCGGCGACGGCAACCAGTTCATCGGTAGCCAGTCCGACTACGACCGCGTGGTTGAGAACGGCGTTACCCTGACCATTGAGCCGGGCGTAGACGTTCGCGCCTTCGACGACGGTTCTCTGCTGGTGACCCGCGCTTCCAGGCTGATGGCTGTGGGTACCGCGGCCAGCCCGATCACCTTCTCCAGTCTGCAGGACGAAGACTTCGACGGTCTCGGTGAGTGGGGTGGCGTGATCATCCAGGGCTTTGCGCCGCAGTACGGTGCCGGCGGCACCGGCGCCTGCTTCAACCCGGGCGAGATCTGGTGCAACGTTGAAGGTGAAGGCGGCACGGTAATCGGTCGCTACGGCGGCAACGTGCCCGACGACGATAGCGGCATGGTGCGCTACGTGCGCATCGCTGAAGGCGGCCTGGTCGCGGGTCCGAACAACGAAATCAACGGTCTGACCATGCAGGGCGTGGGCCACGGCACTACGGTTGAGTACGTCCAGATTCACAACAACCTCGATGACGGCCTCGAGTGGTTCGGCGGCACGGTGAACGCTCGTTATGTTGTCCTGACCGGCAACGATGACGACGACATCGACTTCGACGAAGGCTACCAGGGCAACATCCAGTTCGGCATCGTGGTCAAGTCCAACAATGCCGCACCGGTGGGCAGCAACGACCCGCGCGCTATCGAGGCGAACTCCTCTGACGACGAGTACGTACCCGAAACCGAAGGCGCGCTTGCCAACATCCTGATCATCGGCGGCGAAGTGAACAACGCCGGCGGCGGCCAGCCTGGCATGCGTCTGCGCGGTGCCCTGACGACGCGCATCTACAACACTTCCGTGTCCATGTTTGACACCCGCGGTTGTGTGCGCATCGACGACGCCGACACGGACGGCCTCGGCACCATTGAAGTCTCGGTGGTAGAGCTGTACAACGTACTCGGCGACTGTACTGCCGGCTACTATGACGGTTCTTCCCGCGGCCCGGCCGATGTGGAAAGCAATGCCGGCGATCCCGACGGCGTAGTAATGCCGCTGACGGTTGATGCGGCCTACGCATTGACCCAGCCGGAAGCCAATGTGGCGGTACCGCCGTTCCAGGCTGTGAACAACGGCTCAGGCTTCACCTTCGAAGCCACGGACTACGTGGGTGCGGTAGAGCCCGGCACGGCCGCTGACGATGCCTGGTGGTCTGGCTGGATCATCCCCGGTTCGCTGTAAGCACTGTGCGCCCCGCCTGACGGCGGGGCGCTACACCAGACCGCTGTTTGGCGTTACAGGATAGCGGTACAAGATCATTTGGTGTGTCCTCTGTCACCCCGGCCCTGGCCGGGGTTTTTTGTGCCTGCGTTTTATGTAGCGGGGGATTTGTCGGGCCAGTTGTCCGGCGTGACAAAGCAACGCTGCTGTTCCAGCCCCTCGGCGTCGCAGGCGGCCAGTTGTACCGGTCTCGAGCCATGCTTCAGGCGGGACTGTAGCAGGTCGAACATCTCGTCTGTTCCACGAATCTGTCCATCCTCAGCGGAATAGGGTGACAGCCAGCGGCGGCGAGGGATTTTCTGCCAGCCCAGCCAGTCATCCGGCAGTGGCTCTAGCTGGGTAAACTGGGACCATGTGTACCAGATTCTGAGCGGGTTCGACGGGTTGTGATGCTCCGGCGCAGCCACGCCGGGGATCGGCGCGAACAGGTAACCTTTGATATCCACAACGCTGATGCAGCGTTCGGCGCCGAGTTTGCTCAGGACAGGGCGGGCGGCAGGGTGTAAGGAGAGCTGGCTCTGGCGGGCGGTAAGGTGGTGCAGTTTCTGGTCCAGGCGGTCGTGCTGTCCCGGCCCCAGCCACAGCTCAGTCCCCCGCACGCCCAGATAGAACTTGACCGCCAGCTCGAGGTGCACGTGGGTCTCGCGACGCCGGCACCAGTAGATGCAATCGAATTCGCCCACGGTGCGGTGGCCGTCCTGCACCGCCAGGTTGTGGGCCAGCAGTTCAGTGTCCGGGTCGTGCTCCAGCAGATAGTGCCAGAGCCGCTCGTAGTAAAGGCCCAGGCGGCCGCAGGGTGTGTCGCCGAGAAACTCCCGCAGGGGCGAGGGGTCACGATCCAGTTGTGCCAGGTGGTGTCGCCAGTGATCGGTCAGTTCGAGGCCTGCGCCGGCCAGGCCCGGGCCGCGGATTAACAGCGGTGAAAACCCCGCCCAGGCCAGGTCGCGTACCAGCGGATCAACATAGAAAAGGCCGGGCATTGAGACTCTCCGCCGGATGACTGCGTATAATAGGCGGATGCCAAACAGCTTTTCAAAGATCGGTCTTATTGGCCGGGGCCGCCACGAAAGTTCGCGGGAAACCCTGCAGAGCCTGCTGGCGCTGCTGGCCAGCCGCGGCCTGCAAGCGTATATCGAACCGCGCCTGGCCAAGCTTTGCCCGGATTGCGTCGCGACCGAGGCCGGGCGTGACGAAATCGGTGAACACTGCGACCTGGTGATTGTGGTGGGCGGCGACGGCAGCATGCTGAGCGCGGCGCGCACCATGGCGCGGCACAACACACCCCTGCTCGGGGTCAACCGTGGCCGGCTGGGCTTCCTGACCGACATTTCCCCGGATGAGATCGATCTCAAGGTCTCGGAAGTTCTGGATGGGAAGTACGATGCGGAAGAACGCTTCCTGCTGGATGTGGTCGTTCTGCGTGATGACGAGGTGATCGGCCGCGCGGACGCGTTGAATGATGTGGTGGTGAACTCCGGCACCTCGGCGCAGATGATCGAATTCGATCTCTATATCGACGATACCTTTGTCTACCGCCAGCGCGCCGATGGCCTGATCATTTCCACGCCGACCGGGTCAACGGCCTACTCCCTGTCAGGTGGCGGCCCGATCATGCACCCCTCGCTGGACGCCCTGGTGCTAGTGCCCATGTTTCCCCATACCCTGAGCAGCCGGCCTATCGTGGTGGACGGTGACAGCCGGCTGAGGCTGGCCATTGCCGAGGACAACAGTATTCACCCGCCGGTGACCTGTGATGGGCAGGTCAATATGACGGCGCGTCCCGGCGACACCGTGGAGGTGTACAAGAAACCCCACCGCATGACGCTGATCCACCCGGTGGATCACAGTTTCTACGCCAGCTGTCGCGACAAGCTGCGTTGGGGTAACCCGCTGGTAGAGTGATTGCCACGTCTGTCCAGCCCACCAGGAAACCAAACTAGCCCAAGCACGTGCCCCATACCTTCAACAGCCCCCGTGAACTGCTGAGAACAGTGCCGGTGACGCTCTGCCTTATTGTGCTGAGCATCTGCGGCTTCCTCTTGTACTACCTGGGCGCGCCCCTGACCTGGATTGCCGCGCTGACTTACCAGGAATTCAGCATCGAGGGACGCGAGGTGGTGTTCCGGGCCAGCCCCGGCGAGTACTGGCGCATTATCACGCCGATATTCCTGCACTTCGGCTGGTTGCATATCACTTTCAACAGCCTGTGGCTGTGGGAGCTGGGGGCCTTGATTGAGCAGCGGCTCGGCGGCCTGTACCTGGTGGCCCTGGTGTTGCTGTGTGGCGGCGGTTCCAACGTGGCCCAGGCCGCCTACAGCGGCCCCTCTTTGTTTGGCGGCATGTCGGGCGTGGTCTATGCCTTGCTGGGCTTCTGCTGGGTGTACAATGCGCTGCTGCCGAACGGCAGGCTCTGGGTACCCCGCGCCATTATCGTGTTCATGCTGGTCTGGCTGGTGTTCTGCATGGTGGCGCCCACCGAGTTGCTGGGTATCGGCAGCATTGCCAATGCCGCCCACCTGGGCGGTTTGCTGCTGGGTTGCCTGCTGGCGTTGCCGCTGGCCTTGCGGCACAGGCAGCAGCAGGGCCCGCGCGGCCCGATAGAAAAAGAGGACGACTGACGTGAATTACCAGGACCTGGTGGAGCAGATCACACCAGAGCTCTACACCACCTTCAAGCGCGCCCTGGAACTGGGCCGCTGGCCGGATGGGCGCGAGATGACCGCCGAGCAACGGGAGCACTGCCTGGGCGCGGTGATTGCCTACGACCAGTTGCACCATGCCGAACAAGAGCGTGTCGGGTATATCGATCGCAGCCGCAAGCCGGCCGGGGAGGCCGAGCAGCTGCTGCGCTTTGCCGACGATGCTGCCGGAGAATCGGGGGAATGAGCGGCCAGCTTGGCGAAGGGCAGCTTCGCAAGATGGTCACCGACCACCAGCAGCCGGTGCACTATGCCATGCCCCTGGGTGAGGATACTGTGCCCATGAATGGGCTGATCGGCGAGCGCCTGGCGCTGGAGTACCTGGGCAAAATAAGCTGTGTACACTGCGGGCGGAATACCAAGAAGAGCTTTAACCAGGGTTACTGTTACCCCTGTTTCACGCGGCTGGCCCAATGTGATAGCTGTATCGTCAGCCCGGAGAAATGCCACTACGACGCCGGCACCTGCCGGGAGCCCGAGTGGGGCGAAGCCAACTGTATGATCGACCACGTGGTGTACCTGGCCAACACCTCCGGGCTCAAGATCGGTATCACCCGCTCCACCCAGGTGCCCACCCGCTGGATGGACCAGGGCGCGGTGCAGGCCCTGCCTATTTTCCGGGTACAGAGCCGGCACCAGTCCGGGCTGGTGGAAGTGCTGTTCAAGGATCACGTTAACGATCGCACCAACTGGCGGGCCATGCTCAAGGGCGAGGTGGATGAGCTCGCGTTGGCCGCCGAGCGGGACCGGCTGTTCGAGGCTACCGTCGAGGGGATCGACGCCCTGCATGCGCAGTTCGGCCTGCAGGCGATCACCCGGCTGGAAAATGACCAGGACTACAATTTCCTCTACCCGGTGTCGGAGTACCCCATCAAGGTCAGCTCCTTCAATCTCGACAAGGCGCCCCGTGTGGAAGGGGTGTTGAACGGCATCAAGGGCCAATACCTGATCTTTGATAGCGGAGTTATCAATATGCGCAAGTACGGCGGCTACCACCTCGCCCTGCACGCGCTGTGAGCGGAACATCACCATGCGAGACGCACAACCCAACGCCATTTACCTGAAGGACTACCTGCCGCCGTCCTACCTCATCGATGAAACCCGGCTGGAATTCCAGCTCGGTGAAGAGGAAACCCTGGTCGACGCGCGTCTGAAGCTGCGCCGTAATCCCGACGCGGCGCCAGGCGGCGTGCTGGAGCTGGATGGCGCCGAGCTGGAGCTGCTGGAAATTGAGATCGATGGCGAGGCCATGGCGGATGACGCATACACCCTGACCGACGAGAAGCTCCACCTGCTGGCACCACCGGAGCAGTTTGAGCTGCGCTGCGTAACCCGCATCGCGCCACAGGACAATACCTCCCTGGAGGGTCTCTACAAGTCGCGCACCATGTTCTGCACCCAGTGTGAGGCTGAGGGTTTTCGCAAGATCACCTATTACCTGGACCGCCCGGACGTCATGAGCGTGTTCACCGTGCGGGTGGAGGCCGATGCCCAGCGTTACCCGGTGCTGCTCAGCAACGGGAATCTGGTTGAAAGCGGTGTCAATGGGACGCGCCACTGGACCCTGTGGAACGATCCTTTTCCCAAGCCCTCCTATTTATTCGCGCTGGTGGCGGGTGAGTTGGAGCGGGTCAGCGACAGCTTTGTTACCACCAGCGGACGCGAGGTGGCCCTGCATATCTTTGTCGAGGCCAAGGACCTGGACAAGTGCGACCACGCCATGCATTCCCTCAAGCAGTCCATGCGCTGGGACGAAGAGGTGTTTGGCCGCGAGTACGACCTGGATGTGTTCAACATCGTCGCGGTGGATGATTTCAATATGGGGGCCATGGAGAACAAGAGCCTCAATATATTCAATACGTCCTGCGTGCTGGCGCACCCGGACACCACCACGGACCAGGCTTTCCAGCGCGTGGAGGCGGTGGTGGCCCATGAGTATTTTCACAATTGGTCCGGCAACCGGGTGACCTGCCGGGACTGGTTCCAGCTCAGCCTCAAGGAGGGCTTCACCGTGTTCCGCGACGCTGAGTTCTCCGCGGACATGGGTTCGCGTGCGGTCAAGCGTGTCGAGGACGCCACAGTATTGCGCAGCATCCAGTTTGCAGAAGATGCCGGGCCCATGGCCCACCCCGTGCGACCGGATTCCTACATCGAGATATCCAACTTCTACACCGTCACCATCTACGAGAAGGGCGCCGAGGTGGTGCGCATGATTCATACCCTGCTCGGGCCGGAAGACTTCCGCCGCGGCTCAGACCTTTACTTCGAGCGCCACGATGGCCAGGCCGTCACCTGCGAAGATTTCGTGGCTGCCATGGAGGCGGCCAGCGGCCGCGACCTGACCCAGTTCCGGCGCTGGTACAGCCAGGCGGGCACACCGGAGCTGACGGTCAGCGATGACTGGGATGCGGAGCAGGAACTGTACACACTCACGGTGTCACAGCACTGCCCGGCGACACCGGGCCAGGCTGACAAGGCGCCGTTCCATATCCCGCTGGAAATGGGACTGCTGGGCGACGCCGGCAGCCTGCGCCTGCAGCTTCAGGGTGAAGCCGCGGACGCGGAAACAGAAGACAACACCACGCGGGTACTGGAGCTGACCGAGGAAACCCAGCGTTTCACCTTTACCGGTTTGCCGGAGCGCCCGGTGCCCTCACTGCTGCGCGGTTTTTCGGCACCGGTGAAGCTTGCCTACCCCTATACCCGTGAGCAGTTGGCCTTCATCATGAGCCGGGACAGCGACGGCTTCAGTCGCTGGGACGCCAGCCAGCAATTGGCGATACAGGTAATCACTGAAAGCCAGTCAGGGTCGGTTGACCCCCTGCTGATCGATGCATTCCGCGACCTGCTGGCGGACGATAGCCTCGATCCGGCCATGGTCGCCGAAACCCTGCGTATGCCCGGCGAAAACTACCTGGCTGACCTGGCCGAGGTGGTAGACGTGGAAGCCATTCACCAGGGTCGGCAGCGGGTGCGAACCGAAATTGGCAGCCAGTTGGGTGAGCTGCTGGAGGCGCGCTATCACACGCTGGCCTCCACGTCGGAATATCGACCCGACTCCGCCCAGGTCGCCGCGCGCAGTCTGCGCAATACCTGCCTGGCTTACCTGGCCCAGGCGGGGGAGCACGGCGTGGCGCTGGCCATGGCGCAGTACCGTGAGGCGAGCAACATGACTGATCGCCAGGCGGCACTCACTACGGTAGTGAACTGTGGCAGCGACGCCCAGCGCCAGGAGCTGCTCGCGGATTTCTACCAGGCCTACCAGCACGAATCCCTGGTGGTAAACCAGTGGTTCCAGGTGCAGGCCCTGTGCCCGCAGCCCGACAACCTGGAGCGGGTGCAGGCGTTGATGACCCACCCGGCCTTCTCACTGCGCAACCCCAACAAAGTGCGCTCACTGGTGGGCGCGTTCTGTTCGGCCAACCCCATCAACTTCCACCGCGGCGATGGTGCCGGCTACGCACTGCTGGTGGATGTAGTGACTGAGCTCAATGCAGCCAACCCGCAGATCGCGGCCCGCCTGCTGACGCCCCTGACCCGCTGGCGCCGCTACGGCGAACGCAGTGATCAGATGCAGCGGGCACTGGAGGCGATCAAGGCGCTGCCTGAGCTTTCCAAAGACGTCTACGAGGTGGTCAGCAAGTCCCTGGCGGACTGAACACGGCGGCTCCGACATGGGGTCTACACTATCCTTAGTCCATTGATCCGGGGGGAATAGATGAGCTGGGACAAGGGCAAGAAAAAGCTGCTGCACGAACTCAAGCAGATGATCGCCAGCCGGGCGGAACCGGCCCACGCCGTTGCGCTGGATGCGCTCGCAAAGACCTTCTTCCGCAGTTTTCCCGCTGAAGACCTGCGCGATGCGGACGTGGACAACCTGTACGGCTTTATCTACGGCGCCTTCCGCTCACTGCAACAGTGGGACGACGCCGGCGCGAGGGTCAGCATCTTCAGCCCGGACCTCGAAAAGCACGGTTGGGAGAGTAACCATACGGCGGTGGTCATCCTGTCGCGGGACATGCCCTTCCTGCTGGACTCCGCGCGCGGCGAACTCAATCGCCGCAACGCCAATATCCATAAGCTGCACGGCCAGAACTTCGGCGTGGAACGGGATGGGGAAGGCAAACTCACTGGCATCCTCAGCGAGCGCGAGGGCAGGGTAGTCAGCCTGATCTACTTCGAGATTGACCGCAGCACCGATCAGGCCGAAATCGAGGACACCCGCACCGCGCTGCTGGATATTCTCTCGGAAGTCGCCTGCGTGGTGGACGACTTCGGCGCCATGCGTGAAAAGCTCGCTGAGGTGACGGCCATGGTGGCCGCCGACAGCCTTGTCGACAAACAGCAGCGCAAGGAGCACGAGGCCTTCCTGCGCTGGATCGATGACAATCACATGACGCTGCTCGGCTACGAGTGTCTGGGTGTGCAGTACAACGGCGACCAGCACAATGTGGTGGATATCCAGGATACCCGGCTCGGACTGCTGAAGCTGCGCGGCACGAGCGGCCGCCTCGACCTCGCCCTGGACCTGGAGGCGGCTGCCCGTGAAGGCAGCGATATGCTGGACCGGCAGATTACCTTCTCCAAGTCCCGAATCCGCTCCCGTGTGCACCGCTTTGCCTATCCGGATTACATCGAGATCAACCAGTACGACGACAGCGGCAGGGTGATCCTTCAGCACCGTTTCATGGGCCTGTACACCTTCTCGGTGTACAGCGAGAGCCCGACCCTGATCCCCATGGTGCGCCTGAAGGTGCAGCAGGTCATGGCCATGTCCGGTCTGGATATGAGCAACCACGAAGGTCGCGAACTGGCCCGGGTGCTGGAGATGTTCCCCCGGGACGAGCTGTTCCAGGGCACGGTGGAGGAGCTGTATCGCATGTCCACCGCGGTCAACCAGCTCCAGGAGCGCCGCCGCATCCGCCTGTTTGCAAGGCCCGATATCCACCGCAAATTCGTGAGCTGCATGGTATATATGCCGAGGGATCGCTACACCACGGAAAAGCGCATCGCCATCCAGACCCTGCTGCTGGAAACGCTTGGCGGGATCGAGAGTGAGTTCACCACGTTCTTCACCGAGTCGGTGCTGGTGCGCATTCACTTTGTGCTGCTGCTGGATCCCGACAAGCGCCTGGACCACGACCTGGCGGAGCTGGAAGCGGGCATTATCGACACCACCCAGGACTGGGTTGACCGGCTGCGGGATCGCCTGATCGAGGAATACGGCGAAGAGCACGGTGCCGAACACGCCGACCGCTTTGGCCCGGGCTTCCCTGCGGGTTACCGCGACCAGTTCGACCCCCGTGTGGCGGTGATGGACCTGGGCCGCATCCTGTCGGTGTGTGCCGGCCGGCGGCTGGAGATGAGCTTCTACCGCATGGTGGACGAAGACGACAGCCACCTGCGTTTCCGCCTGTTCCGCCACGGCAAGGCGCTGCCGCTCTCGGATGTGCTGCCCATTCTGGAGAACCTTGGGCTGCGGGTCATCGCCGAGAATCCCTACGAGGTGCGCGACAAGGACGGCGAGGTGTTCTGGATCCAGGACTTCAGCCTGATGTATGCGCTGGGCGGCGCGGTGGATATCGACGCCGTGCGCGACGAGTTTACCGATGCCTTCGAGCGCATCTGGTTCGGCGAGGCCGAGAGCGACGCTTTCAACCGCCTGCTGCTGGGCACCCGAATGAACTGGCGCGAAATCGCCGTGCTGCGCGCCTACGCCAAGTATCTCAAGCAGATCAACTTCCAGTTCAGCACCGACTACATCGCCGACACCCTGGAAGAGCACCTGCATATCACCGGCGCCATCGTGGAGCTGTTCCTGACTCGCTTCGACCCCGACCTGGAGGGCGACGATGAGTGGCGGCAGACACGGGAAAACGAGGTTATCAACCGGGTGATCCAGTCCCTTGACCAGGTACCTAACCTCGGCCAGGATCGCATCATCCGCCAGTATTTGGCGCTGATCCAGGCAACCCTGCGCACCAACTTCTTCCAGCGCGATGCGGCCGGCAAGCCCCGTAATTACATCTCCCTCAAGATGCAGCCCGCCGATGTGCCCGACATGCCGAAGCCGGTGCCCGCCTATGAGATTTTTGTTTACTCGCCCCAGGTGGAAGGCGTGCACCTGCGCGGCGGCAAGGTGGCCCGCGGCGGCCTGCGCTGGTCCGACCGGCACGAGGATTTCCGCACCGAGGTGCTGGGCCTGGTGAAGGCGCAGCAGGTCAAGAATGCGGTGATCGTGCCGGTGGGTGCCAAGGGCGGCTTTGTCGCCAAGCGCGCCATGCCCAAGGCCAGCCGCGAAGAGATACAGGCCGAGGGTATAGCCTGCTACCAGACCTTTATCCGCGGCTTGCTGGATATCACCGACAACCTGGTGGACGGCGCCATCCAGGCGCCGCCGCGGGTGATCCGCAAGGACGAGGACGACCCCTACCTGGTCGTGGCCGCCGACAAGGGCACTGCCACCTTCAGCGATATTGCCAACGCCATCTCGGCGGAGTACGGCCATTGGCTGGGGGACGCTTTTGCCTCCGGCGGCAGTGCCGGCTACGACCACAAGAAGATGGGTATCACCGCCCGCGGCGCCTGGGTGTCCGTGCAGCGCCATTTCCGGGAGATGGGTATCAACTGCCAGGACACCGAGTTCACGGTGGTCGGTGTCGGCGACATGGGTGGCGATGTGTTCGGCAACGGCATGTTGTTGTCCGGGGCCATCCAACTGGTGGCGGCGTTTAACCACCTGCACATCTTTATCGATCCCAACCCGGATGCGGGGGCCACCTTCGCAGAGCGCCAGCGCCTGTTCGCGTTGGAGCGGTCCACCTGGGAAGACTTCAACAGTGAGCTGATCTCCGAGGGCGGCGGGGTGTTCTCCCGCAGCGCCAAGTCGGTGCCAATCAGTCCACAGATGCAGGCGCGATTCGGGATCGACGCCCAGACCCTGACCCCCAACGAGCTGATCACGGCCTGTCTCAAGGCGCCGGTGGACCTGCTCTGGAACGGCGGCATTGGCACCTATGTGAAAGCCAGCAGCGAACAGCATGCGGATGTGGGTGACAAGGCCAACGACGGCCTGCGGGTGAACGGTTCCGAGCTGCGCTGCCGCGTTGTCGGTGAGGGCGGTAACCTGGGTCTGACCCAGTTGGGCCGGGTGGAGTACGCCCGCAACGGTGGCCGCTGCAACACCGACTTCATCGACAATGCCGGCGGCGTCGACTGCTCCGACCATGAGGTGAACATCAAGATCCTGCTCAACAGCGTGGTGGAGCGGGGCGACCTGACCGCCAAGCACCGCAACCGCTTGCTGGAAGAAATGACCGACAACGTCGCTGAGCTGGTACTGCAAAACAATTACCTGCAGACCCAGGCCATCAGCCTGGCGGAGAGCGAGTCGGCCCGGCGCATCGGCGAATACCGGCGCTTTATCGAGCGCCTGGAGGACAACGGTCGCCTGGACCGCGCCCTGGAATTCCTGCCCAGCGACGAAGAACTGGTGGAGCGCCGTGCCGACGGTCTCGGCCTGACCCGGCCGGAGTTGTCGGTACTGGTGTCCTACAGCAAGGCCATTCTCAAGGAGCAGCTCGGCGCTTCCGATGTACACACCGACAGCTACCTGGCGCGGGCGATGGAAGGCGCCTTCCCGCCGCGGATACTGGAGGAGTACGGCGAAGAGATTCACGGCCATGGCCTGCGTCGCGAGATTATCGCTACCCAGATCGCCAACGACATGATCAACCGGGTGGGCGTGAGTTTCGTCGGCAGGTTGGTGGTGTCCACCGGGGCCACCACGCCGGAAGTGGCGCGGGCCTATGTGACGGCGCGGGATATATTCGGTCTGCAGCGCCAGTGGCAGGCCATCGAAGACCTGGATTACGAGGTGGACAGTGAGGTGCAGAGCGACATCATGGCTGAACTGGTACGCCTGATGCGCCGCGCCAGTCGTTGGCTGCTGCGCAATCGCCGCACCCAGCTTGACCCCGCCCAGGCCATCGCCGAGTTCCAGCCCGGTGTCGAAGAACTGGAATCGGCCCTGCCCGGGCTGTTGACCGGTGCTGCCGAAGAGGCGGTGCGGACGCGCTACCAGGAACTGACCGCGCGCAATGTCAGCAGCGAACTGGCGCAGTTCGTGGCCGGAAGCCAGTACCTCTACGCCGCCATGGGCATTATTGAAGCATCCCGCGGTACCGAGGCCACGGCCATGGAGGTGGCCGAGCTGTACTTCCGGCTGGGTGAGAAGCTGGACCTGGACTGGTTTGCGGCCCAGGTGACGGCCACCAAGGTGGAAAACGAGTGGCAGGCTCTGGCCCGGGATACTTACCTGGAGGACCTGGAGTGGCAGCAGCGTTCACTGGCGGTAGGGGCGTTGAAGCATATCTGTGAGAAGCGCGATGCCGAGCTTTGCATCGGCCGCTGGATGGAACAGGAGTCGGTGCTGATCAACCGCTGGCAGAACATGCTGACCGAGCTGCATGCGGCGCCGGCACCGGACTTTGCCATGTTTGCCGTGGCAAACCGGGAGTTGCTGGATCTGGCCCAGAGCAGCTTGCACTAGATGTGAGGCCCGCTTTCCCCGGGTTCAGCAGTATGTGCCTGCTCGTCCCGGGAGGTCTGTGTTATTGCTGGAGTTCGCGATGTACGCCAGAGACGCCGGTGAATCCGTCGCGGTTATCGCTGCGGCCTTCTCGCCAGCCGGATAACCAGTATTGTCGTGCCTGTTCGGCATTGTGGGGGCAAGTGTCCATGGATCGCCCGACCAGGCCCGCCTGGTATCCCCTGTGGTAAGCCCGGTCG
The DNA here is from genome assembly GCA_028280635.1 of Halieaceae bacterium. Lineage (GTDB taxonomy): Bacteria > Pseudomonadota > Gammaproteobacteria > Pseudomonadales > Halieaceae > JANQIO01. The sequence continues at coordinate 12,354 of JANQLM010000024.1, read as the reverse complement.
TTCATGTCCCTTTTGCGTCGCTTCATAGTCGCTCGCGCCCTCCTGATCGGTGGTCGATTACCCTGTGTCACGTCGTCCTAATCTACCCAAAGCGGCCAGCCAGCTTCCAACATTGTTTTGTTATAAACATTCGAGGACTTATATTTCCAAAAGATGAAAACCCAACCCTGGTTCGCTTCATGCCCCCGCGGGCTCGAATCCCTGCTGCTCGAAGAGCTTCGCCAGCTCGGTGCAGACGGCGTCCGCGAAACCGTCGCCGGTTGCAGCTTCGAAGCCCCGCTGGCGGTGGCCTACCGGGTTGCCCTGTGGAGCCGGCTGGCCAATCGCCTGCTGTTGTCTCTCGGGGACTATCCGCTGCCGGAGAACGGTGACGTCTACGGCCCGCTGGCCGAGCTGCCCTGGGAGGAGTGGCTGCCGAAGGGCCTGAGCTTTGTCGTGGATTTCAGCGGCGAGAGCCGGGCCATCCGCAACACCCAGTTCGGTGCCCAGCGGGTCAAGGATGCCGTCGTCGACCGCTTCCGCAGCCGCGGCCTGGCGAGGCCTTCGGTGGCCCGCAAGGGGGCGGACCTGCGCTTCCAGGCGCGGCTGCACCGGGGAAGGGTGTCGCTGAGCCTGGATTTTGTTGGCGCCAGTCTGCACCAGCGCGGTTACCGGCGGGAAACCGGTCGCGCCCCGCTGAAGGAAAACCTCGCCGCCGCCCTGTTGCTGCGCGCGGACTGGCCGGGGATTGCCGCTCGTGGCGGCAGCCTGATTGACCCGCTCTGCGGTTCCGGCACGCTGTTGATTGAAGCGGCGATGATGGTGGCGGATATCGCGCCCGGGCTGGCCCGCCGGCGCTGGGCGTTTGAGAAGCTGCCCCAGCACAACCCGGACCAGTGGCGCGCGATTCTCAGCGACGCCCGCGCCCGCGCCGAGCGCGGCAGGGCCCGCGAACTGCCGGAGATGCGCGGTTACGACGCCAGCCGACCGGTGGTCGACAAGGCGCTGGGCAATATTCGCGAGGCCGGGCTGGAGGGCCTGGTGCGGGTGATTTGTAAGCCGCTCGCGGCATTGAAGCGGCCAACCCACAAGCCGCTGACCCACGGCCTGGTGATCTCCAACCCACCCTATGGTGAGCGGCTGGGAGACGTGGACAGCCTGCGCGCGCTGTATCGCGATTGGGGTGAAATCATGCTGCGGGAATTCGACGGCTGGTCCGCAGCGCTGCTCACCACCGAGAAGGAACTCGGTATGGCGACCGGCCTGCGCAGCCGCAAGCGCTACAGCCTTTACAACGGCTCGCTGCCCTGCACCTTGCTGCTGTTCGACCTGGAGCCGGGCAGCCGCCTGCAGCCCAGGTCTGCGGCGGAAGGCAAAACGGCTGGCGCCGGACATGGAGAAATGTTTGCCAACCGGCTGCGCAAGAACCTGAAACAGTTGCGGCGCTGGGCGGACCGCGAAGGCTACAGCTGCTACCGGGTCTACGATGCCGATATGCCGGAGTACGCAGTGGCCGTGGATCGCTATGACGGGCGTATTCACGTGGCGGAATACCAGGCCCCGAAGGGTGTGGACCCGGACGCTGCCCAGCGGCGCATGGAGGAGATTCGCGCTGTGCTGCCGGAGGTCATGGGCGTTCCAGAGAACCAGGTCTACTACAAGCTGCGTCAGCGCCAGAAGGGCCGTGCGCAGTACCAGCGCGCCGGCAGTGAGGGTGAGTATTTTGAAGTGCGGGAAGGGCGGGCCCGATTGCTGGTGAACCTGGGCGACTACCTGGACACGGGTCTGTTCCTCGATCATCGCCCCATGCGCCTGCGGGTGGCGGCGGAGGCGCGCGGCAAGGACATGCTCAACCTGTTCTGTTACACCGGCGCGGTGTCGGTGCACGCCGGCCTGGGCGGAGCCCGCTCCACCACCAGTGTCGATTTGTCCAATACTTATCTCGACTGGGCGCGCCGGAACTTCGAACTCAATGGCCTCAGCGCGGATAAGCACCGTTTGCTAAGGGCGGACTGTCGAGCATGGCTGGAACAGTGCAGTGACAGCTACGACCTGATTTTCCTGGATCCGCCGTCGTTCTCCAATTCCAAGCGCATGGAGGGGGATTTCGACGTCCAGCGTGACCATGCCGGCCTGGTGCGCAACTGCCTGGCCAGGCTGCGGCCCGGCGGCGTGCTGTACTTTTCCAACAACCTGCGCAGCTTTCGGCTTGACCCGGCGCTGGCCGAGGAGTTCCAGGCCAGGGACATTACCGCGGAGACTATCGACTTCGATTTTCGGCGCAGACCTCGCATACATAGCTGCTGGCAATTCGCCCACAGGGGCGAAGCCAGCCATGATGCCGCTTAGCGCGGGAGCGCCCACTCACGGCCAGCGTCAGATTTTATGCACACGAGGAGCGTAAACCCCTTTATTTATAGGGTTTGCTGGAACACGCCTCCGAAAAACCCTATAAAAAAACGCTAAGCTATTGATTTTAAATATTTACCACTAGTTAAAGTGAATCCTAGCTAGGTTTTGCGCCGTGATTTCAGCCAATGCCCGACGGCCGCTGCAGCGCATCTGTCCACTAACTTATCCACAGATTTTGTGGATAAGCCTGTTGGCGATTTGGCATCGGCCATGGTCATGGCATCGGCGCCTGTGGTGAAATACCGGCCATGCCAGCCTCCCTCCTGATCGTCTACCACTCCCAGAGCGGGGCCTCACTGCGGCTGGCTGCCGCCGCCCGGCGCGGCGCCTTGCTGGAGCCCGGCCTGGAACTGCTCTGGCGCCGGGCCTGGGATGCAGGCATCGATGAGCTGACCGCCTGCAGCGGTGTGTTGCTGGTAGCGGCGGAGAATTCGGGTAGCCTGGCCGGTGGCATGAAGGACTTCCTGGATCGCTGTTTCTATCCGGCCCAGCCCTTGCAACTCAACAGGCCTTACGGCCTGGTGGTGAGCTGTGGAAACGATGGCCGCAATACGGACAAGCAGGTACAGCGCATCATGCGCGGCGTGCCCATGAAGCTGGTGGCAGAGCCCCTGGTGCTGCGCGGTGACCCGGGTCCGGAACAGGAGCGCGCCTGTGAAGAGCTGGGCCAGGCCCTGGCGGCCGGCCTGAATATGGGAATTTATTGAGGAGACAGAATGGGCAGGGAGGTGCCGGAAGGCTTCCAGAAACTTGAGGGTGAACTGGGGTTCATCGACCAGCTGCAGCCGGTGTACCGCCGGGAGGGCAACCCGCCCGCCATCGGCATGGCGGTGCTGGACAAACACACCAACCTGCTCAATATCTGCCACGGTGGGGTGCTGATGACCCTCGGGGACATGGCCGCCGCCTGGGCGATTAACACCGAACGCGGCGAACCGCTGCCGGCGCCTACCCTCAACCTCGGTTTCGATTTCATGTCCGCCGCCCGCGAGGGCGATTGGCTGGAAGCCCAGGCGGACCAGGTGTCGGTTAAGCGCCGGGTGGGATTTGCCAGTGGGTTTATTCGCTGTGGTGAGCGTCTGGTATGCCGTTTCAGTGGCACCTTCTACCTGCCAGACCCCGGGGCCTTCGATGCCAACCAGGCGCGTCTCGACAGCATGTTCTCCAACCTGGTCAAACCAACTGGCGAATAAAGGCCTCCGCCGCGTTGCTGAGTCGGCGATTGCGGTGGTATAGCAGGCCCAGTTGCCGCTGGGGCGTCACACCCGGCACCCGCAGGGAGACCAACGGTGCTTGCAGCATGGTTCTCGGCAGCAGCGTCCAGCCCAGCCCCACGGCAGCCATCATGCGGATGGTCTCCAGGTAGTTGGTGGACAGGCTGATATCGAGCTTCAGGTCGCGAGCTTCGAAAAGCTGGCGCACGATGCGGCCGGTGAAAGTGCTGAGTCCGGGGAGAATCACCGGGTACTCACAGAGGGTGGCCAGCGACAGCTTGCCCTCCCGGCACAGTGGGTGCTCAGCGGTGGCCATGAAGTCCAGCGGGTCGTCCCACACCGGTGTATAGACGATGCTGGGCTCCGGCTCGGGCGCCAGTGTGACCACGGCCAGTTCTACCTTGCCGCGGGTCAGCTCGTCGACGGCCTGTTCGGAATCCATGAAATCGATGTCGAGAGCAACCTCGGGATAGGCCTCGCTATAGCGTCTCAGTACCGGCGGCAGGCGGTGCAGGCCGATATGGTGACTGGTGCCGAGGCGCAGACGGCCAGCCACCTGCCCGGACAGGTCGTCGATAGACTGACGTGCCTGCAGCAGATGCCCGCTGATCGCCCGGGCGTGGGGCAGTAGGGCATGGCCGGCCTCGGTGAGGCTGACCTGGCGGCCGATGCGGTCGAACAAACTGGTACCGAGTTGCTGCTCCAGAGCGGCAATACGCTTGCTCACCGCGGGCTGGGTGATGTGCAGGGCTTCGGCGGCCGCCGAAAACGAGGCGTTTTCCGCCACCTGCAGGAAGGCTTCAAGGCTCTGTGTGTCCATGGTCGCCCAGAGTATCCCGATCCTTCTTTGCATTCCAGAAAGGAATGCTATCGATAAAAAATATGAATTTGTTTTATCAATGGGCGAACCCTAGACTAGCGCTCTTTCCTCTGGGAGACCCACGCCATGACTGCACGCACCCTCTACGACAAGCTCTGGGAACGCCATCTGGTCGAGGAACTCGACGGCGGGTCCGCGCTGATTTACATCGACCGTCACCTGTTGCACGAGGTGACCTCACCACAGGCCTTTGAAGGTCTGCGAATGGCCGGGCGCGCGCCCTGGCGCATCGACGCCAACCTGGCCACCCCGGATCACAACGTACCCACCGCCAGCGACGAGCGCAGTGGCGGGGTTGCGGGGATTGTCGACCCGGTGTCACGGCTGCAGGTACAGACCCTTGATGAGAACTGTCGCGACTTCAATATTGTCGAGTTCGAGATCAACGACCGGCGGCAGGGCATTGTGCACGTGATCGGCCCGGAACTGGGGGCGACCCTGCCGGGAATGACCGTGGTCTGTGGCGACTCCCATACCGCGACCCACGGTGCCCTGGGCGCCATGGCCCAGGGCATTGGCACTTCCGAGGTGGAGCACGTGCTCGCCACCCAGTGCCTGGTGCAGAAGAAGATGAAGAATATGCGCGTCCAGGTGGATGGAGAACTGCCGCTGGGGGTCACCGCCAAGGATGTGGTGCTGGCGGTAATCGGCAAGATTGGCACTGCCGGTGGCACCGGTCACGCCATTGAGTTTGCCGGGGAAGCGATTCGCGCCATGAGCATGGAGGGGCGCATGACCCTGTGCAACATGGCGATCGAGGCCGGCGCCCGGATCGGCCTGGTGGCAGTGGACGATGTGACGCTGGATTACGTGCGCGGTAAGCCCTTTGCGCCCATCGGTGAGCTGTGGGATCTCGCCGAGCAGGACTGGCGCCAGCTCCACTCGGACGCGGACGCCCGCTTCGATACCGTGGTGGAGCTGCGGGCCGGGGACATCGCCCCCCAGGTGACCTGGGGCACCTCGCCGGAAATGGTTCTCCCGGTGAGCGGCCGTGTGCCGGACCCGGCCAGCATCGACGATGACACCCGCCGCGGCGCGGTGGAACGGGCCCTGGAATACATGGGCCTGCGGGCGGGCCAGGCGATCACCGATATCCGCCCGGACCGGGTGTTCATTGGGTCCTGCACCAATTCTCGCATCGAGGACCTGCGCGCAGCCGCCGCCGTGGTGCGTGGCCGCCAGGTAGCCGAGGGTGTCAAACAGGCCCTGGTGGTGCCTGGCTCCGGTGCCGTGAAGGCCCAGGCAGAAGCAGAGGGACTGGACCAGGTGTTCCTCGAGGCGGGTATGGAATGGCGTGAGCCGGGATGCTCCATGTGCCTCGCCATGAATGCCGACAAGCTCGGCCCCGGCGAGCACTGTGCCTCCACGTCAAACCGCAACTTCGAAGGCCGGCAGGGTTTTGGCGGGCGTACCCACCTGGTCAGCCCGGCGATGGCGGCAGCCGCCGCGGTGACGGGTCACTTTGTGGATGTCAGGGAGCTGGAGATGAAACAGCCCGCGGGAGGTGAGGCATGAAACCGTTTACCGTACACACGGGCCTGGTAGCGCCCATGGACCGCGCCAATGTCGATACCGACATGATTATTCCCAAGCAGTTTCTCAAGTCCATCAAACGCTCGGGCTTTGGCCCCAACCTGTTTGACGAACTGCGTTATCTGGATGAAGGCCAGCCGGGCGAGGATTGCAGCCAACGTCCGCTGAATCCGGATTTCCCCCTCAACTTCCCGCGCTACCAGGGCGCCTCGGTACTGCTGGCGCGAGAGAACTTCGGCTGTGGTTCCTCCCGGGAACATGCGCCCTGGGCGCTGGAGGATTATGGTTTCCGCTGCATTATCGCCCCCAGCTTCGCGGATATTTTCTACAACAACTGCTTCAAGAACGGCGTTCTGCCGCTGGCCCTGGATGCCGCCAAGGTCGATGCGCTTTTCCAGGCCCTCTACGCCGCTGAGGGGTACCAGCTTACCGTTGACCTGCAGCGCCAGTGCCTGGTGGAAGCGGACGGCACGGAAACCGCCTTCGAAGTGGAGGAGTACCGGCGTTACCGACTGCTCAACGGGCTCGACGATATCGGCATCACCCTGGAGCACGCGGGTAGCATCCGTGACTACGAGGCGCAGGCGCGCCGCGATCGCCCCTGGCTGTTCGACGCGGTGTCGGCGGAGCGGGGCGCATGACGCGCCGGGTGTTGATTCTGCCGGGCGATCATATCGGCCCGGAGGTGGTGGGGGAAGCGCGCCGTGTGCTGGAGTCGGTGGCGGAGGGCTTTGGGCTGGCGCTGGAGTTGGACGAGGGCCTGATCGGCGGCGCTGCCCTGGCATCTGCGGGCGTGCCGCTGCCTGACGATACGCTGGCCAGGGCGCGCAGGGCGGATGCCATCCTGCTGGGCGCGGTCGGTGGGCCGGAGTGGGACGCGGTGGAGCGCGATCTCAGACCCGAGCGGGGTCTGCTGAAGATACGCTCTGAACTGGGGCTGTTTGGCAATCTGCGCCCGGCCATCCTCTATCCCCAACTGGCTGGCGCGTCCAGCCTGCGCCCGGAAGTGGTGGCGGGTCTGGACATTCTTATCGTCCGCGAGCTGACCGGGGGTATCTATTTTGGGGAGCCGCGCGGCATCCGCACCCTTGAAAACGGCGAGCGCGAGGGTTTTAACACCTATGTCTATAGCGAGTCCGAGATCGAGCGTATCGGGCGGCTGGCATTTGAGTCAGCCGCCAAGCGCGATGGTCGCCTGTGCTCGGTCGACAAGTCCAACGTGCTGGAAGTCACGGTGCTGTGGCGAGAGGTGATGGACCGGCTCGCCCCGGAATACCCCGACGTCGAGCTTTCACATATGTACGTCGACAATGCGGCGATGCAACTGGTGCGCGACCCCAAGCAGTTCGATGTCGTGGTGACTGGCAATATGTTCGGCGACATCCTGTCCGATGCCGCCGCCATGCTGACCGGCTCTATCGGTATGCTGCCTTCCGCGTCCCTGGACGTGACGTCTCGCGGAATGTACGAGCCCTGTCACGGCTCCGCGCCGGATATCTCGGGCCAGGGCCTGGCTAATCCCCTGGCCACCATCCTGTCGGTGGCGATGATGCTGCGATACTCACTGGATGCCCCGGCGGCGGCGGGCGCCGTGGAGGCCGCTGTCAGCCGGGTGTTGGACGACGGGCTGCGCACGGCGGATATCTGCACCGACGCGGACCAGCAGGTGAGCACTACCGCCATGGGAGATGCGGTGGTAGCCGCGCTGGAGACGCAGATGCTTGAGGAGTCAGCCTGATGAGTGACAAGGTGAATGTAGCGGTCGTTGGCGCGACCGGGGCAGTGGGCGAGGCTATGCTCGAGATCCTCGAAGAACGCGATTTCCCGGTCGATACCCTGTACCCCCTGGCGAGCAGCCGCTCGGCGGGCTCGACCGTGAATTTCCGCAATCGGGCGCATACGGTCCAGGACCTGGCGAGCTTTGATTTTTCCAACACTGCCATCGGTTTGTTCTCGGCGGGGGGCAGCGTCTCTGCGGAGTATGCGCCGCGCGCCGCTGCTGCGGGCTGCGTGGTGATCGACAACACCTCGCACTTTCGGCGCGACGCGGATATCCCGCTGGTTGTGCCCGAAGTCAATGAGGCGGCCATCGCCGATTACTCATCGCGCGGCATCATTGCCAACCCCAACTGTTCCACCATCCAGATGTTGGTGGCCCTCAAGCCGCTGCACGACGCGGCAGGTATCGAGCGCATCAATGTCTGCACCTACCAGGCGGTGTCCGGCACGGGCAAATCGGCCATTGAGGAGCTGGCGGGGCAAACCGCGCGGTTGCTCAATGGGCAGCCTGCGGAAGCGCAGGTCTACCCGGCGCAGATTGCATTCAACGCGCTGCCGCACATCGACAGCTTCCAGGACAATGGCTACACCCGTGAAGAGATGAAGATGGTGTGGGAAACCCAGAAAATCCTTGGCGACGACAGCATTCAGGTCAACCCGACCTGCGTGCGAATCCCGGTGTTTTACGGTCACTCCGAGGCCGTGCATATCGAAACCCGCGACAAGCTCAGCGCTGATGCGGCGCGAGCCCTGCTGGAGGCCGCTCCAGGTATTACCGTGATCGATGAGCACAAGGATGGCGGTTACCCTACCGCCGTGGGAGAGGCGGCGGGGACCGACCCGGTGTTCGTCGGGCGCATTCGAGAGGATATTTCACACCCGCGCGGACTCGACCTCTGGGTGGTCTCGGACAACGTTCGCAAAGGCGCTGCACTCAACAGTGTGCAGATTGCCGAGTGCTTGCTAAAAGCTCATTTATAAAAGATACTTACGCCCGTAAGTATAGGAATATTCTAGGTTTTGCGGTTTTCTTGCGGCGGCAATTCAGCGCTGTTCGACGCATGCGGCAGGCCAAAACCTGGGGTAGCAGTGGACGGCAATCAAGCTGTAACAAAATGCAGTGGCAATTGAACGGCAATAAAAAGCGCTGCGGGAGACCTTGACCCAGTACCTCAGTTCTATTCGAGGGTGTTGCGGGAAAGCGCTGTCGGCAGCAACAATGGCCGGAGATAACGCACAAATCGTCACTTTTCGACATTTTTAGCTCGCAGATCAAAAGGGGACTGAGTAAGCTGCGAATCAACTGATCGATCGGATGTTTGCTTGTCGTGTGTAACACAGCCTTCGCAGATCAGTGACTGGCCGGCAAGCTGGCCAGGCGATAGACCAGGTGGTAGCAGGAAGACGACCGGCATGCAGGGGATATGCAGGGGATAGTCAGTCGGCACCAGGAGCGTGACTTCCTGGGCTTCCCGCGAGTTATCAGCAGAGCTCCGGCGCGCCGGGATGCTGGTTCGGTGAAACGAGACCGTTGTCTAGGGGATGGCGGTAAAACGGTCATTAGAATAATAAGGCGACTTTATGAAGCGTAAGTGTGCGTCAGTGCTTCTCATTCTCGGGTTGTTGAACCCCGGGATCGTGGCCGCGTTGGGGCTGGGCGAACTCACGCTGAAGTCCTACCTGAATGAACCCCTCGTTGCAGAGGTCAAGCTGCTGGAGATTGGCGAGCTTGACCCCAGCCAGATTCGAGTGCGCCTTGCGACCCGCGAGGACTTTTCCCGGGCCGGCGTTGAACGTGCCTATTTCCTGACCAGCCTGCGCTTTGAAGTGGTGGGCACCCCCGCCGGCGGCGCCGTCCTGCAGATTCGCTCTTCCGACCCGGTACGCGAGCCCTACCTGGATTTCATTGTTGAAGCGCGCTGGCCCTCCGGCCGCCTGTTGCGCGAGTACACCGTTCTGTTGGACCCGCCAATTTTCGCCGGTGACGACAGCGGCATCACCGCCCGCGCCTCCGCCATCCAGCGTCCCGCCGGCCGTCCGTCCGGCGGTCGCGGCGGCGCGCCGGACACCGTCCCCGCGGATGCCGGCACCGCCAGTTCCTCCCGCCAGTCCGCCAGTCAGCGCCAGTACGATGCCGAGGCCACCGAGCGGCCCATGAGCGGGCAACAGTACCTGGTACAGCGCTCTGACACCCTGTGGAAGATTGCCGCGGCCGGTCGGCCCAGCGGCGCCAGCGTGCAACAGACCATGCTGGACATCCAGCGCATGAATCCAGAGGCCTTTATCGGTGGCAATATCAATCAACTCAAGGCGGGTTATGTGCTGAGGCTGCCCAGTGGCAGCGATATTACCCCCCAGAGCTTCGACGAAGCGGTAGCTGAGGTGCAGCGCCAGACCCGGCGCTGGCAGAGCGGCGTCAGTGGCGTTGACCGTCTGGATGCCTCCGAGGGTCTTGATGTCTCTGGCGTCGCCGGCAGTGACAGCGGTGAAGGCCACCTGCAGATTGCCGGGGTAGACAGCAGCGATGACACCTCCATGAGCGGCGACGTCAGTGCCCGCATGGAGGACCTGGACCGCGCCCGTCGCGAGAACATTGAGCTCGGCACGCGCCTGTCTGCGATGGAAGACCAGATGGAGATGCAGGAGCGCCTGATCTCTCTGAAGAATGAGCAAATCGCCGCGCTGCAGGACGCCCTGGAGCGCGCAGGTGGCGATGTCGACAGTGTGCCGGAGGTGCAGGAAGGCATTATCGAGTCTCTGGAGCCGGCAGCACCGGCCGAGCCGGAGCAGCCGGTAGCCCAGGAACCCGAGCCTGCGCCGCAGCCCGCGCCACAGCCAGCACGGCCCGCGCCGCAGCCCATGCCTCAGCCGGCGCCGACCATTCTCGATATGGTCATGGAGAACATCATTTATGTGGCCGGCGCCTTGCTGGTGCTGCTGCTGTTGGTGGTCTTCCTGCTGCGCGACAAGCTCAAGCTTTCCGTGCCGAAGCTGGGCCGCAAAAAAGACCAGGAGATGCCGATGGCCGCCGCGGCCGTGGGCAGTGGGGGTGAAGACGAGTTTGCCGATGTCAGCCTCAGCGAGGACAGCCTGCTGGTCGACGAATTCGATGAAGACGAGGCCGGTGACGAATCGGTAGAGTCGCCGGAATCCGTCGCGGGCAGCTACAGCGCGCCTGACGAGCAGGCCTACGCCGCCCAGTTTGAATCCGGTGACGCACTGGCGGAAGCGGATATCTATATTGCCTACGGTCGTTTCCCGCAGGCGGTAGATCTTTTGAAAGCAGCCATTGCGGTGGAGCCGGCGAATACTGACTATCGCATCAAGCTCATGGAAGCCTGCGTGGAGATGGTCGAGAGCGGCGAATTCCAACAGCAGTACGCCGACCTGCAGGTGATTGGCGACGAGAATGTGCTGCAGCGCGCACGCTCCCTGCTGGAGGCGGTGGATGGTGGTGAGGTCTGGCTGGACGACCTGCCTGATCCGACCATCACCGCGGCCGACATCGAGGCGGCGCGTGCCAGCATGTCCGGCGGTGCACAGGCGGCCGCTGACGCTGGCCTGGGAGAGACCGTGGACCTCGGTCTCGATGCCGACCTGGACGACATGACGGCCGACAACAGCGATGACGCGGGCCTGGATTTTGATGAAACCGCGCTGGACGATCTCGATGATGATACTGAAGAGCTTGGCTTAGACCTCGAGACCGACCTCGAAACCGACCTCGAAGACGCCAGTGCGGAGCTTGGGATTGCTGAGGCGGGTGCTGACGATCTCGGGCTCGAGCTTGAAGACACCGCTGCCGACGAAGACGACGGTCTCGAGTTCGATATGGACATCGGGTCCGACGCTGAAGCGGAGCCGGGCAGCGCTGACGGCGGCTTGCAGCTCGAAGGCCTGAGCCTGGAGGAGGACGCCGAGGAACTGGCGGCCGGCTTCAGCGAGGAAGTAGCGCCCGAACCCGCGGTAGACGCCGCCGATGAACTCGACTCCCTGAGCCTGGACATCGGCGACGACGCCGGTGATATGGACGAAATTGAGCTTCCGGACCTTGAGCTCGAAGGCCTCGGCGAGGACGACTCCGCGCCGACTGCTGACGACGACCTGCTGGACGATCTCGAGGGTCTGGGTGGCGAGCTCGGTGATGATACCGACCTCGAGAGCATGAGCCTGTCCCTGGATGACGACGACGAGGGGGACCTGGCGGACCTCGCCGGCGGCCTCGAGGATGGCGATATGCTCGGCGAGGCGGCAGATGAAAGCCTCGACCTCGGCGCCGGCCTTGACACGGATTCCGATCTCGATGGTGTTGAGCTGGATCTCTCGGACGACGTCGGCGATACCGACCTCGCTGACCTGGAACTCGATATGAGTTCCGACGGCGGTGATGGCGACGGCCTGGTATTCGCCGCGGACGGCGACGAAATTGCCACCAAGCTGGACCTGGCTCGCGCTTATATCGATATGGGTGACCACGACGGCGCGCGCAGCATCCTGGAAGAAGTCGCGGAGGGTGGCAGCGAGGCCCAGCAGGGTGAGGCCCGCCAGCTGCTGGAG